>CAJJNV010000005.1 GCA_905193225.1 uncultured Oscillospiraceae bacterium | reverse complement strand
GTTAGTCAGCATTCGTCAGTCGGCGAAGAAATTATACGAGGACGAAGGCCGCAAATACAAAAACCACCTTAACCAAGAGTTTGACACGTGCAAACCGAACGAAGTGTGGGTTAGTGATGTTACCTATTTCAAGTACGGCGAAAACGCTTATTATATTTGCGTGATTATCGACCTGTTCTCCCGTATGGTCGTAGGTTATAAAATTGGAAAGACCAACAGCACGCAACTTGTGAAGTCGACTTTTCAGATTGCCTATAAAGCACGCCAACCGGATTCAAGTTTGGTTTTCCATACCGACCGTGGTGGTAATTATCGTTCAAAAACGATGAACGACTATATGCGGTCACTGCACATCACGCACTCCTTTTCAAGAGCGCACGTGCCGTATGACAATTCAGTAATGGAATCGTTCTTTGCTTCTATGAAGCGTGAGGAGTTGTATCGAACGAAATACCGTTCGGAGGCAGACTTCCGAAGTGCGGTAGACAAGTACATAATTTTCTACAATACGAAACGTCCGCACAAGAAACTGCAATACAAGACTCCCGAACAGATGGAAGAGGAATATGCCTTGAAGGGCGCGGGTTTATAAGACACGTGCAGTCGGACAAATGGGTTCAATAAGGTTTGTTTTTAAATCTTTGGATTGCCTAATTTGAGTTTTTCTGTTTTCAGTCCAGCTTGCAAAAAGAAAATGCGACCTCGAAAAGCCGCATAAATACTGGGTTTTATAATAAAAACACCATTGAGTCTGAACTTGAGGGTTCAGATTTCAATGGTGTCTTTATATGGTGCGGGCGAAGGGACTTGAACCCCCACGGTAAAACCACCAGATCCTAAGTCTGGCGCGTCTGCCAATTCCGCCACGCCCGCATATTAAATTGAAAGTTGAAAATGGAAAATTGAAAATTATTGTTTTGATGATTTTATAATGCTTACTAACAATTTTTCCAATTCAACGCAATCAGCTAAAAGCGAAGAGCTTTCTCTTTTAGAAAGAAAGTCGGTTGCTTTTAAAAGTTTAATCCAATATTTTGTTTCAGAGGTTTTTTTAATGCAATATTCATCTTTGAAACAAAATCCGGTCTGCTTTGTGCTTGTTCAGCCTCAGCAACATTTGCACCGATACTTGTACCGCTGCGAAGTAATTGCTTTGAAAGAACATATTCTTTCTTGATATCAGTTAAATGCTCATACAAATTGACAATCCTAACTGCAAAGTCAAAGCTCTTAATTTCAACAATGTTTTCCGTTTAATTGCTCACTTTCAACTTTCCGTTTTCAATTATCAATTCTTTAGATCCCATCCGATTTGGCGTTTAGTCATAATGTTTTCGGACAGCTTTATCATTTTATCACATCGGCAGGGCTTTTGCAACGGTTTTTTGCGATTTTGTTTAACTAACTAACATTCGTTAGTTAGGATTATAAACCCTTCGTTTGTCCTTGTCAACAGGTTTTTTATTTTTTTTAAAATTTTTTTGCATAAAACATGCCGCCGCCTGCAAACAAGCCTTCCCTAAAGGGTGCAAAACTTCAAAAACGAAAAATTATCCTGTTTTTAAGGTCGAAGAGTTTCTGCCGTTCATTTTTCTTCACGGGGAAGCGTGAAATCATCCATAATACTTATCGCTCATAGGCACCGCATTTTACACTGCAGAGAAAGCTTGAATATAACGAAACGCCCGATGATTGTAACATCGGGCGTTATGTTTTTCTCTTTTATATTACCCCTTGGTCGAGACAGTGCATAACAAACTCGCAGAACAGCGAACATGACCACGCAAACCAGGGGCGTGTGTATTTTGACGGGTCGTTTGCGTCAAAACCCTCGTGCATTAAATCCGTGCCGTCGGTGGTGGAGACAAGCATTTTTAGAAGCGAAAGCTTTTCTTCCTTACCTTTAGCCGTCAGTCCCTGCATGGAAAGGGCGATGTGCCAGACATAACTTTTCGGCGTGTGGGGACTGCCCACTCCCTTTGCATATCTTCCTTCAAAATAGAATGGGTTGTCTTTAGACAGTACAAAGTCTCGCGTAGCCTCGTAAACGGGGTCGTTTTTGCTGCTAAATCCGAGATAGGGCGCCGAAAGAAGGCTCGGTACATTGGCGTCGTCGGACAGTATGTAGTTGCCAAGTCCGTCGGTCTCGTAGGCATACATTTTGCCGAATTTTTCGTGAACGACACAGCCGTAATTCTTGATTCCCTGTCTTATCTCGGCCGAAAGGATACGGCATTTTTGCGACAGCTCTCCGTCCTTTGCTGTTTTCTCAAAAATCTCGGCAAGGTGCAAAAGCTCGACGGCGGCAAACATATTTGACGGGATAAGGTAGTTGTAAAAACAACGGTCGTCGCTTGGACGGAAGCCCGACCAGGTCATACCGGTAAAGCCAACGGGATTGCCCTCGCCGTTTTTTGGCATGGTGTCGTGCTCGGCGGTGTTGGGGCGGATGAATTTATAATCCGAAAGCTCTTTGTGGCGCTGCTCTTTTTCAAAAAGGGTGAGAATCTTTTTTGCCCCCTCGAAAAATGTGCCGTCAAAATGAGACCTTCTTCCTGTCACCTTGTAAAAATCGTAGCAAAGCTTTATGGCATAGCAAAGGGAATCGACCTCGTATTTTCTCTCCCAGATAAGGGGATCGTCACAGTTGTCATCGTCGTTGCAGTGGCCGCCGTCCTCCCTTTCGTTATAGGCATTGGCATAGGGGTCGTGGCAGATGCATTTAAACTGCCTTTTGCACAGTCCCTCGATAAAGTCGGCTACATCGGCGTTTTGTTTTGCAAGGGGGAGGTAACAAACCACCTGAGCCGTGCTGTCCCGAAGCCACATGGCGGGAATGTCGCCGGTTATGAGAAAGGTGTCGTCCTTTGAGGCGGTTTTAACGGTGGTTTCGGCCGTTACGGGAAAGCATTTTTCAAAAACCTCGGCCGCCTTCGGCAGAGCCGATTTTTTGAGCCGCCGGGCGATGCTTTGAGCCTCTTTTTTTATTTCTTCAAGATACATTTTTGTCTCCTTGGTTAATTTCTTGTACTGTTTTGCCGCCGTTGTTCCTTTGATTGTACAGATTGCTTTGGCCAAACGGGGTGCTTGTTTGTTAATGCCGGCGGGACGTTTTGACAAAAACGGTTTTGGCGATAGGCACGCGGTCAAGCGGTCGGATCATTCCTTTGCGTCAAACCATGTCCTTCCCGTGTGGCAATCGACGGTCAGCGGGACCGACAGCTCGACGGCGTGCTCCATTTCCTGTTTCAGTATTTCGGCCGTCTTTTGCGCCTCGCTTTCGGGAGCTTCAACGATCAGCTCGTCGTGTATCTGCAAAATCAGTCTTGCCGAAACACCCGCCTTTTCAAGGGCCTTTTCGACGTTTATCATGGCTATCTTTATGATGTCGGCAGCCGTTCCCTGAACCGGCATATTGCGCGCCACCCGCTCGCCGAAAGAACGGGTCACGGCCGAGGTTGCCGAAAGTTCGGGCAGCGGACGGCGGCGTCCGAAAAGCGTCTCGACAAAGCCGTCGTTCTTGGCCTTTTCCACCGTCTTTTCCATATAATCGGCCACTCCGCTGTATGTGTCCATATAATTTTTGATATAGCTTTTGGCCTCGCCAAAGGAAATTTTAAGATCCTTTGACAGCGAAAACGCCCCTATTCCATATACAATTCCGAAATTGACCGCCTTGGCACGGGAACGCATAAGGGATGTGACCTCGTTTTCAGATATGCCGAAAACCTTGGCCGCCGTGGAGGTGTGAATGTCCCCGCCCGACAGAAATGTGTCAATCATATGGCGGTCGTTTGCCATATGGGCGAGCACCCTGAGCTCGATCTGGGAATAGTCGGCGTCCACCAAAACGCAGCCCTCTTTGGCAGCAAAAAAACGTCTCAGCTCTCTGCCAAGCTCTTTTCTGACAGGAATATTCTGAAGATTAGGCTCGGAGGAGCTTATACGGCCTGTGCGTGTCTCGGTTTGATTAAAGGTGGAATGAATACGTCCATCGTCGGATATTACCGCCAAAAGGCCTTCCACATAGGTGGATTTAAGCTTGGCAAGCTGGCGGTATTCAAGAAGCGCTCCCACAGGGTGACAGTCCCGCAGCTCTTCAAGCACCTCGGCATTTGTGGAAAAGCCGCTTTTGGTCTTTTTCTTGGCCGGCAGCCCCAGCTTTACAAAGAGAGCATCGGCAAGCTGTTTCGGCGAATTGAGATTAAACTCATATCCCACCGCCTCATACACCGATTTTTCAAGCTCGGCTATTCTTCCTGTAAGGCTTTGGCCGAAGGCGCGTATACCCTCCGCGTCCACAAGAAATCCCCGCTTTTCCATATTGCTCAGCACAAGTGACAGGGGCATTTCAATGTCTTTTAACAGAGCCTTTTGTTTGTCGTCCGAAAGGCGCAGCCGCAGTACCTCATAAAGCTCGGGGAGGAGTGCGGCGGTTTTTGCCGCGGTTTCAAACTCTTTGGGACAATTTTTAAGGCCGAATCCTTTGACCGAATATTCCTCACAAAGGCGGTCTGCCGAATAATCCGATGCCGAGGGGTTTAAAAGATATCCGCAAAGGTAGGTGTCAAAAGCGGGATTTTTGATGTATATGCCCTGCTCATAAAGGGATTTAAGATTGTGGACCACTGCGGGAGCGCTTGACGAAAGCAGCGATTCAGCGGCCGGTCCCTTGAAAATTTTGACCTTGCCTTCTAACTTGATTGCAGCGTGCAGTTCCTTTTCGGCCAAAAACGGCACGGGAAAGAATGTGTTTGTGTCTTTAATGTCGGGAGCTTCTTTCGATATTTGGACCTCTATTTCCCGAGTCTCGGCCGATTTATCAGAAGTATCGCCGCTGCCGTTTTCAAGCCCTATTCGCTTTATAATTCTGAAAAGCTCAAGGGAGGCAAGCTTTCTCCTAAGACCGCCAAGATCGGGATGCACCGGCTCAAAGTTTATGTCACAAGGCACCTCGCAGCATATTGTGCCAAGCTTTTTGCTGAGATAGGCGTTGTCCTTGTCCTTTAAAAGCTTTTGCCTGACCCCCGCTTTTATTTCGGGAGAGTCGATATTTTCATAAACCCCGTCGATACTGCCGAATTTTGAGATGAGGGACAGGGCGGTTTTTTCTCCCACTCCCGCCACACCGGGGATATTGTCCGACTGGTCGCCCATAAGTCCCTTAACGTCAATGAGCTGCTCGGGGGTAACGCCGTAATCGTCGGAAATTTTTTCGGGATCGTAAATGCGAAGCTCGGGCTGTCCGGCCTTTGTGGCGGCCAAAAGCACGGTGGTATTTTGTCCGACCAGCTGAAGGCTGTCCCGATCTCCGGTTGCGATAAAGCACCGATGGTCGTTTTCCCTGCAAAGCCTCGCCACCGTGCCGAGAAAATCGTCGGCCTCGTACCCCTCTTTTTCGAGCACCGTGACCCCCCAAAGGGCCAGTATTTCCTTTAAAATGGGAAACTGCATGGTCAGCTCCTCGGGCTGAGGCTTTCGACCTGCCTTATACTGCTCGTAGAGCTGCTTTCGGAAGGTGGGAGCTTTAAGGTCGAAGGCGGCAAAGATCTTGTCGGGGCCTACCTGCTCTTTGAGCTTTAAAAGAATGTTGAGAAAACCGTAAATTCCGTTGGTAAAAATGCCGTCCTTGGTGGAAAGAGAACGGATGCCGTAAAAGGCACGGTTTAAAATGCTGTTGCCGTCAAGAATGAGAATTTTCATTGACACTACCCCTTGTTATAATCGGGACAAAGCCGTTTTTAAAGCTTTGCCGCTGTAAAGCAAAGGCCGAAAAGGGCTCCGGCAAGGGGAGGTTTTCGGCCTTGATAATTTGATGTCAGGCTGTGCAGACCGCATCGGTTCGCCGACAGCCATGCTAAAACGGCAGCTTAGCCGTTACAACAGTTTCCGTCGCTGCAGGCGGCACATTTTTCCGACTTTGTGCCGAGCAGAGGCTCGGGATCGATGCCCTGACGCTTATAGTAGTCGGCAATGGCGGCTTTGATCGACTGTTCGGCCAGTACCGAGCAATGAATCTTGTGTGCCGGCAGTCCGCCCAGCGCCTCGACAACAGCCTTGTTGGAAAGCTTTAAGGCCTCCTCAAGGGTGTGTCCCTTTATCATTTCGGTGGCGATAGAGCTGGTGGCAATGGCCGAGCCGCAGCCGTAGGTCTTGAATTTAACGTCGGTGATGACATTGTCCTTGACCTTGATGTACATCTTCATAATGTCGCCGCATTTGGCATTGCCCACCTCGCCGATTCCGTCGGCATCGGGGATCTCGCCCACGTTGCGGGGATTGGTGAAATGGTCCATAACCTGTTCGGTATACATATATTTCAACTCCTGTTCTTGTGTCTTTATCTTTTGCGGTTTTTTACCGTGTTTTTCAGTTTATTTATTTTCCTGCTCCTGCTTTTTGATTCTTTCCCAAAGGGGAGACATGGAACGAAGTCTGTCGATTATGGGAGGAAGGCACTCGAGAATGTAATCGGCATCCTCCATTGTGTTGCCGTCAGAGAAGGAAAGACGGAGCGAGCCGTGGGCAATCTCGTGGGGAAGGCCGATGGCAAGCAGCACGTGGCTGGGATCCAGAGAACCGGATGTGCAGGCCGATCCCGAGGAAGCGCATATGCCTTTAAGGTCGAGCATAAGCAGCAGCGATTCGCCCTCTATTCCCTCAAAGCACATATTGATGTTGCCGGGAAGGCGATGCTCAAGGCTGCCGTTAACTCTCGAACGCTCGATTTTAAGCGCCTCGGTTATAAAGTGCTTCTGAATTTCGCGAAGCTTTTTATTCTTTGCTTCCATTCCGGCGGCGGCAATGGTAATGGCCTCCCCAAGTCCCACGATGCCGGGAACATTCTCGGTTCCGGCGCGGCGGTTTTTCTCCTGAGCACCTCCGTCGATAAGATTTTCGGGACGTACACCCTTGCGGATGTAGAGGGCACCGACACCTTTGGGTCCGTGGAATTTATGGGCCGAAAGAGAAAGCATATCTATATTCATTTCGTTTACGTCAATTTTGACGTTTCCGACCGCCTGAACGGCGTCGGTGTGGAAAAGTACGCCGTGTTTTTTGCAAACGGCGCCAATCTCGGCAATGGGCTGAATGGTGCCGATCTCGTTGTTGGCAAACATAACCGACACAAGGGCAGTGTCCTCTCTTATAGCTGCCTCAAGCTCGTCCACCCGCACGAGGCCGTCCTCGTGAACCGGAAGAAGGGTTATGTCAAATCCGAAATTCTTTTCAAGGAATTTAAGTGTGTGAAGCACTGCATGGTGCTCGAAAGCTGTGGAAATAATGTGTTTTTTTCCCTTTTTCATAAGAGCATAGGCGGTGCCCTTTATGGCCCAGTTGTCGGCCTCGCTGCCGCCGGAAGTAAAGAAAATTTCTCCCGGTGCCGCTCCGAAAACCGCAGCGACCTTTTCTCTTGCCGTCTCTACCGCGGTCTTGGTTTTATCGCTGATGTGGTAAAGGCTTGAAGGGTTACCGTAGTACTCGGTGAGATAGGGCATCATTGCGTCGAGAACCGGCCTTGAAAGCTCGGTTGTGGCGGCATTGTCCGCATAAACAAATCTGCTCATTTAAAATCCTCCCTTATAAAACAGATCTCAAAGCTGCCGGCGGTCGTTTCCCTTTGCGGGAACGTTCCCGCAAAAGCAAGTTTTCGGCAGCCCTAACACCGACCTTGTCGGTGGTAATGACAGGTGATACAGGCGATACGCCTTGCGGTGAAAACACAAGCGGTTTTTCACCAAAGTTTATTATATCACGGGTGTTTATAAAATACAAGCAGTTTAAAGTAATTTAATAAAATAAATTAGCGCCTGCTAACCACTTTTGACGAAAAGCATAGTATTTTGCTATGCTTTCGCGGATTTTAGTGTAATTTTAAGGATGGCTGTCCTTTTATCAGGAAGTTTTTAAATCAAAAAGGATCGGGCAAAAGAACAAACAAAACGGATTTTACTTGTTGCGTTTGATATGAAGTGCAATTGTTGCGCTGTGAACGCGGTTGTAAATCGCACTGTAAATGCGATACGGTTGTGAGTGCTTTCCGGCCGATTGCAGAGAATGAGTCTTTATCCTGTTACGGAGGCTGTGTGCCCTGTTGCCGGGGCTTTGTGGCAGGTCACTGAACTGTGCGGCCTGTTGCTGAGGTTGTGCGGCATACCGCTGAGGCTGTGTTTTTGGCGGCTGTCGAGGTTGCGCGGCATACCGCTGAGCCTGTGTTTTTGGCGGCTGTCGAGGCTGCGCGGCATACCGCTGAGGCTGTCTCGGCTTTGCCGAGACCGGAGGGAGCGGAAATCTGCAGCTTTGCCGAAAATGCAGATGTGCTTTTTAAAACCATTCCTGCATTTTTATGAATGTCTCCCTCCGATCAGCTTGCGCTGATAGCCTCAGCTCCCGCAGCAGTCTTGGTTATTTGCAGCAGTCTTTATTCTGCAGCATCTCAGTCCCACGTACCCGCCTCGGTTTTGCGCACCCGCCTATGCTCCCGCAGCAGTCTTGGTTATTTGCAGCAGCCTTTATTCTGCAGCATCTCTGTGCCACGTACCCGCCTCGGTTTTGCGCACCCGCCTATGCTCCCGCAGCAGCCCAAGCTTCCCGCAACTGCCTCGGTTCCATGCAGCCGCTTTTTATTATCTACCCAATTGCCTCAGCAGCTCCCCGCAGCGGTCTCGATTTCTATAAACACGGTCGGCTGTTGTGCAGCTGTCTGAAGCTGCCGCACGGCCGTCAAACGGCCACCGAGGGTCACCGCACAAATACCGCGCAAGCACTGCCGAAACGCCGCCGGGAAGCCTGTTTTAAGCCTGCAAAAGCACCTGTCGAAAAAACCGCAGATTTAATTCACATCAAAGCCTTGCAATATAGGAAAAAATGTAGTATAATTATAAGGATTACCATAGACATTACTATTGGGAGAAAAACTTATGAATATATTATCTGCATTTTTCGGAAATTACAGCAAGCGCGAGCTTAAAAAAATTGCGCCTTTGACAGACAAGGTGCTTGCCCTTGAAGAAAAGTATTCGGCCATGCCCGACGAGGAGCTTAAAGGTCAGACCGAGATACTTAAAGGCCGTCTTTCAAAGGGCGAAACTCCGGACGATATTCTGCCCGATGCCTTTGCCGTCTGCCGCGAGGCGGCGTGGAGAGTGCTCGAAATGAAGCACTTTCCGGTTCAGATAACCGGCGGTATTGTTCTTCATCAGGGACGTATCAGCGAGATGAAAACCGGTGAAGGCAAGACCCTTGTGGCCACCCTTCCCGCATACCTCAACGCCCTTTCGGGAAAAGGCGTGCACATCGTCACGGTTAACGACTATCTCGCCCGCCGCGACTCGGAATGGATGGGTAAGGTATACAAATATCTCGGCCTCAAGGTCGGTCTTATCGTCCACGGTCTTTCAAACGAGGAGCGCAGAGAGGCCTACGCCGCCGACATAACCTACGGCACCAACAACGAAATGGGCTTCGATTACCTCCGCGACAATATGGTTATAAGGCTCGAGCAAAAGGTTCAGCGGGGGCACAATTTTGCCATCGTCGACGAGGTCGACTCGATACTCATAGACGAGGCCAGAACTCCTCTTATCATATCCGGACAGGGCGAAAAATCCACCGACCTTTACGAAAAGGCCGACAAATTTGCCCGCACCCTTAAAATGACCAAGATAAAAGAAGTCGACGCCAAAGAGGACATCGACGAAAAATACGACGGCGACTACATTGTCGACGAGAAGGCAAAAACCGCCACCCTCACCCCCGAGGGCGTTAAAAAGGCCGAAAGATACTTTAATGTCGAAAATCTTTCGGATATGGAAAACAACACCCTGCTCCACCACATCAACCAGGCCATCAAGGCCCACGGTATTATGCACCTTGACGTCGACTATGTTGTTAAGGACGGAGAGGTCATAATCGTCGACGAGTTTACCGGCCGCCTTATGTTCGGCCGCCGCTACAACGAGGGACTCCACCAGGCAATAGAAGCAAAGGAAGGGGTAAAGGTCGAACACGAGTCAAAAACCCTTGCCACCATCACCTTCCAGAACTATTTCCGACTTTACAACAAGCTTTCGGGTATGACCGGTACCGCACTTACCGAGCAGGAAGAGTTTAATGACATCTACAACCTCGATATAATCGAAATTCCCACCAACAAGCCCCTTGCCAGAATCGACGAGCACGACTGGGTTTTCAAAACCGAGCAGGCTAAATTTAACGCCGTTATCGACGAAATAATAGCCGCCCACGAAAAGGGTCAGCCGGTACTTGTCGGTACAATTTCCATCGAAAAATCCGAGCATTTGAGCAAGCTTTTGTCCCGCAGAGGCGTTAAGCACGAGGTGTTAAACGCCAAATACCACGAGAAGGAAGCGGGCATCATCGCCCAGGCCGGAAAATACGGCGCCGTTACCATCGCCACCAATATGGCCGGACGAGGCACCGACATTATGCTTGGCGGTAATGCCGAATATCTCGCCAAATCCGATATGAGAAAGCAGGATTTCGACGAGGAGGAAATCGACAAGGCCACCAGCTACTTTGAAACCGACGACGAGGCGGTACTGGCACTTAGAAAAACCTATGCCGACCTGCTCGAAAAGCACAAGGCCGAAATCGCTCCCGAGGCCGAAAAGGTCAGAGAGGCGGGCGGGCTTTACATCATCGGCACCGAACGCCACGATTCCCGCCGTATCGACAATCAGCTGAGAGGACGTGCCGGCCGTCAGGGAGATCCCGGCCGCAGCCGTTTCTTCCTTTCGCTTGAGGACGATCTTATGAGACTTTTCGGCGGCGAGCGTCTCGGAAATATGTCTATGTTCCCCGACGATCAGCCTCTTGAAAGCAAGATGCTTACAAATGTCATCGAAAACGCTCAGCAAAAGGTTGAATCCCGCAACTTCGCCGCAAGAAAGAGCACCCTGGAATTCGACGATGTTATGAATCAGCAGAGAAACAAAATCTATTCTCAGCGCGATCAGGTGCTTAACGGCGAGAGCATTAAGGATTCTGTCCTTAAAATGATTGCCGACACCATAAGCACCCATTGCTCCCTTTATCTCAACGATCCCAAGGTGCACGACAACTGGAATTTGGATGGACTTAAGAGCTACTTCCTCGGCTGGCTGACCACGCCTGAGGACTTTGACTTTACTCCCGAGCAGCTTGGAAATATTACTCCCGAGGAGATTGCAAAGGATCTTACCGACCGCGCGTATGAAATATACGAGCAAAAGGAAGAGGAATTCGGATCGGAAATTATGCGCCAGATCGAGAGAAACGTGCTTTTAAGATGTGTTGACCATTACTGGATGGACCACATCGACGCCATGGATGAGCTGAGAAACGGTATTCATCTGCGCGCATATGCTCAGCACAATCCCATTGTGGAATTCCGCAACGAAAGCTACGATATGTTCAACGCCATGAGCGAGGCCATCTGCGAGGACACCGCAAAGATGATGCTTTCGATAAAAAAGGTGACCGACGATGATCTTAAGCGCCGCGAGGCGGCCAAAATAACGGCCGAAAATGTCGGCGGCGGAGACACCAAGGGCCACACGGTGGTTAAAACCAAGTCACAGAAGGTTGGCCGAAACGATCCCTGCCCTTGTGGAAGCGGAAAAAAATATAAGAAGTGCTGCGGCCGCGACGAGGACTAACGATTTGCGCTTTCCCGACCGGGTTTGCAAAAACGCAAAGCGCAGAAAACGCAGGTACTCTGACGGTTAAAACATCAAAGCAAAATTTTTAAAGAGAAATATAAAGGAGAGATTATTCTTTTATGGATGACCCCGGAAATTTAATAGGCAAGCTGATTTTACTGCTTATACTGATTTTGCTCAACGCATTTTTTGCCATGAGCGAGATCGCCGTAATTTCACTTAACGACGCCAAAATCGACAAAATGGCCGAGGAGGGCCACAAAAAAGCCAAAAAGGTGGTTAAGCTTACCGAAAATTCCGCCGCCTTTCTTTCGACCATACAAATCGGAGTTACCCTTGCGGGATTTCTTGCGTCGGCATCGGCTTCCCAGACCTTTGTGGATAAATTCGGCGCAACCCTTGTGCGTTGGTTCGGAGACTTCGGACAGAGCCATGCAGGCTTTTTAAACAGCCTTTCTTTGGTTGTTGTGACGATTATTATGTCCTATTTTTCCCTTGTGCTGGGCGAGCTTGTGCCCAAAAGAATCGCCATCCAGAATCCCGAAAAGATATCCTTTGCGGTGGTGGGCATACTTCTTTTTGTCAGAAGGGTAATGAGTCCGTTTATCGCGCTGCTTTCGGCCTCCACAAATCTTGTGGTAAGAATTTTCGGCATAAACCCGGGCGACGAGCCTGAAAATGTCACCGAGGAAGAAATACGTATGATGGTCGATGTGGGCGAGGAAAAGGGCGTTATCGAGGAAAGTCAGAAGGAAATGATAAACAACATTTTCGAGTTTGACGATACCTCGGTGGACGAAATTATGACCCACCGTACCGACGTTGTGGCGGTGGAGATTACCGACAGTATCGACGATGCCGTTAAGGTGGCGGTGGAAGAAGGCTTTTCGAGAATTCCGGTTTTTGAAGACGATCTCGATAATATTGTAGGAGTCATTTACGTAAAGGACCTTTTGCCATATGTGGGAAGCAAGATTCCGTCGGGGGACACACTTTCCCAAAAGATGCGGGAGGTGTATTTTATTCCCGAATCGAAAAACTGCCGCGATCTTTTCACCGAGATGACCGAAAAGAGAATACAGCTTGCGGTGGTGGTTGACGAATACGGCGGGACGGCCGGAATCGTGACCATGGAGGATCTTATCGAAACCATCGTCGGCAGCATTCAGGACGAATACGATGATGAGGATGAGGATATAGAACAGCTTTCGGAAAACGTTTTCACGGTGGATGGAGTTATCGACATCGACGAGCTTTCGGAAAAGCTTGGCAGAGAGTTGCCCGAAGGGGACTATGACACTCTGGCGGGACTGATAATGTCAAAGCTTGGTTACATCCCCAAGGAAAACGAGCATCCCACTGTTGAGGTCGCCCACACTCTCTTTACGGTTGAAGAGGTCAACGAACGGCGAATCGAAAAGGTGAGGGTGGAAAAGCTGCCTATTCCCGAGGAAGAGCAGGAGAACGAACGGGAGCAAAAGCCTGCAAAGAGCGAGAAGAACGACAAAAACGAAAAGACCGACAAATCCAACCAACCCGAAAAGGCCGATAAAAACGGCAAAAATGAAGACGCGGGAAAGGACGATTGACCGACCTTTACATCCGTAATTGCTCTGCCGTTTAGGTCAGAATTATAAAACAAACGTCGCCGCAGAGCCGACGGAAAGCTATCCGTTTAAAATTCTGCGGCGTTGTTTTTATGAATTTGCAAAAATAAAGACGGCTTTAAAAGCCGTCTTTTATTTTTTCTTGAAAAAAGCTGCCGCTTGCTCAAAATCGGTCAGGTAGTCTCAAGGAAATCAAGTACCGCCCGATTAAATTCCTCGGGACGCCTGTTTGCGATAAAATGGTCGCCTTTTATAAGGACAAGGCGGCTGTTTTTAATGCTGCTTTGTATAAGTCTTGTGTGCTTGCGTTTGACCATATCATTTGTCCCTGCAATGACCAAAACCGGCATTTTAAGCCGTTCAAGACTTTTCGGCGAGATGTGCGGCTCGTTTACCATAAGCCCCAGCATCTCGGCGTTGGCCTTGGCTCGGTCGCTTTTTTTCGCGAAGGAACGGGCGAGGCGGTACCCAAGCTCTATGGGCAGCTGAACGGACGGCTTTATGCCCTTTGGGGAAAGGTTTGCGCCGTTTAAAATCAGGCGGGTAACCGTTTCGGGGTGGGTAAGAGCAAAGAGGAGGGCGATGTTGCCTCCGTCCGAAAAGCCGAGAATATCGGCGGTTTCTATGCCGTGAGACTTCATAAAATCATAAAGATCGTCGGCAAAGGTATTAAGCGAAAAGGGTGCCTCTCCCCGAGGGGATTTCCCGTGGCCGCGGGTATCTATGGCGATGACCCTGCGGTGTTTGGCAAAGAAAGAGATCTGACCGTCGAAATATGTGCAGTCCTCGCCGTTTCCGTGTAAAAGAATCAGGGGGTGTCCCTCTCCGACCGACTTATAAAAGAGCTTAAATGAAGTTTTTTGCTGTAAAGGTGGGGTCATTTTTCCGTCCTTTCGTTTTTTCGGCCATCTGCCGTGTGCGAAAACGCCGTTAAAGAAATCCTGCAAAATTTACATAAACGGGTCGAAAAGCTTTCCGTCCGAGCCCATCGTCATACTGTCAACATCGATTCCGTAAAGGTCCTCTTTGATTTCGCGAAGCTCGCTTTTCACGGTATAATCGCCGTTTTCCGACATTCGGCAGACCCAGAGGAACTCCCCTCCGCCGTCGCTTTTTCCAAAGCCGGCCCAAAGGGCACACAGCGCATAAAAAACATCGTCCACATCGTATTTTTTCCACATATAACAGGCGATGTTTGTGGCCGCCGAAATAATGCGGTCTTCATTATGAAGACTGTCGACATCCTTGTTCGCAAGATCGAAAAAGGCACTGTAAATAAAGGAACTGAAATATTCATTTTCCTCGTCGTATATCCAGTGGTTGGCGTCGGTGCCGAAGTTATAGCCCAGTATTTCCCCAAGCCGGTCGGCGCTTTGACGAAGCTTGTTGTCAAGGAAAAGCTGTTCGGCCTCGGTTATATATTTTTCAAGAAACATGCAGGAGCGCTCGATATCGCGGTCGGAAGGGTCCGAAAAGCTTTCAAAAAGCCAAGGATGAAGGAATACATTGAACAGCTCATTAAGCTCCGATACCCGCTTCGATGCCTCGAGGGATTGCTGTTTTGCCTTGCCCGATTTTATGTCGTCCCAACCGGTGAGACTGTTGATGTCGAGGGTTCTTGTGGTTTCGATAGGCTCGCGGCTGACGATCTTGTTAAACTCGTATATCAGCTTTTCTTTGCGGCCGTCGGGGTATGTGACGATTCCTTCCCCGTGGCGCATGCCGTCTTTGTATCTGCCCTCAAAGACCTCGCCGTCGCTGTGGATGTATTTTCCGAAGCCCTCGCATTTTCCGTCGACATAGCCGCCGATGTACTTTGACCCGTCGGTCCAGGTATATTTGCCGCTTCCGGTGCGTTTATTGTGAACAAAGTCGCCCACATATTGCTCTCCGTTTGCCCAAGTGTAGGTGCCTTTGCCGTGGAAATCCCCGCCCAGATATTCCCCTTCGTAGGAGCTGCCGCCGGGCCACTGGGTTTTTCCCAGTCCCGTTCTTTGGTTGTCGATAAAATCACCGGCATAATAGGAATCGTCGGCCCAGGTGTATATTCCGTATCCGTTGAGCTTGCCGTTTACATAGCCGCCGGTGTAGTAATCTCCGTTGTCAAATTCAAGGTAGTAATAGTCTTTTCCGCCGGAGGGTCTGTGCTCGATTTTCATAATATCCCTGCTTTCTTTTGCGCATTGCGTTTTATGGGTTCTGTGCAATTATACTTCTTTTTATGATGCTTTTTATCTGATGCTTTAAGGGACATTTATTAAACCGGTAAGATGTGCGCCTGCTTTTGTTTTTTTGAATACGAGACATTTTTTATGTATATAGCTTTTAGGCTTTTATGGGCGCTCGTTCTGCCGATTGTCCTATCGCTGAGGCTTTCCCGGCGGAGCCGGAAACGGAGGGAGCGGGGTTTTGCAGCCTTGCAAAGAAGCCCTGCGTTGCTTTAAAAAACACCTTTGGCCCTTTCTTCAGCGCCTCCCTCCGGTCAGCTGCGCTGACAGCCTCGGCTTCCTGCAGCCACGCGTGGGATGATTTTCCGCAAAAGGATTATTTGCGTTCTCATAAAATAATGTTGTTTTTTCCAGTATATCATATTGTCATATTGATATCAACACTTTTTTGTGTAACCATAGCGTACATATCAGCGAGCAGAGGCTATCAGCGCAGCTGACCGGAGGAAGGCTGCCGTAAAAATGCAGGTGCGGTTTAAAGGCGGGTTTCCTTCCCGGCAAGGACGATGAATTGCTGCTTCCTGCGCTCTCGGCCGTAGGCTGCCCGTCATAGCTTTTGTTCCTAACCTTGTTCTTTATCGGTACCGTCGGAGCCTGCTGCCTGCTCGAGGGCGGTAAGTGCCTCTTTAAGGGCGTTTACGGGGGTTTGAGTTTTAAGCAGCTTGACCGAAACATAAGGCTTGTTTCCTGCGTTTAAAAGTATTCTTTCTTTCATCTTTTCGGCCGCTTTAAGCACCGCCTCAACGCTCGGATTTTTCTGATAAAGAAGTAAACAGCCGTTTTGCTGAGACACCTCGTAAATTCCGAGCTTTGCCGCACGTCCTCGCAGCAGCGCCACATTAACAAGCCCCACAACCGGCTTTGGCGGTTCGCCGAATCGGTCGATAAGCTCGTCGAAAACATCCTCGCTGTCGGCCTCGCTTCTTATGTCGGCAATGCGGCGGTAGATCGAAAGGCGGGTGGGCAGGTCCTCGATATAATCCTCGGGGATGTGGGCGGGGATCTGAATATCCACCGTGCACTCGGAAGTATCCTCAACCTTTTCGCCCTTTTCCTCCTTGACCGCGTCGGCAAGAAGCTTTAAATACATGTCATATCCCACCGCCGACATCTGCCCGTGCTGTTCGGCACCGAGCAGGTTGCCCGCTCCCCTTATTTCAAGGTCGCGCATGGCAATTTTAAGACCCGATCCGAATTCGGTAAATTCTCTTATGGCCGAAAGCCTTCGGTCGGCAATGTCCGAAAGCTCCTTCCCTCGGCGGAAGGTGAGATAGGCATAAGCACGTCTGGACGAGCGTCCGACTCTGCCTCTTATCTGATGAAGCTGTGCAAGTCCCATTCTGTCGGCGTCCTCGATTATAAGGGTGTTGGCGTTTGGCACATCAACACCGGTTTCGATTATGGTGGTGCAGACAAGCAGGTCGATCTCGTTTTCGATAAGCGATTTCCAAACCTGTGACAGCTGTTCCTCGTTCATCTTTCCGTGGGCCACCCCGATTTTTGCCTCGGGGATTTTTTCTTTAAGGGACAGTGCCACACGGTCGATGTTGTCCACCCGATTGTGGAGATAATATACCTGTCCGCCGCGGCGAAGCTCCCGTCGTATGGCGTCGGCAATGACTCCGCTGTCGTATTCGCAAACATAGGTCTGAACAGGGTGGCGGTCGAGAGGCGCTTCTTCGATAACCGACATATCCCTGAGTCCCGACATGGCCATATTAAGGGTCCTCGGAATAGGGGTGGCCGAAAGGGTCAGCACGTCCACCGCCTTGAATTTTTCCTTAAGCCGCTCCTTTTGCGCCACGCCGAAACGCTGCTCCTCGTCGACGATGAGCAGCCCCAGATCGCGAAATTTTACATCGTCGGAGATAAGTCGGTGGGTGCCGATGACCATATCGGTTTCGCCCCTTAAAAGGCGTTTTATGGTCTCGTTTTGCTGAGAAGGAGTGCGAAAACGGGACAGCAGCTCGATATTTACCGGCATACCGTCCATTCGCCGCAGCACCGTCTGATAATGCTGCCAGGCGAGAATGGTGGTTGGCACAAGCAGAGCGCACTGTTTTCCTTCGGCAATGCACTTGAAGGCTGCCCGCAGCGCCACCTCGGTCTTGCCGAATCCCACATCTCCGCAAAGCAGGCGGTCCATTGGCACAGGGCGCATCATATCGTATTTTATTTCGTCGATACACCGCAGCTGATCGTCGGTTTCCTCAAATTCAAAGCGCCGTTCAAAATCGTTTTGCATATCAATGTCGGGCGAAAAGGCATACCCTTTTGTGTTCATACGCTGGGAATAGAGGGAGATAAGGTCCTTTGCGATGTCCTTGACCGCCGACTTGACCTTTGAACGGGTTCTCTGCCAGTCGGTTCCTCCAAGCTTGTTGAGCCTGACCTTTACCTCGTCCCCGCCAGCGCCGATGTATTTTGACACAAGATCCAGCTGGGTAACAGGGACATAAAGCACGTCCTTTCCGGCGTAGCTTATGGTGATGTAATCCTTGATTATGCCGTTTGACTCGATTTTGCGAATGCCCTCGAAAATACCGATACCGTGGACTGCGTGCACAACATAATCGCCCTTTCTCAATTCATCGAGAGAGTTGAAGGCATTGGGATTTTTCTTTCGCTTGACGGTTTTTGCGGTCGTGCGCTTACTTTCCGTTATAAGCACGAATTTTGACGGCAGGTATTCAAATCCGCCCGATAAAACACCCTCGGTCACGGCTATTTTGCCGTAGGGAACGGTGTCGAAATTTGCCTGATAATCGGCCTTAAATCCCTTGTTTCTCAAATCCTCGGCCAAAATTTCGGCGCCCTTTTTGTTTCCCGCAAGTATGGCCACGGCAAAGCCCCTCGACATAATCGGTTCAAGATCGTCGCAAAGCTGGGATATATTCCCCGAAAAGGGTGTGGAGGTTTTAACCGTAAAGGAGCATAGCTCTTTTATGGGCACATCAAAACTGCCCCGGGCAAAGGAGTCGAGAAAGATTGCTCCCTGCTCGGTGTATTTTTCACAGATTTCCTCAAAGGTCAATGCATATTTGTCAAGGCCGCGGCACAAAAGTCCTTCGGTAAACAGCGCCTTTATATCTTCGTTCAGCTGCCAGTGGAAAACCCGTGCCTTTTCCTTGACCTTGGCGGTGTCGCTCACAAAAAGCAGGGCGTCGGCGGTATAGTCAAAAACCGTGCTTTGCACCCCTTCGATAAAGGGAATAAAACGGTCAAGTCCTTCGGCCGTACCGGTGGTCTTTAAAAGCTCGGCATCCGAAAGCATCTGCGCCTTGGTCTTTTCGGATTTCGGCGACCGAAGGCGCTTTGCAATGTCCTCGATTCTTTCGGCAAGCTCCTTCGGCTCGCTTAAAAGTATTTCTCTTGCCGGAGCGATCGTAAGGCTGTCTATGCTGTCGTTTCGCCGCTGGGAAAGCACATCAAAGCTTCCCATACAGTCGATTTCGTCTCCCCAGAATTCTATGCGCACGGGAGCTTCGCGGTCCGGGGTGAATATGTCGAGAATACCGCCCCTTTTGGCGAACTGCCCCGGTCCTTCAACCGTATCGCAGCGGGTGTATCCCACACTGAGCAGCTTTTTTACCACCTCGTCTGGGGAAACCTCCTGCCCCGAGCGAAGGGAAAAGTTCATACGATAAAGCTGCTCGGGAGAAACAGTAAATTCCATTGCCGAATCGACGCAGGCTATAAGAATGTCGTAATCCCCCTCAAGTACCTTGGACAGCACAAAAAGCCGCTGCTGTTCATATTCTCTTGAGGCGGCGCCGGGGCGAAAATCAAAGTCCTTTGCCGGAAGGAGCAGGGCGTTTACACCCATGGCGTTTATGTCGGCGCAAAGCTTTGCTCCCTCGCCCTCATCCCCAACAAGCACAAGGCCTCTGCGACGCTGATTTTTGCACAGGGTAGAGATTATGTGGGCACGATGGATGTGGGAAACGCCGGTTACCCCCATGGGCAACCGTTCCTTTTCGGCCGCATTTTCAAGGGCGCGGTATTCGGGAAGGGCGGTTAAAAAATTGTCGAAAAACTTCATATTTTCTCCTAATGTCGGCAAAAAAGAAATTATCTTCTTCTGCACGGATTTTGCAATATTTACGGAGTTTTTGTAATATCCCGCAAAACGGGAATTGCCCCGCAACGCCCTTTAAGGGGGTATTGCGGGGTTAAAATAACGCTATTTATTTTTTGCGCCCAAAGGCATGACCAACCGACTGCACCGCCGACAGGCAGGCCGTCTCTGGCGGTTTTATGTGTGCAATACAGTCGGGCAATTATTTATTCTCAAACATTTTGAGAATGGTCTGATCGCCGTAAACGCTCTCCCAGTCGGCCTTAAAGTCGTCTATTGCATAGAGGGTCATGGGATGATAGATTATCGAATCATAAAGCTCGGGAGTAATGGTGATGGCGTGGGTGCCGAGCATGGCAATCTTGTGCACCTGCTCAACCGTCTTGAAGGAGGCGGCAAGCACCTTGGTGGAAATGTTATGAGCCTTGAAGAGGGTCACAATATCTCCGACAACATTAACACCGTCGGAAACAATGTTGTCGAGACGGTTAACGTAAGGAGCAACAAAATCCGCACCGGCCTTGGCGGCAATAAGAGCCTGCTGAGGGGTGAAAATGGCTGTCTCGGTAACCTTCATACCCATTTCCTTGAGCTTGGAGGTGGCTTTAAGTCCCTCTTTGGAGATGGGAACCTTTATATAGAGGTTTCCGCCCACATAATCCCGCAGATCGGTGGCCTCTCTGACAATTTCCTCGTAAGAATCGCCGGTAACCTGAATGTGGAACATCCTCTCCTCACCGATGATCGAGCGTATCTCCTTAATGAGCTTGGGAAAATCGGAATGCTCTTTGGAGATTATCGAAGGGTTAGTGGTAACGCCGTCGATAGGATAGTATTTGACGCAATGACGAATCTTGTCCAGATTGGCGGTGTCCATAATGTACAGCATAATTTCTTCCTTCTTTTTTATGTTTTTTATCGGGACAGCGTTTTCGCGCTCCCGCGAAAGTCAAAGACATTGAGAGCCGGCCCTGCGTTTTTGAAAGATTCACCTTCAAATAGGATGCGGGACAAAACCCATCTTTTCTTTTCAAAAGGATTATAACATAATGCAAAAGCAAAATCAAGTATATGCGCAAATATGTAGGCAAAAACTAAATGCAACCAAACCGCAAAAAAATGTTGAAAATAACAAAAAGTGTTACATACATACCGCCGTCAAAGCACATCTGTTGCTTAACCAAAACCCGCCGTCGAAGCTTGGCTTCGGCGGCGGGAGATTTGATTTTATCGGGCCGACCCTTCTGCCTTGTGTTTTGACCCTTCAAAAAGACCTTTTGCCGTCTTTTACTGAGCGTGCTTTATCCACACGATCTCCGAATCAACATCATCGCTGAGGGTCATGGTCAAGCCGATGTTCATAAGATCTCTGCCGGTCATAACGGTGTTGAGAACGCTGTTATCCTCAAACTCGAGAGCATATCTTTGGGTGGGAACAAGACCTCTTAGCTTAATGGTCTTGGTTTTTCCGCCTTGCTCCGAGGGCTTGAACACAAAGAGAGCACCCTTGATTTCGTTTTCACTGTCGGCATCAACATACTGAATGCCGTCCCAGTTAACTCCGTCGGGTCGAGGAAGAACATGGTAAAGATCGGCGTTCTTTGCAAGAGGTCTGATCTTCTCTTTGTACATTTTGATGTACTTATCGTAATATTCCTCAAGGCCGAACTGGAGGCTTCCGTTCTTGGGTCCCGACCAGCTTGCGAACATTATGCTTCCCATAATTACGCTTCTGAAACCGAAGTCGGGATTTGTTCCCTTGATGTAATACTTGGAGCAGGTAGGCATACACTTATCCATATTGGCGGGAGCCTGAAGCTGCGCTGCGGGGAAGCAGTAGGAGGAATCGTAGAAGGTGGTGCGCAGGCTGTTGAAGTCGGCCGAGTCGTCGTTGTTAATGTATACGGTGCGGGAAAGGGTTGCGAAATCCTTAAGGCTTCCGCCGCTGGAGCAGTTCTCGTAGCGGAACCGATCATAGTTTGCATAGAGATAATCGACTATCTCATAGAAACCGGTGGCGTTCCAATACTGAACATCGGTTCCGTTGGCAAAATGGCGGTTATCCTTATCGGAGCTTTCGGCGATAGGTTCAAAGTCGGTTCTCCAGGTGCGCACACCGTTGCCCTTGAAGAAGCCAAGCAGCTTATCCTTAAGCCAGTTTACGCAGTCCTTGTTTCCAAGATCGGCAAAGTTGCCGTCGGTGTTGGTGTAATGTACAAACCATTCGGGATGTCCGTTTTCTCCGCGGGAGGTAAGGGCGTCGGGATTTTCGTTTTTAGCGTCGTGGAGAAGTACGTATGTGGTAAGGTTAATGCCCTTCTGTGTGCAAAGGGCGGCAAACTCTTTAAGATTGTTGCAGCCGTAGGACTTTATATTTGCAATATATCCGGGATCTCTGACCTCGTTCCAGTCGCCTTCGATTCCGCCCCAGCCGTTGACAATCTTGTTATCAGAACCGGCCCACCAGCCGTTGTCCCACTTGACCGATTCCATTCCGCCGACCCTGTCAACCTCAAGGCCGACCTGCATATCCATCTGGGTGTAAGGCTCGTTGGGATCTTCTCTGATTATCGCGGGGGTCTTGGTGTTGTAGAACCAGCGCTTAAACTCGTTGCTTCCTTCCTCGATGTCGCCGAGATAGGTGCCGAAATAGACGCTGGGAATGTCAAGAGCGGTGCCGCCTTCGACCCTTGTCTTAAAGTTTGCAAAGTAAACGTTCATCAAAACCGTGTTGCCGTTTCTCTTGGCCATCATACTTCCCGTAGGCCATTCGAGAGCGGCATAAAAGCCCTTGGTGCCGTAATCGATGTATATCATTGGAACATCGTCGGAGCCGCCCTGGCTGGTGGAGGTGGTGGTTGCAACAGCCCCGCCGTCTACTAAGGTAGACCTCTGCAGTCCGTCCGGATAACAGGTCTGTCCCTCGGTACGGATCTTAAGGGCGGTGGGATCCCCCTCTCCGCCGGCTCCGACATTGAAGAAGTCCTGAAGGTTAACGGTTATTTTTTGTTCGTTTTTATTAACCAGCTTTTCGGAAAACTGGAAGGGGCCTGCATCGTCGTCCGAGCAAACGGCATATATCTCGTAATCAAAGCCTGCCGCAACATCGGTATATGTGATCTTGTATCCGGTCAGTCCCTTGTTGCCCGAAACGTCGCTTTCGGTGGTCTTATAGTCGGAAATTCCGGCATATTTCCACTTAAATGCAGTGGTTGTGCCGTTTGCCTCGTAGGAGGTGGGCATGGAAATGGTCACCGGATCGGTTATCATTTCGGTTTTGTCTCCGTCGTTTTTAAGAGAGGTTATGGAAGCTCCCTTTTTGGAAACCGAAAGCTCAAGCTGAGATTTCTTTGCTTTAAGTACCACAATCTGATCCTCCGCAGGGAAACGATTGATTATGTTAAGCGCCTTTTTGAGTATGAGCAGCGCCGATACGCCGGTCACTTCGTTCTTTTCGGTGACCATTGCGGCCTTCATACCCATTCCGTTGAGGGTAATCTTCTTAACAGCCAGCTGGAGAGCAAGAAGGGCGTCCTTTACCTCAACCTTGCCGTTCTGATCAATGTCTCCGAGGGTTACCGAATTATACTTGTCAAGAAGCTCCCGTGCCGCTTTTTCAAAGCTTCCGTCAACACCGGCCTTGTCGCCCTTAATGAGGTTTTCATAGGCGTTAATCGCTCTTTCAAGTATTTCGCAGTTGTCGTCGTTAACGGTATCGGCGGTGGGAAGCTTGGAAATAAGATCCTTTGCCACTTCTATCTCATCGGGATGGGTAATGTCGGGAAGATTTGCGGCAGTTTTATCAATTGTGGAAATGACAATCTTGTTCTCGTCGCCGGCATAATATGTGCCTATGGGACGATATTCCTTTCCGCCGTCCTTAAATGCATATTCCATAATCTCGTCGTTGCGGGTTATGCGGATGTTGTCGAAATATGCAGTGGTTTTGCCGGTAAAACCCTCAAAAGCGACAATAATAAAGTTGTCGGAAGTACCGTTTACGACGGCATTGAGCTTTACCTTTCGGGAATACCATTTGCCGTATGCATACTCGCTTAAATCGGCACTGGGATGTCCCTTAATTCCGTTTGTGTCTCTGAAATCGTCCCAGTCGCGGCAATATCTGCTGCCCTCGCCTGCAAAATCGAGACCACCGACGCCCGCCACATCATCTTTAAGGTAGACATCGTATTCAAGATAATCTCCGTCCTGGATTTCAGGGGTAAGCCATCCCAGTCTTACATAGCTGAGATGGGACGCACCGGTTCCGTCAAAGTCGATTTTCAATATTTTTTCCGTTTCTTCTTCGGCAAAAGAAACGCCCGAAAGAAGCGCACAGCAGCTGAAAATCATCGACAATGCAAGAACAAGAGAGATGATTTTTTTCATTCGTTTTACCTCTCAATCAAAAAAATATAAGTAAAATCAAGTGATTCACAACAATATAATAACATTTGCAATTTTTCGTGTCAAGTATTTAACATAAGTTTTTGTGGCATTTTTCAAAGAATTGCACAATTTTAAAGAGTACAAAAACAACCCTTTCCCAAAAATCGGAGAAGGGTTGAATTAAAGCCGTTTAATGTTCTGTTTTGTCAATTTTTCGCTTCAACACGGCCGTTTTAATACCGCCCAGGCCCTTGCGGTCACTTAACGGCGGTCCCTTTCGATAATGCTCTTTGCAAGGTTCAAAAGAGACTCCCGGTCGTTTTCCACCCTGCCGTTTACGGCGCTTTCAAAAATTTCGTCCAATATCTCACCAATTCTTTTGCCCGGTTTTTGCCCGAGCGCAATTAAATCCCTACCGCTTACCTTCAGCTGGGCTTTGGAAAGACATTCGTTTTCCTTAAGTATTTCTCTTGCCGTCCGTTCGACAGCCTCGATGTCGGAAATGTCCCTGTGTCCTTCCGAGTGGGCTAACCTATCGGCCTTTTTAAGGTCGCAAAGGGCAAAGAACTCCTGCTCTCCGGTCTTTATGAGCATTTTTTTGACCGACGCCTTTTTTTCCGAAATGTCATTGTCATGGTAAAAGACGAGGGTATCGACGCTTTTGCAAAGACGGTTGTCGGCCTTGAGCCTTTTAAGGGCGGTTTTTGCCATATCGGCCGACACCTTGGGATGTCCGAAAAAATGCCCCACGCCCTTTTCATCGGTGAAAAATGTCGAAGGCTTTCCGACGTCGTGCAGAAGGGCGGCAAAACGCGTTTCCCGACGAGGGTTAGTGAATCCCACGGTATAAGCAATGTGGGTGTACACATCATAACTGTGATATGGATTTTTCTGATCAAAATCAAAGCAGGGCGAAAGTTCAGGCAAAACAGTTGCAAAAACATCACGGAACTGCAAAAGCAGCTTTGTCACCGTTTGCCCCTTTCCGCAAAGTATTCCCGAAAGCTCGGACAAAACACGCTCGGCCGAAATGCTTTTTAAAAGCTCACGTTTTTTTATCATACTTTGGGCGGTTTTTTGCTCTATGGAAAATCCCAGTTTTGCCGAGAATCTCAGCGCGCGCAGTATTCTCAAGGCATCCTCTTCAAATCGCCTGTCAGGCTCGCCCACACAGCGGACAATTCTCTTTTCAAGATCATCCTGCCCGCCGAACAGGTCCACAAGGCCGCTTTCATCATTATATGCCAGGGCGTTGACGGTAAAATCCCGCCGTGAAAGATCCTCTTTAAGAGATGTGGTAAAGCTAACGCTGTCGGGGCGGCGGTGGTCGGTATATTTTCCGTCGGTGCGGAAGGTGGTTACCTCAACATTTTGACCGCCGCTTCTGACCGTTAAGGTCCCATGGGAAATGCCGGTCTCAATAACCGAAAAACCGCAAAAAGCTTCTTTCATCTGCTGCGGATTTGCGGAAGTGGTGAGATCGAAATCGTGGGGTTCCTTTAAAAGCAGGCTGTCCCTTACGCATCCCCCGACGGCATAGACCTCAAAGCCGTTATGAGAAAGAACATCCATAACAGCCCTGACATAATCGGGTATTTTCATTTTAAATGGGTTTGCGCCGAGTTTTTCTGCATTTGATATATCACTGCTCATATAATTTATATTAAATCCAAATTGTTAAAATTTCAAGGCTTTTTAAGCAATTCATATCCAGTTCAAAAAAACATCTTATACTTTGCAAGGCGGTCGCGGAAAAATGCGGCCGAAGATACATAACACCTGTGGTTATAAAGGCTTTCTGTGTTTCGGAGTATTTTATCGGCAGCGGAACACCTGCGGCGGGGATGTGCCTGCCGGCGGCGAGGATTTACCGACAGCAGATAATAATGTATCTAATAATATATCAAAGCAAAAAATACTTTGCGGGAGGAATTTTATGCTTGAGCTTAAAAGCATAGTCAAAATTTACAAGACCGGCGATTTTGTGCAGACCGCCCTTGACAAGGTCAGCCTTTGTTTTCGGGAAAACGAATTTGTCTCTGTTCTCGGCCAAAGCGGCTCGGGGAAGACCACCATGCTCAACATCATCGGCGGGCTTGACCGCTATGACGACGGCGATCTCGTTATAAACGGCATTTCCACAAAGCAATATAAGGACAGCGACTGGGACAGCTACCGCAATCACAAGATAGGCTTTGTTTTCCAAAGCTACAACCTCATTCCCCACCAGTCGATACTTTCAAATGTCGAGCTTGCGCTGACCCTTTCGGGCGTTTCCAAAAAGCAGCGCCGTCAAAAGGCGGTTAGTATGCTCGAAAAGGTGGGCCTTGCAAACCAGCTGCACAAAAGACCCAATCAGCTGTCGGGCGGTCAAATGCAAAGGGTGGCCATTGCAAGAGCTCTCGTAAACGATCCCGACATTCTGCTTGCCGACGAGCCTACCGGCGCCCTCGATTCCGAAACCAGTCTTCAGATAATGGAGCTTTTAAAGGGCATCGCAAAGGACAGGCTTGTCATAATGGTAACCCACAATCCCGAGCTTGCAAAGCAGTATTCCACCCGTATTATAAGCCTTAAAGACGGAAAGATCATCGGCGACACAAACCCCGTCGGGCAGGATGAAATGTCACAAGCGGGCACAAGGTCGAAACAATCCGATGTTGCCGACAGGGCCGAGGCGGCTGAAAAATCGGAAAGCACCGCAAAATCGGAAAACGCAGAAAGACCCGCCAAAGAGGCCAAAAAGCAAAAGGGACAGAAAACCTCCATGTCACTTTTCACCGCCCTTTCTTTAAGCCTAAACAACCTTATGACCAAAAAGGGCCGCACCTTTATGACCTCCTTTGCCGGAAGCATCGGAATAATCGGCATAGCCCTTATCCTCTCCCTTTCAAGCGGAGCAAGAGCCTACATCGACAAGACCGAGCGGGAGACCCTTTCAAGCTATCCCCTTTCGGTGGATAAGCAGTCGATAGATTACAGCTCGATGATGTCTAACTTCGTGCGTGAGGAACAGCCCGAGGGCACCGACAAGGCCTATACCCAAAGCTTCCTTTACGACCAGATTCAAAATATCAATTCCTCCAGCCATGTTAACGACTTAAAATCATTTAAGGCCTATGTGGAGCAGAACAAAAACGATATTTCCGACGCCGTTTCGGACATACGGTATAAATATTCCACCGAAATATACGTTTACAACTGCTCGGATGAGCTCAACCCCGTCAAGGCCAATCCCAACACCCTCACCGCCGACCTTAATATGAACGATTACCTCTCCTCAAAGGCCGATTCTATGTCGAGCAGGTATATGAACGCCAGCGACAGCGACCTTTTCACCGAGCTTTTTACCGACAAGGAGCTTCAGCAGAACTATTATGAGCTGCTTGACGGAAAAATGCCCGAAAACAAAAATGAGGCGGTGCTCATTCTCGACAAAAACAACCGCATAAGCGATTACAGCCTTTATACTCTCGGAATACTCGACCGTGAAGGCCTTAAAGATCTTATGAAATCGGACAGCGGCGAGAAGCCCGATTATGCCGACTATGAATATTCCGAGCTTCTCGGAATTTCCTTTAAGATAGCGGCGGCGGGCGATCTTTACGAGGAGCATGACGGCGTTTTTACCGATATTAAAGAGGACAGTGAAAAGCTTTCGCAAAAGCTTAAAGACGCTGAAAGCCTTACAATAGTCGGAATTGCAAAATATACCGACGACGCCTCAAAGGTCGGCAATTTCATCGGCGGAATGGTGGGATATCTTCCCGAGCTTTCGGACTATATAATGGATAAAAACAACAACACCGCCGTTTTAAAGGCTCAGAAAGATAATCCCGAAACTGACGTGCTTACCGGCAACAAATTCAAAACCGCCGAGGAAATCGAAAGCGATGTTGAGAATTTCGACATTTCCGCCGTGCCGCCTCAGTATCAGATGATGTTTGCCAATCTTTCGGGGGAAAATCTCAAATCGGCCGTTCGGTCGTATGTTAAAATGACCTCCTCGACCGCCACCTACGACGAAAACCTCGAAGTGCTAGGATACGCCACACCCGACGATCCTTCGGGAGTGGAGTTTTACTGCTCCGACTTTGAAGGCAAGGACAGGGTGGTTCGGTTCATAAAGGATTACAACGCCTCGGTGGACGAGCAGAAAAGCATAACCTACACCGATTATGTGGGGCTGATGATGTCGTCGGTCACCACCATAATAAACGCCATAAGCTACATTCTGATCGCCTTTGTGGCCATTTCTCTTGTGGTATCGTCGATAATGATAGGAATTATAACCTACATTTCGGTGCTCGAACGCACAAAGGAGATAGGCATTCTGCGAAGCATCGGCGCCTCCAAGAAGGATATTTCCCGCGTGTTCAACGCCGAGACCATGATCGTGGGCTTTGTGGCGGGAATTATCGGAATACTTGTAACGCTGATTTTGAACATTCCCATCAACCTCATTGTCGAACATTTGACCGACATTGCCGGAATATCGGCTCTGCCGCCCTTCGGCGGGGTGATTCTTGTTGTAATAAGCGTAATTCTCACCCTCATCGCCGGCCTTATCCCAAGCTCGGTAGCCGCCAAAAAGGACCCGGTAGAGGCCCTTAGAAGCGAGTAGCCCTTAAACGGCGTGTTAAGCAGCCTTATACCGACCGTAACCGCTGCAAAAACAACACCACAAAAAAAGGAATCGCAACCATAAGATCGCGACTCCTTTTTAATTTTTTTATAGCCTGCGCGGCCGATTAACCCCGGTCGGGATGTTTCAACGGTTTCTTTCAAGATTTCTTCTCAAAGCTTCTTTTTATGATTTCTTTTCAGAAATTATTACAAAGCTGCGTTTCCGCAGACCCGGGTTAGGGCTTCTTTAATACGCCGCCTTTTGCTTTAAAAATCAGTCCTCCGAAACCGGCTTTTTACCCAGGAAAACCTTGAGCACGGTAAGGGTGCCGAGCATAAGAACAATGGCGATGGGCAGGGCTATCCAGGACTGGATAAGGCCGGCGATTATGTAGGAAACGAAGGAAACCACCGCCACCGTAAAGGCATAGGGAATCTGTGTCGAGACGTGGTTAATGTGACGGCACTGGGCACCCGCCGAGGACATAATAGTGGTATCGGAAATGGGAGAGCAGTGGTCGCCGCACACGGCACCTGCCATACAGGCCGAAATGGCGATGATGGTGATGTTTCCGTCGGTTCCGCTGAAAACGCTGAGCACGATGGGAATGAGTATTCCGAAAGTGCCCCAGGAGGTACCGGTTGCAAAGGAAAGACCAACGGCAATAAGGAATATAATGGCCGGAAGCATCATTCTGAATCCGCCCGCCGAGCCTTCGATGAGCTGGGAAACAAATACCTTTGCACCTAAAGAGTCGGTCATGGTCTTAAGGGTCCAGGCGCAGCAGAGAATGAGAATTGCGGGAACCATTGCCTTAAAGCCCTCGGGGAGGGATTCCATGCACTGCTTAAAGGTGATAACTCTGCGGCAGAGATAGAAGACAACGGCAAAGATTATCGAGCCGATAGCGCCGTATGCAAGGCCCTCGCCGGCCGAGCAATCCGAGAAAGCGGTTACGAAGTTGTGATAATTGTCGCTGCCTTCGGTAAAGAATCCGCCGGTATAGATCATACCGAGGATGCAGAGGATAACAAGGGCAACAACCGGGATAATAAGGTCGCAGACTCTGCCCTTGGGATTGTCGATGGCTTCTTCGCTTTCGATGTCTTCCTTTCCGGTGGTGAAAAGATCTCCCTTTGTAACGGCATTGTATTCGTGCTTTTTCATGGGGCCGTAATCAAAATTGGTAACGGCAAGGAATATCATCATTACGATGGTGAGCAGGGCATAGAAGTTATAGGGAATGGCGCGGATGAAAAGCTCCATTCCGTTTTGTGCGCCTGCACCGCTGGCAAATCCGGCAACGGCTGCCGCCCAGGAAGAAATGGGGGCAATTATACAGACCGGCGCGGCGGTGGAATCTATAAGATAGGAAAGCTTTGCGCGGGAGATGTTATGCTTATCGGTAACCGGGCGCATAACCGAGCCGACGGTCAGGCAGTTGAAATAGTCGTCGACAAATATCAGCACGCCGAGAAGAATCGTGCAGAGCTGAGCACCCACACGGGTCTTGATGTGCTTGGTGGTCCAACGTCCGAAAGCCACCGAAGCACCGGTTTTGTTGAGCATTGCAACGATTGCGCCCAGCAGTATGAGGAATATGAGAATTCCGATGTTGCCGGGATCGGCGATGGTGTTCATAAATCCCGTGCGGACCACGTGTACCATCGTTCCCTCGAAATTAAAGTTGGAATAAAGAATACCGCCCACAACGATACCGATAAAGAGGGAAGAATAAACCTCTTTGGTAATAAGGGCGAGGCCGATGGCGATCAGCGGCGGAAGCAGAGCAAAGAAGGTGGCATATGCGGGGATCTCGGTATGCACCGTGTCGATGGCCTTTTTAACGTTGTTTTCAAAGTTGGCGTCGGCCTGGAGATTGTCGGCGTAGCTGTCGGTGTAATCGATTGCACCGAGCACATCGCCGTCCTCATCGGCTCTGACCGTGTTAAGATCGTAATTTGCGGCATCGTCACCCTCTCCCACCGTCACGGTCGTAGAATCGGTGTTTGCAAGACTGCCTTCACTGCTTAAAGAGCCGAGTGTTGCGTCGTTTTCTCCGTCGGCGGCAGCAGAAATACCAAGCGCGCCGAAAAGGGCAACAAGCAGGCAAAGCAGTAAAGCGGCCGAACCCTTTTTAAGCTTTAACATTGTCATTCCTCCATAATAAAAAATGTGCAATCGCGAAACACGACCACACAACACACTTAAACGACTTTTAACATCGGTATTTTAAATATGGGTGATAGCGCTCCACGGAAAGTGACAGTCCGATACATATTCTGCATCAACCCAACGCCCTGCCCTTCGGGGTGACAGACCGTTTCGGCGGAATTTCCTTTGGCAACCGACAAAGCCCCTGCTTTATCGTCGGCCGGTACTGATAAACTCCGCACCTCTATCAAATATTGATAATATGAATATATTCCAAAAAGTTTGATTTGTCAAGATATTTTTACAATTAAATCATAATTTTTTCATAAATTTCTCGGTTCTGCCCTTTTTCCTGCCTTTTGCGGGCTTTTCGCCCACCTTTTTTTCCGCTCTTCACCTGCCTTTTTGCGGGATCTTGCAGACCCTTTATAATCGGCTTTGCCCATTCTTTTACCGAAAGCGGCACCTCGTTTAGGCATTTGCGGCCTGCCGCTTCTCCTTTTCGCCCAAAAGGCGTCCCTTTGCGCCCTTTTATCCCATTTTAAAAAGTTGACAAAACCACCGCGGTCATTGTATAATTGATGTAACTAAAATTTCTTAGAAAAGGCGGATGAAAAATGAAAAAACTGACCTGTTTGTTTTTATCGCTGCTTTTGGTGCTTTCCTGCCTGCCGGCGGCCTTTGCCGACGACACGGGAGAAGCAGCCGATGCCATATCTTCCCCGGTCGAAAGCTTTGACTTTTGCGAAAGCATTACCGGCGGAGTCGGTTTTGACAGTATAAATTCCCATGAAGGATTATCTGCTTTCAAGGCATACGGCACGAAAATCAGCATTTCAAGAACCGATATGAACGTTCAGACCGCTCTTTCGGGCAATTTGCCGAAATATGCCGAATACTATCTCTACACCGAGCAGCCCGAAAAGCTCGACCTTTCTTCCTGCTCAATGACCGTCGTAATAAACGGCATTAAAAAGACGGTTAAACCCTCGGAAAAAACCACTCTCGTTTCCGGCTGGAACTGCATCAACACCATGCTGCTGGGCGATCTCAACGGCACCGTTTCGGAAATTCACTTTGAAATTTCCTCGGTTGACGAAACCCCCGTTTCGATTATGCTCGATGATTTTTGCTTTGTTAAATACAATAGAATCACCGATTCCGATGCCTTTAAAGACATTTTTGAAAAGGCTGCCGCATTTGATACGGCCGATATGAGCGAAAGCGACGCTTCCCGTTTTGAATTTTTCAAAACCGAGCAGGTCGCCACTCAGCACGGCCTTGAAAACGCTGCAAAGGAGCTTACCGCCCTTATGAACAAATATAAGAATCTTGCCGAGCAGGACAAACAGCTTGCGGCAAACAACATATCCTCAAAGGACATTCTCGTCAGAGGCCGAGCCTTTTATGACGAAAACGGTCTGAGAATGGGATACGGCGCCTGCGGATTTACAGTCAGATTCTACGGCACCACCCTTACCGGCGACTTTTCCTTTATCGGTGCGATGGCGACCGACGGCGGCAACTCCCATTATAATGTATACGTCGACACCGACGATTACTGCTATGATTTCGACACCTCCCTTTCCTTCCCCGAGTGCCGCGACAAATACAACGAAACCACTCCTTACTTCACCATAAACCGCGGCTCGGTCAACAAAATCACCCTCTGCGGCAAGGATGAGGGCGTTATAACCGGCCTTACCGAAGGCATACACACCGTCACCGTTTTAAAACGCGGCGAGGGCGGCGGAAGAACCAGCAACGGCCTTTTGACCAACCTTTCGACCGATGGAAAATTCCTTGCTCCTCCCAAAGAAAACACCCGCAGAATAGAGGTTATCGGCGACAGCGATGCTGCCGCATTCGGCAATCTTTCCATCGGAACAAACCTTCCCTGGGATCCCGAGACCCAGGATACTACCCTCAGCTATGCAGCAAGAGCGGCCGATCATTTCGGCGCAGCGGTCAGCGTAACCGCCAAGAGCGGCGTTTGCCTGCTCAAATCCCCCAAGGCCAATGAAGGCTATTACACCGACAATTATTTCTTCACCGACAACTGGTCGGTAGGCGATAAATATCGCTACGACTTTGCATCCAATCCCGCCGACGCAGTGTTTATCTCCCTGGGCGGCAACGACTACGGCAGGATCCAGCCCACCGACGCCGAATTTACCGACGGAATGGCAAATTTCATCCGTCAGGTTCGTTCGGTCAATCCCGATTCGGCCATACTTGTCAGCGGAGGCAGAGCCACCGAAGCCATCAACCGCATAAAGGCCGAGGGAGATACAAACGTCTATTCCTTCACAATAGGCCTTTCTCCCCGCTCGGGCGCGTCGGGCCATCCTTCCATGACCGCCCACATCGAAGGCGCTCAGAGATTTGAATCCACCCTTTCGGGCATTCTCGGCTGGAACACAAAGCAGCACGAGATATTCTCAAGCCCCTTAACCGAAAACGGCAGCTTTGAATTTTCGGCCGATTACAACGAGGCCGGCACAAAGACCTACATCACCCCCTCTGCCGCCGAAGGCTATACCCTTAAGGAAGGTACAATTTCGGCCAAAACCGTAAAGGGCGAGACGGTTGAAGTGCAAAAGGACGAACAGGGATACTTTATCACCTGCCCCGATGCCATGGTAGTCGTTACCGGCGAATTTGAACAAAAAACCGGTGTTATGGGCGATGTTGACGGCGACGGCAAGGTAACCACCACCGATGCACTGCACATTCTTCAGCACTTTGTCGGCTCAAGAGAGTTTAACGAGCAGCAGCTTGCCCTTGCCGATTTTAACGGCGACAAAGTCGTGGATATTTCCGATGCTCTTTCGGCCCTTTTGATAGCGGTGGGTTACGCTCCCGAAGATGTTATAAAATCCTGATATCGCACCTTTTCTCCCGGAAATATTAAACCAACGAATATCAAGCAAAGCATTGATATCGGCAGGTTTCGTCCCACACAGATATCAGGCAGGACCTTAATGGCAGCGGGTTTTCCGTGGCTGTCGGATAAAATAAAAGAGGGTCGAACCGACTTAATTTGCAGCGCGGCCGACCAAAGCGGCAAGGTATCGGCCGTCTGCATTAAACTAAATGTGAATTTTTTAAAAAATTCACTAAACTGCTATTGAAAAAAGCCGCTAAATCGTATATAATTAACAAAACCGAAGGGAAATATACCGATTGTACTAACCTTTGGTCAGCCATATTGTATTGTGACCGGCTTATCGTTCCGATGCACTGCCCCGTTCCTTAACGGGCAGAAGGGTATCGGCAGCAGATTTACATGTACCTTCGCCAAAAGGGCAAAAGACAGCTAAAGCAGCTAAGACGACCACACGGCCAAGGCACCAAGCAAGGCGGCGGTTTTTCCTCTTTAACGGAAAAAACCGCAGACAAACAATACATTGGTCAGGAAAGGGAGAATTTTATGGCACTTAAACTACTGGACAAATACACCCGCGACTTTATTCACGGGCACGAGCTGGACTGTATAGCTCCTCAGGTGGCCGCAGCCCATGAGCTTTTAAGCTCGGGAACCGGCGCAGGAAACGATTTCATCGGTTGGCTCGATCTTCCCGAAAACTATGACAAAGAGGAGTTTTTCCGCATCAAAAAAGCGGCGGAAAAAATCAAAAACAGCTGTGACGTTCTCATTGTCATAGGCATCGGCGGCTCTTATCTCGGCGCCCGCGCCGCGATTGAATTCATCAAATCTCCCCTTTACAACAACCTTAAAAAAGACACTCCCGACATTTACTTTTTGGGCAACTCCATAAGCTCCACCGCCCTTGCCGAGACACTGTCCATATGCGAAGGCAGGGACGTTTGCGTAAATGTCATTTCAAAATCTGGCACCACCACCGAGCCGGCCATCGCCTTCCGCATTTTCAAATCCCTTCTTGAGGAGAGATACGGCAAAGAAGGCGCCAAGGAACGCATTTTCTGCACCACCGACAAGGCAAGAGGAACCCTCAAGGCTCTGGCCGACAGCGAAGGCTACGAAACCTTTGTCGTTCCCGACGACGTTGGCGGAAGATACTCGGTACTGACCGCCGTAGGCCTTCTCCCCATCGCCGTTTCGGGTGCCGACATCGACGCTATGATGAAGGGTGCAAAGGACGCAAGAGAGGCCTTTAAGGATCCCGATCTCAATAATAACGACTGCTATAAATACGCGGCACTTCGCAACATTCTGCTCCGCAAGGGCAAGGGCATCGAAATGCTGACGGCATACGAGCCGAGAATGACCATGATGGCCGAGTGGTTCAAGCAGCTTTACGGAGAAAGCGAAGGCAAGGACAATAAGGGACTTTTCCCCGCAAGCGCCATTTTCTCCACCGATCTTCACTCTCTCGGGCAGTACATTCAGGACGGTGTCAGAAGCATCTTCGAAACGGTTGTGTGGATAGATAATCCCCAGCTTGACGTGGAAATAAAACGTCAGGAGGACGACGGCGACGGTCTCAATTTCCTGGCCGGAAAGAAGATGTCCTTTGTCAACCGCAAGGCTTTTGAAGGCACCATTCTCGCCCACAACGACGGCGGCGTGCCCAACATCGTGCTCGAGCTGCCCCGTGCCGACGAATACGAGTTTGGCTATATGGTATACTTCTTTGAAAAGGCCTGTGCCATTTCCGGTTATCTTTTGGGGGTCAATCCCTTTAACCAGCCGGGAGTTGAAAGCTATAAAAAGAATATGTTTGCGCTGCTGGGCAAGCCCGGCTACGAGGATCAAAAAGAAGCCCTCGAAAAACGCATTTCCAAATAACACAATACATTAAAAAGGAGTTTTTCAAATGATCAAGATTATTGTAGGAAACAAAGGAAGCGGAAAGACCAAGAGACTTATCGATTCCATCAACGCCCGTGCAGAAGAAAGCAACGGCAATGTTGTGTGCATCGAGAAGGGTATGAAGCTTACCTATGATATTACCCATCGCGCCCGCCTCATCGACGGTGAGCATTACGGAATTTCCAACTATGACGAGCTTTACAGCTTTATTTCGGGCGTTCTCGCCGGCGACCACGACATCACCGATGTTTTCGTTGACGGCACCCTTAAAATGGGCGGCAAGGATTACGAAAACCTTGTCCACTTCCTCGACAGGCTGTCTGCCGTTGTGGAAGAAGAAAACGTCAATATGCTGCTGACCATTTCCTGCGACGAGGCCGACCTTCCCGAGGGAATCCACCACGTTGCCGAGACCATCTGATTAAGGCGGTTTTAATTTAAAAGGCTCCGTCAGAGACTTCCCGATTCAGATAATCTGAGCCGGAGACAAAAAAGCATTACTCATCTCTTGATGAGGAAACAAAACCCACCTGCAAGCTTTAAAAGGCCTGCAGGCGGGTCGTTTTTTTATTATTATAAAGTTCCGTCGGGCTGTGGGGTTATTAGGGTTATGAGAATGTGTGGGTATGCGGATAACGGATATATGAGCGAACCGATCGGCAACGCCCCGTTACTCGGCCGACGGTGCCTTTTCTGCCGACAGATCGGCGGCATCGGTATTATCGGACACTTCCGAATATATCTCGGATCCATCCGAACCCGCAGCATCGGAAGAACCGACCGGGCTTCCGTTTATGTTTTGCGCCTCACCGAGATTTTTCGGCTGGACGTTCAAAAGACAATAGAAAAACGCCTTTGTTCTTGCGAGCATCTCCCTGACCTGGTTGTTGAGAATGTCGGTATAGCCGCCGTTTCCCTTGTCGCAGGCCACTCCCACGGCATCAAGACCCTTGTATCCCGCCACATAAAGGGCTCGGTCGAGATGATACTTCTGTGTGACGATGACGGCGGAATTTGCACAATATACCCGCTTGGCTCTGACCACGCTGTCATATGTGGAAAGACCGTATCCATCGGAGAAAATGGCGCTTTCAGGTACATCCCGATCAAGGCAATATTTTTTCATGGCCTTTATTTCATCATATATATCCTCGGTGGAGGTGTATCCGCTGAGCAGAATTTTTTCCGAAACTCCCTTTTTATAAAGCGCGATGCCGGTATCCAGCCGATCGGCAAGCATCTGGCAGGGTGTTCCGTCCGAAAGCACGCTTGCTCCTAAAATGATTATACAATCATATTTTCCGTCTATGCTGTCCACCGTTTGCTTTTGGTATTTTGAAAAGACCACCGAGCAATTGGCCACCGCCACGGCGCAAATACATATGCACAAAATAAAAGCTATGAATTTAAAGAATTTTTTTATCATTCTTTTCACCTTCACAAGAAAAATGAGGAAAACTCAAATGCCGTCCCCCTACAAACAAGAAAGCCGAAGCGAGAAATCTTTAAACATCCCGCTTCGGCTGTAAAGGTAAAGACAAACTTATTTGAGTTCGACCTTTGCGCCGACATCCTCAAGTTTCTTCTTCATCTCTTCGGCCTCGTCCTTAGCAACTGCTTCCTTAACAGTCTTGGGAGCGCCGTCAACAAGAGCCTTGGCATCGCCGAGACCAAGTCCGGTGATCTCGCGGACAGCCTTGATGACCTTGATCTTCTCTGCGCCGACCTCGGCAAGAACAACGTCGAATTCAGACTTCTCTTCAGCGGCAGCAGCGCCGGGAGCGGCAGCAGCAACAGCTACGGGAGCAGCAGCGGAAACGCCAAACTCCTCTTCGATGGCTTTTACAAGTTCGTTAAGTTCGAGAACTGTGAGTTCTTTAACTGCATCAATGATGCTTGTGATTTTCTCAGACATTTATAATACCTCCAAAAAAGTTTTTTTAAAAATAAAATGTTTATGAAGCAAAAATTATGCTTCGGCGGGGGCGTCTGCACCCTTCTGCTCTGCAACGGCGTTGAGAGCACGTGCAAGACCTGCGATGCACTGGGAGAGTTCTCCGGCCAGCATTGCATAAAGGGTCTCTTTTCCGGGAACCTTGGACATTTCGGTCACGGTCTCGGCGGTCAGAGCCTTACCCTCGGAGAAACCGGCCTTTACCTTAAAGGTGTCGCTGGTTTCGGCGTATTTGCAAAGTACGCGGGCGGCGGCGATTTCGTCGTCCTTGCTGGTGGCGATGGCGGTTGTTCCTTCGAGAACATCGTCAAGTCCGGTAATTCCGGCGCCTTCAAGAGCAAAACGCAGATAGGTGTTCTTTATAACGCGGTATTCAACACCTGCTTCGCGAAGCTCGCGGCGAAGCTTGGTGTCGTCCTCAACACTGATTCCTTCGTATTGAACGATAACACCGGCGCAAGCCTCCTTGAGCTTTTCGGTCAGTTCGCTGACAAGCTGTTTCTTCTTTTCGAGAATTGCTGCACTCGGCATATTATTCACCTCCTGTTACGAATATAAAAAGCCTTCTCCGCAAGGCGAAGAAGGCGTAACAGACAAATAGAAAATGTTTGAACGCTTTTCCTCGGCAGGCGGCATAGCCTTTAGGCTGAATATTCAGCACCCGCTGTCTTTAGAACAGCTTTAGTATATTATCACACTTTTTATAATTTGTCAAGGGTTTTAAAAAATCTTTTTTCGGCTTTTTGTGCAGCCGGATACCGATCGCGTGTTCTGTTTTTTCCTGCCGATCGGGCAGGTCCCGTGCATCGGTTTCCATCGGGCAGATGGCGCGCATCGGCCTTTTGCAGATCGGATCTGTCTGACCCGCCGAAAAGCACGGCATTCATTGCCCGCAAGAATTCTGCAAAAATTCCGCAAAGACTGAAAAAGCCGTGATCAGACCTCTTTGCAGGCGGCCTTGACCTCGTCGAATTTGTCGGTAATTTCCTTGTCGGGGGCCTTGGTGAGCAGGCTGACGACTATTATTACCGCAAGACCGACGATAAATGCGGGCAGAAGCTCGTAAATGTCAAGTACCGTTCCGGCAAATGCGGAACGCACAAGGAACTTCCAGATAAATACCATTGCGCCTCCGGCAAGCATACCCGAAATTGCACCGTATTTGTTGGCTCTCTTCCAGAACAGCGCGCACAGCACAACCGGTCCGAAAGCGGCGCCGAATCCCGCCCATGCAAAGGAAACGATACGGAAAACCGAGCTGTCGGGGTCTCTGGCAAGGAAGATGGCAATGACAGAAATGACCACAACGGCGATACGGGCAAGGCCGATGGCCTTTTTGGTGGACAGCTTTACGCCGAAACTTTCCTGAACGAGATTTTCGGAAATGCTGGAAGCGGCGGCAAGCAGCTGAGAATCGGCGGTGGACATGGTGGATGCGAGTATTCCCGCAAGGATTATTCCGCCGGCAAATGCGGCCACAAAGCCGTATTTACTGAGGAATTTTGCAATGTCGACAACGACGTTTTCGGCGGCGGCGTTATCGGCGTACTGGGGAACGATGCCCTTCATCATAAGAGAATATCCGATTACACCGATGAGAATGGCAATGCCCATGGCAATGACCACCCATACCGAGGCCACGCGGCGGGAAAGCTTGAGCTTCTTTTCGTCCTCGATAGCCATAAAGCGGAGGAGAATGTGGGGCATACCGAAATATCCCAGTCCCCATGCAAGGGTGGAGGCCACGGTCAGGGCGTTATAGTCGCCGGTCGTACCTTTGGCCACATCGTATCCCTTAAAGACATCGAGGAAGCCGGGAAGATCGGAAACATTGGCAAAAACGTTATCGAATCCGCCGATAAGACCTTCGCCGAGGCCGAGCACGATAAGCAGAGCAACCGTCATAATGATGCTCTGTACGAAATCGGTAAAGGAGGCGGCAAAAAATCCGCCCAGTGTGCAGTAAATTATGATTACGGCGGCGCTGATTATCATGGCGGTCATATAGTCTATTCCGAAAAGGGTGGAGAACAGCTTTCCGCAGGCACAAAATCCCGATGCGGTATATGGGATGAAAAAGATTACGATGATTATGGCCGAGATGCAGGTCAGCACCTTTTTCCCGTCGCCGAAACGGCGGGAGAAAAAGTCGGGAATGGTGTAGGAATCGATGCGGTGGCTGTATATTCTGAGTCTTTTGGCCACAAACAGCCAGTTGAGATATGTACCGATCGAAAGCCCCGTCGCCGTCCAGAAGGCTTCGGGCACACCGGTCATAAGGGCAAGGCCGGGCATACCCATAAGCAGCCAGCCGCTCATATCCGAGGCTTCGGCACTCATGGCCGTTACCAGCGGGCCGAGCTTTCTTCCTCCTAAGAAGAAGTCGCTTGAGGATTTGTTAAGCTTGGACACCGCAAAACCGATTATGATCATAACGGCCATATAAACCAGCATTGTCACAAGCACGATCCAGTTGTTTGTTGTGAATGACATTTTTCTACTCCCTTTCGGTTGCCCCGCCAAAGCTTTTTCTTTTTACTTTAAAGGTATAATCCGACCGAAAACAAACAATTTTGACGGCCGGGTTCTTTTCTGACGGCGGGCGCAACAAAATACGATAAATTAAATAACAAAAGTAAGTATAACACAATTTAAACCGGAATGCAATACAGAATGTAGTACAGAATATAGTCTGTACTATGTTTACTTAAAATTAGCCAAAGCGATATGTTTCCTATGTTTTTAGACCGTACTTTAAACTGTACAAATTTTAGTACAAAAAATAAACTTGTCGTCGTTTGCCGTATGCGGTTTTTTGCTGTTGCCGGTCTATTTCCGTCTCATTCCTTTTGCTGCTCCCTCCGATCTCGGCGGTAAAGCCCGGCTGCAGCATTCATAATGATATTCCTTTTGTAAAACCGTAATGTCCGACGATGATCAAGAAAAAATGCAATGACACGTTGCCCGATCGCTGCAGTAATTTTTTTCACCGGAGACTCCCATCAAAAAACGGATGAGCAAAAAAATACTGCACGGTCACCCGTGCAGTAGGTGTGTATCTTTCCCGCAAAACAAGATTAGGCTCAAGCCTTTATGCGTTTCATCAAAAAAGGCATAATCGCTGCGGCCGATTGCTTGAGTGAGTTTTCTCCTCCGCAAAGGCACCAGTCGTATATCAGCGCCCGCTCGCAGAAGGCGTAATACTTAACAATATCCCCCGAGGAAAGCTTATCTGTCAGCTCACCGGAGGCCTGTCCCGCCGCCACAAGCCGCCGCAGCAGACGGAAATACACCCGGTTATGGTCGACAAGCGTCTTTTCGCCCTTGGCGGTCAGCTGGGTTGCGTACATACGCTTTATAAGGTCGAGATCAACCGTGTTTTCTATCATATCAAAAAGCTGTTCGTTCAAAAAAAGCAGCTTTTCGATACATCCCTCCGTCTGAGCAAGTCTCGGCTCAAGCTCGATATATTTTTGGTCGAAAAGATCGGCCAGAGATCCCAGCAGAGCGTCTTTTCCGCTGAAATAGTGATAAAATGATCCCTTTGACGTGCCCGATTCAAAAATTATTTCCTCAACCGTCGTTCCGTCGTATCCCCGCTCGTAAAAAAGCTTCCACGCCGCCGAAACTATCTTGCTCTTTGTGCTTTTTTCGGATATTTTGGGCATATTCCCGCCTCCTGTACTTTCCCGATTTACAGCCATTATACACCGTTTTCGTCCCGGCCGTCAATTGAGATTTTTAAATTCGTCGGTAAGGGCAAGAATATAATCGGCGCTGACATTGAATTTCTTGCAGATTATAATTATCTGCTCGGCGCTCATAACCCTTTTTCCGCTTTCATACATACTGTAATGCTGCTGACTTATGCCGAGAGCCTCGGCCATTTTGCGCTGGGGCAGGTCAAGATATTTTCTGAAATCTTTCAGCCGCTCGTTATAATACTTCATACTTTCAGCTCCTTGCCGAAAGTTTATCATACATACAAAAATATGTAGTTGGCGTTACATATAGATATATGTATAATGTGATTGTATCCAAGCAGTATTCACAAGGGAGGGAAGTTTTTGACAAAATCATCCGGCAGAATAAAATCTTCTTCCGCCCCGTCAAAAGCGGTCGGTTCAAAGGTGTCGGCAGCAGCTATAATCCGACTGACATCCGACATAAAGCGCCTTATGACAACCGCTCTCGACGGCGGAAAGCTTATGGGCGAGATACTGTCCCGGCAGTTCATAGAAAGCAATCCAATTTTGGCAATGATGTACACCTTCACATATATATACTACTCGGCAAAGAACTATGAGATACGGCAAAAGACCGACGGCTTCACCGAAAAATACAAGGACCTCTGCAAGCTTTCGGCGGGGGGCTTTTTTGCAAGGTCCCTCCCGCCGATGAAAGAAGCGGCAAAGGAAGCAACGCGAGGAATAATAAAACCTTCCGTCAAAACATACTTACAGACAGGGAACAAGGCGCATCAAGCGGTCACGGCATCCCCGCCGCTGCGCAAAACAGCGTTTCCGACGGTCGCTGCATCCCCGCTAACGGTCAGAAGAGCGCTTTTGACAGCCACTGAATCACCACCACCACGCAAAAAACCATTTCTAACGACCACAGCATCACCACCGTCACGCAAAAACCATTTCTAACGACCACAGCATCACCACCGTCACGCGAAATGGCGCTTCTAACGTTCAAACCGCCCTCACCGCCGCCCCTTCGGATTATATTGAAATTGTCGATCTCCTTTTAAAACTGAGAGACCCCGTCACTCGCTTCGGAAAAGGCGGGAGATAGCCCCTCTCACCGATTCGTAAATCTCGGCCGCTTTGAATTTCACCTTATATTTTTCCCCGCCCGACACAAGCCCGGCGCTCTCCTCCGAGAGACTTCCGCAAAGCGCCTCCTCATCCGACTGCACCTCGCATCCGGCCGAAACGCACATAGGCGGAAACATAACACACCACCAGTTTTTGCCCTCGCCCTTTCCGATAGTCACCCTTAAGGCATCATATTCTCCTGCCGGAAGGGTAATGCCATCGTAAACGCGTGTAGAAAACTCCGACCTTGTCACCTCTGCGGTCACCGGCAGATCACAGCCGTTTGATTTAAGCTCATCCTCGGCCGCCGATTTTAAGGCACCGAGGTTTTCTTTTGCCAAAAGCATGGCGCCGTCTTTATCGTTTGCCCCGTCAAGGTAAAGCTTTCCTTCGCTCAGCAATCTGTCCCTCACCTTTATTTTAAGTGCCTGATCCTCCTCGCTGTCGGAATTTGCGATTATGTGGAGCCGCAGCAGGCTGTCCTTGACCTCGTCCACATCCTTTTCAAGGGCAAGGGCCTGTATCACAAGGGTAAAGCACAGTCCCAGAACCACCGCCGCCGCAAGGATCTTTTTGTCAAAGATTTTTTTGCCGTCAGATTTTTCAGCAAACAATTTTCCGCCGACCTGTCTCATACCACCCTTAAGGGTGCAGGTAAACGAATTAAGTATTTTCATAAAAAAACACCTCCGAGATTTCTTGAATCGACAGTTTTTGTCCTGCTGTCTGTCGACCTTCAAGATTATCTTTGGAAGTATTTTTTTATTTTATTCTTTTTTGTGAGGAAAAGTGTAAAATCAGCCGCAAGACCGTCGCGAAAAGGTCAGATCAGGCGGGAGATTATCTCGTTTGAAAGTAAAAATCCCTGCCTCGTCAGCGAAAAGCCCTTATCGGTAACGGTCATAAGGCCGTGCTTTTCAAGCTCTTTTGCCGTTTTAACGGTTTTTTCGGGAACAGGGTATCCGTATCGCCTTTCAAACCTTTCAAAGCTTATGCCCTCGCTGAGTCTCAGCCCAAGCATAAGATATTCCTCGGCATCGCCGCCCTCTGAGTCAAAGATCGGGCAGACACCCGCCTCATAATCCTTAAGGCTGCGGGGATAATAGAATCTCTTTCCCTCAAAGAAGGAATGCGCCGACGGGCCGAAGCCTAAATACTGCTCGTCGTGCCAGTATTTAAGATTGTGCCGTCCCTCAAAGCCCTTTTTGGCGAAATTGGAAATTTCATATTGCATAAACCCCCGTTTTTCCAGCTGCCGCGCTGCCGAAAGGTATAGCTTTGCCGTAAGATCATCGTCGCACACATTTAGCTTTCCCTGCTTAAACAGCCGATAAAAAGCGGTGTTTTGCTCGATCTTTAAAATATAGGCCGAAATGTGGGAAACGGGCAGCGAATCGGCAAAACCGATGGTTTTTTCAAGACTTTGTTCGGTCTGAAAAGGAATGCCCAGCATTATATCAAGGGAAATGTTTTCTATTCCCGCCACCTTTGCCGCCATAACCGAAGCTTTCACCTGCTGCGCCTTATGCCGCCTTCCCAAAAATTCAAGTTCTCTGTCGTTTGACGACTGCATCCCTATGGAAAGCCGGTTGACCCCTACTGCGTAAAGGCTTTCAAAAAGCTTCTCTGTTTCCTTTGTGCTGCCTGCGATGTTGGCTCGGCGTATATCATCACTGCCTGCCGGCGCTTTGCACAAACCGGCAACGCTCAGGCTGTTTTGAAGGTCCTTCCCGGTGCAGGTGTTTCCGCTGCCGGCAGCGCGGATTTTTCCGTCTTCGGCAGCGCAGGATTCCCTGCTTTTCGGTGTATCACCTTCCGCCGTCTGCGGATTGGTCTCGACCGTTATTTCGGCAGAACGGTCGATATCAAAAATATCCCGCGCCCGCTCTATTATCCGGCAAAGCCGCTGCTTTCCGAGCTCGGTAGGGGTGCCTCCTCCGAGATAGAGACTGTCGGCCTTTATTCCTTTTTTTCGAAAACGTTCCATATCCTTTAAAACCGCAGAGGTAAACCCGTCTGCGGCTTTAAGACTGCACACCGAGAAAAAATCGCAGTATGCGCATTTTCGTTTGCAAAAAGGAACGTGTATATAAATTCCTATGCTGCTCATTTTTTACGCTCCCGGGGTGGGCAAAACCCTTACCACAACAAAGCTCAGCGCCAAAAATGCACAAACAAGCTTTGCCGAAAGTCCCGCCGCTCCTACCGACGAAACAATCCCCACCGCCAGCACCGCACCAAGCAGGCACATTATCACAAGCAGTGCTCTGGCAAAATTAAGGGTCTTTTTCATTCTCTTGCAGACCGCCACCGAGCGCAGCATCGACCGCGCCTCGCCGTCGCAAAGAAGGGCGCCGTCCAGGGGATTTTTGCTCTTTTGGGTGGCCTTTTTGTAAATGCCTCTTGCAGCCGATCCCATTATTCTCACCGATCCCGAGGGCAAACGGAACAGCCTGCAAAGCAGCGGCGCCGTAATGTTGGAATCGCAGGAATAAACGGCTATTGACATACCTCGTTTGACCGCCTCTCTCAATCCCTCGGCGATCTTTCTCGACGCCTTGTACTGAACGAGGAAAATTGCGGTCAGCCGTCCCTCATTTGCAAGATACACCGGTCTTATGCCGGTTCCCTCATACTGCTGCTCATAGCCGTAATCGGGGGCACGCACGCCGTGCAGCTCCATGAGTTTGCGGTTTCCCACAAGCACTCTTTGTCCCGATACCCAGCCGGAAATGCCCATTTCTTCCTCGTATATAATGGTGTCGACCCTCGGGTCAAAACCGGTGTCGTTCTGCATTATCTTTGAAAAGAGGGGGGAAAGAGGCCCGCCCGCCATTTCAAGGATTTTAGCCGCGTCGATTATGGAATAGTCGAGCATACGGTTTTCCGAAGCCTTAAGCCCCTTTAAAACCACGCTTCCCTCGGGGAAAAGCTCGGCTGCGTCCACCGCCAGAATGTCGGTATCGGAAAATTCCTCCACCGCGTCGTATCCCGAAAGCATTATGCGGTCTCTTTTAAGCTTTTCGGCCGTTCTGCGAAAAAGAGCGTTACCCGCAAGAGAAAGAAGGGATGGCTGAGTCAGGCAAAGCACGGCGCAAAAAACGCCGTAGCAGGAAAGCACACTTCCCTTGCCGCCGCCCACGGGATAAAAGTAGCACAGTGCAGCACACACCAGCGAAAAGGCCAGCGACCCGAAGAAGAGCAGTTTGCCCGATTTGATACAAGGATCCTCAGCATAGGAGTGATACATAAAATCGGCTGCGTCGTCGCATTTCCCGGCAAGACATATCTTGCTGTCGCCCACCGACAGACCCCTGCCCAGCTCCTCGGCCTCCTTGGTTTTGAAAAAGGACATAAGAGGATATTTTTCCTCCCTGTTTCCCACAAGCTCGAAGTTTTTGATTCTCAGATCAAGGGAGGCATTTCTGCCCAAAATCACAAACAGCAGACACAGCGCCGCCGCTCCCGAGAACATACGGTCATAAATTCCGTCGCCAAGCTGATCGAACTTGAAGATGAGCAGTATGTTATAAATAAGGGCCGGCACGACCGTAGCCGCAGCCACCGTTCCGGGAATGATCCGTCCTCTGAAAACGGCCGCGATTCCACCCAAGACGGTTCTGAGATTGGCAAGAACAGCCACACCCAGAATAACGGTGTTTGTCACCGCAAAAGCCTTGGGATTGTCGTAAAATATTTTTAAGGATGAACCTGCCGAATGGCAAAAAGCAAGGAATATGAGCACTGTTGCCGCCGCCGCAGTCAGCGCCGTTTCGGCCTTGGAGGATTTCTTCTGATATTCAAGATCCCGTCTCACATCGGCCGATTCGGAAAAGCGGTGGTATTCTCCGTCCTGCTCGTAACTGCCCTCATTTATCGGAGTTTCCTGTTCCTCAGCCGCCTTCCATTCGTTTTCCCCGATTTTTTCTAAACCCTCAAAAACCGTGCGGCTGTTTTTTGTGTCGAAGGAAATTTTCTTTGAAAAGAATTTATCTCTCTTTCGGTATATTACCTCTCGCTTTTCTCTCTCAAGGCCGCCCTGTTCCTTAAGCTCCTCAAGGAATTCCGAGCTGGCCTTCATTCCGCTCATTTGGCGGATTTTATTTATTGGATCGGCGGGATTTTTCCTAAGATACTCGGGGCTGTGGCGTTCCTCCCAGGTGGGGATGGTTTCCATATCGGTGCGTCCGCTTTCGAGGGGATCGTCATCCAAAGTACGTCGGGATCTTCCCGATGCCGTCTTTTGTTTTGCCCTGTCGGCCTTTTTCGCGGCTGCATCAGTCCTTTTTGCTGCACCTGCTGCCGCCTGCGACGCGCCGTTTTTCACCCCGTCGGCCGAGAAAATGACGGTGCTTCCGGCGGGCACGTTGTCCGATGCGTCCTTTTGCCCTAAGGCTGCCCTTTCGGCCGCTGCAATTTCGGTCAGCTTTATGCCCACCGTCTTTCGGGGAGCGGTTTTTTTCTCAAGTTGAGCCGATGAAACAGTCGAACCCGATTGAACCGATGCACCCATTGAAGCCGACGAAACCAACGAAGGTCCATCTTTAACCGAAAAGGCCTGTTTCCTGTCGATATCGCGGCCCGGCCGCTCGGAATTTTCCCCGCCTTTAACGGTAAATCCCGTCAGCTTTAAATCGTCCCTTGTGGGTACCTTCCGCCCATTCCTGTTATCGGTTAAACGGGTTTGACGGGCAGCGGTGTCGCCGCCTGCTAGGCTTTCGGATGCTCGGCCGGCAGGTCTCTCGGTTGCTGATTCCGCCTTTCTTCCGGCCGCTGTTTCTGCCGTTCTCCCGATTGATCCTCGGGGCGCCTGCCCGACCGTTTTTTCGTCTGCTTGTCCGGCTGCAGTTCCTGACGCTCTTCCGATTGTTCTTTCGGCTGCTTGTCCGGCTGCAGTTCCGGCTGTTTGTCCCGTCGTTTGCACGGCCGGCTTATCGGACCTTTGACCGTCGGATTTCTTGCCTGTGCCCCTTTGACCGAGAATGTCCTCAAGCAGCATATTTATGGTGTTGTCGGAAACCTTTCGCGGCGTTTTTGCCGTCTCTTTATGGGAAAACTCGCTTAAAATGCTGTCGATTTCGAGCTCGCGATCAAGCCTTTCCTTGTCCATACCCCTTGTTTCCTTTCTTAGTTTTAGTATTTATCGCCGTGTCTATTGATTATATCAATATTTAATCTTTCTTTTTGTCATTTGCCGCGCCGCCTGTGCAGTAAAGCCTGCCGCCGTGTTTTCCTTTTCGTTTGCCCTCATTTTGTGACAAGGTCTATCTCCTTTCGGCCGTTTTCGCCGCGTTTGTGCGAAAGCCTATCTCTTTTCGGCCGCTTCACCGCGTTTGTGCAAAAGCCTATCTCTTTTCGGCCGCCTTATACATCAGTATTCCCGCCGCCACCGAGGCGTTTAGAGAATTTATCTTGCCCTTCATAGGCAGACTGACTATGACATCGCATTTTTCCTTTACGAGCCGTCCCAGTCCCTTGCCCTCGTTTCCGATGACAAGCACGCAGCCGCCCGAAAAATCCACCTTGCGGTAATCCTCGCCGTCCATGTCGGCGCCGTACACCCACAGTCCCTCGCTTTTAAGCTTTTCAAGCTCGGCGCAAAGGTTGGCAACCTTAACTATCTTCATATGTTCAAGTGCTCCGGCCGAGGTCTTTGATGCGGTAAAGCCTAAAGGTGCGCTTCTCCTTTTCGGAACGATTATACCGTGCACTCCGGCGCATTCGGCCGTGCGGATAATTGCGCCCATATTGTGCGGGTCCTCAATTTCGTCGCAAACCACAATAAAGGGCGGTTCACCTTTTTGTCTTGCGTCCTCAAGCACCTCCTCGGTGGAATAATACACCGCCGACGACAGATTTAAAGCCACCCCCTGATGAGCCGCTTTTCCGCAAAGAAAATCAAGCTTTTTGGGGGATACCTCCTTGACGATTATGCCTCTCGAAGTGCATTCCGAAAGAATCCTCGCGATTTTCTCATTATCCTTGCCCGATGCAACAAGCAGACTTTCGATCTCCCTGCCCGAGCGCAGCGCCTCCCTGACAGGATTTATTCCGCACACCACATCCTCGCGGACTGCTGTGTTTTTTTGTTCTTTTTCCATACATCTTGCCCTTTTTCATAGAATTATACACAATATATAATAACACAACCGATTTCAAAAATAAACCTTTTTCGACCTGTTTTTTTAAATTTTTCTTTATATATCACTGTTGACTCCCGTCTTTTTCAAAAAAATGCCGCCATGCCGGCCGAAGCTCCCAAAAAGCCGTCCTTTAAGCGGGGATTGCTTTACGGCGGCGGGCAGCCGTTTCATCCCCACACGGTTTTCCCTTTTTTTCGGCGCAAAAAAAGGACCGCTTCCGAAAAGAAACGGTCCTTTAAAAAGCAAAGCTTTATCAGTTGTACTTTGCGGGGCTGATGCGGATACCGGGGCCCATGGTGGTGGCGATTACGCAAGACTTAACATACTGACCCTTTGCGGCAGCGGGACGAGCCTTAACGATGGCTCCCATAAGGGTATCGAAGTTCTCCTGCAGCTTTTCCTTACCAAAGGAAACCTTGCCGATGGGGCAATGAATGATGTTGGTCTTGTCGAGACGGTATTCGATCTTACCGGCCTTAGCTTCGGTGATGGCTTTGGCAACGTCGGGTGTGACGGTACCGGCCTTGGGGTTCGGCATAAGTCCGCGGGGTCCGAGAACCTTACCGAGACGTCCTACAACGCCCATCATATCGGGGGTTGCGATAACAACGTCAAAGTCCATAAAGCCTTCATTCTGAATCTTGGCGGCCAGCTCCTCGGCTCCGACAATGTCGGCACCGGCGTCTTCGGCGGCTTTAACGTTGTCGCCCTTTGCAAAGACGCATACTCTGACCTTTTTACCTGTTCCGTTAGGCAGCACGACGGCGCCGCGGACCTGCTGGTCGGCGTGACGGGAGTCAACGCCCAAACGCACATGGATCTCTACGGTCTCGTCGAACTTTGCGGTCTTGGTTTTAACCGCAAGCTCAAGTGCCTCGGGAGCATCAAAAAGCTGAGTTCTGTCAAACAGCTTGCAGCTGTCTGTATATTTTTTACCGTGTTTCATAAATACATTTTCCTCCCTTAAGAGTGGTTAAATCGGAAATTTCCTCCCACCCGGGAGCACTAATCGACGACTTCAACGCCCATGCTGCGAGCGGTTCCGGCGATCATGCTTATTGCGCTCTCGACGGTTGCCGCGTTAAGGTCGGGCATTTTCTGTTCGGCGATTTTTCTGATTTGCTCGCCGGTGATCTTTGCTACCTTTGTCTTGTTGGGGACGCCCGAAGCCTTTTCGATGTTGCAGGCCTTTTTAATGAGCACTGCGGCAGGGGGGGTCTTGGTGATAAAGGTGAACGAACGATCGGCATAGACCGTTATAACGACAGGGATAATAAGACCCACGTCGTTCTTCGTGCGCTCGTTGAATTCCTTGGTGAAAGCCATAATGTTTACACCGTGCTGACCGAGCGCCGGACCTACCGGGGGAGCCGGGGTGGCTTTGCCGGCGGGGATTTGGAGTTTGATATAGCCCGTAACTTTCTGAGCCATTTTGATTGCACCTCCGTAATTATCGTGGTAATTGGCGGAACACTCGGGTGTTCCTCCCACAATAAGAAGGGAAATACCTTCTTATAGACAGCGTTTTTGGTGTAAAAACGCAAAATTACCGTTTTTAATCTACAGGTTTGACCTGATTGATTTCAAGCTCGACCGGTGTTTCGCGACCAAACATTGAAATGGTTATCTTGACAAAATTGTTCTTTGTGTCAAGCTCGTCTACGATTCCGGTAAAATCGACAAGCGGCCCGTCAATGACCTTGACGCTGTCGCCGACCTTGTAGCCGACCTCTACGCTGCGTTTTTCAACGCCGAGTCTCGCTACCTCCTCGTCGGTGAGGGGAATGGGATCGGACGCCGGACCGACAAAACCGGTACAGCCCTGAATATTCCTTACCACAAACCAGGATTCGTTGGTCACTATCATTTTTACCATTACATAGCCGGGGAAGATTTTGCGCTCTACCTCGCGCTTTTTGTTGTCCTTGACCTCAACCACTGTTTCGGTGGGTATTCTCACCTCGTGGATAAGATCCTGCATTTTCCGGTTTTCAACGAGCTTTTCCAGGTTGCTGGCAACCTTGTTCTCGTATCCGGAATAGGTATGGATAACATACCATTTTGCTTCTTCAGCCATTATGCCGACTCCTTTCAAATGCAGATATAAAGAGAGTCGCGCCTTAGGAAGCGGTCACGCCGTAGGTAAGCTTTAAAAGCTCGCCCATACCGGTATCTACCGCCCAAACAAGCAGAAGAACGATCGCGCACATCACCAGAACAACAATGGTGTTTTTGACCACCGAACGACCGGTGGGCCACACGATCTTTTTGATCTCTGACTTATACTCGCGCAGGAATTTGACAACCTTCGCGGGGATGGAAAGCTTGCCGGTTTTTGCAACCTCCACTCTGTCTCTTACGAGCACCATTACAACGCTGATAACAAGCGTTGCTATAGCAAGTATCATAAGAAGGGTCATTACAATACCGTACTGTGCGCTGCCATCGTCCACATAGGAAGTGAGGTTTCTCAGGTCGGTGTAGCTTAAAACCGAGCTCACGCGGATAACCAACAGAATGATGGCATTGATGAGTCCGGTAACAACCGCCGCACCGTTCCATTTCTGGCTCTTGAAAAAGCCTACGCCTATGAAGATTGCAGTCAAAGCACCGAATATGAAGGACGCAAAAAACCATCCGGATTTCCAGAGGTGTGCGCCATCCACGCCAAGGACAGCCGATTTATCGGCGCCGAAGGCCAGTTCGGCTCCGGTGAGGGATACGGTGTCGCCTGCATTGGTCGCCACCGTGACAAGGGGAAAGAAAAATGCTACAAGAGTTGCCACTGCCAAAAGCGCGGTAAGCACTTTTAAGAAGTCTCTTAAAATTTTCATTTAGCTTCCTCCTTATTTAGTTTCCCTGTGGAGCGTGTGCTTTCTGCAAAAACGGCAGTACTTGTTCATTTCAAGACGGTCAGGATCGTTTTTCTTGTTTTTGACAGTGTCGTAATTGCGCTGTTTGCACTCTGTGCATGCCATTGTGATTTTAACTCTCATTTTATGGCACCTCCTGATATCGGAATTTTTATTGACCGGCCGGGCTCTGACAAGCCTTTTTCGGCCGGAAAATATCCTCCCTCTTCACCGTATTGCGGCCCTTCGCCAAGATGCCCATTCTTAACGACGAAAAATTCCGTCGACGAAAAAACCACGAAAAAACCGTGGAGAGGTAGAGTAACTATACCACATCTCCACGGATTATGCAAGTGTTTTTTAAAATTATTTCAAATAAATCGGATTTGCGGGGATTTTGCGGGAAAATTACGGAGAGAATTCATTTCCCTCCCGCCCGAGCGAAGGCTGCCGTTTAAAGAAAAGCCGCTCCTGTCCGCACCGCTTCCCGCCCCTGTTTTTTGATCAGCGCTTTTTTGCAACCTTTCCGCCCGATTTATAAACCGAGTTTGCCGGTACAACCCCTCTGACCATAGAAAGAGGATAGAGATTTGTATTCCTTCCGATTATAACGCCGGGGGTGAGCACGCTGTTGCAGCCCACATCGGCAAAATCGCCCAGCACCGCACCCATTTTGCGTAGGCCGGTATCGATATCAAGACCGCCTCTTATGATCACGTTCGACTTGTCGGCCTTGATGTTGGCGGTCACCGCTCCTGCGCCCATATGAGCCTTAAAACCAAGCACCGCGTCGCCCACATAATTATAATGGGGCACCTGTACGCCGTCGAAAAGCACACAGTTTTTAAGCTCGGTGGAATTGCCCACCACTGCTGCTCTGCCGACTATGGCGCTGCCTCTTATAAAGGCGCCGGGTCTTATTTCGGCATCCGGAAAAATGACCGTCGGTCCGTTTATGACTGCCGAAGCTGCAATCTTTGCGCTTTTGGCAACAAAAACATTTTCGCCCCGCTGTTCAAATTCCGCTTTATCAAGAGACGGAATGAGCACATCGGTAATATAGCCCTTTATTTCGGGAAGAATTTCAAAGGGATAGGTTTTTCCCTCAAAAAGCGGTGCTGCGTCGGTTTTTGAAAGGTCGAGAAGATTTTCGATTTTGATGTCCGAAAGGTCGGCCTTGCAATCTTTTATGTCGATCATATTATCCATCGTTTACTCCACCGTTACCGATTTTGCAAGGTTTCTCGGCTTGTCGGCGTCAAAGCCCTTTACGGTAGCCATAAAGTATCCCAGCATCTGCATAGGCACCACCTCAAGAGAAGGCAGGATAAGCTCGTCAACAGCGGGAAGATAGATGCAGTAGTCGGAGCATTTTTCAATGGAGGTGTTGCCCTCGGTGGTCAGCGACAGCACCTTTGCGCCGCGGGACTTGACCTCTTCGATGTTGGAAATGGTCTTGTCATATATATGGCTGCAGCAGTTGAGGGCCACAACAAGGGTGCCCGGCTCGATAAGGGATATGGTGCCGTGTTTTAGTTCTCCGGCGGCGTAAGCCTCGGAATGGACATAGCTGACCTCCTTAAGCTTAAGAGAAGCCTCCATTGCCACGGCATAATCCACATTGCGGCCGAGATAATAGGCGTGTTCGATACCCTTAAACTCTTCGGCCAGCTTCTTCATAACCGGCTCGGTAGCCTTAATGACTCCGTCCACAAGCTCGGGAAGCTGCTTAATGGCATCGAGATGCTCGGCCACAAGGTCGGCCGAAAGCATACCCATTTTTTGCGAAATATAAAGAGCGATGAGGTATATCATCGAAAGCTGGGTAGAATAAGCCTTGGTGGTGGCAACGGCGATCTCGGGGCCTGCCCAGGTGTAAAGCACGTCGTCGGATTCGTTTGCGATGGAGGAACCCACCACATTGACGATGGACATTATTCTTGCGCCGCAGCGCTTGCCTTCACGCAGGGCGGCAAGGGTGTCGGCGGTCTCGCCCGACTGGCTTATGATTATCATAAGGGTGTTTTCATCAATAATAGGCTGACGGTAACGGAATTCGCTGGCGAGATCGACCTCTACGGGAATTCTGGCCATTCGCTCGATTATGTACTTGCCTACGATGCCCACGTGATAGGCCGAGCCGCAGCCGACAATGTATATTTTACTGCACTTCTTAAGCTGTTCCTTTGTGATGGTAACGCCGTCCAGCACTATCTCGTCGTGCTCGTTTATACGGGGGGAAATGGTTTCGCGAAGGGCGGTCGGCTCCTCGTGTATTTCCTTGTTCATAAAGCAGTCGTAACCGCCCTTTTCGGCCGCCTTGACGTCCCAGGTAATGGTGACCGGCTGCTTTTCCACAGGATTCAAATTCCCGTCAAACACCTTTACCCCTTCTTTTGAAAGGAGCACGATATCGCCGTCGTCCAAACGGTATATCTCGCGGGTATATTTAAGCACGGCGGTAACGTCCGACGCCACAAAATTTTCGTGCTCGCCCAGTCCCACAATAAGGGGAGAGGCATGGCGCACGGCCACGAATTCATCGGGACGGTCGCTTCTCAAAATGCCGAAAGCATAAGAGCCCTGGAGCATATCCACCGTCTTTTTGACCGTTTCGAGGAAATTGCCGTTGTCGTTCTTTTCAAGAAGATTTGCCACAACCTCGGTGTCGGTCTCGCTGCGGAAATTGAATCCGTCGGCAATAAGGCCGGCCTTAAGCTCGGCGTAATTTTCGATAATACCGTTGTGGACAATGGCAAATTTTCCGTTTTCCGAAAGGTGGGGATGAGAGTTTTCATCCGAGGGCTTTCCGTGGGTGGCCCAGCGGGTGTGACCGATGCCGATGGTGGAGGGAATGTTCTTTCCGCCGTCTATCTTTTCGCTTAATGTGGCCAGTCTGCCCTTTGTTTTGTTTATTTCGATGGTTCCGTTTTCGATGCAGGCGATGCCTGCCGAATCGTAACCTCTGTATTCAAGCTTTGCAAGTCCGTCGAGCAGAATGGGGGCTACCCTTTGCTCTCCGACATATCCTACTATTCCGCACATAAGTTTTACCTCTTTTCATAAACCGAGATACCCGCCGTTAAAGTTCCGTTTGAGCTTATCGCAGCACACCGCCGCCCGCCTGCTTTTTTAGCGGCCGACCGCGCAGTTTTTTACGCGGTTTAAATTGTGATCGGCGTGATCGGCGTCGATTTTCGGTTTTCCGACACCTTTGTACAATTACTCGATTATATACCGAGATTTTACCACTAACCGCCCCGTTTGTCAACAATTCTGTTTTTTCGACCGATTGTTTCTTGCTTAAAGCCTTAAAATCCTCCGCGTTTTTTCACATTCGGGCAGAAAATCCGACAGAAAATTCAACCGACTTTAAAAGATTTTCGGGACAAGAGTTTTTCAGGACTTTAAGCCTGCGATTTTTGGTGCAGCATGAAAGGAATGTTTCATTTGAAAAAAAGAATGACCGTCTGCGGCATATGTCTGACCCTTGTTTTTGCCCTGATCGGCGGACGGCTTTGGCAGATAGGCCTGCTTGACGTTTATAAGACCTCAGCGGCCGGGGCGAGCAGTTACCTTGTAACCGTCGACCGTCCGAGGGGCAGCATATTCGACCGAAACCTTGAGCGGATGACCAATCGTGATGCCGTTTATAAGGCGGTGCTGACCGCCACCCCCGAGGTGAGCCGGGAGCTTTACCGATGCTTTTCCAAGGCCCGCGCCGAGGAAATATCAAATTCCCTTCGGGAGAACACCCCCGTTACCGTTACGGTGCCTGCCGACTTTTCGGCAAAGGGTGCCGCCGTTTTTAAAATATACGACAAAAATCCCTCCTATATTCCCGCCGTTCAGCTTATGGGATATCTCGATTCTCAGGGGCGTCACGGAAAATCGGGTCTGTCGCTGACCTTTGACGACCGCCTTTATTTTGATGTCACCACATCGGCCTCGGTGGCGGCCAATGCAGCGGGGGGTATGCTTCTCGGAATAGAGCCTGAAAGAAACGACAATTCCGACATATACGAAAGCGGCCTTGTCACCACCCTCGATTACAAAATCCAGCTGGCGGCCGAAAACGCCCTTTCGGGGGTCAAAAAGGGTGCCATAGCCGTAACAAAAACCGGCAGCGGAGAGATACTTGCCCTTGCAAGCGTACCCTCCTTCAGTCCCCGGAATCTCTCGGCCGCTCTTAAAAATCCCGATTCACCGTTTTTAAACCGCAGTCTTTGCAATTATAATCTCGGGTCGATATTTAAGATATGCGTGGTCTGCGCCGCCCTCGAAAGCGGTATTCCGGCCGATTTTTCCTACTGCTGTACCGGCAGCATAGATTGCGGAAACACATTTTTCTGTCACAAATCCGACGGCCACGGCAGCATTGATATGAGCGAAGCCTTTGCAAAATCCTGCAACACATATTTTATTGCTTTGGCAAAGGAGGTAGGAGCGGATAAAATTTACGGTATGGCGCAAAAGCTCGGACTTTCGGGAAGGCAGAAAATATGCGGGGGACTGGAGCAGAGCTGTGATCTCGGCGAGCTTTCAAAAATAAAAGAATCTCCGTCGGCTTTGGCTAACTTTGCCATAGGCCAGGGGGATATTATGGTCACGCCTCTTTGCGTATCGCTGCTTGTCAACGCGGCGGCCAACGGAGGGGTATATTTTCCGCCGATTCTTATTTCGGGATATCGGGACAGGGACGGAAACATCGATTATCAAAAAGGAACGGAAGGCACAAGGGTCTTTTCAAAGCAAACGGCCGAGACCCTTTCGGTCATGATGAAACGGGTGTTTGAGGACGGCACGGCAAGCGGCCTTTCACCGAACGCAGGCGTTTACGGCGGGAAGACGGCCACCGCCGAAACCGGGTTTAAAAACAGCCAAGGGGACTTTGCCAAGACAGCGTGGTTTGCGGGATATTATGAACTTGGAGATGAGCGGCTGTCGGTGGCGGTGCTGGTGGAGGACGGAAGCTCGGGAACGGCCGATGCGGTGCCGGTGTTCAGGGATTTTTGCAACAAAACAGCGGCCGATATGAGAGCCTAAGACCTCTCGGCCGCCGATAATTGATTTCTTATTTTCCGTCACTTTTAAAAATGATTTTTGCTTGTCTGAAGGCTCGCAAACGGCGGAAAAGCAGGCAATGCGGGAAAAATGTTTCACGTGAAACATTTTGTATATTTTGTAAGCGGCGCAAAACAGAAAAGCTTTCCCGACGCGGGTTTTGGGCGCCGAGGCCATCGATACAGCCACAGCCCACAGCGGGCACATATCAGCGAGCTGAGGCTATCAGCGCAGCTGATCGGAGGGAGGCTGCCGTAAAAAAACGCGGGTGCGGTTTGAAAATGAAGATTCTCTTCTCGGGTAAGAATGCAGGATTGCCGCTCCCTCCGGTCTCGGCAGAGCCGAGACGCCTCAGCGGCGGCTTAGGTATTTATCCCCGGCATTGCCCCCAAGAGCGGCAATAAAAATCCGCGATGGGACTTTTTCTTTCTGCCCCGCCGGTATCGTTTGCGCCCGTTCAAATTTACAAACCGCCTGCCGTTTTGTTTTTGTTCGTGTCGCCCTATGTGCTTTAAGCGGCGGCTCGGTCGGTGCTCTCATCGGCCGGCATCCGGTAAAGCATTGGACGGTTTTCGGCCGTTCCTCCCGAGACGGGAGTGTCTATAGGAAAATTGACCAGCGACTGCTTTGGGCAGATAAAAGCTCGCGTCCAACGCTCTTTGCAAGCCTTCTCTTTTTTCGGCCCCATTGTAAACGGCCAACCTAAATTCTACTTAAAGAAAGATATTTCTGTACGTTACCGCGAAAAAAGAAAAATGCACACCGCCGCAAAAAACAGCATAGTGTGCATTAGGATAGTTTTGCTTTGACAGGGTTTTGTCAGGGCTTTACCGAAGGCGCTCACAGATGAATGACATTAGTAAAAATGCCGCCGTCGGTTATGTCGATTATGCCGTAGGAATGTTCTCCCGCCCTTGTAAGGGAACCGGGGTTCATAAGATAAAGGCCGTCCTCATACCTTGTCAGTCCCCTGTGGGTATGGCCGAAAAGGGCAATATCGGCCTTCTTTGTCCGCGCCTCGTCGATGTATCCCGAAAGCCCGCCCTTTACACCGAAAAGATGGCCGTGACAGGCAAATATTCTTTTGCCGCGAAATTCAAGCAGCAGACTGTCGGGAAAGGGTGCCGAAAAATCGCAGTTCCCCCGCACGATATGAAAGTTCTTTTCGGGAAACAGGGCCGAAATGCGGTATATTTCTCCCGCTCCGTCTCCTAAAAATATTACCTCTTTGGCGTCCTGCTGATCCATAAGGGCGGTGCGGGCGGCGTTTACCGCTCCGTGGCAGTCCGACATTACCAAAATGCGCATATTTTTTGCTCCCAAACTATAATAATAAAATATGATAATAAAAGGGTGATCGCTATGAAAAACTACGGCGGAATGAAGCCGCGAAACGGAAATTCTCCCGACTTTACATTCGGTGAAAAACAGCTCGACGCCTTGGCAAAAGAAGCCTCGGCAAAAATGGGAAAACCCGCCGCCGATATAAAGCAGGCGGTGGAATCGGGAAGACTTTCGGACATAACCGCAAAGCTCTCTCCCGCCGACGCAAAGGCTCTTAACGAGATTTTAAACGACAAGAAGAAGCTAAACGAACTTTTATCCTCCAAAAAGGCGCAGATGCTTCTCAAAAATCTCCTCAAATGATTGTACACCAAAAGATCCTTGCTTGCAACACCTTAAAAGGCGGGTGAAAAAATGGATGATATGTCCGAGCTCCTTTCGGGGATACTTAATTCTCCGGAGGGAATGGAAAATCTGAAAAAAGCGGCCTCGGCTCTGCTAAAAGGCTCTTCGGAAAACGAGCAAAAAAATCAGCCGTCTTATGGTGGCGGCAGCGACCCGGCCATACAGTCGCTTTTGCGCTCGCTGAAAGGGGAAAGCGGATCTCGCGGCGGTGAGGTTAACGGCGGTTCTTTTGACGGCGGCGGGAGTTTCGGAAATCTCGGCACTTTCGGCAATCGCAGCGACGACGGCCAAAAGGATTTTTCCGATGGGGAAGAAACCGGGCTTTCTCCCGCTCAGCTTGCGGGAATGGTCAAAATGGTATCGGCATTAAACAGCCGCAAGGAGGATGACCGCACCCGCCTTTTGCTTGCACTGCGGCCTCATCTTTCTCCCGAAAAGAGAGACAGGATCGACAAGGCGGTCAAGTTTCTTAAGATAATGGATGTTCTGCCGCTTATACGGGGTACGGGGATTTTGTAAGAAGGAAATTTTTTAAACCCGACAGCCTGTATAAACGGAATCCCGATCAACCGGGCAACAGTACCGACTGAAAAGAAGCGGAATTTTTGCCTATATTAGCGTGCCAAAGCAATCGCTGCTGCACGGCTGAGGCCGTCGGGGTACCGAGGCTATCAGCGCAAGCTGATCGGAGGGCGGCAGGCGATGAAAATAAAGCTGTAATCAAAAAAACTGCTTAGATTTTTGTGAAGCCTGCAGTACACTGCGCCCTCCGCTCTCGGCAAAGCCGAGAGAGCCTCGGCACCCCGACGGCCGCAATGTGCGAACTGCTGCCGCCATGCACGGCCGAAAGCATTGCCGAAGGAGCGGTTGAAACGGCAGAAAGCAAAGCCAAAAAAGGAGGAGCAGAAAAACCTTGAGCGGAGAATATTCCAGAGAACAGATAGAAAAGATGCAAAAGGACGCTGAAAGGCGGGTTATGGAAATGCAAAGACGCTCCAAAGGGGCAATGGAAAAGGAAGGTGCTTCTTTCGGACGTCAGCCGTCATCGGGCAGTCCGTCGGAAAAGCCATCGGGCAGCCGCTTTTCGGGCGGACATAATTATGGCGGCCGCAGTTCCGACACCCGCACTTTTGATAAACAGGGGCAGGGCAAAGATTGTTCCGACCCCCGCCCGTCCTCTAAAAATTACGGCAGCTGCTCCCTTCCCGGGCTTTCTGAAAAGCCCCGCCTTTTGGAACTTTTGAACATAAATAAGCTGCTGAACGATCCCGACGACCGCCTTGTGCTGCTGCTCATTGCCCTTTTGTCGGGAGAAAAGGCCGATCCCTTGCTGCTGCTTTCGCTTTTGTACATAATACTTTGACCGCCGCACAAATCATTTGACAAATCGCCCGTTTTGGCATAAACTTACCTTGTGCAAAAAAGAAACACTCTGTTTTTTCTGGCAGCATTAAGCAACCTGCACCTGAATCCCGCGCGCCTTAAAACTGCCGACAAGAACAGTGACGTCAAACGGGAGAACGGTTTATGGGAAAAATAGAATTTTGCTCGCCCTGCCTTTTCGGACTTGAAGGGGTGCTGGCAAAGGAGCTTAAAGATATCGAGGCCGAGAACATCCGTGCCGAAAACGGACGGGTGCTTTTTTCGGGAGATTATAACACTCTTGCAAGAGCCAACATATGCCTTCGCACGGCCGAGCGGGTGTGCATCGTGCTCGGCAGCTTTTACGCCAAAACCTTCGACAACCTTTTCGAGGGCACAAAAAGGCTTCCCTTCGAGCGGTTTATCGGCAAAAGCAATGCCTTTCCGGTATCGGGATGGTCGCTTGATTCCAAGCTTTTCAGCGTTCGCGACTGCCAGAAAATAATCAAAAAGGCTGCGGTCACACGTCTTTCGGAGAAATACAAGGTCAGCTGGTTTGAAGAGACCGGCAGCACGGTCAAAATACGTTTTTCCATCTTAAAGGATTCGGTGACGATAATGCTCGACACCTCAGGCGATCCGCTGCACAAAAGAGGCTACCGTGCACAGTCGACCATAGCCCCCATAAAAGAGACCCTCGCGGCGGCAATGGTTATGCTTTCCCGCCCATACAGCGATTCTACCCTTTACGATCCCTTTTGCGGATCGGGCACCATACTCGTTGAAAGCGCCCTTATAGCGGCGGGTATTTCCCCGGGACTTAAAAGGAGATTTGCGGCCGAAAACTGGGGCTCGGTAAAGCCGATAGTTTTTAAAAACGAGCGCATAAGAGCGAGAGAAAGCATAAATCGCGGCATAGAATTTAAAGCCATAGGAAGCGACATAGACGAAAACGCGGTGGCCTTGACCCTTGAAAACGCCAAAAAAGCAGGGGTTGAGGAGTTTGTAACCGCAAAGGCCGCCGATATATCCGACTTTTCTCCCGCAACCGAGCGGGGAATAATCGTTACGAACCCGCCCTACGGCGAGCGGCTCCTTGACATCGACGAGGCCAGACGGCTTTACGGCGTGTGCGGACGGGTTTTTGAGAAAAAGCACGGATATCGGTATTCGGTCATAAGTCCCGACGAGCAGTTTGAACAGCTTTTCGGGCGGCCCGCCGACAAGCGCCGCAAGCTTTACAACGGCATGCTCAAATGCAATCTGTATATGTATTTTAAATAATTCGTCCCCTGCTGCGCCGAGCAGGGACGCCCCGGCACAACACCCGTTAAAACCGTTGCGGAAAAGCAGCGGTTTTTCCGCTTTTTCGGAGAAAAAACATTTGCCTTTATATTTAATATGTGTTATAATAAAATGAATTTTTATACGCGATGGTGATTTTATGGAATTTTTGACCGGAAAGGCCGTAAAAATGAAAAAAAAGCACCCCTGCGGCAACGACATTTTTATTGTCACAAGAACCGGAATGGACATAAAACTCAAGTGCCGAAAATGCGGCAGGGAAATTATGCTCCCGAGAGCATCTGCCGAGCGTGCGGTCAAAAAAATTCTTGAGTAAAACAAGGAGTAAATATGTTTGAAAAACTTTTGGAAATAGAGCAGCATTTCGACGAGCTTTCGGAACAGCTTCAGGACCCGGACGTGGTCAGCAACCAGGAAAATTACACAAAGCTTATGAAGGAATATAAAAGGCTGACCCCCATTGTCGAAACCTTCCGCGCCCTTAAAAAGGCTCAGAGCGACGAAAACGATGCAAAGGAGCTGCTTGACGGCGGAGATAAGGAGCTTAAAGAGCTGGCCGAGGAGGAGCTTAAAGCCGCAAAGGAACAAATCGAGCAGCTTTCGGAGCAGCTTAAGATTCTGCTTCTTCCCACCGATCCCAACGACGACCGCAGCGTTATCGTGGAGATACGGGGCGGCGCAGGAGGCGAGGAGGCGGCTCTTTTCGCCGGAAGCCTTTACCGTATGTATTCCATGTATGCCGAAAGCAAGGGCTGGAAAACCGAGATAATAAACGCAAGCGAAACCGAGCTCGGCGGATTTAAGGAAATCAGCTTTATGATAAACGGCGAGGGAGCCTATTCCCGCCTCAAATTCGAAAGCGGGGTACACCGCGTTCAGCGGGTTCCCGAAACCGAGACCCAGGGCCGCATACACACATCAACCGTAACGGTGGCGGTGCTCCCCGAGGCCGAGGATGTGGAAATAGAGATAAATCCCGCCGACCTTCAAATCGACACCTTCCGTTCTTCCGGTGCCGGCGGACAGCACATTAACAAGACCGAATCGGCCATACGCATAACCCACCTGCCCACCGGCCTTATCGTCGAATGTCAGGATGAACGCAGTCAGCACAAAAACCGCGAAAAGGCCATGAAGGTGCTGCGCTCCCGCCTTTACGAAGCAAAACAGCGTGAGCAGGAAAGCAAGATAGCCAGCGAGCGCCGCTCTCAGGTGGGAACGGGCGACCGCTCGGAACGCATACGCACATACAACTATCCGCAAAGCCGCGTTTCCGACCACCGCATAGGCCTGACCCTCTATCATCTCGAGCAGATCTTAAACGGTGATCTCGATCAGGTTATCGACCCGCTCATAACTGCCGACCGGGCAGAAAAACTCAAGGCCGGCGAGCAATAACGGTTAAGCAACACTTCCCATAACAAAACTACGTCCCGCAAAAGCCGCGACGGGAAAAGAAATAAAACAAATTTAAAAGCATCAGTATAGGAAACGGCAGGCAAAAGCCCTTGCCGCAGGAAAGGAAGAATTTTATGCACAGCAAAGTTATTGTCGACGCGTTCGGCGGAGACAACGCCCCTCTTGCCGCTCTTAAAGGAGCCGAGCTCGCTGTTAAGGAGCTTGGAGTGAGCATTGTTCTTTGCGGAAACGAGGCCGAAATACACCGGGTGGCCATTCAGAACGACATTTCTCTTGTGGGTATGGAAATTTTAAACGCCACAAGGGTTTTCGATATGCACGCCGAGCCCACCTCGGTGCTCAAAGAAAACGGCGACACCTCCCTTGCGGTTGGACTTAAGGCACTGGCTCAGGGTAAGGGCGACGCCTTTGTTTCGGCCGGAAGCACCGGTGCAATCGCGGTGGGAGCCACCTTTATAACCAAGCGCATCAAGGGCATAAAACGCCCGGCCATCGCCACCATGATGCCCACGCCAAAATCGAGATTCCTGCTTGTGGACGCAGGCGCAAACGCCGACTGCCGCCCCGAGATGCTGCTTTCCTTCGGTGTTATGGGAGCAAAGTATATGGAGCTTTCTCTCGGCATCAAAAACCCCCGCGTGGGGCTTTTAAACAACGGCGCCGAGGACACAAAGGGCGACAAGCTGAGGGTGGAAACCTATCAGCTGCTCAAGGCCTCTCCCTTAAACTTTGTGGGCAACATCGAGGCAAGAGATGTTATGTCGGACAAATGCGATGTGCTGGTGACCGACGGATTTTCCGGCAACATTGTGCTTAAAATGTCCGAGGGTGTGGCCCTTTCCTTTTACAGCCTCATCAAGCAGGCCTTTGTCAAGGGCACCCTTTCCAAGATCGCGGCTCTTATGGTTAAAAAGAACCTTAAAAGCATGAAAAAGCTGATGGATTATTCCGAGGTCGGCGGAGCGCCGCTGCTCGGAATCAAAAAGCCGGTCATCAAGGCCCACGGAAGCTCCAACGAACGCGCCTTTAAAAACGCCATCCGCCAGGCCGACGCATTTGCCTCTTCCGGCGCTATTGCAGCCATTTCGGAATTTTATCAAAGTCAAAAGGGAGCTGACCCCGATGAAAACGCTTGAACAGCGTATAAACTACTGTTTTAAAGATAAAAAGCTGCTGGAAAACGCCTTGACCCATTCATCCTACGCCCACGAAACGCGGCGCCCGGAAATGTGCAACGAGCGGCTGGAATTTCTCGGCGACTCGGTGCTTTCGATAGTGGTTTCGGATTTTCTTTATAAAACCTTTCCGAAACTCCCCGAAGGCAAGCTTACCCGTATACGAGCCTCGGCCGTCTGCGAAAAGGCACTTTCGGAATTTTCGAGAAAACTGGGACTTGGAGAATTTCTTCTGCTTTCCCACGGGGAGGAGCGCACCGGCGGACGGGACCGCTCCAGCATTATCGCCGACGCATTCGAGGCCCTTATCGCCGCCATTTATCTCGACGGCGGAATGAAACCGGCACGGGAATTTGTTCTTTCCTTCGTTGTGCCTTCCCTCGACAAGCATTTAGGGGCGGTAGAAAAGGATTTCAAGACCCATTTGCAGGAGGTTATTCAGCATAATCCCGAGGACAAGCTCATATATACTCTTGTAGGGGAACAGGGTCCCGACCATGACAAACGGTTTACGGTTGAGGTCAGGATAAATTCAAACCTTGTAGGCACCGGCATCGGCCACAGCAAAAAGGATGCCGAACAGGCGGCGGCCGAGCAGGCCTTAAAGCTTATGGGAATAATTAAATGAGCGCCAACATCTCAATATTCGTCCCTCATATGGGATGTCCCCATAAATGCAGCTTTTGCGATCAAAAGGCCATAACCGGCCAAAAGGACATTCCCCGCGCCGCCGACGTTACAGCGACGGTGGAAAAGGGACTTGGCTTTATAAAGGATCCGAAAACCACCGAGATAGCCTTTTTCGGCGGCAGCTTTACCGCTATTGATAAAAGCTATATGACCGAGCTTTTATCGGCCGCATATCCCTTTGTTAAGGAAAAAAGAGTGAAGGGCATACGTCTTTCCACCCGCCCCGACGCCATCGACGGGGAAATACTCGATTTTCTTAAAGGATACGGGGTGTGCGCGGTGGAGCTTGGAGCGCAAAGCATGGACGATCAGGTGCTTCTCGCAAATCTCAGAGGCCACACGGCAAAGCAGGTTGAAAACGCATCTCGGCTTATAAAGCAAAGCGGGCTTGAGCTTGGACTTCAGATGATGACCGGCCTTTATAAAAGCGACCTTCAAAGCGATCTTTTAACGGCGCAGAAGATTGCCTCCCTTAAACCCGAGACGGTCAGGATCTATCCCGCAATCACCCTTGAACATACACTTTTAAGCCGACTTTATAAATCGGGGGAATATTCCCCGCCATCTCTTGATGAAACGGTTGACCTTTGCGCACGGCTTCTTGAGTTTTTTGAAGGGGAAGGCATAAGGGTCATAAAGCTGGGGCTTCATTCGTCGAGAGACGTGGAGAGCTCTTATGTCGCGGGGCCTTATCATCCCGCCTTCCGCGAGCTTTGCGAGGGAAGAATATATCTTAAAGCGGCTAAAGATGCCATAAAGAACACGGGAGAGCAAAAGGGGCGGTTTACCCTTTTCGTAAATCCCGCAGAAATATCTAAAATGATCGGACAGTCGAAAAGAAACATCACAGAGCTTGAAAGCATCGGCTGTATCTGCAAAATAAAACCCCGCGACGGCCTTGAAAAATATCAGGTCGCAGCGCAAAAGGAGCAATCGGATTGTTTTTAAAAACACTTGAAGCCCAGGGCTTTAAATCATTTCCCGATAAAACCACCCTTAAATTTGAAAAGGGCATAACCGGCGTTGTCGGTCCCAACGGCAGCGGAAAGAGCAACATTTCCGACGCCATACGGTGGGTGCTGGGAGAACAATCGAACAAACAGCTCAGAGGCGAGAAATCCGAGGACGTCGTCTTTAACGGCACCGCATCCCGCCGCCCTCAGGGAATGGCTCAGGTCACACTCTGCCTCGACAATCGCGACCGTGCCCTTAACTGCGACAGCGACGAGGTTTTTATAACCCGCCGCTACTATCGCTCGGGAGAGAGCGAATATCAGATCAACCACGCCACCGTCCGCCTTAAGGACATTAACGAGCTGTTTATGGATACCGGTCTCGGACGGGACGGCTATTCCATGATCGGACAGGGAAAGATCAGCGACATCGTTTCCCGCAAATCCGACGACCGCCGGGAGATGTTTGAAGAGGCGGCGGGTATTTCCCGTTTCCGCTACCGCAAGACCGAGGCCGAACGAAAACTTTCGGCAGCCGAGGAAAATCTCGTGAGACTGCGGGATATTATGCAGGAGCTGACGCTTAGGGTATGGCCTCTCGAAGAACAGTGCAAAAAGGCTAAGAAGTTTTTGGAGCTTTCGGGGCAATGCAAGGAGCTGGAGGTCGGCCTGTGGCTTATAAGCCTCGAAAAGGTCAAACAGGGACTTAAGGAACAGACCAGAAAAATAGACATTGCCACCCTCGACTATGAAAACGCAAGAGACAGAATCGACGAAATAATCGAACAGCTGGATGAATCGGGAGCAAAAACGAGACTGCTCACCGTTCAGATGGACGGACTGAGAAGGGGCATTTCCGAATGCGAGGAATCGGCCGCCCGAATCGAGGGTCAGATCGCCGTTTGCGAAAACAACATATTCCACAACAATCAAAACATCGAGCAGCTTAAGGGCGATCTTTCAAACGACAGTCTCGACAGCGCTTTAAGCCTCGAGCTTGAGCAGAAAAACAAAGAGCTTGAAAAGAAGCAGCAGGACATCAAAAAGCAGCGGATGGAGCTTTCAAATTCCGCCGCCGAGCTTGAGACTCTTCTTACCGAGCTTGAACAAAGCGACAAAAGGCTTGATGCGGTGCGTGGGGAGATAGCCCTTCTCACCGAAAGCATTTCCCAGAAAAACATCAAAAGCGTTACCGCATCATCATCACTTTCGGAGATCGAGACCCGCAAGGCCGCCCTTAAAGAGGGACTTTACCGCAGGCAGAAGCTTCTTGATGAAGCCTACGGCGAAAAAGCCGAGCTTGAAAAGGATCTTGAGCGGTTTGACGAAAAGATAAAGGAATGCGAAAATTCCCAAAAGGGCGCCGAGATGCTCATAAACTCGGCCAAAGAAAAGATAGCCCGTTCAAATGAACGGCTGCAGAAGCTGACTCTTGACGAGGGCGAGGCTTTAAGACGGGCCAAGATTCTGACCGATATGGAAAATTCTCTCGACGGGTTTAACAACACGGTCAAAACGGTGGTAAAAGAAGCCGAAAAGGGACGGCTCTCGGGCATTAAAGGTCCCGTTTCCCGACTGCTTTCCACCGATGAAAAATATTCGGCGGCGGTGGAGGTGGCTCTTGGCGGAGCGCTTCAGAACATCGTCACAAAAACCGAGGGCGACGCAAAAAAGGCCATTCTCTTTTTAAAGCAAAATCGGCTGGGACGCGCAACCTTTTTGCCGCTGACAAACCTTAAGGAGCGAAAGCTTACCGCTCCCGGTATCGATTCCTGCGCCGGATATCTCGGAACGGCCGACAGTCTCGTTTCCTTTGAAAGCGAGTATAAACCGGTATTTTCCTACCTTTTGGGAGGAATAGCGGTGGCCGAGGACATCGACAGCGCCGCATCCATCGCAAAAAAATTCGGATATAAATTCCGGGTGGTAACTCTCGACGGGCAGACGGTCAACGCCGGAGGTTCCCTCACCGGCGGTTCTTTTTCCCGCTCGGCAGGGCTTTTATCCCGCTCGGGAGAGATCGAAAAGCTTAAAGCAAAGGCCGCCGACATAAGAAAGAACATAGAAGAAGAACAAAAGACCAACGGGCGGCTTTCGGCCGAGCTTTCCTCCCGTCTTGCGGCGGTGGAGGGAGCGGCGGCCGAGCGCACCACCGCAAACGAAGACAAGATACGTGTGGTTTCCGAACTGAGACGGGTAAGCGAAAACATCTCTCTCGGCGAAAAGGCCTTAAACGAGCTTTTAAACGAACAGCAGCAATCGGCCAGGCGCATTGCCGAGCTTGAACAATCGGCAAAAGATGCAAACGAGGCCATTACCGCCCTTAAAACCGAGCTTGAAGCAAAACAGAACGCACTTTCGGAGCTAACGGGGCAGGGAGACGAGCTTTCGGCAAAAAGAGAAAAGCTTCTTATGGGCAACTCGGCCGTCAGGGTAACAATTCTCTCCCTTGAAAACGAGGCCGAGGTCATTAAGGACAGCATAGCCTCCGTAACCTCCCGCCAAAACGACGCCAAAACCGCCAAGGACGCCACCCGCCTTCGCATCGAACAGCTTGAAGCCGCAAACGCCGGGGAAACCGGCAAAATCGAGCAGCTTAAGGGCGAGATTGCCGAGCTTAAAGAGCGGGCCGAGCAAAGCCGCCGAAAATCCGAGCAAAAGCTTAAGGAGCGCACCGAGCTTGAGGCGGGTATTTCCTCTTTAACGGCCGAGGAACGCGATCTTTCGGCCAAGAAGGAACGGCTTTCAAGCGAAGTCACCCGCCTTACCGAGCGCCGCGACAATATGCAAAAGGAGCAGGAGGGGGTCGTTTCAAAGCTCTTTGACAAATACGAGCTGACCGTTTCGGCGGCCGAGGAGCTGGATATAAAGATCGACGACATTCCCGCCGCCGACCGAAAGCTGAGGGAAATAAAGGGCAGGATAAAATCTCTCGGAAACATCAACCTTGAGGCTATCGACGAATATGCCGAGGTTTCCGAGCGATACGAATTTATGAAGACCCAGCTGTCGGATGTGGAACGGGCCAAAGCCGAGCTTGAACGGCTTATTTCCGAGCTTGTGGGCAATATGCAAACCGCCTTTAACGAAAAGTTTACCCTTATCAACAAGAATTTTTCGGCCACCTTTGTGGAGCTTTTCGGCGGCGGAACGGCTCATCTTGTGCTTTCCGATCCCGCCGATGTGCTCAATTCCGGCATTGAAATAAAGGTACAGCCTCCCGGCAAAAACGTTTCCAGCATCGAACAGCTCTCGGGCGGAGAAAAGTCCATTGTGGCGCTGGCAATATACTTTGCCATGATGAAGGTTGCACCGCCGCCATTTTGTATGCTCGACGAGGTGGAATCGGCTCTCGACGATGTCAATGTCGACCGCTTTGCCCAGTATCTTCGCAGAATGTGCGGCGATACCCAGTTTATCGTCGTTACCCACCGCAGAGGCACCATGGAGGAGGCCGATGTGCTTTACGGCGTGACCATGCAGGAAAAGGGCGTTTCAAAAATACTCAAGCTTGAAGGAAAGGAATATAACAACTGATGGGATTTTTCAGCAAAATAGCCGAGGGACTTAAAAAAACAAAGAACTCCCTTTCTTCGGCTCTGGACGGAATGCTCTCGGTCTTTACCAAAATAGACGACGAGCTTTTTGAGGAGCTTGAAGAGATACTTATAATGTCCGACATTTCGGTCTCCACGGCCGAAAGAATATGCACCGAGCTTAGAGCTAAGGTCAAGGCCTCCCGCACCGAGAACCCCGAGGATATTAAGGGTATGCTCAGGGAGATCATAACAGGTATGCTGGCCGACGGACAGAACATTAAAACCGATACAAAGCCTTCGATAATCGTTATGATAGGGGTCAACGGCGCCGGCAAAACCACCACCATCGGTAAGATGGCGCTGAGATACAAAAAGGAAGGCAAAAGCGTCATTCTCGGAGCGGCAGACACCTTCAGAGCTGCCGCTATTGAGCAGCTTGAGGTGTGGAGCGAGCGTGCGGGAGTGCCTATGATCAAGCAAAAGGAGGGTTCCGACCCCGCCGCCGTGGTTTTCGACACCATTTCGGCCGCAAAGGCAAGGGGCTGCGATCTCATCATTTGCGATACGGCCGGACGGCTTCACAACAAAAAAGGACTCATGGACGAGCTTAACAAGATTTCCCGCATAATCGACCGCGAGCTTCCCGATGCCGATCGCGAAACCCTGCTTGTTATCGACGCCACCACCGGCCAAAACGCCATGAACCAGGCCAAGGAATTTGCCGCCGCCGCAGGAATAACCGGCATTGTGCTGACCAAGCTTGACGGGACGGCCAAGGGCGGAATGGTGCTTTCCATCAAGGAGGAGCTGGGCATACCGGTCAAAATGGTGGGCGTGGGCGAAGGCATCGACGATCTTATTCCCTTCTCGGCCGAGGAATTTGCCGATGGCATTATTTAAGGGATCTGAGGATTTGCCGAGGGTATTATCCGAGAGTTTTACGAGGGATTATATAATATTAAGACACACCGAAAAAGCCTGGAAAAATAAAAGAGCGGGAAACCCCCGCTCCTTGCTTTGAAAAATCATCGTATTAAAAGACCGCCCGCCAATGCACCTGCCGCACCGTTACAAGGCTCCGCTGCAACGTAGCGGTTATGAGGCTTTATTATGAAGCCTTGTTATGAAACCTTGCTGCGCGGCTCTGTTACGAGGCCTTGGTCCTTGTGTATACCTCCCAGCCGTCGTTATACCTCTTTAAGGCTGTCTTTCTTTTTTGCTTTTTGCGATCCTTTTTATCCGAATCGTAAAGCCACATCTGTATCATAACATAAAGTAAAATTACTGCGAGCATATTTTTCTTCCCCTTTCGACATTTTTATTATATCAAAGGCATTGTCCCATTAAAGGGATTTAGCTTGCGTTTTCTGTGGTTTTTTAATTGCAATGCATTTCTCTTTGCATTTTAATTATATCACAATATATTGTGCTTGTCAAACATATAATACACCCTATGTTGACAAGCTCGTCGAAACTAAACAAAACATATTTTGAAATTTTATAAATTTATCAAAAGTTTAAACAATATTCATCTTTACAAACTAAAATAGTTTTTGAATTATTCCGATTTTTGGAGGGAACAAAATGATTGAAGTAAAAAACCTGACCAAAAAATACGGGAACTTTAAAGCAGTCAAAAACGCCTCTTTTACCATTAACGACGGCGAGGTTGTCGGCTTTCTCGGACCCAACGGTGCAGGAAAATCCACCACAATGAACATCATAACCGGCTACCTTTCGGCCACCGAAGGGACCGTCTCGGTCAACGGCTATGACATCTTTGAGCAGCCCGAGGATGCCAAGCGCCACATCGGCTATCTTCCCGAGCAGCCGCCCCTTTTCACCGGCATGACGGTGGACGAATATTTAAACTTCGTATATGACCTAAAAAAGACCAAGCTGCCGAGAAATCCCCACCTTGCCGAAATTCGCAAGCTGGTTAAGATCGAGGATGTTAAAAACCGCCTTATCCGCAACCTTTCAAAGGGCTATCGCCAGAGGGTGGGAATCGCTCAGGCGCTTATCGGCAATCCCGATGTGCTTATTCTCGACGAGCCCACGGTCGGTCTTGATCCCTCCCAGATAATCGAAATACGCGAGCTTATTCACAAGCTGGGCAAAAACCACACGGTCATTTTAAGCTCCCACATTCTTTCGGAAATTCAGGCGGTCTGCAAACGCATCATCATTATAAATCAAGGAATAATCATCGCCGACGACACACCCGAGAATCTTTCGGCGCGCCTGTCGGACAGCTTTGTGGTGCGCCTTTCGGTTATAGGCCCCGCAAGAGAGGTGCTTGAAAAGCTTTCGGCCATTCCGGAAATCGGCAAAATAACCGTTACCGGAACGGCGGGAGAGGCCACTGATTTTAAGATCGAGCCGGAAAGAAACGGAGACATCTGCCCCGATATTTCAAAGGAAATGCTTGCCGGCGGATGGGCTATAACCCAGCTTTATTCCGACACTCTTTCCCTTGAGGACATATTCTTAAAGATGATCAACGAGCCGCCCGAGTCACTCCTCAAGGCATTTGACAAGGGCGACCGCAAGGCCAAGGCGGCCGCGGCCGACGACGATGCAGCCGACGGTACACAGAGCGGCACCGACAGCGCAGACGACAAAAGCGCAGACGAAAAGGAGGGCGACAGATAATGAACGCGATATTTAAAAGAGAATTTAAGGCATATTTCACCTCGCCCATAGGGTTTGCGGTGCTGGCCATATTTTATGTCATATCGGGACTGCTTTTCGCCGTATTCTTTGAGGCGGGCCAGCCCGACATTTCGGGAATATTTTCTCCCGGTCTTTTCCTTTGCGCCCTTATTATCATCCCCATTCTGACCATGCGGCTTTTCAGCGAGGAACGCCACCAAAAGGCCGATCAGCTGGTTATGACCGCCCCGGTCAAGATAACCTCTGTGGTGCTTGGCAAGTTCTTTGCGGCCTTTGCGGTTTACGCCATTGCCGTTTCCATAACCCTCGTCTATCAGATCATAATAACCTTCTACATCGCCACCGACTGGATGGTCTTTTTAGGCAACTTCATCGGCACGCTGGTTTTCGGCGCCGCCCTTATTGCCATGGGAATGTTCCTTTCGACCCTCACCGAGGTGCAGGTGGTCGTGGCGGTTGCCACATATGCGCTGGAGCTTGGTCTTGTGCTTATTCCCAGCTTTATCGTATCCTTCCTTTCCTCCTCCGAAAACGCCTTTACAAAGGTCATTGTCAAGCTTTTTGAGGGAATGTCGATCCTCGACAGATTTTCAAACTTCACCAAGGGCACCCTCAATTATTCCGACATTTTCTTCTTTTTAAGCCTTGCGGCGCTCTTCCTTTTCTTCTGTATCACCGCCATTGACCGTCGCCGCTACGCCTGATCAGAATAGGAGGACAGAAAATATGAAATCATCCAAAGCATTTAAAAGAGGCGGAATGGCCGCCGTACTTATTATTGCGGCCGTTGTCATCGCCGTTTTGCTTAATGTAATTATAACCACGGTAAACAACCGCTTTCCCTTCTCCATCGACCTTACGGCTCAGCAGGATTACACCATAAACCTCGACGGAGAATATGAGCAGTATATAAAGAACATCGACAAGGACATATCCGTTACGGTTTGTGCAAACGAGGACGACTTTGAGGGCACCACATATATGAACGCCATGATTCAGAACTGCGGCCTTAACATCAGCTCCTCCGACGCCGAGACGGTTTACAGAAAATATGCCCGCCAGACCCTTATGTTCATCAAATCCTTCCCCACGATAAACGGCAGAATCAAGGTCTCCTTCCGGGATCCCAACTCGGTCACCGATTTTACCGAGGTCAAAAACAGCTATTCTTCCGAAAGCCTCGAATACGGCGACATTATCGTTTCCTGCATCCACAAGACCCAAAGCGGCGACGACAACAACCGTTACCGCATAATCAAGCTTACCGACATTTTCGCCACCGAGGTTAATCAGACCCTTTACAATCAGCTTGCCAGGTACGGTTCATCCTATTACAACAATCTAACCGGCTCCAATCTCGCCATGGAAATGACCTCGGCCCTTTACACCGTTTCCTCCGAAAGCTCGGTCAAGGTTGCGGTCATAGGCGGACACGGCGCACAGACCGCCTCGGGAGAGGGAACCGCTCTTTCCGGCCTTAAGACCCTTCTTTCCAAAAACAACTACACCTTTACCGATGTGGCAAGCGTTCTGACCGACGAAATTCCCGAGGACGCCTCGTCGGTTGTGCTGTACCAACCCACCGAGGACTTTACCTCCGAGGAAATCTCCAAGATTTCCGACTATCTCATAAACGGCGGAAACTACGGCAAAAATCTCGTTTATATGGCCTCCTACAGCCAGCCCTCCATGCCAAATCTCGAGCAATTTCTTTCGGAATGGGGAATAGACGTTCTGCCCCTTATAGGATACGATGAGGAACACTGCTATTCTGCCTACACCGCTCTGCTTGTTGAGGCGGCCGACAGCGATTATACCGCAAGTTTTGATTCCCAGAACTCCATTATCTATCCCGACATTTACCGCCTTGCCCGCCGCACCTTCGACAAAAACGGCAACCGCTATACCACCCCCATTCTGACCACCTACGACTCCGCCCTGGGCTGTCCCATCGACGCCGGTCAGGACTGGAACTCATCTCAGGCCACCGAAAAGGGCCCCTTTGATGTTATGCTCATGGGCTCGGCCTACGACAGCAAGGCAAGCGGAGAACAGACCCCCGCCTCCAACGTGGTTTACATCGGCGGAAGCTATACCCTTAACGAGCAGGTGCTTTCCCAAAGCTCGATTTACAATTCCACCCTCATTCTCAACATCTTTAACGGCTTTGCAGGGGTTGATCAGGACAGCGAAACGGCAGTCAACATCTCTCCCAAGGTCATCAACACCTCCAACTTCGCAAGCCGGCTTATAAACAATTCCGCCCCCACCGTTATGTATATCGTATTCGTGGGACTTATTCCTGTGGGACTTGTTGCGGCCGGAATAGTTATCTGGAACCGCCGCCGCAAGAGAACCTAAGGTATAATCCTTTTGTAAAGGGCATAATTTTTCAGAAGCCCGCAAATTCATTAAAATCCGTGTTTTGTGTCGGATGAAGCCTGCCGACCGATTTGACCTCAAACGGCAGGCGGCTTCCCGACAAGCCTTCACTTTATCCCATTTTAAGGAGAACGCTATGAATCCGAAAACCCCAAAAACTCCCGAAAACACAACCGACAAGGAACAGTATACAAGCATCTTTGACGCTCCCACCGCCGTTTCCGAAAAGCCGGTCAAAAAAAGACGCATTTCCAAAAGGGCGCTGAACACAATTGTCGCTTTGGTGGTTTGCGCTGCCCTCGGAGCAGGTGCCTTTGCCGCCGTGCACTTCTGGGGCAAGGACGACACCGACGATGACTCTTCATCCGGCGCAGCGTCGGAAGCCGAGCTTTCCTATGTCTTTGATCTGGGGGATTATTCCTCCTCGGCCACCGACGGCGACAACCTTAAAATGGGCCCCGTAACCAACGTGGTGATCAAAAACGAACACGACACCTTCGCCATCGTTCCCACCCTCGGCAAGACCACCCAGATCGACAGCAACACCGGCGACGAGGTCGAAAAGGACACCACCCTTTGGGAAATAAACGCCGCCGAAAAGACCAACATTTACGGCATCACCTTCAACAGCACCCGCGTTTCCTTTATTTTAGGTGAGATACTGGCTCCCGAATACATCTCGGTTTACGCCGAGGATAAAAACGCATCCATTCCCCAGGGGGACAAAACATATCTTGAGGAATGCGGCCTTGACAGTCCCGTTTCGTCGGCAAAGGTCAGCTTTAAGGACGGATCGGAATACACCATCTACTGCGGCGACAAAACCCCCACCGGCACCGACCGTTTCATCACCATCGAATGCAAAAATGCCGGAAATTCCGACGAGCTTTCGGAGGATAGCCGCATTTACCGTGTCGAGCAGGGAATGTGCAACTTCCTTGAAAAGGATCTGACATATTTCGTGCAGACCGACATTATAAAGGCCATCGAGGACGAGACCACCTACACCGAAACCGGCGACGAGATCGCCGACAAATACTTCATAAGCGGCGAGCTTTCATATTTCGACAATCTTGAGCTTTCGGGCACAAACTTTGAAAAGCCCGTAAAATTTACAAACGTCGACGCCGACACCCCACCCCACAACAGCATTTATATGATGACCTCCCCGGTTTCGCAGAATGTTGATGTGGACAAAATGACCGCCCTTTTAAAGCCTCTTAACGACGGCCTTTCGGCCAACAGCTGCGCCGTAATCTCTCCGTCGACCGCTCAGCTTGAGCAGTATGGCCTTGCAAAGCCTGCGGTGACGGCATCCTACACGGTTAAAAACGTTAATTACACAATAAACATCGGAAACACAATTTCCGACGAAAGCGGCGAAAACACCTACTACGCCGTTATGATAAAGGGTAATCCCGCCGTGTTCCTTGTGGAGCAGTCGTATCTCTCGGCGCTGTTCACAAAGGCAAGCGACTATGTTTCCAAAAACATTTATTCCTGCGACATAACAAAGCTTAAGACCGTCACATTTACAAAGGACGGCGTGTCGACGGTTTTTGACCTTTCCTTTGACGAAAAGGACAGCAGCAACCTTACCGTCTATGCAAACGGTAAAACGGTGGACACACAAAGCTTTAGGGAGGCCTATGTGAACTTCCTTTCGGTCACGGCCTTTGAAAGCGTTGAAAATGGTGCCGATTCGGCAAATCCCTATGTTACCGTAGCCTTTACCTACCGCGACTATCCCGGCACCGATACCGTCAGATTTTCTCCCCTTTCGGACCGTCGGTATTTCGCCAGCCTGAACGGGCAGGGAAGCTTTGCGGTGCTTTCGACCGGGCTCGACAAATTTGTTGACAGTATAACCTCCCTGATCGGTTAGTTAAACTTAAAATACACAGCCTTTAACGGCCGCATAATACCAAAAAACCAAAAACTGCACTATTCCAAAATGACGAAACGAGGTGTTTTTATGAGTGACAAAACAGATCTTCTTTTTGAAGGGGACGACGACATTAAGATCGCCGGGAAAAAAGCTCCCGAGCCCTCTCCGTATGAAGAAAAGGCAAAAATTCTCGAACAGCTTGAAGAGGCCGACGAGGACGGCAAAACCGCCCTTGCAAAGCTGATCGGCAAGCAGGCAGCCCAAAAAATCTGCAAATGCGAGGGAGACTTTGAGCTGCTTAAAGACGTGGACAGCTCGCTGCTCATAAACTGCCGCCTTTTGCTGCTCTTTTCCATAACGGTTGGAAGTGAAAGATATCTGCAAAGCAACATTCTCGCACGTATGGTCATCAATTCCTGTCAGGTGGAAATGGACCGGCTTTGTCCCGAAACCTTCGGACCCGAAGGCAACTATTCCACCGCCCTTTCCTTCTACTATCTTGCGGTAAGAGGAGTGGGCAGCACCGAAAGCGAGATCGGCAAGACCTTTGCGCTCATTTGCGAAAAGCCGGAGGACAAGGGGCTTTGCGCCCTCGGCACCGAGCTTTTTGCGGCCGGCACCGAATACATTTTAAAACGTTCGGCCGAATTTTCTGAATAGGAGAAAAACCAATGCCTTTAAGCTCTAACGACCAAGCCAAAGCAAAAAAGACCGCCGCTATATTTGTGGCGCTGGCAGTGATAATCGTTGTGGCCATGGTGGCTGCGATGGTCATAATCCCCTATGACCCCGGAACACTTGCCCCCGCCACCCTTTCCTCCAACCTCTGCTACGGCGGCAATGTCACCGAAACCGACGATTATGTTTTCTTCCGCCAAAGGAACGGCAATCTCGCCCGCCTTTCGAGGGAAAACGGCGAAATCAAAACGGTTTTCGAGGGAGATGTCAGCTGCCTTAATCCTCTTGACGGATTTATATATTTCATCGACGGCGGCGACATTAAAAAAACCACATATTACGGCACGGTCAGCGAATCCATCGGCAGTGTTGCCGGCTGCAGAAAAATGAGCCTTAACGGCAACTGGATCTATTTTATCGGCAAGGATTTTTACCTTTACAAGATGCGCTTCGACGGCAACGACCTTAAAAAGATATCCGACGGATGTATTGAGGATTTCACGGCCGACAACCGCATTGTGGTTTATTCCGATCAAAACGGACTGCACAAAATGGCCTCCGACGGCACCAAAAAGGCCACCCTTGTGGACAGAAAGGTCGACCGTTTCTGCTATACCCTTGACGATATATACTATTCTCTCGACGGAAAGATTTTGAAAATTCCGGCGATAGTGTCGGGAGTGGATGTTGGTCTTAAATTTTCCGAAACCGAAGGCTCTCTTTTCAGCCTGACAACCTCAAGCGACGGCAGAGGGATGCTTTTCTACATAAACGGTGCGGGCGAGCTTCATCAGAAAATGCTCGAAAGCGAGCGGGAGAGAAGCGAGGAGGACACGCTGCTTTGCTCGGCTCCCGAGGCGGTGGATCTTTATTATGCGGCCGGCAGTTTGTTTTTCCACAACGGCGCAGGAAATCTTTTCTGCGTGACCGTAAACGGTGCAGATTCGGCGATTAACGAGGTTACGGCAGGCTGACCGTTCGACAAGCATAAAGACCGCCAAACACATGATTTTACTGTAATAACGCGACCGCAGGGTTAATCTCTGCGGTCTTTTTGCGTGATGAAAACATGGGCAAAGGGTTCTTTGACAGAAAACTACTTCTTATACTTTTGTCAATACACCGCAATTACCGATACAACGCAGCTGCGGCCGCAGGGGGCACTGAGGTGTCAGCACAAGCTGTCCGGAGGGCGGCCATTGGGAAATACAAGGTTATAACCGGAGAAAGCAGCGAGGCTTTTGTTATCACGGCTGCGGTGTGCTGCGCCCTCCGTATTCTCGGCAGGGCCGAGAATGCCTCAGTGGCCCGGCGGCCGCCATGTGTGAACCTTTGGCCTTGTGCACGGCTGCAGGAATCTCGGCGCAGTTGAGAATTTTAGGTGTGTGCATTGACATTAGCGCCACGCGTTAAATGTAAAACCTCCGGTTTTTCGGTGAGGGGCAAAGAAAAGGTCTTAAAATGCGGCAGCGGACAGGAAAAACGGCCTTAAAAAGGTTAAAAAAACAGCGCATCAGGAAAATGTATGAAATTATTTTGTTTTTGCGCGTTTTTTTGTGAAAAAAGTATTGACAAAACAAAATGTAAAGTTTACACTGTGATTTGGGAAATTTCACTGTATAAATGCCGCAAGGGGCGCTGTGCCTTTGACGACATATACCTTTCGACACACAGCTTACATTTTCCCGACAGTTTATTTCATCTCTTGAAGGAGGAAGGTAATTATGAAAAAGAAAATCGCGGCGGTGGCCCTTGCCGCGGCAATCGGAATGAGTCAGGTAAGCGCGGCCGCCCTTGAACCCGTCGTTAACGGAGCGGTTAAAAACACCTGGTTTTTCAGTTCCTTTGAAGGGGGCAGCCTTAAAACCGAGACGACCAACGGAAAGCAGCTTTCCATCGGTTTTGACAAGGATACCGCCACCGAGCAGACACCGCTTTCTGCCGAGATCTCAAACGGTCCCGCCGTTAACAACTGCGGAAAGGCCAAGGTGGGATACAGCGGTCCAAGCGCCCTTAAAATCAGCGGCATAAAAACCACCGGCAACGCCAAAAACAACGTTGTTATCTTTGAAGGGCTTAACCTTCAGATTTTTAAAAATATGCAGCTTTCCTATATGATATTCCCCGATTACACCGGTGAAAACGACGACAGCCGCACGGGGCAGTATATTTCCATCGATCTGGCCTTTACCGACGGAACATATCTTTCGGATCTTGGCGCAGAGGACATCAACGGCCATCTTATGAATCCCCTTTCCCAGGGAAAAGCCCGCAGTATGTATCGCCGTCAGTGGAACTATGTTTGCTGCAAGGTTTCGGAAAAGGCCCGTTCCAAGACGGTCGACAAGATCATCGTGAGATACGAGCGGGACGAGGACGGCGACGACATTCTCACCTACATCGACGACATCGCCATTCAGACGGTCGAGCCGGAGCAGAAGGATTCTCCCGCCGATTATGTTTTGACCACCCGCGGCACCGACAATACCGGGAGCTATTCCCACGGACAGACCTATCCGGCGGTCAGCGTGCCCAATGGCTTTAACGCTCTGACCCCCTTTACCGGAACCGATAAATACCTTTACACCTACGGTTCCGACTCCATTCAGGCCTTCGGCACAAGCCATCAGACCAACATCGCCCTTATCGACTACGGCGTATTTCAGTTTATGCCTAACGTCTGGGAGAAAAATCCCGATGAAAAATCGGTCAATGCCAAAAACCGCGCCTCACAGTTCAGTCACAAAAACGAGGTTGCAAAGGCCCATTACTACGCCGTCACCTTTGACGAGGACACTCCCGTATCGGAGGTAAAGGTGGAAATGACCCCCACCGACCACGCCGCTGCGGTCAGAATAACCTATTCCGACAAAACCAGCATTGCAAATGTCATTTTTGATTCTTACAGCTCGTCGGGAGACATTAAAACCGGCGGAAACATAACCTTCGACGGCAACAGCTTTTCGGCCTATACCGATTATTCGGTTAATAACGTGGCCGTTCAAAGCGGATTTAACCGTATGTATGTTTACGGCGAGTTTGTGGGCATTTCTCCCGAGAGCGTTACCAACTTCTCAGACAGCCAGGGGCGTCCCTTTGCGGTGGCGCAGTTTGCCTCCTCCACAAAGGTGCTGGAAATGAGATTTGCCACATCTTATATAAGCGTCGAGCAGGCCAAAAAGAATCTGCAGCTTGAAATTTCCGAAGGCGCCTCTTTCGACAGTGTTTTAAGCGATGCAAAGGCTCTTTGGAACGAAATACTGAATACGGTGGAGGTAAAGGGCGCTTCCGAGCAGGAGCTTTGCCGACTTTATTCCTCCCTTTACAAGATGTTTTTGTTCCCCAAGAACTATTCCGAAAACACCGGCACGGCCGAGCTGCCTGTCTTCAAATATTGCAGTCCTTACAGCGGATCGGCCGACAACCCCACGATCAGCGAGGGACAGATGTATGCCGGCAACGGATTCTGGGACACCTACCGCACCGAGTGGCCGGCCCTCTTCCTGCTTGCTCCCGAACGTGCCGGAAAGCTGCTTGACGGAATGATTCAACACTACAAAGAAGCGGGGAAAATGCCCCGTTGGTCAAATCCCGGCGGAATTTTAAGTATGATTGCCACAAACTTTGACGCGGTTTTCGGCGATGCAGCCTCAAAGGGCATTAAATTCGATATGCAGACCGCTTACGAAGCATCACTAAAGGAAGCGGCATCCTTCTTCGGCGACAACGGATATGAACGCAACTTCAGCGAGGTGGCGCCCTATATCGGATATACAAAAGAGGCCGACGGCGGCGGCAACAGCTCGGTTTCCTGGACCCTTGAGGCCGGAATAAACGACGCGGGACTTGCAAATCTCGCAAAGGCGCTGGGAGATAACGACGGCTATGAATATTTCAAGAACCGTTCCAAAAGCCACGCCAACCTTTTCAACAGCGAGATCGGATTTTATATGCCCAAAAACGGCGACGGCAGCTTTACCTATTCAAATGAGGAATTTGATCCCTACCGCTGGCAGAAATACGGTTTTGTTGAAACCAACGGCTACGGTATGAGCGTTTATGAAACCCACGACGTTAAGGGAATGATAAACCTCTACGGCGGATATGATAAGTTCACGCAAAAGCTTGACGAAATACTGTCGGCGCCCTCAATCCACACCGGCGACGCCGTTGCAAACCACGAAATTACCGAGGCGAAGGATGTCGGACTGGGACAGTATCAGCACAACAACCAGCCCACCCACGCAATGCTTTATCTTTATAATTACGCCGGCAAAGCCTACAAGACCCAGGCGCTGACAAGGCAGGTGCTCGACCGCTTCTATAACGACGGGGAGATCGGCCACGGATACATCGGCGACGAGGACAACGGCGAACAATCGGCATGGTATCTGCTTTCGGCTCTCGGTTTTTACGCAACAAATGCCGGAAGCGACGAATACTGCATAACCTCCCCTCTCTACGATGAAGCGACCCTTCACCTTCCCACCGGAGATATACACATTGTCGCACAGAACAACAGCAGCGAGAATGTTTATATCCAGAGTATGACGGTGGATGGCAAGGATTATACAAAATGCTACATCACCCACAGCGACCTTATCTCGGCCAAGGAGATCGTCTTTAAAATGGGCAGCGAGCCGTCGGATTTCGGCTGCGACACCAAAACCGATCTTCCCTCCTCGGTCACAAAGGGCGATACCGCAGGACCTATGGAGGACGCCACAAAGGGCATAGCCCTTTCGGACACGGTGGAAATGAGCGGCGAAAATCCCCTTGTTTACTGCGAAAACATGACCGACGGACAAAAGCTTTTCTGCGACGTTTCCTATGCCGATCAAAGTCCCTCATTTACCGGAAACAGCGCCTCCATCTATATGTATCTGCCGGGCACCGATGCCCTTAGGCAGTATACCCTGACCTGCAATTCTAAGGACAATGCCCCTAAAAACATTGCCATTTACGGTTCGGTGGACGGCAAGACCTACGAAAAGATCGACGAGAGACTCGGTCAGAGCTTCAGACGTGATCTTTCGATAAATTTCTATGCCGTAAACAACAAGAAGGAATACAGCTACTACCGTCTGGACATTGAAAATCCCGACGTGCAGAACATAGGCCTTTGCGAGCTGCAGCTTATATGCGGCAAGCCCGACGAGGATGAGCAGATACTTTACGGCGACGTTGACGCAAACGGCAAAATTGAGGCAACCGACGCACTGTGGACGCTTCAGGCATTTGTCGGATCGCGGCAGCTTGACGAAAAAGCATTTAAAGCCGCCGACGTGGACGCAGACGGTGAGATTTCCACCAGCGATGCCCTTAAAATTCTCCAGAAATCGGTAGGATTGCTTGATAAATTTGCTGTGGAAGTGTAAGATGTATTTGCTATAATATACAGTGTCCTTTTGCGGCCTGCGGCTTTTGCCAAGGCAGATAAGGACAAAGGAGAAAGGTTTAATGAAAATATTCAAAAAATTTTGTTCTATGGTGGTGACCGCTGCTGTGGTAATGACAGTAGGAGTTTCGGCCGTGCCGACCGCATCGGCCGAGCAGCAATTTGATATGCCTTGTTTTTTAAGCAGCGGGGCGCTTTTTCAGCAAAACAAACCCATTCACCTTTGGGGAAAGGCAACGGCCGGTAATAAAATAACCGCCAAGCTTTCCTTTGAAGGCAGCACCGAGGTGCTCGATTCAAAAGAGACGGTAACGGCAAACGACGGAACATGGTCGCTTGAGCTTGACCAAAGAGCCGGCAGCTTCGACAAATATGCCATAAAGGTATATGACGGAGAAACCGTCGCCGCCGAGCTTCTGGACATTCTCATCGGCGAGCTGTGGATAGGCACCGGCCAATCCAATATGCAGTTCAACCTGCGCGGCCAGGTCGAAAAGAAGGATCTCTTAAGAAAGCTTGCCGACGGCGAAAAATACGACGGCATCCGTGTGCTCGATACCTCCCGTGCCGCCGATATCGACGCTCCCAGAGATCCCGGAGTGCAGTTTGACACCCTCGACTGCAAAACCATGCCCTCCGAATGGCACAACGCCCGGGATACCGACTATCTCTGCAACATCTCGGCTTACGGCGTTTTAACAAGCGTTGAGCTTTTTGAAAACATAAACGTGCCGGTGGGATTTATAAATGCAACCATCGGTTCCACCGGAATCGAAGCCTGGATGTCTCCCGACGCGGTAGGCAGCAGCAAGACGGTTATCATCGTACTCAAAAAGCACGGCAAATATACCGATAACCCCACTCCCCGCGTTCGTTTTGACAACACCTCGGGCAGCTGGAACACCCGCCTCGGACCCCTTTCGGGACTTAATGTTGCGGGATTCACCTGGTATCAGGGCTGCTCCAACCTCGAGCAGGGGCTGGTCAACGACGCCGGATTTTACGAGGCTGCTCTCGACGCGTTTATAAACGACCTTGCAGGCAAATTCCGCTTTGAAAGCGTAAATGATATGCCCTTTATAATGACGCAGCTTGCTCCCGATAACTTTGCATTTACAAACGACGCATTGCCTATTTGGACCGAGGAGGTCACAAGGGTGGTAAACAAATACCCCCTGACTCAGCAGATAACCTTCTACGACGCAAGCCTTGTCTATCATCTGGACGGCTGCTCGGGGGATCCCTGCACCTGCGGCAACGGCATCGACCATCCCAGCGACAAGCGCACCATCTCCCACCGCACCGCTCAGGCTATGCTCCACAACGTTTATAAGGCGGAGGGCACCACCCCCGATTATTATATTCCCGAGGTCGAAAGCTACACCATAACCGACAACGGCAAGATAATCGTTACCTTTAAAAATGTCGGCGAAGGGCTTTCGGTCATAACCGGCGAATCCACCGATGTGAGAAGTCTTGCCGATTCGGACGAAATCGAAGGCTTTACGGTGTGCGGCGAAAACCACGTCTACACCCCCGCAAGGGCAAAAATCATTTCAAAAAATCAGGTTATGGTTTACAGTCCCCTTGTCAAGACCCCGGTGGCATTTACCTATGCCTTCACCAACTTCAACGTTTGCTCCGATCTTTGCAACTCCTACGGCCTTCCGGCACTTCAGTACCGCAGCCACAAGTTTGACGACGCATATAACTGCACTCCCCTCGACTGGGCCAGCTGCGACCAGACGGTTTTCTGGGACACCAACCGCAGAGAAGGCTACTATGTTCCCAACTGGACGGTGGGCGGAATCGAAAACTACACCGACGCATCCAGCGGCACGGTCAAGGTCAATTCCGAAATCAGAATGCAGGGACAGGGCTCGGTGCAATTCGACTACACGATAAATGCCTCCACCAGGAAAAGGGTCAGCGTAGGTCCCACCTTTGAATCTATGTGGTACCTGCCCAACGGCCGTCTTGATATGTACGACACACTGACCGTATACATCAAAAATCCCGACAACCGCAAAAAGAACGTCTCCCTTGTTGCAAAGCATACCGACAGCGGCAAGCTTCTGCACATCGCCGCAGCCGACGGCACAAACACCGTATCGGTCGGATACAAAACCGACTTTACCGGATATGTTTTCGACCTGTCCAAGGTGACCGACGACGAGGGCAATCCCATCGATAAAGACTGGTTTTCGGGCATTTCGGGATTCCAATTCCTCTTTAACGATCTGACAAGCGGAACCCTCTATTTCGACTGCATCGAGCTGGGCTTTGAGGCACCTGCCGAGGCCGTGCGCCGCATAGCAACCGAGCAGGTCATTTCGAAGATTGCCAATATCGACCTTGAGCATCTCACGGCCGAAACAAGACAGCAGCTTAAGAGCGCAATCGATGAGGCAAAGACGTCATACGATGCACTGATCAAGGATTTCCCCGACGGTTATGCCACCAATTACGAGCTTATCGCTCTCGGCGAGCAGGCCCTTGCCCGCAGACTGTACGGCGATCTTGACGGAAACGGCAGCATCGAAGCCACCGACGCTCTCTGGGCGCTTCAGGCATTTGTCGGTTCAAGAAGCCTCGACGAGGACACCAAAAAGATTGCCGATGTTGACGGAAGCGGCGAGGTTGACGCTTCAGACGCCCTTAACATTCTCCAAAAAGCCGTTGGACTTCGCGACAAATTTGCCGTGGAGGAATAAAAACCTTTCGCCCCGTTTTACAAATCCATAAAAACCGCAAAATCCCCGCCGTACCGTCCGAAAAAGCAGTGCGGCGGGGTTCTTTTTGCGGTGTCCTGTTAAGCAACAGAGGCTCCCTCAAAGCACAAGCGACGGCCGACCGCCGATTGCATAAACCATAACGTACATATGCAAACACGCAGCTTAAGGGCGCCAAGGCTATCAGTACAGCCATAGCCCGTACACACAGCAAGCTGAGGCTATCAGCGCAGCTGATCGGAGGGAGGCTGCCGTAAAAATGCAGATGCTGTTTGAAAAGCGGGCTTCCTTTTCGGGTAAGTGTGCGGCATTGCTGCTCCCTCCGGTCTCGGCCGGGCCGAGACAGCCTCAGCGGCCGGGCCGCAGCACAGCCTCTGTCATCGTATTTTCATAGCGGTAACGGATGACAGGTTAACATCCTAACACACCTAAAACTGCCTGTTGCGGTGCGCTGTGCTCCTTTAAAGATCGTCGGCATCCTGAATGGGCTTTCCGCCGTCATAGGGCGTGCCTGTCCAGCTGCCCTCGATGTCGGTGTGGCTTTTGAAATCGGTCAGCTCGGTGTTTTTTGTGGATTTTTCCTTTTTAAAGGCCGGAATAACGCCAAACTCGGCATCGTATGCGGTGTCTCTTTTGGCGCGGTTTTTCTTGATCTTCATAAAAATCACCCCGGTGTTATTTTGTCCCTAAATCCGTTGATTAAACGGGGAATTTGTGTTATAATTTTAAGGCTAAAAAAAGATTTTTTGTTTGCCGGAATGCTTTCAATCGGCTTGAAAAAAGCGATTCGGAGAAAAATGTTTCACGTGAAACATTTGTATGTTTTGCAACTCCGCTGAGGCTTCGGCGATATAGTTAACACTGTATGTGGGGTGCAGTCGGCACGGTCGGCACCGCAGCCCGAAACGGGCGTGTAAAACGGCAGGATATCGGCAGCCGTGCAGCTTACGGCTCTGTTTTCGGCAAACATCTCTTTGGTTTATTTACATCCCTTAAATTTTTTCGGTAGGTGAAGGTTTTGAGAACTCCGTATTTTTCGCGAAACAGCCTTTATAAAACTCCCTTCGGCGCGGTGGACAACGGCACGGCCGTTACCTTTCGGCTGATACTGCCATTTGACTGTTCCTCGGCGGTGGTGGCCATTCAAAGGGATGGGGAGCTGCAAAAATACTATCAGCTTTCAAAGGAAGAAAATACCGAGCAGGATGGGGTATGGTGGAGCTGCACCCTCGGCCCTTTTTCGGTGGGACTCTACTTTTATTATTTTGAATTTGACACACCCTTCGGCCACAATGTCCTTTACAAAGGCAAGACCGACGGGGCAGTTATGAACTCGGCCGGAAGGCCCTATCAGCTGACCGTTTTCGACCAAGGCTATACCCCGCCTGACTGGCTTTGCGGCGGCCTTATATATCAGATATTTCCCGACCGCTTTTGCAAAAAAGGGGATTGCGAAAATCCCTTTCCCGAGCGATACATTTATAAGGAATTTACCGGTCAGCCGGCCTTTGAACAGCTTGAAAAGGAGGGCGGCCGTCAGCTCAAC
>CAJJNV010000004.1 GCA_905193225.1 uncultured Oscillospiraceae bacterium | reverse complement strand
CTCCGGTGTATATGTTCCAGCTGTCAAGGCTGTCGCAGTCGGAAATGGTGAAGGTCTTGGTGGTGTCGGCAGGATTGACGGGGTCGGAGTCGCCGTAATCGGGATCGAATGCCTCAAGCTCTTCAATAAGGGCAACGATCTTCTCGGGATATCCGCCGCCGCTTGCCCAACCGCTGAGACCGTTTATTCCGTTTTTATTTTCAACCTGATTTCCGCATCTGTTAAAGAGATAGGAAAAATGTCTCGGGTCGGCAGTGTCGGATTTAGGATACCCGTTGGCACCGGCATAAAGAGCAAGATGGTCGATATGGGCGCTTATTCCGGTTTCCCAGTCGGGGAAGCGCTGATGAGCGTCAGGTTCCCTGTCGCTGTCCTCAAAACCGCTTGTATCGGTTATTTTAAGGCCACAGGGATTGTGGAAAGAAGCGTCGATAACGCCGCCGAATTTTCCGTATCCCGTTTCAACGGCAGATTGGCAATATGCCACAACCGGATTCATCCCGATTGCCGGAGCCTGCCTCCAGTATATATCGGCAAGTGAAACAAACTCGTCTGTTGCGCCTTTGTTCTCGGCCCATTCCTTTGCCGCGCCGACCGAAGCGGTGGTCGGACCCATAATAAGGGTAACGCCGTCGCTGTTGGTTTTTGCCGCAGAAGAAACGGCCGTCACCGCAAGCATTGAAAGGGTAAGAACAATGGCCAGTAATTTCCTCATCAAATTGTTCAACTTAAACATCCTCTCTTTATTATAAAAAGAAAATCCCACAACATCAATATGACAGCTCACTGCCGTTTTTATATTGAAGTACACTGTTTAAAATGCAAAATGATAGTTTGTTTTGGTATTCATCGGTTTTAAGAGCGTCAAGCTCATTTTGATTTGAGATAAACCCGCATTCCACCATAACGGCGGGCTTTTTTGAATGATAAAGCAGGTATATCTCGCTTCCCACAGGCTTTATCTGCCGGTCGTTGTCCTTTTGCAGCAGACGTGCAATGTCGCTTTGAATAAGCTGCGCCACCACGCTGCTCTCAGAATTGTTTTTTGAATAGAAAACCTGCGTTCCGCTGTATTTCCCTTGCGAAAAATTATTTTGATGTATGCTTAAAAGCAGGCTGTTTTGTCCACTTTCGGATATCTCCAGCCGCTTTTTAATGTCCGACCGTTTTTTCTCTTTAACCGTTTTAAGGCTGTTGTCCCCGATGAGAGTATCCTCGATTCTTGTCATAACCGCGTTAAATCCAAAAGCCGAAAGCATATCGCAAAGACTTTTAGATATGGCAAGGTTGATATCCTTTTCAAAGGTCCCGTCAGCAGCGATGGCACCGGGATCAATTCCTCCGTGTCCCGCGTCGACAACCACAGTCATCCGCCCGCTTACCGCAGCACTTGCCATAGCTGTATCGGAAATTCTCATTCCGGCAAAGCACATAGACAGCGGCACAAAAAGCACAAGCAAGGAAATCACAATAATTTTGACAATATTCTTCATCCTATTCACCCGATGAAAAATATGCCCAAAGCGATTTTTTTAGTACAGCTTTCAGCAAGCAGATCAAGTACATCCGGCAACTCGTCAGTCCTCGCTTTAAAAGCTTTCCGAAGTCACCGATCGCCAAAACCGTCAGCTGACCGATACACTGCACCGTTTATAGCATTTAAGTATTTTTGGAAAGGGCTTTCCCTCGATCCTCCCGGAAATGCTTGCCCTCAAGCCTCCCGGAAATATTTCCTCAGAAAAGCTTGCGCTGTTTGTTGAGTTTTCTCTGTTCGAGGCGTTTTTTGTGCTTTTGCTGAGCCTCAGGTGTGCGGTAAAGTATCCTGTCGGTAATTGAGTAATCGTAATATCCGAGCTTATACGAAATTCCCGCAATGAGGGGCATAACGAAAACTGTCAACCCACAGGCCACCACCGAAAACACCGATTGCTCGGCGCCGGTAAGGGTCTGAGGCATAAGGGTCAAAATAAAGGGATAAAACGGGGCGTTAAGGATTCCGTATACCGCAATATAAACCCTTGGGAGCACCTCTGCTTTTGCAAGCACAAGCAGTATAACAGTTAGAAAATCGAGTATGGCGGCCATAAATCCCGCCTTAAATCCGCGGGAAAGGTCTTTCTCGGCTGCACCTGTCAGCACTCGGTTTCTGTCCTTTTCACCGAAATCAAATGCAGTGGAAAAAATGATGACCGTAAGTATCACAAGATCAAGCACCTGAGTTATGATTGAGCCTATCTTTCCTCTCACCGCCATAAAAAATGTGAAAAAAAGCAAGAAGCAAAACAGTTTCGACACAAGGTTTTTAGCAAATATTTTTAATGCGAATTTGAAGTTATATTTGTTCATTTTATTTTATCCCTCTGCCCACATTCCTCGGCTGATAAGATCGTTGATGGTTCTGTTGTGATCGTCGATGGTGTTGTTAAAATAGAAGTTCATTCCCTTGTCGGTGACGAAATAGAAAGCCTCACAGGAAGTATCGGGCTCGACACAGGCCTTGATTACATTGAGATTCATACTGCAAAGAGGCCCGGGAGGAAGTCCTTCCGATTTATAAGTGTTGTATGCGTCGGAATTGTGCTGATATTTCATTGTGGGATCCGATTGGAGGAATCTTCCGCCTGCATCCCATTTTTCAAGACGATTGTAAAATACCTGAGCCACCTTTTTCATATCGGCCGTTTTGGCGTCTCCCGCCTCAAGCTGAACCACCGACGCAAGGGTCAGCACCTGATGGACGGTATATCCCTTTTGCTCGGCCGCTTTACGCATCTCGGGAGTGAATCTCTCAGCCAGGGTATCTATCATTTTCTGAACCACATCGTGGGGATCGTCGTTTTTATAAAACTTATATGTTTCAGGGAAAAGGTATCCTTCAAGCTGATAATAAATATCACTGTCATCGGGAATGCTGTCGAGTATTCCGTCGGTTGAATTAAAAGCCTTAGCTCCCTTTTGAACCTCTTTGATAAAGGAATCGGATTTGCATATACCGTTTTTCTCAAGGGCGGCTCCGATATCCTCAACCGTTGCACCGGGGCGTACCGTTACCGATATATCCTCAGCGTGAGCCACCGTTTCTTCCAACACCTTAATGATCTTGCTGTATCCCATATTCTTGGTAAATTGGTGCTTACCGTAATTGATGGCGGGATTTTTACCGGTCAGCTTTAAATATGCCTGAAAGACCTTTGCGTTGCATATAATGCCCTTTTCGGCAAGTTCTTCATACACCGTAACGCTGGGTGTTCCCTCTTCGATGGTTATGTATATTTCGCTTTCGCTGTCCGCACCTTTGAAGACCTCTTTGCCGATTCCTGTAACGTCGGAAATAAGGAAAAGGAGCAATCCGGCAATAAAGACCGACATCAGCACAATGACGGTTCCTCTTATTATCCCGCCTATGGCACCGCGGCTTTTGGCCTTCTTTTGTTTTTTGCCGTTTCTATTTTTGGAATTGCCCTGGGAATGAGAAGGCAAAGAAATATCTAAAGGCTCTTTTTTGCCGGGATATTCCCTTATTTCTTTGGCGTTCTGAGACGATTTTGCAGAGTTTGAAATTCCCTCGCTTTTAAGCTCGCTGAAAAGATCGCCCGGTGCCGATGTTTTCCCTTTTCCAACAGGCGTAAAGGATACGGTCGCCATATCGACTCCTTCGCCGCTTTTGTCGGGAGCCGCCGCTTCTTTTTTCCGCTTTTCAGAATTTCCGGCAGATTTATCGTCTGCTTTGCCGTCGGCCGCTGCTGTGCTTACATCGGTCGTTGATGCGCTTGCCTCCTCGGGCGTTTTAATGTCGTTTAAATGCTCCGAGACCTTTTGATCGGCCTTTTGGTTTATGCTGTTGAGAATATCCTCAATGGAAAAATCGTCAAAAGCACCGTTCTGATTTTTGTTTTCGTCCATATTTTTGTCTCCCATCGGCTTTTTTAAGTCCTGTTTCGGTCAAAATAAGGTCGACCGAAATATCATGCTCATCCCTTGGGATGCTTTCTAAAAAACATTCGTCGTAGCAAAGCCCCATTACAACTCCGCAAAGGTCCTTTAAAAACCTGTCGTAATATCCGCCGCCGTAACCGATACGGCTGCCGTTTTTATCGAAACACAGTCCCGGGACAATGCACAAAACGTCGGTGTCGCTGCAGCCGTCTGTATCAGTCATATCAGCAGCACTTAAAGTGTCATTTTGTTCCTGTTGACGCTCTCGTTGACGCTCTCGCCCCTGATTTTCCCTTTGCCGACCTTTTCCCTTTTCTTCTTTCACCGAAAAGACTTTGCAAAGGCTGTCAGCAGGTTCTAAAATTCCATACTGTCCTTCCTTTAAATCCGAAAGGGAATTTATGAACACAAAGTCCATGTCTCCCTTTTCCTTTGTTCTGGGAACGGCCACGTGTTTTTTCAGTCTCAGAGAAAGTCCGATAATTTTACAGGTGTCCGGCTCAAGGGGTGTTGAGCAATAAATAAGCAGGGTTTTCGCCCTTTTAAAGGCCTCGCAATCTTGAAGGATCGAGAAAATTTTTACGTCCCTTTCCCGCTTTTCTGCGGCCGAAAGAGCCTTTCTCTTTTGCTTAAAGGACGCTCTGAGCCTTTGCTTTTTCTCGGAAATTAAAGCTTCCATACAACATCGGCTAAAACATTTTGCGCCACGGCCTCACCCTTGAAATATTCTATTATTTTCGCAGCAAACTGTGTGGCGCAGCCTGCACTCATTCCGGTGATAAAATTTTTGGCACAGCACACAGGCCGCTGTTTCCTTATGTTGGCGCCGTAGCACTCGCCTTCAACGCCTGGGTAACAGGTGGCGTCCAGGCCGTAAAGCAGATTTTTATGTCCCAAAATCCTCGGCGCGGCGCAAATTGCCGCCACAAGCCGATTGTTTGCAACACAGAAATCAATGGCGCTTTGCACCGTTTCCGACTGTTCAAGGTTGGGTGTTCCGGGGATCCCGCCGGGCAAAATTATGCCCATAAGCTCGTCGTTGAATTTAACCTGCTGTTCCTCAATGTCGGCGCAGACAGTAATGTCGTGGGTTCCGCGTATGCTCTTTCCGCCTATTCCAACGGTTGTAACAATAATTCCCGCACGTCTTAAATAATCGATTGTGGTTACGGCCTCGACCTCTTCAAAGCCGTCTGCAAGAAACAGATATATCACAATAACATCTCCTTAATAATTCCAATAATTTGTCGGTGTATTTCCTTCACCGAAAGAGGCTTGCCGTCCTCGGAGCATTTAACGATGCGCCAACCGCATTTTTTTGCGGCATACATAGCAGCGTTTCTGCAATTTTCGAGAAAGGCAATATTTTTTTCGTGAATGTCTTTTTTGTTTTCGTCCCCGTCGTATCTTCCCGACATAAGCTTTTGGGAAATGTCAACAGGCATATCAAGATATATCACCATATCCGGCCTCGGAATGCCCAGCTTAACGTACTCGTAATCCTCCGACCACTCAATGAATTCATCCCTTTGTCGGGCGGTTTTAAGCTTTGACATCTGATAAATAATATTCGATGTGGCATAGCGGTCGGCCACAAACACCGTTCCCGAAAGATAATCCTTTTTCCAATCGGATACAAAGGAAGCGTATCTGTCGACGGTGTAAAAGGAAGAGGCGGCATATGCTCCCACATCGTCGGCATTTTGCCCAAGCTCCCCGCTCAGATACATTTTGACAAGCTCGCTCGACCTGCTTTCATAGCATGGAAAGGAAAGCTTTCTGACCCTTAGCCCGCTTTGGCTCAAAAAATCGCATAAAAGCGGAGTCTGCGTGCCCTTCCCGCTTCCGTCGAGACCCTCAATAACAATAACTTTTCCCTTCATACGCATTACACCGATTTATCATAAATTCTTACCGTTAATTATACTAAATTCAAGCCCTAAAGTCAATATTTAATTGCATATTTTCAATCAACAGTGCCCTCTCCCCCTGCCATAAGAATTACAGAATTTATCATATACCCTGCACCGAGAAAATTGTCCTTCAAGCAAAGCGAAATCGGCAAAAACAACATGCGACCGCTTTTTTATATTCTAAAGCATATTCTAAAGCCCACCGATCGGCCGCCCGCTTTTCCGTACCAATAAGCTTTTCCCTCCCTCCGTTTCCTTCCGCACGCCGCTTTCCCCTTCGCACAAAGACGGTTAACCTTTTCTTTGATAACAAAAGAGCTGTCAGACCTTCAAAAAATCTGATAGCTCTTTACTTTTTGATATTCAAACAGTGTTGCCACGGTGGGCACTTATAGCGAAAAAGCCTTGGTATTACCGGACTTTTTCCGGGATACAATCATTCCCACTCGATGGTTGCGGGGGGCTTATCGGTAATGTCGTAGACCACGCGGTTGATACCGTTCACCTCGTTGGTTATGCGCCGGGAGATTTTTGACAGAAGCTTATAGGGAAGGCGGGCATATTCGGCGGTCATAAAATCGCCGGTCACAACTGCCCTGACGGCCACGGTGTAGTCGTATGTTCTTCCGTCGCCCATGACTCCCACAGAACGGCTGTTGGTCAACACGGCAAAATACTGGCTGGCCTTACTTCTCGAGTTTCCGATTTCTTCCCTGACGATGGCATCGGCCTCTCTGAGAATGTCAAGCTTTTCCCTTGTCAGATCGCCGATGACCCTTATGGAAAGGCCGGGGCCCGGGAAGGGCTGGCGGTTGACGAGGAACGCCGGAAGCCTAAGCTTTCTGCCGACCTTTCTGACCTCGTCCTTGAAAAGGCCGCGAAGCGGCTCGACAATGCCCTTAAATCCGATATCCTTGGGAAGTCCGCCTACATTGTGGTGGCTTTTTATAGTGGCGGCCTTGCTGTTGCCCGATTCGATTATGTCGGGATAGATGGTGCCTTGGGCAAGGAATGCCGCTCCGCCGATCTTTGCGGCCTCTTCATTAAAGGTCTCGACAAAAAGGCGGCCGATTATTTTGCGCTTTTGCTCCGGCTCACAAACGCCCTTAAGCTCGGAAAGGAATTTTTCCGACGCGTCGACCCGTATAAAGTTTACATCTCTTTTCGAGAATATTTCCTCAATTTCGTCGCCCTCGTTTTTACGCATAAATCCGTGGTCGACAAAAATGCAGGTAAGCTGGCCGGGAATGGCCTTTGAAAGAAGTGCGGCGCACACCGAAGAATCCACTCCGCCCGAAAGTCCGAGCACAACCTTTTCATCGCCCACCTGTTCCCTGACGGCCGCGATCTGGGTCTTTATGTAATCGTCCATGGAATAGTCGCCGGTAGCCTTGCAGACATTATAGAGGAAGTTTCTTATCATTTTCGTTCCGTTTTTGGTGTTAACCACCTCGGGGTGGAACTGAAATCCGTAAAGCTTTTTCTTTCTGTTTTCCACGGCGGCGTTGGGACAATCGGCAGTTTTACCGAGGTTTTTAAATCCCTCGGGGAGCCTGCTTAAATAGTCGGTATGGCTCATAAGCACCGGCTGAATTCCGTCAAGTCCCTCGAAAACGGGAGATTTTGCCGTCATGGTCATTTGTGTTGTGCCGTATTCGCTTACCGTACAGCTTTCGACGGTACCGCCGCAAAGGTATGTCATAAGCTGAAATCCGTAGCATATTCCAAGCACCGGCACGCCCATTTCAAAAAGCTCTTTCGAGCACTTGGGAGATGCATCGTCGTAAACGCTGGAGGGTCCGCCGGTAAGGATTATACCGATGGGCTTCATGGCCTTTATTTCTTCTAATGGGGTATCGCCGGGTTTAATAAAGGAGTATACCCCGCATTCTCTTACACGGCGGGCGATAAGCTCCTTATACTGGCCGCCGAAATCCAAAACTAATACCAATTGATTTTTCACAAATTTCACCCTTCAAATCCTAAAAAAATAATATATGACAAGCGTTGCAGCGGGCGGTTTTTGCACCGAAAAAGCTGTTCTTAAAACGGATGCATCCGGCCGTCCCTTGCAGCGCAATTGTGACAGCGGTTAAGTAATCGATGGCCGGGCACCATACGGGTCAGATCACCGCTTACTCAAACAAAGCGTTAAAGAAATTATCTTTCCTTAAACTTGTTGCTTCTCACGGGATGACGAAGCTTTCTGAGCGCCTTTGCTTCAATCTGACGGATGCGCTCACGGGTAACGTTGAACTGAGTACCTACCTCTTCAAGGGTATGACATCTTCCGTCGCGGAGTCCGAAACGCAGTCTGACAACCTCTTCCTCTCTGGGAGCGAGGGTATGAAGCACGGCGTCGATGTCCTCATTGGTGATGGATTTAAGCGCCGCATCGTCCGGGGCGGGAGCATCCTCGTCACGGATAAAGTCGACCAGGCGGCTGTCCTCCTCGGGGCCGATGGGAGTTTCCATTGAAACAGGTTCCTGAGCAACCCGCATAATTTCTCTTACCCTATCGACCGAAAGGCCCATAAATTCTGCAATCTGTTCCTCACTGGGATCATATCCGTTTTCGTGAAGCAGGCGGCTGTGAGCCTTTTTAAGGCGGTTTATGGTCTCGACCATATGAACCGGAATACGGATGGTTCTTGCCTGGTCGGCGATGGCACGGGTTATGGCCTGTCTGATCCACCATGTGGCATAGGTAGAAAACTTAAATCCCTTGGTATAATCAAATTTTTCCACTGCCTTAATAAGACCCACATTGCCTTCCTGGATAAGGTCGAGGAAGTGCATTCCCCTGCCCACATATCTCTTTGCAATGCTTACAACAAGGCGCAGATTAGCCTCGGTCAGGCGCTTTTTTGCCCTTTCGTCACCGTCGTTTATCTTTATGGCAAGCTCGATTTCCTCCTCGGCCGAAAGAAGAGGTACACGGCCGATTTCTTTAAGATAAAGCTTTACCGGATCGTCGAGAGACACATTGTCTCCGGCAAGTTCCTCCTCGATGGTATCCTCTGGAATTTCTTCAACCTCAAGCTCCTCGGCGGTAGGCTCCAAAAAATCAAGATCAAGAAGCGGTACCTCTGCATCAGGATTTTCCTCCATTGCCGTATCGTCCAGCTCGTCGATGTCTTTAAGCTCGTCATCCTCGTTTTCGTCGTCGATTTCGGAATTTTCGGCGGGAGCGTCGTCGTCAAGCAGCTTGTCTATATAATCAAGGTCGCTTACATCGTCCTTTTCGCCGACATCCTTTTCAGCTGCCTTTTTGCCTTTTTTCGCCGTTTTGGTCTTTTTGGCGGCAGGTTCTGCAGCATCGGATTTTTCATCCTTTTCGGCCGATGCGGTTTCTTCGGCGGTTTCAGTATTTTGATCTTTTTCGGTCAATTCGGATTTATCGGATTCATCTGTTTTTTTTGCTTTTTTCGTCTTTTTAGCCTTTTCAACCTTTTCGGCCTTTTCTGTTTTTTCTGCATTATCCGCTTTTTTCGTTTTTTCTGTTTTTTCCGATTTATCCGCGGATTTTTCGGCTTTGGCGGTCTTGGTTGTTTTAGCCGTCTTTGCGATCTTTTTCTCGGTTTCTTTGGTTTCGGCGGTTTCGATCTCGTTTACAACTTCCTCGGCTGTTTCCTTCTTTTTTGTTGCCATACTATTTTTCTCCCTTTACCTTTTCATTTTTTAGTTTATCCATAACGGCAAAGAAATCCGCATCGCTTTCAAAGCTTTTTTTCTGCGCGGTTTGCCGGTTTTTTTCCTCAAGCATAACGACATAGCAATCATGGCATTCCTCAAGGGTATTGGCCCGCATTGCACCTTTTGAAGATATCTCGACGATCCTGCCTATTTCCTCGGAGGAAAAATCGCTGTTAAGGGTCGTTATGTCAATTGATTTGCCCGATTTTATTCTGTCGCAGAGGACGGTAAAAACCTTTTTGTTAAAGGATGTAACAAAATCATCGGGGCTGATTTTATCCAAAAGCATTCTTACAAAATCAGGATTGCGAAGCAGCACCGACAGCAGTCCTTCCTCTGCATTGGCCGCGCGAAGATTTTTCGGTTTTTCCCGATTTATCAGATCATCTCTTTGGGGACGGACGATTTCCTTAGCTTGCTTCGCGGCTTGTTTCCTTCTTTCCTTTTTAGAAAAATCTCCCGCAGTAGACAGAATTGCATCCTTTGAAACCCCGTATTTTTCGGAAATTCTGCCCGACATCACCTCGCGTTCCACCGGAGAAGCTACCTGAGAAATGATTCTTGCCGTCGATTCAAGAAACTTGATTTTTCCGTTGTCGGTGGAAATGTCGGTGTGTTTAAGTTCCCGCTCGATGCGGTATTCGGCCACCGACAAGGCATTGTCCATCAGGTTTTTAAACTTGGCCGTGCCGTCCCGTCCGCAGCTTTTAATAAACTCATCGGGATCCTTCCCTGTAGGAACAACAATGATCTTTGTGGGAAGACCGACCTTTGAAAGTATTCCGATTGCCCTCTCCACCGCCTTCTGACCGGCATCGTCCGAATCGAAGCAAAGGATGACCTCCTTTGTGTATCTCGAAAGAAGCTGAGCCTGTTCCTCGGTAAATGCCGTTCCGAGAGGGGCAATGCAGTTATGTATTCCCGCCTTTTGCAGAGCGATAACATCCATATATCCTTCACAGAGAACCATCCTGTCGGCGCAGGAATTTTTAGCGAAGTTAAGGGCATAGACATTGTGGCTTTTTTTATAAACAGGGGTATCCGATGTATTGATGTACTTTGCCTTATCGTCGGAATCCGGCAGCTTTCTCCCGCCGAAAGCAATAACGTTTCCCCTCACATCGATAATGGGAAACATAATGCGGTTGCGAAAACGGTCGAAATAGGAGTTAGGCCTTGAACTTTTTGAAACCACATTAGCCATCAGCATTTCTTCAAAAGAAAACCCCTTTTCTTTCAAATGCTTTAAGAGAGCGTCCCATCTGTTCGGCGAAAAGCCCAGTCCGAAATGTTTCATATCAACATCATTAAGACCTCTTGAGCGGAAATAATCGTATCCCGCCCTGCCCATATCCGAAAAGAGAACGGTGTTGAAAAAGCGTGCCGTTTCGCGGTTGATGGCGTATATTCGATTTTTAACCTTATGAAGGCTGTCGTCGGCCTCGTCAAGAGGCACCGTCATTCCCGCCCTCGCAGCCAAAAATTTGACCGCATCTATGTAATCGAGATTTTCGATCAGTCGGATAAATCTGATGACATCTCCGCCGGTCCCGCAGCCAAAGCAGTAAAAAGAACCGTTTTCGGGATAGAGGGTGAAGGAAGGGGTTTTTTCATTGTGAAATGGGCAAAGAGCCTTGGGATTGCGCCCGCCTTTTTTTATGCTGACATAGGACGACACAACATCTTCAATAGGATTTCTCTCCTTAAGCTCGAGAAGAAAATCCTCGTTAAGAGCCACTTACTTTCACCTCATTTCCAAGAGTAAGGAATAAACAGATCTTCATAGACCCTTATGGCATAACGGTCGGTCATTCCGGCAATATAGTCGCATACCGCCCGCTCGGTTCCTTCCTTCTCAAGAACCATTTTGCATTCGTCGCTGAGCATGTCGGTATGCTCGCAGAAATATTTATACAGTGTCTTTACCAAAAATGCAGCCTTGCCTTCCTGACTTTTGGCCACGGGATTACGGTATACCCTTTCAAACATAAATTCGTGAAGCCGGTCGAAATAATCGTTTACCGAGGGATGAACGACAATGTCGTTTTTGCCCATACTTCCCTCGATAACGGCGTTGACAAGTGTGTTTATTCTGACGCTTCTGCGGTTTCCGATGTTTTTAACAATATCGGAAGGAATGTCGCTTTCTTTAAGCACATCTGCCCTCACGGCGTCGTCTATATCGTGGTTTATGTATGCTATGCGGTCGGAAACTCTGACTACCCTTCCCTCAAGGGTGCTTGCGACACCGCTGGTGTGATTGAAAATTCCGTCCCTGACCTCGTATGTAAGATTAAGGCCCTTTCCGTTTTTTTCGAGCCTGTCCACCACCCTGACGCTCTGCTCGTTGTGGCGAAAGCCCAAGGGACAAATTTCGTTAAGGGCACGCTCCCCTGCGTGTCCGAAGGGGGTATGGCCGAGATCGTGGCCTATGGCAATTGCTTCGGTCAGATCCTCATTAAGCCTCAATGCACGGGAAATGGTACGGGCGATTTGGGAAACCTCAAGGGTGTGGGTAAGTCTTGTGCGGTAATGATCCCGCTCGGGATCGAGAAAAACCTGGGTCTTGTATTTAAGCCGGCGGAAGGCGTTGCAGTGTATTATGCGGTCGCGGTCACGCTGAAAACAGGTTCTGATGGGATCGGGCTGCTCAAAAAACGCTCTTCCCTCGGAGTCGGCGCTCTTTTTGGCATATTCGCAAAGCAGATAATCTTCCGCCTGCTCGGTTCTTTTTCTTAAAACATCCGACATAAAAGACACACTTCCCCTTTTTTCTTCTTTTACTTATATTATACGCAAAAAAAAGGACAAGACCTTTATTTTTTTGCGTTTTTTTCTTACGCCGTAAAATTGGGAACCTCGTTTTCTCACAATCGGAAAATTGACGAATAATAAATTGGGCTTTTCAGCGGCACATTTCAAAAAGAAAAAAACGTAATATATCTTTACAAACCGGAAAATCGGCCCTTGCAATCGGAAAAACAATTTCCGAGCAAAAAGGCCGATAGTTTAAACAATCACTGTCACACGATTTTGCAATGATGTTTTTTATCTTTGCAACACTGTTCCCTTTCTTTGCAATGCAGCTGAATTTTGTTGCACAATTGCATACGCTCATATGACTTTACACAGCGCCCATGCTGCATCGCTTTACGCTTCTATGCCCTTTTGATTTTAGGCTTAAAGAACATGGCGGCAATTATACCGAAAATCATTGCGGCGGTTATTCCGGCCGATGTAGCCGTAAGTCCGCCCGTTAAAGCGCCCAAAGAGCCGCTGCTGTCCACCGCTTGCCTAACACCCTTTGCAATGGCATATCCAAAGCCGGTCAGAGGCACTGTGGCCCCCGCTCCGGCAAATTTAACAAGGGGCTCATACACTCCTATTCCGGTAAGCGCCACCCCCGTCACGACATAACACACAAGTATTCTTGCAGGCGTCAGCTTTGTGTAATCGATCAAAAGCTGACCGACAACGCATATCAGCCCGCCGATGACAAATGACCAAAGATACTGCATAAAACATTCTCCTTTAAAAAATGTGAGTAGATCTCTCCTGTGGTAAATGCTTTTTTTGACAATCGCAGATTTTTTACCGATATATTTTCCTGCCGGAAATTACAATATACATTTAGTCTTTTCAAAAAGCCTTTATTTATTCTCTTTTTACGCCAAATATTGTTTTATCTTCCCCGCACACTGCGACATTTTTCTTATTCCAATTTATGTAATATATGTAAAAAGGACAGGCATAAGAAAATACTAAACGTAAGCAGCAATTTAAACAGGTAAATGGACAAGACATATGCAGCGAAACCAAGGTGCAAATCAAACGGCCGAAAAAATCTTTCGGCAGCATATATCAAACCTTTCTTGCGTTAAGGTTATGTCGGTTTTATCAATCAAAGGGGTGTTTTATTTGGCAAACGTTTCATTATCGACACTATCGGAAAAGACTCGGGCGGCAAACATTTGCAGAATCGCGATTGTTCAGCTTTGCTGCGGAATACTGGCCTTTTCCACCGCTCGAACCGTCGTTTTCGAAAATTATTCTCCCTTCGGAGTGGCCTTTTTATGCGCCGTCCCGGGAGAATATTCCCTCGTCAGCATTATCGGATGCATAGTGGGGAGCATATTAAGGACGGGCGGCGATAGCGTAAGATACATTACCGCCTGCATTTTTGCCCTTGCACTGAAATGGGTCTTTACCGAGCTTTTCAAGCCGGCAAGACGAAGCATAGTGGTATCCCTTTGCGCCTTTTTCGCCGTAACGGCAACCGGCTGTGCGGCGGTGGTTCTTTCGGGAAGCGGTCTTGACAAGGTAATGATATACTTCTCCGAAGGAGTTCTTGCTTTCGGCGGAACATACTTTCTGCATCTCGGTACCGAGGCGGTTTTGCAAAACAAATCGGCCGTCCGTTCTCAGAGAGAAACAACCTCGGCCATAATTGCTCTGTCCATACTGCTCATTTCCCTTTCTCCTTTTGAAATCTTCGGCATTTCTCCTGCCCGTGCCGCCGCCGTCACACTCATAATATTTGCCGGATACTACGGCCACGAGGGCGCAGGAGCGGTTTTCGGCCTTTCGGCAGGGCTTTCCCTTTGCCTTGTGGATCAGGACAATGTTTATGCAGCCGTGGGCTTTGCATTCGGTGGACTGATGTCCGGGGTTTTCGGACGTCTTTCAAAGGCGTCCTGCGCCATTGCCTTTATTCTTGCAAACGGCATTGTCATACTCAGAGATCTGTCCGATCCATCTTCGTTTGTGATACTGTATGAGGTGCTTGTGGGAAGCGTCCTCTTCTTTGTTCTGCCAAAAAACATCAGTGCAAAATTTCTCGAATATCTCTCTCCCAAAGCCACAGTCACCGTGGCCGACGGAGCAAAAGACACAGCCGTTATGCGGCTTCGATTTGCTTCCGAGGCTCTTGAAAACGTCAGCGATACTGTCACCGCCGTTTCGGAAAAGCTTTCGGCCATAACAACGCCCGAATTTGAAAAGGTTTTTTCAAAAACCGAGCAGGATTGCTGCAAAGGATGCGGGCTGAGAATATACTGCTGGGAGCAAAATCGCGGAAAGACCCTTGAGGCACTGCTTATCGCTGCCAAAAGCCTCAAAGTAAGGCGCTCGATATCGTGCAGCGAACTTCCCGAGGATTTTGTACAGAAATGCGCCCACACCGACAGGCTTCTCGACTGTCTTTCCGAAAACTTTTCGGATTTTCTTTCCCGCTGCGCCGCCGAACGGAGACTGTCGGAGGTGCGCTCGGTCATATCCGAACAGTTTGACGGCCTTTCCCATATGCTAAGCGGCCTTGCCGACGAATTCAGCCAATCGGAAAATTTTCTTCCGGATACCGCCGAGGCCATCGACAGCGCCTTAAGATCAATGGGACTTAATGTAGACGGTGTGTGCTGCCGCGAGGACATTTACGGAAGAACCACCGCCGAGATAAGAATAATAAACACCGAGCAAGGCCGCATAAGCACATCGGCCGTTTTAAAGGCGCTTAACCGGGTTTGCAAAAAGGACTTTGACGTTCCCTCCATAACCGAGCTTGAACAATCGGTGATGCTGACCTTAAGCGAAAAGGCAGAATATTCCGTCGACCTGGGGGTTTGCCAGCTGAGCTGCAACGACAATCGCCTGTGCGGAGACGCAGTTACCACTTTTTCTGACGGCAAGGGCCGTTTTTATATGCTCATAAGCGACGGAATGGGCTGCGGCGGACGTGCGGCGGTGGACGGAGCAATGGCCTCGGGACTGATGAGCAGACTGCTCAAAGCAGGATTTGGAATAGACTGTTCGCTTAAAATAGTCAATTCGGCAATGTTATTTAAATCCACCGACGAATCCCTTGCCACAATGGACATAACCGAAATCGACCTTTTTTCGGGCAACGGAAGATTTTTTAAAGCCGGCGCCCCGCTGACGGTGGTAAGACGGCGCGGCAAGGCTCTAAAGGTCGAAAGCGAGACCATTCCTGCAGGAATTTTAAAGAATGTGGAGTTTTCAAAATCCGATATATCCCTTTCCCCTAAGGACATCGTGATAATGATGTCAGACGGAGCGGTGGCCGACGGAAGCGACTGGATAGAGGTGGAAGCCGAGGTATGGAAAGACGGCAGTGCGCAAGACCTTTCCGAACACATTGCCGATTATGCCCGCCGCCGCTGTCCTCCCGGTCAGAACGACGACATAACCGTTATGGCCGCCATAATCGAGCGGGCTGTATAGGAAAAAGCGTGATAGGATTTGTGCGTTTGATTTTGCCTTTCGGGTTATATATTTACCCTTCCCTACCCGCAAAGGGGCAGAGCTGCATTTCAAACGCTTTGTAAAACGGTTCATACTCCCTTAACCCTCAAGTCAATCGAAACATTGCTCACAAATAATCCCGCCGCAGTACAAACCGCGACGGGATTTATAAAAAAATTATGTATAAAAGGCAGCGATATACCCGCCTTCAAAATCAAATATCGTTTTTAACCATATCCTCGTAGCTTTCCCGCTTGATTATAAGACGGGGCTTGCCGTCTTTAATCATAACAACAGCGGGACGGGGTACGCGGTTATAGTTGGAAGCCATGGAATAGTTATATGCGCCTGTGCAGAAAACCGCAAGGATGTCTCCCGCCTCGGGGGTCTGAATTTTTGCGTCCTCCTGAATAAGGTCGCCGCTTTCACAGCAGCGTCCCGCAATGGTGGCGACATAATCGGCAGGCTTATCTATTTTATTTGCAACGGCAATTGAATATTCCGACTGGTAAAGGATATATCTCGGGTTGTCGGTCATGCCGCCGTCCACCGAAACATAGTTTCTTATACCGGGAATGGTCTTGACCGCACCGATGGTGTAAAGGGTTGTTCCCGCAGGTCCGACAATGGCGCGGCCCGGCTCGATCATAATAAAAGGAATGTTCAATTTAAGGCGCTTGCAGGTTTCCTTTACAGTCACCGAAACCTGCTCCATAAACGTCTTGTAAAGCTTGGCGTCGTCGTCGATAAGGTATCTTATTCCGAATCCGCCGCCCAGGTTAAGCTCCTTTATTTCATAGGAAAGCTCCTCTTTGACCTTTGCCATAAAGCCGAGCATAACCTCTGCCGCAGCCTTAAAGGGCTCAATTTCGAAAATCTGAGAGCCGATGTGACAATGGATTCCCTTTAAGGTGACATTCTTTTGCTCGAGCACCTCTTTAACCGCACCGAAGGCCTCGCCCGTTTCAAGGGCAAAACCGAATTTGCTGTCTATCTGCCCCGTTCTGATGAAATTGTGTGTGTGGGCGTCGATCCCCGGCTTTATTCTTATCATAACGCCGGCGTTTTTATTGAGCCTTTGAGCCATTTGCTCGATGGTGCGAAGCTCGAAAAGATTGTCGACAACTATTCTGCCGACTCCCGCCTCAAGAGCTGTTTTAATTTCCTCCTCGGTTTTGTTGTTGCCGTGGAAAACTATTCTTTCGGGCGGAAAGTCCACCGAAAGGGCGGTGTAAAGCTCCCCTCCCGAAACGACGTCAATACCCAGTCCCTCGTCCTTTATGATTCTGCACATTTCCTTGCAGTTAAAGGCCTTGCTGGCATAAACGGTAAGACCGTTGCCGCCGTAATTATCCTCGATAGACTTCTGAAAGGTGCGGCAATGTCCTCTTATGGTTCTTTCGTCCATAACGTAAAGGGGTGTACCATACTCCTTTACAAGCTCGGTAGCATCAACACCGCCAACCGTCAGATTTTCCTTCTCGTTGGAACCGAGACTGCTGGTAACAAACATAATATTCCTCCCTTTTTTGACCGCATCGCACAATCAAGACCGCCAAAGACCGGTATTAACGATGGATGCAACTTTTTGCTTTGCAAAAAATTTTAACGCCTAAACTTCTTTTACACCCTCAATAAAATCATCAATAATATCGTCATCATCGGAAAGCTCGTCCTGCCGAAATTCCTCAACACAGCCGTCGATAATTTCCTTTATATAGTCGACCCCTTCGCCCGTTTTTGACGAAAACGGAATAAGGGTAAGATTTTCATATTCCGAAAACTGCCTGTCAAAATCGGCAAGACGCTGTGCCCTCTCGGTTTTGTTAAGCTTGTCCGACTTTGTCAGCACCACCACAAAGGGCAGACCGCAATCGCACAAAAAGCTTATCATGCTCATATCGTCCTTGGTGGCGGGGTGGCGCATATCCACCAGCTGAACAACAAGAGCTACGCTTCTGTCCTGCTGAAAATATCCTTCGCACAGGGCCGAGAAACGGGCAAGCTCGGCTTTTGACCGTTTGGCATATCCATACCCCGGCAGATCCACAAGACGGCCGTCTCCGGCCTTATAGAAATTTATAGTGATTGTTTTACCGGGCGTTGCCGAAACCCTTGCAAGGGCCTTGCGGTTGAGTATTTTGTTTAAAAGAGACGACTTTCCCACATTAGACCGTCCCGAAAAAACTATCTCGGGCAGAGTCGACGCGGGAAGCTGAGAAACAAGTCCCGCCGCCGCTTCAAAGTCGGCATTGCTATAATTCATTTTTTCACCACCTGATAAAATTGCCGTAAAACCATCAGACCACGGCGGTCGAGCCGTGAGGCTTCTTGGTTCTTGCTCCTGGCAACGGGGCTGATTTTGTCTCGCTGACGTTTTTTCCGTCGCTTACTTTTCCGGTGCCGTCGGCCGGCTTGGCATACCCGCCGTTTTCAAAAGCAATGGGCAAAACCTCGTCGATGCTTTCAACCGTAACGAAGCTTAAGTTTTCCTTGACCGTTTTGTCGATTTCGTCAAGATCCGGCTCGTTGGCCTTAGGGATAACAACCGTTTTCATTCCGTATTTATAGGCCGCCATTGTTTTTTCTTTAAGGCCGCCTATGGGAAGCACCCTGCCTCTCAGAGAGATTTCACCCGTCATTGCAACACTTCCCTTAACCGGGGTGTTTGTAAGGGCCGAGAGCAGCGCAACTGTCATTGTAATTCCGGCCGAGGGACCGTCTTTTGGCACGGCGCCTTCGGGAGCGTGAATATGTATGTCGCTGTCCTTATAAAAGTTTTGATCGAGATTGAAAATGCCGCTTCTCGAACGGATATAGCTTATGGCGGCGGTGGCCGATTCCTTCATAACATCGCCGAGGGATCCGGTTAAGATGACCTTTCCGCTGCCCTTCAAAACCGCCGCTTCGATCTGAAGCATTTCTCCGCCCACGCTGGTCCAGGCAAGCCCGTTTACAACGCCCACCTGGTTTTTAAGGGCATAGTTTTCGGGCTTAAATTTGAAATTGCCCAAAAAGTCCTTGATGTTAGAGGCCTTTATGCAAACGCAGGTCTCCTTTTCGCCGACAATTTTTGCAGCTGCCTTTCGGCAGAGAGAGGCAATGTTTCGCTCGAGATTTCTGACCCCTGCCTCCCTTGTGTAATTGTCGATAAGACAATAAATCGCGTCGTTTGAAATTTTGCAGGTTTTAGAGGTCAGCCCATGCCGTGCAAGCTGCTTTTTAAGCAGATGCTTTTTGGCAATGCTGAATTTTTCTTCCCTGGTATATCCCGAAAGCTCAATGACCTCCATACGGTCGAGCAGAGCAGCGGGAATGGTGTCGGTGGAGTTGGCGGTAACAATGAAAAATACATCCGAAAGGTCAAATGGAAGCTCGATAAAATGGTCGTGAAATTCGACATTCTGCTCGGGGTCGAGAGCTTCAAGCAGCGCCGCCGAAGGATCGCCTCTGAAATCTGAGCCAAGCTTATCTATCTCGTCCATAAGAATAAGGGGGTTTTGGCTTTTTGCCTGCTTGACCGCCTCGATTATGCGTCCGGGCATTGAGCCGATGTATGTCTTGCGGTGTCCGCGTATGTCGGATTCGTCCCTTACTCCGCCGAGAGAAATTCTGGCATAATTTCTTCCCATGCAGGCGGCGACCGATTTTGCTATGGAGGTTTTTCCCACGCCGGGAGGCCCCACAAGGCAGATTATCTGTCCCTTGATATCAGGTGCAAGAGTCCTTGCGGCCAACACCTCGATAATTCTTTCCTTAACCTTTTCAAGTCCGAAATGATCCCTGTCAAGCTGCTTTCTCGCAGCGTTAATATCGTGCTTTTCCTTGGTTTTAATGCCAAACGGAAGCTCAAGGCAGGTATCCAGATATCCTCTGACAACGGTGGCCTCATGGGAGCCGGAAGGCATTTTAAGCAGGCGGTTAACCTCCTTGTTAAGCCGTTCCTTTATGTTGTCGTTTGCCGAAAGAGCCGCGATTTTTTTGCGATATTGCTCGGCCTCTTCCTCGGGGTCCTCATCCTCGCCAAGCTCCTCGGATATAACCTTCATCTGCTCACGAAGGTAATAATCCCGCTGATTTTCGTCCATACTTTCGTGAACCTTGTGCTCGATCTCGTGTTCAAGCTTCAAAAGCTCGGTTTCGTTTTTAAGATTTGAGATGACATATTCAAGGCGTTTAAGGGGATTGGTCTCCTCAAGCACCTTTTGTTTGACCTCATAAGTAAAAGGCACATTGGCGGCGATATATTCGGATATTGCCCAAAAATCGTTGTTTGACGCCACATAAAGAATGACATCGGGAGATATTTTACGATTTTCGGCGGCATAGTTTTCAAACTCATCCTTAAGGGTTCTCATAAGGGCTGCACGAAGCATGGCGCTGCCCCTGCCGATCTTATCGTTTATCGGCTCTACCTCGGCAATATTAACCGGGTCATCAGACAGAATTCGCAGTCTTTTAGCCTTGAAAAGGCCCTCGGCAACCACCCTCATTCCGTTGTCGGGAAGGCGGATTATCTGCTTTATACGGGTGACGCAGCCCACTTCATAAACTGCATCGGGAGCGGGATCGTCGTCGCAAAGATCCTTTTGCGCCGCGAGAAATACAAGGCGATCTCTTGCCATTGCTTCGTTAACGGCCGCAAGGGATTTAGCCCTGCCCACATCAAAATGAAGCTGGACAGAGGGAAATATAACAAGCCCTCTAAGGGCTATCATGGGCATTTCGGAATATAATTTATCGGACATTTCTTTCCTCCGTGAATTTCTGGTGGTGAAAAATTTATTATCCCTTCAAGCTCAAAAATCGGCAACTGTCAAAAAGGCAATTGCCGATCAAATTCAGGCGGTTTCGCCCTTTTGTTTGGTTTTAAGGGTTTTTGCGGGGTCAATGGGAGATTTGTCGGCGGCCTTGGTTATTTTGGCCTTGCCCTCTCCCCTGACGAATTTCTCGGTTATAAGAATTTTCTCAACCGAAGGGTCGGATGGAATTTCAAACATAAGACTGTCCAAAAGTCCTTCCATAATAGAGCGCAGTCCTCTGGCACCGGTCTTGCGTTCAAGGGTCTTTTCGGCAATGGCCGTCAGCGCGGCAGGTTCAAATTCAAGCTTAACGCCGTCCATTTCAAAAAGGCGTTTATACTGCCTGATAACCGAGTTTTTCGGCTCGGTCATGACCCTGACGAGATCTTCCTTATTAAGAGCCTTTAACGCGGTCACAACCGGCAATCTTCCCACAAGCTCGGGAATAAGGCCGAATCGCACAAGATCCTGGTGGGTAGCCAGGCTCAGCAGAGCTTCATCCGAAGAATTTTCGGCCGTTTTGATTTCGTTTTCAAAGCCGATCGAGCCGCCGCCCTTTCTTTTTGCGATAACCTTATCAAGTCCGTCAAATGCACCGGCACAGATAAACAGGATGTTGGTGGTGTCAATCTGGATAAATTCCTGCTGAGGATGTTTTCTTCCTCCCCCGGGCGGAACATTGGAAACGGTGCCTTCAAGTATCTTTAAAAGGGCCTGCTGAACGCCTTCGCCGCTTACATCGCGGGTTATGGACGGATTTTCCGACTTTCTGGCGATCTTGTCGATCTCGTCGACATAGATTATACCGTGCTCGGCTGCTTTAACGTCGAAATCGGCCGCCTGGATAAGTCTTAAAAGGATGTTTTCCACATCTTCGCCGACATATCCCGCCTCGGTAAGGGTGGTAGCGTCGGTTATGGCGAAAGGTACATCAAGCACCTTTGCCAAAGTCTGTGCAAGCAGGGTCTTTCCCACACCGGTAGGTCCCAAAAGCAGAATATTGCTTTTCTGAAGCTCGACATCGTTTACACTGTCGAACTTGGTGCGCTTATAGTGGTTATAAACCGCCACCGAAAGAGCCTTTTTTGCCTCGTCCTGGCCTATGACGTATTCGTCCAGTTTTTCCTTGATCTCCTTGGGCTTTAAAAGCGGTTTTTCAGGTTCGGTCTTTTTGGCCGTTCTTTTGGGACGGGATGTCACTACATTCTGTTCTTCAAGGGTGTCGTTGCAAAGACCAACGCACTCGTCGCAGATGTATGCTCCGGCACGACCAAACATAACTCTGACCATATCCTGGGTTTTTCCGCAAAAAGAGCAACGGACATTTTTTCCATTGGTATCATTAGGCATAATTTAGGTTTTCTCCGTTTTATCTTTTAGTAATCACCTTGTCAACAAGGCCGTAATTCATTGCTTCCTCTGCGGTCATAAAGTTATCCCTATCGGTATCTTTTCCTATCTGTTCAAGAGGCTTACCCGTATTTTCGGCAAGAATTCTGTTGAGATTTTCTCTCGTTCTTTTAATGTGGTCGGCGGCAATGAGTATCTCGGTTGCCTGACCCTTTGCACCGCCCAAAGGCTGGTGGATCATAATTTCAGCATTAGGAAGAGCAAATCTCTTGCCCTTTTGCCCCGACGAAAGCAGGAACGCCCCCATACTTGCCGCCATGCCCATACAAATGGTCGAAACATCGGATTTGATGTACTGCATTGTATCATAAATGGCAAGTCCGGCCGTGACCGATCCACCGGGAGAATTGATGTAAAGGTTAATGTCCTTTTCGGCATCCTTGCCCTCAAGGTAGAGAAGCTGGGCAATGACAAGGCTTGCGGTGGCATCGTTAACCTCGTCGGACAAAACGATTATTCTGTCGTCGAGAAGTCTCGAAAAGATGTCATAGGAGCGCTCTCCCTTGCTCGTCTGTTCCACAACATAGGGTACTAAGCTCATTAAAAGTCACCTCGTAGTAATTATTGGTATTTTTCGGCTGATTATTCGGCTGTTTCTTTTTTCTCGGCTGCTTTTTTGGCGGCAGGCTTCTTTGCGGGAGCTTTTTTAGCTGCCGGCTTTTTCTCGGCTGCCTTTTCGCCGTCCTCAGCTTTCTTTGCAGCGGTCTTCTTGGCAGGAGCTTTTTTGGCAGCAGGTTTCTTCTCGGCTGCTTTTTCTTCCTTCTCGCCCTCAGCCTTCTTTGCGGCAAGCTTCTTGGCTGCGGTCTTTTTGGCGGTGGGTTTCTTCTCGGCTGCCTTTGCGGCCTTGTTTTCAACATTCTCGATCTCGGCCGAGGACTTGATGATATCGATGGCCTTGTTGGCGGTTATGTCGGACTCAAGACCCTTCTGGGGAATAGCGGCCTTAACCTGAGCAACTTCGATCTTATACATATCGGCAATCTTCTTGTATTCTTCCTCAAGTTCTTCTTCCGAAGCGGTGAGGTTTTCTGCCTTGGCAACAGCCTCAAGTGCAAGACGGATCTTGACCTGCTTTTCGGCCGACTCGCGGAAGGTCTTTCTAAAGCCTTCTTCATCCATACCGGTATACTGCATATACATCTTTATGTCCATACCCTGGTACTGGAGACGGCGGCTGAAGTCCTCAACATTCTCGTCGATGCGGTTTTCGATCATACAATCGGGAACCTCAACGGTCATATCGTCAACAACCTGCTCGAGAAGGTTGTTTTCCACAAGGGCGTCTTCTCTGCTGTTTTTCTGCTCAAGAATCTTGCTTTCAATGTCCTTTTTAAGCTCATCAAGGGTATCAAACTCGCTGACGTCCTTGGCAAATTCATCGTCAACTTCGGGATACTCCTTGGTTTTGATCTCGTGAAGCTTAACCTTAAATACAGCCTCTTTGCCTGCAAGATTCTCTGCCTGATATTCCTCGGGGAAGGTTACGTTAACGTCAAATTCCTCGTCGATTTTGTGTCCGACGATCTGATCTTCAAAGCCGGGGATAAATGTGCCCGAGCCGAGGGTCAGTTCGTAGTTTTCGCCCTTTCCGCCTTCAAAGGCCTTGCCGTCTGTAAAACCTTCAAAGTCAATAACGGTAATGTCTCCGTCCTTGGCCTCTCTGTCGGTAACGGTGACTATACGGGCGTTTTTCTCTTTAAGAGCGTCGATCTCGCGGGCAATTTCGTCCTCGGAAACCGATACGATGGTGCGCTCGACCTTAAGGCCCTTATATTTTCCGAGTTTGACCTCAGGCTTGGTGGTAATCTTGATCTTGAAATCGGCTCCGTTTTCATCAAGAGAAACAAGCTCGAAATCCACCTTCTGGTCGGCAAGCTCAAGACCTGATGCCTCGATAGCGTCGTCCACAGCCTTGGGATAAAGCTCCTCAAGAGCATCTTGATAGAACATATCGGCGCCGAACATTTTAAGCACCATTGCCTTGGGCGCATGGCCCTTTCTGAAGCCGGGAACGGTTATTTTTGCAAGGCCCTTTTTGGTAGCCTTGTCGACAGCGTCGGTATATTCCTTGCCGTCGATAACAATTTCCAGCTCATAGCGGTTTGTTTCCACATTGTTTGTCGATTTAAGTTTCATTTTTATTTCCTCCGTCTGATGGATTTCTTTCATCATATAAATATAACACATCTATGAAAGAATTTCCATAGTGTTTTTTAATTTCCGTATAAAAAGATAAGAAATCTTTTAAAAATCCCCGCTTTTTAGCCCTTTTTAACTAAAACGGGTGTAAAATCATTGGAATCGGCAGACACAAGGCGGTAATTTATGCCGTTTTTCTCGCCGATAAAGGCTCGATGACGTCCCGATCCGTGAATATGCCCGTAAAAGCACCGTTTAACATTATATTTCTTTAAAAGGTCGGTTATTACGGTGCATTCGACATCGCAGAAAATGGGCGGATAGTGCAAAAAGACAAGAATTTCAAGACCGCTGTCGGCCGCAAGACTAAGCGAACGCTCAAGCCGTCCGACCTCCCGGTTAAGAATCTTTTCATCTCCGCTTCCCTCTTCAAAAAACCAGCCTCTCGTTCCGCAAAGAGCGATACCGCACCGTTCAAAGAAATTGTTGTGCAAAAGCTTTAATGTTGAAAATTCCTTTTCGGTAACATATCTTTCAAATTTGCTTGCCGTATCCCACCAAAGATCGTGGTTGCCCTTGACTATCAGTTTTTCGCCGTTTAGCTTTTCCAAAAAGGAAAAATCGGGATCAAGATCCTTGATTTTCATAGCCCAGGAAACATCTCCCGAAATCACCACTGTGTCGCCCGGCTCAACCACAGCGTTCCAATTTTTCTCGATCCTCTCAATATAATTTTCCCAGCCGTGGAATATTTCCATTGTTTTATCAGGCTCGCCGATGGCAAGATGAAGGTCTGAAATTGTAAAAACTGACATTTTTGGTTTTCCCTGTTTTCTTTAAAATTCTTTAAAAATGATAATAAAATCCTTTTGTCTGCAAATAATATTGACACGGTGTTTAAAAACGCCGAAAAAACGAAAGGTGGAAAATCAAATGCACGACAATAATAAAACCTGCGACAAGAAAATATGCTGTAATGTACAAAACTGCGTTTATCACAGCGGCGAAACTACCTGCACCGCAAAGACCGTTGATGTAGGCCCTCACAGTGCAAGCTGCTGCCAGGATACCTCCTGCGCAACCTTTAAGCCTCAGAACTGACGCCTAACGACCTTGTAATTATTTAATACCGAGCATATCGAATACGACCTTTTCCATTTGGGTCTTTTCGCAGCAATCGTTAAAGCGGGGTTTCTTATCCTTGAGAGAAGCAAGAGGAGCGGGAACCTCGCAATTCGTTTTTTCGGCAAGCTTATCGATAAGCTCAAACTCGCTTTCGCTGCTGCATTCACCGGTGAGCGCCTCATATACTCCGTGGGAAAATTTAAAGGGACTGGCGGTGGATGCTATAACGGTCAGGGTATCGTCTCCCGTCTGCTTAACATAATCGTCGTAAACGCTCAGCGCCACGGCGGTATGAGGATCGGCAAGATAATCGTTTTGCTCAAACTGCTTTTTGATTTCAGCTTTGGTAAGTTGGTCGTCGGCGCAGCCGGCATAGAAAAGCTCGCTTATCTTTTGCTTCATATCGTCGCTTACGGCGTATTTTCCTTCTTCCGAAAGCTGCTTCATAAGGCCGCTTACAACCCCGTCGTCTTTACCCGAAAGATCGTATAAAAGACGCTCGAGATTGCTGGAAATGAGAATATCCATAGATGGCGAAAGGGTGGTATAAAACTTGCGGTTGCGATCATAAACACCGGTTTTGATGAAATCGGTGAGAATGTTGTTTTTGTTGGAAGCGCATATAAGCTTCTTTATGGGCACACCCATCTTTTTTGCGTAATATGCCGCAAGGATGTTTCCGAAGTTGCCGGTGGGAACAACCACGTTAAATCCGTCGTCCTTTGCAAGATCGCCGTTATGGAGAAGGGTAGCATAGGAATATACATAATAAACTATCTGCGGAACAAGGCGACCCCAGTTTATGGAGTTGGCGCTTGAGAAGGACATATTATGTTCCTTGAGCTTTGCCGCAATCACCTTATCGGTAAAGATTTGTTTTACGCCGCTCTGAGCATCGTCAAAGTTACCCTTAATTGCGCAAACGCCCACATTGTTTCCGCTTTGGGTAATCATCTGGAGCTTCTGCATGGGGCTTACACCGTCGTTGGGATAAAACACCAGTATCTTTACGCCCTCAACATCTGCAAATCCTTCGAGTGCAGCCTTGCCGGTGTCTCCCGACGTAGCCACGAGAATGACCTTGGTCTCTCCCTTGGCGGTTTTCTGAGAGGCTTTGGTAAGCAGGAAAGGAAGTATCTGCAGTGCAAGATCCTTAAAGGCGCAGGTGGGACCGTGCCAAAGCTCAAGCATAAACACACCGGTGCAAAGCTCGGCAAGCGGAGCCGGCTCCTCATATTCAAATGTGCCGCTGTATGCACCTTCTGCGCAATCGAAAAGCTCCTCTTCGGTATAATCGGTCAGGTATTTTTTAAGCACAAATACCGCCGCGTCAATATAATCCATATCTCCCAGCGCCGCAAAATCATCGGCCGAAAGAGAAGGTATGCTTTCCGGAACGAAAAGTCCCCCGTCCTCGGAAATGCCCTTTGCAATGGCGTCGGCAGACGAAACAAACACCTTGCTGTTTCTCGTGCTGTTGTAATTCATAGCTTTGATCTCCCTTGAATGAAATTGAATGGGGTTTCATCCCCTGTAAATGCCGAAACAATGTGATGGACTTCTGCCGATTTATAATCCTTATTCCTCGGTATATGCACCTCTATCACATCAAAGCGCATTTTGTTTTTGATTTTATAGGCCTTCATAAACTGAATGGCGGTTATGACCAGCTTTCGCCGTTTAGAATATGTAACATATTCCACCGGCCTTCCGTGAACGTCGTTTTCTCTGGTTTTGACCTCGCAAAAGGCCACAACGCCGTCTTTATAGGCGATGATATCGATCTCGCCCAGCTTTGTTCTGAAGTTTGCGTCGACTATTTCATAGCCTTCGTCCCTCAATGCTCTCGCTGCCGCAAGCTCGCCCATTTTGCCTCTCATCTGCGGAGTGTATATCATTTGAGCACCTTTTTCAAAAAAGTAAGCCTGTGTATCGGGCAGGGACCGTATTTGTTTAAAAGCTCACAGTGCAGCGCCGTTCCGTAACCCTTGTGTTTTGCGAACATATATTCGGGATATATCTCGTCGGCCTTTATCATCATCCTGTCACGGCTGACCTTTGCAAGAATGGAGGCTGCCGCTATGGATGCCGATATTCCGTCCCCTTTGACTATGGTCTGACAGGGAATAGAGAAACCTTTAGGCTGCCGATTGCCGTCCACAAGAGCAAAATCCGCCGGAATACCAAGCCCTTCGGCCGCCCTTTTCATTGCAAGGAATGTGGCATTTAAAATGTTTATTTCGTCGATTTCCCTATGATCGGCAAAAGCCACAGAATAGCTTACCGCTTTTTCGATGATAACGTCAAAAAGAGCCTCTCTCTTTTTTTCCGAAAGTTTTTTGGAATCGTTAAGTCCTTCGATTTCAATACCGTCGGGCAGTATTACCGCAGCGGCAAAAACCGGTCCCGCAAGAGGACCTCTCCCGGCCTCGTCGATACCGCAGACCGATTTAAAGCCCTTAGCCCTTGCCTCCCGTTCATATTCAAATCCGACCATTATGCATCCTCCGGAAGCTCAAGAGTTATTCTGCCGAGCTTTCCTCCTCTGAACTCGTCGAGAACGGTAACCGAGGCGCGCTCGGTATCCACCTCTCCGCCGGAAATGAGCATTCCTCTTTTTCTTCCGATTTGTTCAAGAATTTCAAAGCCCTGCATATCAGGTGAAAGGGTTATTTTATATCTTTGTTCAAGATTTTCGGCGTGGTGTTTGTTCATAAGCTCAAGAAGCCGTATGGAAAGAAGCTCGGTATCGGCCACAACATCCTTGACGGCACCGGTAAAAGCCAGTCTTTCCCCTACCGCAGGATCATCGAATTTAGGCCAAAGCACGCCGGCCGTATCCATAAGTTCGATACCCTTTCCGATGGAAAACCACTGGGTTCCTCTCGTAACGCCCGGGCGGTCGGCAACCTTTGCTTTGCCGGATCTCGCCATACGGTTTATGAACGATGATTTACCCACGTTTGGTATTCCCACAACCATAAGACGAAGGGTTCTTCCGGTCATGCCCTTTTCCTTGAACTTTTTAAGGCGGTCTCCCATAACGGCATTTACCTTATCGGAAAATCCCGAAAGACCTTTTCCGGTTTTGCAATCCACCGGCAGAGCCTCTATTTCCTGAGCTTTAAAAAATGCTATCCATTTTTTGTTGGCGTTTTCGTCGGCAATGTCGGCCTTGTTCATAAGCACGATGCGTGGCTTGTCCTTTATAATTGCGTCAAGCTCAGGATTGCGGCTGGACACCGGTATACGTGCGTCGATTATTTCGGCCACACCGTCGATAAGGGGAAGGCTTTCGGTCATAAGGCGGCGGGTTTTAGCCATATGCCCCGGAAACCACTGAATGGAAACAGGCTCGCTCATTATGAGATCACACCAGCCTCGCTTGTGGGAAACAGACGGAATACCGCCTTTCCGAGAATGTATCTTGTATCAATGGCGCCCACGTCGGCTGTACGGCTGTCCTTTGAAACCGAGCGGTGATCTCCCATAACAAAAACGTGTCCCTCAGGTACGGTATACGGATTATCAATAGGTATTCTGCCGGGAATGGTCCTGTCTTTAATGTAGGGTTCATTGAGCTTCTGGCCGTCTACATAAACGGCACCGGTGTCAAAATCAAAATAAATGGTCTGTCCTTCGGTGGCAATAACCCTCTTAATTATAGGCTCGGCAACATTTCCGTCTCCTTCGATAAGGTCGGCGCGGGAAATGACCACTATATCTCCTGCTTTAGGGGTATATAACAGGTTGTATATAATGACCTTGTCTCCCGACTGAAGGGTGTCCTGCATAGATGTGCCCTTAACACCAACCATACGGAAAACAAATGTAAAAAGCAGCACGACGCAAAGCACCGATATTGCCACAGAATCTGCCCATTCAATTATTTCGCGGCCGTTTTTTGGGGCCTTATTTTCGTTTTTATCCGACATATATATCCGTCCTTTAAGTAAGTTGTGTAAGTATGCTGCGGGAAAAGCTTTATCAGACCGCATCTGCCAAAAAGCACTTGGCCTAATGCCGTCGGTATTATACACGTTACGCACATACACACTTGCATATTAACACAAGTATTGCATTATAACATAAGCATATGTTATATTGTTGTATAATCCGTGCATCAGTCGATCTGTCCGGTGATAAAGCTGCAAAAACGAAGAAAACCTGCGAGGTGCAAAAAGGCATCAACGCAGGTTTTTTGACAAAGCAGTTGGCGTAGAAAGGACAAAAAGCTTATCTTACCTGCTCTTTTACCTTTGCCGCCTTACCGACGCGATCACGCAGATAATAAAGCTTGCTGCGGCGGACACGACCGTTGCGGGTAGTCTCTACCTTAACAACATTTGGAGAATGTACGGGGAAAACTCTCTCCACGCCTACGCCGTAAGAAACGCGGCGGACGGTAAAGGTCTCGGCAATGCCCGAGCCGTTTTTGGCAATGATGGTTCCCTCAAATACCTGAATTCTCTCTCTGTCGCCTTCCTTGATGTTAACGTGCACCTTAACGGTGTTACCGATAACAATCTCGGGGGCTTCTGCTTTAAGCTGTCCCTCTGTCAATTTTTTGAGTGCGTCCATTTTAATTTCCTCCTGTTATTTTCGAGCGTTCTTACCTTTTTGTATAGCGAATTTCGCACGAGGCATTGGACCGTTCTTTTTAATGTTTGCACACTAAATCTCGCCGCAGGACACGGCGGAAAAATGAATGCTTTCATATTCTATCACAAGAAAACTCTTTTTTCAAGTGTTTTTTTACCATTTATATATTTTATTTAAAAATTTTTTTCAAAAAAAACTGGAATGGGAAAATTCATTTGTTTTGTCTTAAACGTAAGTATTTTCAAGGATTTTATTGCCGAAAAACAAACATAAAAACAAAATTTTCGACAAAAAATCATCAAATATTCATTTATTTTTTTGTTTTTGTGTTTTTTTAGTTTGACATCGGCGGGTTTGGCGTTTATAATAGTACGGTAGGACGGTGAGCTTATGGCAATCAATGAGAAATTAAAGTACTATCGCGCAAAGAATAACTTTACGCAAACGCAGGTCTCCGCCGCTCTCGGAATAGATCGTTCGACCTATTCCTACTATGAGCTTGGAAAGACCATACCGAGCATCAATATGCTTTCAAACATCGCAAAACTTTTTAACGTTGCGATCTTTGACCTGCTCGACACCGAAAAAGGCTCCGACCACCTGAGTTCAACTACTTATAACCCCGGATACTACTCCGGCGAAAGGCCGCTCAGCTCGGCCACTCTTGACAGAGAAGAAAAAGATCTTCTTCTTCTGTTCAGACAACTTGATGACGGAAACAAAATCGAGCTTATTAAAAAAGCCGAAGCCCTTAAAGAAAGACAGTACAGCAATATCGAATAAAAGGGACAACAAATGGGTTACAAGATAGATCCTTCCGCTTATTCGGATGTTTTTGCCTTTCCGAAGAGTGTTGTGAAAAAGCATATCAAACTTGCCGGAGCGGCTCAACTCAAGGTGTTGCTCTGGCTTTTTTGCCGTGGAGGAATATGCGAAGATACTAAGGACATCTCGGCTGACACGGGACTGAGCAAAACCGACATTGCCGACGCTATGCAATACTGGATAGTAAACGGCCTTGTTTCGGACACCGATGCTCGGTCTTCTTTTGATGCTGCAAAAAAATCAAAAATGCCGGAAAATGAGGACCTACCTCTTTTCTCTCAAAAAGCCGATTTACAAAAAGCAGACGGTGCGCCTGACGAGGATGGAGTCTTTTCCCCTGCCTTTTCAAAAGGAGGCAAAACGTCAAAGGCTTCGGAAGCCGGCAAACAGCAAAGCGGCATAAAGAATGCCTGGCAAAAGGAAAAAATCGAAAGGCCTGCAGCAAAAAAGATTTCGAGATATGAAATTGCCAAAAGAGCGGCCGAATCGGACGAAATAGCATTTCTTCTCAACGAAGGTCAGAAAAAGCTTGGACGTACCCTTTCAAATGCCGAAATGACCGGTCTTGTGTGGCTGCACGACGGCGAAGGAATGAGCTGCGAAGTCATAATAATGCTTCTCGAATACACATCGGCCATAGGCAAAAACAACATCAGATACATAGAAGCGACCGCCCTTTCGTGGCTTAAAGAAGGTATTGATACCGTTGCGAAGGCCGAAAATCATATTATCGAACTTGAGAAAAGCCGTCAGGAATGGAGAAAAATCTCCTCAGCCTTCGGAATCGATCGCCCAGTTCCCTCAAAAAATGAGCAGACCTATGCCACAAGATGGCTGAGGGAATGGCGTTTCAGTATGAAAATGATCAAGGCAGCCTACGACATATGTGCCGACAACACCGGCAAAATGAGCCTAAGCTATATGAACAAGATTCTTGCCTCCTGGCACGATGGAGGAATTACAAAGCCCGAGGACATTCCCGAAAAGGCCGGTAAAACGACCGCCGTCAAGGCAAAGAATCAGAAAAAAAATACTAAATCATATGATATGGATGAGGTTAAGCAGTTGCTTGCCTCGCAAGATGAGGACGACACATGACCGATTTCAACAGCATAAATCAAAACGCAAAAAAAGAACTTCGCAGAAGGCAGGAACAGGCCGAAAACACCGCAAAAGCCCATCGCGAAGAACTTTCTGCCGCTTCGGCCGATTTCAAGGAAAACGAAGAAAATTACCGTGCTCTTTCGGCCGATCTAATAAAGGCGGTCATTGCAAGGGCTGATGATCAAAAAATTGAAAAACTAAGGAATGAGCTTAAAGCCTGCCTTAAAAACGAATCGGAAATTGCAGAAAGCCTCGGTTATGGCAAGAAATACATATATCCCGAGTATTTCTGCAAGGAATGCAACGACCAAGGCCTTAAGGAAAACGGTGAGGAATGCGGTTGTCTTAAAAGGCTCCGCAAAAATATGAAATACTCGGAATTTTGCAGCAGTATTCCTCTTGAGCATTTCGGCTTTGAAGGATTTTCTCTCGATTTTTACGAGAATGAGGATAAAAAGAAAATGGAAAAGATACTTTCGGCCTGCAAGGAGTTTTCAAATTCTCTTCCAAACAGCGGAAATCTGATTTTTTCCGGCGGAACGGGACTGGGCAAGACCTATCTTTCCCTCTCAATCGTTAAACAGGCGGTTGAAAAGGGATTGAGCGTCATGTATAACTCGGCTCAGAACTTTCTTTATTCCATCGAAAAGGACAGCTTTGGACGCAGCGACAACAACACGGCCGAAAATCTCATTTCCTGCGATCTTTGCGTGTTGGACGATCTCGGAGCGGAATTTTCCACTCAGTTTACCTCCTCAGCCCTTTACAATATAATAAACAGCCGCATTACCGCCTCTCTTCCCACAATAATCAGTACCAACCTGAGTATGGACGAATTTGAAAAACGATACGGCGAAAGAATTTTTTCCCGCATTGTGGGTTGCTTTAAATGGGAGCAATTTTGCGGAAAAGATATAAGAATACAGAAAAAGCTTAAAAACCTGAGAGGCAGGAACTGATACCATGACAAAAACCCGCAAATTTAGAAAAATCGCATTTAAAAGAATTGCATCCTTATTTACCGTGCTCTGTATGGTTCTTTGCCTTTTTTCTGCTTCTTTCGGGCTTTCCGCAAGCGCCGACACGGTAGCATACAGCCAGTATGATTCCCGCTGGGGAAGCTGGGTATACGGAAAGGGCAGCATTGCCGGAACAGGCTGCGGTATACTTTCTACCGTTAATGCCTTCAACTATTTGGATGAAATAGGCGATGTCGGCGCCGCCATCGACGAGGTTGCCACCTGGGCCCACGACATAAACGGTTTCAACGGAACCTGGGGACCCGACGGCGGAACCGACCGCACGGTTGTTTATCCGAGACTCGAGGCTAAATTCGGCCAAAAATATAACATTACCGTACCCAGTGCCAACGTATGGAGCGACATATATTCTGAAAAACTCAGAAGCCATCTTTCGGAATACGGCAATGTAGCAATAGCACATGTGGCATACGGTCATTTCATCGTTTTAGCAGAATACGACCGTACAAAAAACCTTTTTCTCGTGCTTGATTCGGCACCTACCGTTAGTGGAAACACCGGTAAAGGCGTGGCGTGGCTTCCTCCCGAGCAGCTTAATGTTTCGGGAAATTCGAGAATGCACGTTGACTGGTTCTGCCTTATTTCCTCCACCTCCACCGCTGCTCCGGTTGAAAAGGACGGCGACCTTTACCTGACCGACGGAACATCAACCGACGGATTCTGGGGAGAACTCGGAACGGCCGTAACCGTTAAAGAGCTTGATTCTAAACAGGGAATCTCGATTTCTAATGCCGATCACTGCAACGATAACTCTGCTCACGTCGGTTCTATGGCTCTGCTTAAATATTCCGGAGCAACCTTCGCTTCAGCCGCTCCTTACAATACGGTAAAGGTTGATTTGTGGTGTTCGGAGGATTATTCTTCTCTTTCCGACCGACAGGACGATTACTTTCAGATCAACTTTATTTCGGATATTTCATCTCAGGACGGATACAATCTCAGCATTCCCGCCTCGAAAATCAAAAACGGCTGGAATGAGCTGACCTTTAACAGAAGCGACATCGCAAAGGCGGTGGACAGCGGGGATTGGACCAACATTCGCCGTATGCGGTTTACCTGGTTTAATGTTTCAAACGGTCAGAGCGTTGAGTTTGCCGTCGGCGGGGTCAGGTTTACAAATTCACCCGTCATTCCTGTCAGGACCGAGGACGGCCTGCTGCTTTCAGACGGTATGTCACTTGCCGGCTTCTCGGCTGCGAACGGCACCGAGCTTTCGGTTGAAAAGCAGACCGATGAAAAATGCATAAGCGGATACGGTATCGCAATGAATAACGAAAATTGCAGCGGCACGGGTCGTATGACACTTAACATTGATTCAACGGTCGATGCAACCCGGTATGAGAAACTGTCGCTGGTCATAAACTGCTCTATTCCTTATCATCAGACCGATCGCAGAAAGGACACATTTGACATATATTTAACCGTTAAGGGCAAAGAAGGCGGATACAGATTCACCCTCAAAAATTACGAAATATACGGATATTGGCAGAAAATCAATCTCGATCTTAACAGACTTATATGCACCGACAAATCAGTTGATTTGTCGCAAATCGATACAATCAACTTTGTATGGAATAACGCAACCGGGCAAGAGCCCGTAAACTTCTATGTTTCTTCAATTGAATTTACCGGCAAAAAAGAAATAACCTATTTATACGGCGACGTGGACAAAAGCGGCACAGTCGAAGCAAACGACGCGCTGTATGTTCTTCAGAATTTTGTCGGATCAAGGGAATTTGACGAGCAGACTAAAATAATTGCCGACGTAGACGCAGATGGCAGCATCACTACAAAAGATGCACTTCTTGTTCTTCAAAAGGCGGTAAAAATACTCGATATTTTCCCCTGCGAAACAATTAAATAATTCTCGGTTTTTTGAACTTAAGCAACATACCCCATCAGGCCGACATCGGCCGACTGATACTTTTCAGGAGTGATCAAAATGAAATTAAGACCGCCTGCATACCCTCTCATCACCGTTGATCCTTATTTCTCGGTGTGGTCGCAGACCGACAATCTTTATGACAGCAACACCGTTCACTGGACAAACAGCGAAAATCCCATTTCGGGTACTGTGACAGTCGACGACGAAACCTTCCGCTTTATGGGCCATTCGGAGCACAAGGAAATAAAGCAGATATACAGCGACGTATCGGCACTTGTGACCGATTATGTTTTTGAAAACAGAAAAATTGTGCTCAAGGTCAGCTTTTATTCCACACTTTTCCCCGCCGACCTCTATCGCCTTTCCCGCCCCGTTTCCTTTATGAAGGTAAGCTGGGAATCCAACGACGGCGGCGCACACATCGTTTCGGTCAAGCTTTCGGTTTCGGAAGAAATCTGCATAAATAAGGCCGGAGAGACCCCTGTTTTTGCCCAGACAATTGATCTGCCCGACGGACAAACCGCTGCAAAAATCGGCAGCGTTTATCAGAAAATGCTGGAGCGCAAGGGCGACGATCTCAGAATCGAATGGGGATATTTTTACCTTTGCGGTCCTAAGGACGCCAAATATGAGCACGGTGAAAGCGACGGAAAGACCTCCGTTTCGACCGAGTTTGCTCTTGATGCATCGAAGGAATATGACATACTTTTCGCCTATGACGATATAAAGTGCCTTAAATATTTTGAAAAATCGGTGGATGCGTATTGGAAGACCAAGGGCATTTCCATCGAAGATGCCATTTGCGAAGCCAAGGCCGAAAGCGACGAGATGCTTTCAAAGTGCCGCGAGCTTTCGGAAAAAGTTTTCGACGACGGTGAAAACGCCGGCGGAGAAAAATATGCCGAGCTTCTTTCTCTTGCATTCAGACAGACCATCGCCGCACACAAGCTGGCCGTAGAGGAAAACGGCGAGATTATCTTCATTTCAAAGGAATGCTTCAGCAACGGCTGCGCCGCCACCGTGGATGTAACCTATCCTTCTGCCCCCTTCTTCCTGCTTTACAATCCCGAGCTATTAAAGGGTATGCTTCGCCCCATTTTCAAATATTCCGCAAGCGACGATTGGAAATTTGATTTTGCACCCCATGATGTGGGAACCTATCCCCTGGTAAACGGCCAGATGTACGGCGTTCCCGAGAGCAAAACCGACGAGCAGTTCCTGTCCTTCCAGATGCCTGTTGAGGAATGCGGAAATATGCTCATCATGATGGCCAATATCGCCATTTTAGAGCAGTCGACCGAGTTTTGTGACAAATATTATTCCATTCTCGACAAATGGGTCGAATACCTCATCAAATTCGGCAAAGATCCCGAGAATCAGCTCTGTACCGACGACTTTGCCGGACACCTTGCACACAACTGCAACCTCTCACTCAAGGCCATTATGGGTATCGCCGGATATGCCAAGATTCTCCTTGCAAAGGGCGACGACGAGAGAGCCTATAAGCTTATGAACACGGCAAAAGAAATGGCCGAAAGCTTTGTCAAGCGCGCCGCAAACGAGGACGGAAGCTTCCGCCTGGCATATGATCGTCCCGACACCTTCAGTATGAAATACAACATCGTCTGGGATAAACTTTGGGACACCAAGCTCTTTGCTCCCAGTATGATTTATTCGGAATTCTGCTCCAATAAAAAGCATTTTAATGCCTACGGTATGCCTCTTGATAACCGCGCCACCTACACAAAATCCGACTGGACGGTTTGGACGGCCACCCTTTCTCCCACCAAAGAGGAGTTTGAGCAGTTTATCGCTCCCATGTGGGAAGGATACAATGTTTCCAAGTCGAGAGTGCCTATGACCGACTGGTACGACACAGTCACCGGATCTATGATCGGATTCCGCCATCGTTCGGTTCAGGGCGGTCTGTTTATAAAGCTTTTGGAAGGAAGATTTTAAAATGTCATCTTCCCTTTCACCCGCTTTATCTCGCGCTTTCCCCTCGGTTTCCTCTCTTACACTCGCGCAGCTTTACGGTAAGGACGGTTTATCCACCGCATCCGCAAGGGTCAAAAAGCTGAAGGATGAATTTTTCGAGCATTTTTCAGAGCATCCCGACTATCTTTTTTCGGCGCCCGGGCGTACCGAGATCGGCGGAAACCACACCGATCATCAAAACGGCTGCGTTCTTTGCGGAAGCGTCGATCTCGATATGCTCTGCTTTGTAAAGGCAAACGGTACAAAAGAGGTCAGGCTTTATTCCGAGCAATTTCCCCCGGTAATATGCGATATTTCAAAAGCTGAGCCGGATGAAAGTGAGTTTGGAAAATCCGATGCTCTTATAAAAGGAGTTGCCGCGGCTTTAAGAGAAAAGAAATATGATATCTCGGGATTCGACGGAATGATGACCTCCCGCATACCCGCGGGAATGGGGCTTTCATCGTCGGCCGCCTTTGAAATACTTGTGGGCACCGTCTTTTCGGCGCTTTTCTGCGGCGGGGAGATTTCCCCTGTCGATCTTGCAAAGGCCGGAAAATACGCCGAGCAAACCTTTTTCGGCAAGCCCTGCGGTCTTATGGATCAGATAGGCTGCGGCGTGGGCGGGTGCGTTTTCGTGGATTTTAAAAAGGAGCAATCCCCAAAAATCGAAAATATCAGCATTGATTTTTCAAAGCTCGGTCTTGTGCCATGCGTTATTAACACTCAGTCGGGCCATTCCGATCTGACCGATGATTATGCTGCCATCAGAAACGAAATGGAGCAGATAGCCTCCCATTTCGGCAAAGATAAGCTGAGATTTGTCGAAAGTAAGGATTTTTATGATCGTCTGTCCCTTTTGAGGAAAAAATACGGCGACCGCGCAGTACTTCGCGCAATGCATTTCTTCGATGAAAACGAGCGGGCACGAGCGGAATTTAACGCTCTGAAAAACGGCGATAAAGATCTTTTTCTCGATCTCGTAAATCGGTCGGGACGCTCTTCCGAAAGCTGTCTTGAAAATATCTGGTCGATAAAGGACGAAAAAAATCAAGCGGCGCAGTTTACCATTGCCCTTTGCCGCAGGCTCTTAAACGGTGAAGGCGCTGTTAGGATTCACGGCGGCGGGTTTGGCGGAACGGTACAGGCCTTTGTTCCGATCGAAAGGTTCGACAGTTTTAAAAGAGCCGTGGACGAGGTTTTATCACCGGGAAGCTGCTGCAGGATACTCATCAGAAAGGTCGGCGGCTGCATTTTAACCGACGCGGAGCAGCCGATCGGCTCTGCGGTTATCAATAAATAAGTTTAAACGCCCTGTTTTTTAACAGGGCGTTTTTTTAACGGTTATTCAATTCAGCCTCTTGCTCGTTCTAAAGTCAATCCATAAGATATGCGACCGCCTAAATGTGAGCAGGTAATTATTCGTTATCGAATTTATCAAGCAATCCAACCGATCTTCTGAGAATAATCAATGCGTCGAGAGCCGATACATCACCTGAGTTGTTGACGTCGCAGGAAAGCTGCAGTGCAGGAGAAAGCTTCAGTGCCTTTACCGTGTGCTGGAGGGTAAGCAGGGCATCTCCGATATCGACAACACCGTTGCGGTTAGCATCTCCCGGCTTAAAGTGTCCCTTATCAAGGCGGCAATCCGTGAAGGTCACATCGCAGTTTGCAACCGTGACAGAAAGGGTCTGAACATAGTTTCCCTTAAAGCTGTGTTTTTTTCTGCCGTTGATATACATTTCATAATAATCGCCGTTGACCTTGATATCGACGTGTACTTTGTTGTTTTGAGGCGACCAGGCAAGCGCCTCGGTGACGCTTGCCGGCTCTCTGCCTTGAGTTTCACTCGTAAGACCAAACTGACCGGTATACCAGAAATCGTTTCCGCTCTTGTCCCAAAGCAGGAATCTTGTCGACCAGTAGTCGTTCATGGTAAAGGCGATAAAGCTGTTGCCCTCGTAGTTGTCGTTAATGGTAACATCGGCCGAATAGGTGTATTCACCGAAACTTGCAGGAATAACAAGGGACTGTTCATCATGTGATGCTATACGGTACTTCGTGTCATCGACGGTGGCCGTAACATTGCTTATACAGGCCACAAAGCTTGCGTCATAGACCTCATATGCCTGTATGCAAAGCTTTTTAACCGAGGTAATGTCGATAGGATTGCCGGATGAATTGGCATATCCCTCAACCGGGATTTTAATGTGATTCCAGGCGTGGCTCTGAAGGGGTGTGTTGAGCACCGAGTCGGGCAGCTGGGCGGCATAATCACCGTATGCGTCTCCCCCGTTTTTGAGCTGAGAGTGGTTGAAATCCTGAGAGGAAATAGATATACGGCGGAGGTCTGACTTGCTGAACATATCGCCGTTTGTCATCCACATATCAAATTCGATGTATTTGACATTTGAAAAATCAATGCCCCTGGGATCGATTTTCTCGAAGGAAAGGTACATCGCAAGGCCGTTGTTTCCGTTGCTGTAAAAATCAATGTAGTCGCTGGGCTGGGTGGTGGAGCTGTAATTCTGATTTTGGAACATGGTTGCGCCGGAATATCCAACGCCCCAGGAAGACAAATCGGTGCAATCGGAAAGTGTAAAGGAGCGGTCAAATTTCTTCCCCTTTCCTATTTCCGAAATTTTCGTCCTTCTGACCCGGGCGGAATTATAGGGATAGTTAACGCTTGAGAACTCGAGGAAATAATCTCCCGATACCTCAACGCTGTTCCACACCGAGTAGCAGCCGTCGGGGGTGTAGAAAGGAAGAGCGGGACGGGTAAACGTGTCCTCGTCAAATTCGGAATTTATCGAAAGTGCTGTTTTGGAAAATACCGTGGCCATATAGGAAACGCCGTCTCCGTTACCTGTGGCATCCTGATCGGTCTGGAAGGAAATTGCCATTCTTCCGTCGGGCAGGGTTTTTATATAGGGCGCGCCGGCCTTTTTTCCCTTTTTATCGGGGACATATACGTTTTGTCTGAAGGTCCATTTGAATCCGTCGGGAGAAGTATAAAGCTGAATAACAAAGGGGTGTCCGGAAAAGTTTGTGGCTTCGATAACCATTGCATAGCCCGATCCGTCGGCAAATTTATCGATAACGGCCATTCCGTCGCGAGAGCGGTGTGTGGTTCCGTTCAGGCAGACATAGAGGTCTCCCCAAGAATTTGTCTCGGGGTCATAGGTCATCATTTCGATGTTCTGAGCAGCCATACTGCTGACACTCTTACCTATACGGTCGGATGCAAAATATATTCTGAGCTTTCCGTCAAGTACCATAAAATACGGCTCGTAAATTCCACCGCACTCGGAAGCATCGCTGACCGCCGTGGTGGCCGAATCGACTATGGAATGCTCGCTCCAGGTATATCCGTCGTCGGTGGATTTGGAAACGCGTATTTCGGAAGTGTAATAGCCGTTGTTCAAAGCGTTGGCACGATAGGCGCAAAGAAGCTGTCCTCCAAATTCAATAAAGGCGGCGTTGGCACAATCAAGGTTGTCGACGGCACCGACTGTTATGGGAGTTTTTGTCCAGGTTTTGCCGTTGTCCGAGCTTCTTGTCAGCTTAATCTTTCCTCTGCCGCCCTCGTCGTTGGTATCAAATGCGCAAAGGACGCTTCCCTTGCTTGTTGTGAACATTCTGGGATAACAGGCAACCCCGTATGACGGATGATAAACATCAAAAACACCGCTGTCGTCCGAGGAATCAGCCGTTACGGTGGCGGGAAGAGAAAACATCCCGATGGAAAGTGAAAGGGCCAGAACAAGCAACAAAACTTTTTTAATGCCGCGACTGATTTTCATATCACACACTCCTTTAAATATTGCAGCAAAAGGGTACATCTTTTTAGGCTATTGTATCACATAATTTTGAAAGTTTAAAGCCTTTTTTTGCACAATTTATTGCAGTTTTATCCCACTAAAAGCAAAAGCACCGCACATACAAACAGTACATACGGCGCATTTACGGTTTTTCGTTTTAAAATGGGGCTTAATTACTGCTGATTTTTAAAGCATAAGCCCTGTGTTTTAGGATTATCACTGTTTTGAAAGGTTGTCGCTGCATTAACAGATTGCTGCACCGACAGATTATCGTTACATTGCAAACTGGAAAACGCAAAAAGCAGCGTAAAGCGCAAGAAGCACTATTCCCTGCACCCGCGAAAGCTTTCCCCTGATAAGGGCGGGCACTGTCATTATGAGCATTACGGCAAGCATAAGCGGGCTGTCCACCACAAGGGAGGCATTTATACCGGAAATGGTCTTTTCGGCGGGCAGTGCAAAGGGCGAAAGGGTTATTGAAAGGCCGCTTACAAGCACAAGATTAAAGAGGTTCGCTCCGATTATATTACCGATCGACAGCGCGCCATGCCCCTTTGCAAGGGATGTGATGGCGGTCACAAGCTCGGGCAGGGATGTTCCAAGTGCCACAAAGGTAAGTGCAATAACCGATTCAGGCACGCCAAAATGCTGAGCTATAACCGTTCCCTTGTTTACAAGGAGGTTTGCACCCACGGCAATAAATGCGGCACCGATCAAAAGCAGTATTATATTTTTCAAAACAGAGGGCTCAGCAGATTTATCCGCCGATGTATCTGTCGCATCCGCCGTTTGAGTATTTGCTTTAGTGCCGCTTGAATGGCTTTTTCCGGAGGATGCAGTTCCCTGTTCATCCGCTGCTGTTGATGCTGCGGTTTCGGCAGCAAGCGAAAGCTTCGACTGTTTAAGCGCCTGCCTTACGGTAACAGTCATATAAATAACAAATATGAGCAGCAGCACTGCGCCTGAAAGACGGCTGTAATACCCGCCGGTATATGCAATGGCAAGATAAAAAGCGGCCGCGATAAAGAAAAACAGTACAGGAAGCTTAAGGGTTTCCCTGTCCACTTTAGCAGGCTTTATGGCAATAGACAGCGCCGCAATGAGAGCGGTGTTGCATATTATTGAGCCGATGGCGTTGCCGTAGGCGATCTCGCTATGCCCCGATACGGCCGATGTTGCCGACACCATAACCTCGGGGAGGGTCGTTCCAATGGATACAACCGTTGCTCCGATCAAAAGCTCGGGCAGATGAAACCGTTTGGCGATACCGGTAGCACCGTCCACAAACCAGTCTCCGCCCTTGACAAGAAGGACAAGGCCCACGGCAAACAAAAGATAGTTAATCCACATATTTTTCTCCTTAAAAATATAGTTAAATAACGATTTTAAATATCAGCCGCACAGCGCTGCATATTCTGCGCAAATCGGCACGACGCGATGCAATGCAATGCACCGTTATACAGCGATGCCGGTGCAGAAACGTTTTTTCTTTTTAAAAAAAATACAGTTACAAAATATTGCTCAAAAATATTTCTATTCCGATTGCTATGAGTATTATTCCACCGATTATTGTTGCTTTGTCGGCCAGTTTCATACCCGCCTTTTTGCCGAGAACAAGGCCTCCGGTACATAGTATAAAGGTGACGGCGGCAATTAAAAGAGAGGCCGCAAGCGCCATTGTGAAATTATACTCGGCAAAGGCAAAGCCCACCGATAAAGCGTCGATTGAGGTAGCAATGCCCTGCACAAGCAAAACGGCAGGGGTAAGCTTCCTGACTTTTTCCTTTTCGGGCTCTTTTTTTATGCCTTCGAGAAGCATTTTTCCGCCGATAAAAGCAAGCAAAAACAAAGCGATAAAAGGCACAAACTTTTCAAAACTCTTGAATTTTTCCACGAAAGTATGAATGCAAAACCATCCGGCAAGAGGCATAAGTGCCTGAAAAAAAGCATAAGTTCCGGAAACAGCAAAGGTCTTTGCCTTGGGCATTTTAGGCTCGTTAAGGCCGTTTGCAATAGACACCGAGAAAGCGTCCATCGAAAGACCCACTCCGAGAAGCAGGCTGTTTAAAAAGAATAGTCCGTCCATATATTTTTTCACCTTATTTTGTTTGCCATTATCGGATTAGGCGTTCGCCGAATTGTTCATTTGTCAAGCTGTGCGTCCGACAATATCAATATTCCCTTTGTACCGTGCCTTTTGTAATGCACATCTGTTCCGCGTTATTAAACATCGCATATAGTTTTTAATTCTTTTAGAAACAGGCTTTATGCTTTTAAAAAAGAAAACCGGGTATGAAAAGCCATACCCGGATAAAAACAAGATTATTCACCCATGTATAGCGCAAGGTTACACATGAGTCTCGCAAATTAAAGCAAGCCAGACCTCCTTTCGGCGCTGCCGATATCGGTCGAGAATGTTGACTTGCTACGGACAAACCGCTTGCTACTCCCTCAAGGAATGTTGAAATTTTATCATACCCTTAGGTCTTTGTCAATAGACAAATGGAATTTTTTGCCCAAGAATTTCGATTTTTGCTCTTTTGTTCCCCACATATCTTTCCCCGTCAAGGGACCATTCGGTGGGCTTTTCAAAGCTAAACTCGGCACGGGATGTGTGTATGAGCGACACATTTGCCGTGTCATATTTGTATGTGAGCAGGCTGTTTATTATACCCTGAAGCTCAAAAATATTTTTCGGAGCCTTTATGAGCAGCATTTCAAAAAGGCCGTCACTGAAGCTTATATCAGGATGCCTCAGCTTTATCACTCCGCCCATAGATGTGGAATTTGCGACGGCACCGAAAATATAATCTCCAGATACATTTCCGCCGTCATAAGTGCAGGTAAGGGCTATGGGTTTTATTTTCATAAGCGCCTTGGGTCCGTCGAGAATATAAGCAAGATGCCCGAGGGCGTTTTTAAACGACTGGGAGGTCATATAAGACGTTTCGGAAAAAGCCCCGAAGGAAGCCACATAAACAAAATTCCGACGGCCGTCCATAAATCCTGCGTCGTGCAAATGCTGCTTGCCGCTTATTATTCTTTTTGCGGCTTCCAAAGGATTCGACGGCAGCTTAAGCCCCGCGGCAAAATCGTTGGTGCTTCCGGCGGGAATGTAGCCTATGGGAACGGAAAGGTCGCTCTTAAGCAGGCCGTTTACCGTGCGGTTTAAGGTTCCATCCCCTCCGCAGCAAACAAGCAGATCAAAATTCTTGCATCTTTCGGCCACATAATCCTCCACCGAGGTTTCCTTTCTCGTCATATAAACGGCGGTTTCATATTGTTCGCCGTTAAAAAGTGAGAGAATATCGGCAAGTGAGGCCTTTATTTTTTTCTGCCCTGCGGCGGGATTGACAACAAACAGAGCCTTCTTCATATGTCTTTCTCACCTTTCGAAAAGATACATCCGCAATAGCCCTGACGGTAAAGCTCATATTCCTTCGACAGAATTATCGACCGCTTATACCCTTCCCGCTTTTTAAAATCGGAGGGAAGATAGTTTTGATATCTTCCGCCGATCTCATTTATCAGAACGGCATTTTTATGGGGGCTGACAGTTAAGGTTGTGGCAAAATAATCAAATCCGCCTTTTTTTGCAATCTCGGCAGCTTTTGAAAGTCTCAGTTCAAAGCACTTTTCGCACCGCGCGCCCCCTTCTCTGCAGTTTTCAAGCCCCTTAACCGCCTCAAAAAAGCGCTGCGGCTCATATTCTCCCGCAAGGAAGGCAACAGGATTTTTATACTTTGCCCTTTCGAGAAGCTGCTTTTGGGCAGAAAGACGCTTTTCATATTCCTCGGCCGGTTGAATATTCGGATTATAGAAAAAAAGGGTTATATCAAAATAATCCGAAAGATATTCAAGCACATAGGAGGAGCAGGGGCCGCAACAGCTGTGAAGAAGCAGTCTCGGCCGCCTTTCCCCGAGGCTTTGTATCAAAGCGTCCATATTCTTTTGTGATGTGGTATCTTTCATATGCTTCATTCCGTAAATTCAAAACAGTTTTAAAGTTCGGTTTTGCTTTTTTCCGCACAAACAGCAAAAAGCAAATCAATATACATTCCCGTTTTTGCGATAGTCGCGCCAGACATTTTCAAAAAATCCGCCGCCCTGCGGAAGGGGTCTTGGCAGGCGCTCGGAAAATTCGCACTGCACCCTTTGCTCGTTAAAAAGCACCTCGGTAATTTTAGGCTGAGTCTCGGCAGAAGGTGTGGAAAAACGGAATTGTTCTTCAAGTCCTTCAGGCAGTAAGCCATCCTTATCGCAACAGATGTAAGAGCCTCGCGACACTCCGCCGAGCTTTGCATAATGCTCCATCGCCGAAAGGTAAACAAGCTGAGAAACAAGGGTATCCCGCAGACGGAAGGCCTTTGCAAGCCCCTCGCACCCCCTTGCGCCGACAAAATTTTCAAAGCTTTCAAGCTGCTGCTTGGTTTCTTTTAAAGCCTCGGCGATTTTTTGCTCGTTTCTGATGGCGCCGCCCTTTTCGGACATTCTTCTTCTCGCGCGGGCGGTTTGCTCTTCCACATTATTATCGTTTGAAAGAAGGCTATTAAAAAGCCTTTGATCGGCCGCTAAAATATTCTTTGCCGTAGCTTCAAAGCCGCTCTTTTCAGGCGATCCGCTGCGGTTCTTTGCGATGAATCTTGCCGCTCTTAAGGAGCCCACCTGTCCTGCGTTAAGAGCGCTTCCGCCGGGGCGGTATACACCGTGGGTTCCGGCAACCTCTCCCGCCGCAAAAAGGCCTTTAACATCGGTCTGCCACCACAGATCAACCGCAATACCGCCGTTGTTGTGCTGGGCACAAAGGGCTATCTCAAGCATTTCTTTTCTGATATCCACGCCCTTGTTCAAATACAGATCAATTGCCGGAGAATTCATAAGTTCAAGCCGTTCAATGGGCGTTCCGAAATCGGCCTTTGCCTTTTTAAGGTAGTCGGCCGCCGCACCGTCTAAGCTTTCAAAATCTATTTCCTTTAAGCCGAAAGGATTTTCGCGAAAATCAAGAAACACCCTTCTGCCCTTAAGTACACGCTCGCGATAAACCAGCAAATCAATTATGGACGAGCCGTTTTCCACCTTTCGGCAGTCAAAGGGCCACTGATATCCCTTTAAAAAGACCATCGAAAGAGCCTTGTATTTATCCTTAAAAAAATCCTCTAAAAATTCATATCGGTTCCCGTCACTGTCCACCGAAACGAATTTAGGAAGCACCTGCATATATGTTCCCGATACATTCCATCTCGGAGCAATTGATGCAAGACCGTATTGCCATTCGGTAAGATTTTTGCCCTTTGCCCCCGCTCTGAAGGCAGCGCCGCTTGCACCGTTATGACACTCGGGATAAACGCTGTCGGCATACATTCCCGCAGGCCCTCCGGTGGCATACACAACATTTTTGCAGTTGAAAAGCACAAAGCGGCACTGCTCTTTTGAAAAATCGAGAGCGCAAACGCCCCTTATCTCGTTTTCCTGTCTGTCGGTTATAAGGGATGTAACAAGTGTGCCGTCGTATATTTTTATATTAAGCTCTTTCGCCTTTTTCTCAAGAGCCTCGGTCATTCGTTTGGAGGTAAGGGGGCCTACCGACGTCGCTCTGGCATAAGGGTCGTGATCGGTCTTATAGCCCACATATTCGTCAAAACGATTGGTGGGGAACTCCACTCCAAGCTCGCAAAGATTCATAAAGCACCGCACCGAAAGAGCCGCCTCGCAAAGGGCGTTGTCTCCGTCGGTGAGCATCCCCGCAAAAAGGTCTCTTGCCATTGCGGCAGGGCAGTCGGCATCATTTCCCGAAAGGCTCATTTTATAGTAGGTTTGCTTGTCTGAACCGGTGTTGCGGGAGGTTCCGCAGTTTACCCCTTCGGTTATGATGGCCACATCGTCTATTCCAAACTCTTTGAGCCGCACTGCAGCGTTAAATCCTGCCGCACCGCTTCCAACCACCGCCGTGTTAAGATTTATTACTTCAACGTCTTTACCGTTAATATTCAAGGTTATGCTCCTTTTTAAAGTCTCTGAATGTGGAATCCCCCGTCCACGTCGATGGACTGGCCGGTCACGTATTTAAGCTGTCCCGAGCAAAGCACATAAACAGCGTCGGCAATGTCCTCAGGCATTCCCCATCTCTTTATGGGGAGAAGCCCGCCTTCGATAAGGTTGTCGTATTTTTCCTTAACGGTGGATGTCATTCCGGTCATAATGATGCCCGGGCGGATCTCGTTAACGAGTATTCCTTCCGCCGCCAAACGATCGGCAAAAAGCTTTGTTACCATAGAAACGCCGGCCTTTGAAATGCAGTATTCACCGCGGCTGGTTGAGGAGGTATAAGCCGACATAGAGGAAATGTTGACGATATACCCCCTTATTCCGTCGCAAAGCTCATTTGAAAGCATATCCTTGGCAATTATCTGGCTTAAAAACATTGTACCCTTGGCATTTATGTTCATAACGCGGTCGTAGCTTTCCTCGGTCATTTCGAGAATGTCGTTTCTGACCTTTGGCGCAACTCCCGCCACATTAACGAGAATGTCTGTTTTCCCGAGAAAGGCTCTTGCCTCGTTCAAAAGAGCCTTGCGGTCGGCGCTGTCGGCAAGATTTCCCGAAAAATATTTAAAGCATCCGCCGAAATCCATAAACTTTTCGGTCACATCGGCACTTGGGCATATGTCCATTCCGAGAACCTTCATCCCTGCCGCCGTCAGCTTTTTGACCGTGGCAAAGCCTATTCCTCCGGCGCATCCCGTTACAATTGCGGTTTTCATTTTGCTCACCTTATCTTTTTGAAATTTAAGTGTCGTTTATATTTATTTATGCCGTTTATAATACACGTCTTATAATACACACCGCGCAAAAAACGCTTTATCGGGACGCTATCCTGCGGGAGTGTGTCGACTTATCATTTGCAGTATTTCTTGTATATGGGCATATACGTTTTGCCGTCGCGTATGACGCAGCCAGGAGTACCGCCCGCGCGCATTATTTCGGTGCATTTGCTGCAGGCTATGCATATCTTTTTACAGTCGAATTTATCATCGACAATATCCCTTGCAAAATCGGGATAGGCAAAAATCATTCTGCCGAATCCCGCAAGAGAAAATCCCCCCTGTTCTATAAAGGCCGCCGCAACACCGGGAGCCGCTCCACCGAGAAAGGAAAGCCCCGAGCATATAAGACTCACATCGGGATTGGCCTTTGAGAGCTGCGCCGTGCCTTTAAGCATTCTTGCAACGCCCAAAAGAGGGTGTTCCGGGGGTTCATATCCTCCCGCCGCATAGGGACGGTTGACATGGGGGTTAAAATAAGGATTACCCATGGTTATGTCAAGCAGCTTAACGCCGTAGGAGGCTAAAATTTTAATGAGCCTGTCGGCCTCGGAAAGATCGGGGGTTATACCCTCCCCCTCCTTAACGCCGAAACCGTAGGGATAGGGGAATCCATCGTACACATTCATACGTGAGGTCACCGTAAAGCCGCTGCCGCAAAGGGATATGCTGTCCCTAATACTTTCGCGAAGAAGTCTCGTGCGGTTTTCAAAGCTCCCGCCGTATTTTCCCTTCCTCGTATAGGCCGAGAGAAGCTCGCTGTTAAGATAGCGGTGACAGCACTTGATGTCCACACCGTCGAATCCCGCTTTTTTGGCAAGAGCGGCAGCGTCTACAAGGCCGTCATGCACGCGGTCAAGTCCCTCGTCGGTTATTATTCTCGATTTATCTATGGGATTATCTTTTTCAAAAATGGGATTGTTATAGGCAATTATGGGGGCGGGCTTTCCCTCGGGCTTTGAGTATCTTCCCGAGTGGGTGGCCTGCATTATAACCGCCGGCTCATATCCGTTTTGTTTCATTCCCCACTGCTTTATGTTTTCGACAATTTTCTTAAAATCATCGAGATTTTCGCCGTTTATATAAAGTTGGCGGGGATTGGCTCTGCCCTCAAAGCAAACGGCGGTGGCCTCAAACCATATAAGTCCCGCGCCGCCCTTTGCAAGACGTTCATAACGCCTTTTGGTAAGAACGTCCGGACGCCCGTCGGACGTTCCGTCACAGCCCTCCATTGCCTGACAGACAAGGCGGTTTTTAAGGGTGAGATTACCGATTTCGACCTCGTCCTTTAAAATGTCCGTTTGCTCGCAAAAGGGCAGATCGGCCTTTAATAATTCGTTTTCCTTTTTAAAATCCTCAACGGAGGTGTATACCTTTGCTTTCATGCTTTTTCTGATACCTCTTTGAAAAATGCTGTGTCGGCTCTGTCGGAAAAATCAACATACCGCAGCGGGTTTAACCCCCGCTTGCGGGCGCTTATCGGAAATATGTACGGTTGAGCTTTAAATATTTGTCCTTGTCGATGCCGCAAAGCTGTTCCTTTGTGACGCGGTAAATCCAGTTGCCCTTTGCCGTACCTGGGCGGTTCATTCTCGTGTCGCTGCCATATCCGAGAACATCCTGTATCGGTAAAATAACAAGCCCCGCAGACGAAGCAAAAAGCGTTCTGATAATGTCGTCGCAGCCGCTTCCCCAGTTGTCACCCTTAAAGCCGCAATAGCAAAGCATTCTCTGCCGCGTTTGCTCGTCAAGTTCCCAAAGGTAGCCTAATAGGGTATTGTTGTCGTGGGTGCCGGAATAGGCTATGCAATTTTTAATGTAGTTATGCGGCAAATGAGGATTATCCCCTCCGAGGAAGGAAAACTGAAACACCCTCATTCCCGGCAGACCGCTGTATTTAAGAAGGGCTTCAACCTCTTTTGTGATGTCCCCGAGATCCTCGACAATTATCAGCTTATCCCCTGCCGTCTGCTTTATGGCGTCGACCAGCTTTTCGCCCGGTCCCTTTATCCACCTGCCGTTTTTAGCGGTGGTCTCGCCGTTTTTGACGGCAAAAAAGCTTTCTATTCCTCTGAAATGGTCGATCCTCAGTCCGTCAAACATTTTAAGGTTGTGAGCTATTCTTCTTTTCCACCAGCTAAAGCCGTCCTGCTCCATTTTGCCGTAGTCGTAAAGGGGATTTCCCCAAAGCTGACCATCGGCCGAGAAATAATCGGGCGGCACCCCCGCCACATCGGTGGGATCGCCGTTTTTGTCCAGCATAAAAAGCTCACGGTTAAAATAAACATCACTGCTGTCGAGATCGACATAAAGGGGCATATCACCGATGAGCTTTATGCCGTTTTTGCCGGCGTAATCTTTAAGCTTTTGCCACTGGGTAAAAAATTCGTACTGTATAAAGCGCCATGCAAAGACATCCTCTGCTTTGGGCGTTTTGACCGTCCATTCCTTCCAGAAGCGGCCGGCGTTTGCCTGTTTTAGCGCGGCAAACTCGCAAAAGTCGGAAAGTTCCTTGTTTTCATCAATAAATTCGTTGATTTCATCCTTATTTTTTGCCCTTTCGGCCGCTTTAAAAAGAAGGGACAGTCTCTCGCTTTTCAGGCGGTCGAATTCGCATACATAAGGGCTTTGCTGCCTTGCGTTTTCAAGCTCAGCCTTGGTTAAAAGGCCTTTTTTTTCGAGAATTTCAAGATCAATAAAAAAAGGGGTTCCGGCAAAGGCTGAAGGGGATTTATAGGGGGAATTGCACTCATCGCAAAGCCCCGTGGGAAGTACCTGCCAATAGGAGAAACCACAGCTTTTAAGAAAATCCACAAATTCAAACGCGCTTTTCCCGAGACTTCCGCAGGAATAATCCCCGTAAAGGGAGGATATATGCATAAGCACTCCGCTTGCTCTTTTCAAGCTTCTCACCGCCGTTTTCAGAAATGTTGAGTGGTAATTATTTGACCGCTTTACCGTCTGACTGCTTTATCATTTGATCGTTTTTATCATCTGACTGTATTGTTGTCCAACCCTTTTATCGCTTGACCATATAAAAAGCTTTTAACAAAACACATTGTGCCGCGTTTATCTAATGACCTATTGTTCTATCAACGGCACTTCAAATTGACCGACAGCCTTATCGGTTTTCACCGTCAATTCGACCGACGGTTCCGTCTAACAGAGTGAAACCCTTGTCGGTCGGCGATCAGTCCGCGCTTTCGAGCATTTCACTTGCGGCGGCGCGTGTGGACTCGGTCATAACCGTTCCGCCGATTATCCTTGCAAGCTCCTCGATTCTTCCCTCTTTGTCGAGCTTTTCCACCGAGGTCTTGGTCTTTTGCCCGTCGGATGATTTTTCTATAAGATAATGACTGCTTCCCTTTGAAGCTATCTGGGCAAGATGGGTTATGCAAATAACCTGACTGTTTTCGGCCGTTTTGGCAAGCCGTATTCCCACCTTGTCGGCCGCCCTTCCGCTTATACCCGCATCGATCTCATCAAATATTATGGTATCGGCATCGTTTTTGCTGTTTATAACGCTTAAAAGGGCCAGCATTGTACGGGAAAGCTCACCCCCCGAGGCAATTTTTGAAAGGGGTTTGGGCTGTTCGCCCGCATTTGCCGAAATGAGAAATTCAAGCTTCTCCCTGCCGTTTTTGGTAAGAGGGGTCTCGCTGCTTTGCACTAAGAATTTTACTCCCGGCATATTTAAAAACTCAAGCTCGGCTCCCACCGCCTTTTCAAGCTTTTCCGAGGCGATTTTTCGGCTTTTTGTAAGGTCGGCGGCCTTTTCCACCGCCTCGGCCTTGGCTTCGTTTATGAGATTTTCAAGTTCTTTTTCCCTCTGCTCTCCCCTTGTTATTCCGGCAAGTTCCTTTTTGGCCGAGCAAAGGAAATCAAGCATTTCCCGCTCGCTGTTACCGTATTTTTTAGAAAGCCTTTTCAAAAGATCCAGCCGTTCCTCCACCCTTTCAAGCTCGGCAGAATCAAAGTCCATTTCCTCCGAGAGACCGCGTATGTCCCAGCAGATATTTTCAAGTTCAAATCCCATCTCACAAAGACGACGGGCATTTTTTTCAATGTCGTCGGAAAAATCGGCACATTCCGAAAGCTCCTCTCCCGCACGGGACACAAGGGACACCGCTCCCGAAAAACTTTCGTCTCCCGAAAGCATTTCAAAAGCTTCGGAAATACATCTTGCTATCTTTTCGCTGTTTTGAATTATTTTAAGCCGTCCCTCAAGTTCGGCCATTTCTCCCTCATTTATATCAGCGCCTTCAAGCTCCTTTATCTGAAACTCCAGCATATCTATGCGGCGCTGCTTTTCGGCCTCGTCGAGGTTTAAGGCTCTCGATTCCTTAATGAGGTCGCAAAGGCGGCGGTATATTTTGCCGTAAGCTTCCCTTTGGCGGTCGTTTGCGGCATATTTGTCCACAAGCTCACCATGTACGGCAGGGTCGGTCAAAAGAGCGCTGTCGTGCTGCCCATGAATAGATACAAGATGCTTTGATATTTGTTTTACCACAGCCGCTGTGGCGGGAATACCGTTTATGCGGCTGCTGCTTTTTCCATCGGATGTTATTTTTCTAAAAAGCATAACGTTGCCGTCGTCGCAGTCAAATCCCGTTTCCGATAGGGCGTCCCTTGCAGCTTTTGATATGTCCGAAAAGACCGCCGTCACCGAGGCGTTTTCACATCCCGTTCGTACGAGATTTTTAGTGGTGCGGTTTCCAAGCACCGCTCCCAGAGCGTCTATAAGGATGGATTTACCCGCTCCGGTCTCGCCGGTAAGCACGCAAAAGCCCTTATCAAATTCGATTTCGGCAAATTCGATAACGGCGATGTTTTCTATTCGCAAGGTGTCAAGCATTATGCCTTCCCTCCAGAAAGAAATGTCTATAATAGGAAATAATATATTAGGCTGTTTTGAACTGACAGACCGTTTCCTTAAAGCGAGAAAAGAAACGGTTTTCCGTAAAACATGGCTTTTAAAATCGCCAATCAGACGGTCATAAACAGGTCCCTTACGGATATGTTATTTAAGGTTTTCCTTAAGCTCTCTGCAAAGTTCGGCTGCCTCATCCTCCGTGCGGGCAATTATTAGAATGGTGTCATCTCCCGCAACGGTGCCGACCACCGAGGAGTGATCCATAAGATCAAGAGCCATACAAGCAGCGTTGGCCATACCCGTGTGACACTTTATGACCACATCGTTAAGGGCATAATCCACCCTTATGACCGCCGATCTGAAAACATCGGTATAATTAGCCTTTAAAGAAATGCTCTCCCCTTTGGGGATCATATAACGGTAAACCTCGTTTGAATCCAACGCCTTTATAACCCTTAACTGCTTTATATCCCGAGAAACGGTTGCCTGTGTAACGTCAAATCCGTCCTTTCTGAGCAGGCGGAGTAATTCATCCTGGGTCTCGATTATGTTATCGTTTATAAGCTCTCTTATTTTTTCGTGACGGTTTTTTTTCATTTTTCTTATCTCCTATTTGTTAAGTATAAGCTTATTCTTAAAGTTTTCATAAAAAGGTTCATTTTTGATTCTGATGAGTTTAACGCATATATCGTCGGCCTTTTGGATGTATACGACTCCGTCGGTAATGTTTATGGGATTTTCACCGTCCACGCAGGCAAAAACATCTCCCTCGCTTCTGACCTTGGCCGTTACGGTAAATTTCTCGTCGGGAGAAAATACCACCGAGCGGGAATTGAAGGAATGGGGACAAATGGGAGTCATAACGATACCTTCGATGGAAGGATCGAGAACAGGACCTCCCGCCGAAAGAGAATAGGCGGTAGAGCCTGTTGGTGTGGCAAAGATGAGACCGTCGGCCGCATAATCGATGGTGGAAATCCCGCCGATCTGAACATTTATGTCGGTTATTCTGGCAAGGCCGCCGCGGCTTATGACCGCTTCGTTTAAAGAATAGGTTTTAATGACCTTGTCGCCCCGCTCGCATACCACCGATAGCAGCATTCTGTCCTCTATCTCATATTCGCCGGTCTTAAGCCGAGAGAGAATGCCGTATTCGCCGTTTTCCACTCCGGCCATAAATCCCACCCGGCCGGAATTTATCCCAAGCACAGGCTTAGAGTAAAGGGCAGCCTTTTTTGCAGCGTGGATTATGGTTCCGTCTCCTCCCACAACAATGGAAAAATCGGCGTCCATAATGTTTTCGGAAGGGATAGGTTCAATGCCGTTTTTGATAAGCTCGGCCTTAACGAGCTCGGCGCAGCGATCGGCCGTGCGGCTGAGCTTTTTTGTGGTTATTGCAGCCTTCATGCAGATTACCTCTATTCTTTATCTAAGCTTTGATGTGAAACCTTCGCAAGCTCACTAAAGCTTATGCCCGAAAGGTTTTCGGGATTATCGCTTTTTTTAATGTACGCCAGATATTCGATATTTCCCTGGGGGCCTTTTATGGGCGAATAGTCGAGGCGCAACACCGAAAATCCGCTGTCCAGCATAAAGCCAACCGTATTTTCCAGCACTTCGATATGTGTCGAAAGCTCTCTGACGACGCCCTTTTTGCCCACCTTATCCCTGCCCGCTTCAAACTGGGGCTTTATAAGACACACTGCCTCCCCCTCTTCCGAAAGCAGCGGGCGCAGGGGCGGAAGAACAAGTTTAAGGGAAATAAAGGCCACATCGGCCGAGGCAAAATCAGCCTTTTCGGGAATTTGCTCATCGGTAACATATCTGAAATTGCACCGTTCGAGGTTTACCACCCTGCTGTCGTTTCTCAGCTTCCAGTCGAGCTGACCGTATCCCACATCGACGGCATAGACCTTTTTGGCACCGTTTTGAAGCATACAGTCGGTAAATCCGCCGGTAGAGGCACCGATATCGATGCATATCTTGCCCGAAAGATTGAGACCGAAGGATTTAACCGCCTTATCAAGCTTATATCCTCCGCGGCTGACAAAGGGCATTTCTCCCCCTCTGACCTCCACCTTGTCGTCGGGCTTTAAGGTCGTTCCCGCCTTGTCGCATTTTTGATTGTTGACAAAAACACAGCCCGACATTATAACCGCCTTGGCCTTTTCTCTGCTTTCAAAAAATCCGTGGTCGGTAAGGTATGCGTCAAGCCTTATTTTTTCAATCATTTTATCACCTGATATTATTCTTTTTCCCAAGGGTTATTTCAGTGCCGCTTTTTTGGCGTCACCGTTTTCGGCATCTTTTATCTCAGCTTTTCCTTCATTTATGCCGTTTGTTTCAGCTTTGCTTTTTTCAGTGCCGCTTTCGCAGGTATTGTTCTTCTTGATGTTGCTTTTCTCGTTTTTACTTTCTCCGATGTCGGTTTTATCGGTCTTGCTTTCGTCGGTGCCGCTTTTGTCATTGCTTTTTACCCTTTTGCCGAATTTTTTATGTTGCGTTTTGCCCGTCACGGTGTTTATGATCGACTGCTTATCAAGGCAAAGGCAGGAAAGCAGCCGCGAGGTCGATCCGTGAGCCACAAAATCCTCGGGTGCGGTTATGACAGCATCTCCTTTGAACCCCTTTTGGCAAAGACGACTTAAAAGATTTTGGCAAAAGCCGCCGTTTTCAACACCTTCCTCGAAGAAATATATTTTATCAAAATCAAGGCAGAAATTCTCGGCATCTTCGGGAATAGGTTTGATTTTATTGAAACTCAGCCCGCAGATATCAAGCTCCCTTGCCGCTTCGAGTACGTTTTCTCCCACTCGGCCGAAAGACACCGCGAGGGTCGATTTGTCCTTTCCGCAAAAGCATTCAAAATCCCGGGGCAAATTTTCGGCGGGAATGGATTCTCCCCCTCTCGGGTAGCGTATAACATACAGTCTGTTTTGCCCGTTTACCGCCGTTTCAAGGTCGCTTTCAAGCTCGGCAAAATTTTTCGGCGAATATATCACTGCCTCCGGCAATGTCGAAAGAAATGCCACATCAAAAAGTCCGTGGTGCATTTCCCCGTCCTCGCCCACTATTCCCGCCCGATCGACGCACAGAATTATCTTCAGATTCTGTGCCGCAATGTCGTGCACAAGCTGGTCAAATCCCCGCTGTAAAAAGGCCGAATAGAGAGCCACAACCGGAATATGACCGCCCTTTGCAAGTCCCGATGCAAATGTCAGAGCGTGCTGCTCGGCGATTCCCACATCAAAAAATCTTTCGGGAAATTTTTTTGAAAATTCCGAAAGTCCCGTTCCGTCGGTCATGGCGGCGGTAACGGCGCATATTTTTTGATTGTTGTTTGCAAGCTCGCAAAGCTTTTTGCCGAAAGCCCCCGAGAAGCTCTTGCCCGAGGGATCGCATTCTCCCGTATTTATGTCCATTCCCGAGGATACCCCGTGAAAATCGGCGGGAGATTTTTCGGCGAAGGAATAGCCCTTGCCCTTGACCGTGCAGATGTGTATAAGGGCGGGGCGCTTCATGCGCTTGGCCACTTCAAAGCAATCCTCAAGGGTTTCGACGTCGTGGCCGTCAACAGGCCCCATGTATGCAAAGCCCATATCCTCGAAGATTGTACTGTTGTAAAAAAGATTTTTTATTCCTTTTTTTACCCGTCTGATGACCTCTGTCATGGGCTTTCCGACAAGAGGAATATAGCCGAGTGCCTTTTCGACCTTGGTTTTTAAATTAAAATAAGAAGGATGCGAGCGGATGACCGCCAGGTGTCTCGGCAGGGCGCCGACATTTTTTGAAATGGACATTTTGTTGTCGTTAAGCACCACTATAAGCCGTGTTTTGGTCTTTCCGGCGTTGTTAAGTCCTTCAAATGAAAGACCTCCCGTCAAGGCGCCGTCCCCGATTATCGCAACCGTGTAATCGGTTTTGCCCAAAAGGGCGTTGCTTTGAGCAATTCCCAAGGCCGCAGAAATGGAGGTGCTGCTGTGTCCCGAAACAAAAATATCGTGCTCGCTTTCTTCCGGGCGCAAAAATCCCGAAAGGCCGCCATCCTTCCGAATGGTGTCGAAATCGTCAAATCTGCCGGTCAAAAGCTTGTGGGTGTAGCACTGGTGTCCCACATCGAAAATCAGCTTGTCCTTCGGTGAATTGAATTTTCTGTGAAGCGCCACGGTAAGCTCGACCGTTCCGAGGTTTGAAGCAAGGTGACCGCCGTTTTTGGAAACGGTGGTTATCAGCTTTTCCCTTATTTCGCGGCAAAGACTTTCAATTTCTTTTTTGTCAAGGCTTTTTATGTCATCGGGAGACTTTATACTCTCTAACATTGTTTCTCCCCTAACTGTATCATATTGTCTGTATAATGTATATACCGTCCGAATGTATAAAACCTTTGTGCAAAAGCTCTTTATTACCTTGCCCATTGCTCCGTTACGCTGTTTTTATATGCGTTTTTCTCTCCTGTGGGACGGCACATCTTTTAAATTATTCATGTATATTTATCAGTTTATCACATATATCGTGAAAAATAAATACCCAATATTCACTTTTTATACATTTTTTCAAAAATTTATGCTCAGTTCTTCCGATAAAGCAGATAATCGGCAAGCTGTTTTAAAAATTCTCCGTCTTTCCCGAAAATTTCAACTGCCGTCTTGGCCTTCTCGGTAAGAGCCTTAGCCTTTTCCATGGTCTCTTCCACACCGAAAAGGGTTACATAGGTGGTTTTATTGTTTTGCTCGTCGCTGCCTATGGGCTTGCCCAGTTCCTCCTCGGTGGAGGTCACGTCAAGCACATCATCAACCATCTGGAAGGCGGCACCGATACAGTCGGCATAGGTTATTGCGGCCGAGATCTGCTGTTCGTTTGCGTCGGCGGCATAGCAGCCCATTAGACAGGCGGTTATGATAAGATCGCCGGTTTTATGGCTTTGTATTTCGCGCAGTCTCTGCTCGTCGGCAGGGATTTTTTCCGACAGAAGATCAAGCACCTGGCCTGCGCACATTCCGTTGCATCCCGCGCCCTTTGCAAGCTGAGAAGCGGCTTTTATGATGTTTTTCGGAGAAATCTCCCCGCTGTCGGCCGAAAGGGCCGTTTCAAAAGCAAAGGTCTGAAGAGCGTCTCCCGCAAGCAGAGCGGTATCCTCTGTAAAGGCCACATGGCAGGAGGGCTTTCCCCTTCTCATATCATCGTTGTCCATACAGGGCAGATCGTCGTGTATCAGGGAGTATGCGTGCACCATTTCCACCGCACAGGCAAAGGGCAGGGCGATTTTTTCGTCTTTTCCGCAAATTCGGCAAAATTCCTGACAAAGGGCAGCTCTTATTCTCTTTCCGCCGCCGAGCAGAGAATATCTCATAGCCTCAATAAGGACTTTATAATCTTCCGTGCTCTCTTTAAGGTATCCGCCGAGTGCTTTTTCGGCATTTTGCGCATAGGTATTAAGTCTTGATTTAAGATCGGTATTATTCATCTTCCTGCTCCTTGCAAAGTATTTCAACCTTTTGTCTGGCCGTTTTAAGCCGCTGCTCGCAAAGCTTAGTAAGCGCCGAGCCTTCCTCAAAAAGCTCGATGGAGCGTTCGAGGGTTTCCTTACCGCTTTCAAGCCTTGTCACAATCTGCTCGAGGCGGGATACGGCCTTATCAAAGGTAATGTTTTCGTTGTCGATGGCCTTTTTAGCCTTGGTGTTTTTGCTTGCTTTTATATTTTTTACATCGCCGTTCGATTGCTCGGTCGCCTCAGATGTATCTTCTTGCTTTAATGCTCTGCTCAGCTCGTTTAAAGCTTCAACGGCGTTTTGATTTTTATCATCGTTCATTGTATTCTTCCTTTCGGCTGTTCGGCAGTTTAATGTTGACTGAGTCCCGGCTGTTCGTCGGTCTTTCAGCAGTCGTTGACCTTGCAGTTTACCGTTCCGTCGCTCAGGCGCAGGTCAAATTCTCCGGCCTTTTTAAGCTGCGCCGCGGTTTTGACCGTTTTTCCGTTTACGGTGGCAATTGAGTACCCGCGGGAAAGCACAGCAAGGGGCGAAAAAGCGTTGAGCTTTGTGCAAAGTCGGTCAAAGTCCCCTGCTTTTTCTGTCAAAAAGAGTTTTCCTGCCGAGGATAATCGGTCGGTAAGGGCATCAAAGTACATTTCCTTTTGCTCGAAAATTCTTTTCGGATCCTTTAAAAAAGGGGAGTTTTCAAGTCTTTCAAGGGTCATTTCCCGTTCTCTTAAGGATGAGCAAAGGCCGTCCTTAAGCCGCTGTTCAAATCCCCTTACAATTCCTGCGGTCATAAGACTTTCGGGACTGGCGTTTTCGGCCGCGGCAGAAGGGGTAGGCGCTCTTAAATCGGCAACAAAGTCGCATATGGTAAAATCAGTCTCGTGACCCACCGCCGAAATGACCGGCGTTTTGCAATTGAATATTGCACGGGCTAAAGCCTCACTGTTAAAGCACCACAGATCCTCGACCGAACCGCCTCCCCTGCCGATGATTATTGTATCGGCACTAAGGGTATCAGCCTTTTTTATGCCGAGGACAAGCTGGCTTTCGGCGTTTTCCCCCTGCACCCCCGACGGCACCACAATCACGCGGGCAATCGGCCATCGGCGGGAAAGGATGTTTAAAATATCCTGCAGCGCCGCACCTGTCGGAGATGTGACAACGGCGATGGTTTCGGGATATTTAGGTATGGGCTTTTTATGTTTTTCGTCAAAAAGGCCTTCGGCAAAAAGTTTTCTTTTAAGCTGTTCAAAGGCAAGGGACAGAGACCCTGATCCGTCGGGCTGCATATCCTCAACATAAAGCTGATATGCTCCGTCCCGCTCGTAAACCGAGGCTCTGGCACGGCATATGACCCTCATTCCGTCCTCGGGAGCAAAGCGCAGACGGGAAGAATAGGTTCTGAACATAACCGCCTTTACGGCTGCGTTTTCGTCCTTCAGGGTAAAATAGAAATGCCCCGTTTTATAGTGATTTTTAAAATTAGATACTTCCCCCGCCACAAAAACGCTTTTCAGCACAACATCCTCTTCCATTATGCATCTGACGTAGGTGTTAAGCTGGGTAACGCTCATAACCGGCGGTCTTTTATAATCCATATTTAAATCCTCCGAGAATCGCCGTGCCTGCCGCATTGTCCCGCGAAAATTCGGGCGGTGAGAAAACGGCTCTTTCCCCGTATTTCGAGGTTATCTTTTGTTTGATGATTTGGTTGGACATTACCCCGCCGGAATAAACTACCGGCAGATCTCCGGCCTCGTTTAAAACAGCCTCAGTCATTTTTTCGAGAGTTTTTGCAATGTATTCAAGGCAGAGGTATGCGGCATACTCCTTTTTTCCGCCTTCTTTCAGCAGCTGCTCACAGCGGTTGACAACTCCCGAAAGACAGCAATTGTTCCCCTTCAAGCAGGGTTTAACACCTTTAAGACACTTTTTCAGGTCGCTGTCGGACAAATCTCTTTGCCCTTTCCCATCTTCGCAAATCGCCGCTTCAGCCAGCTTTTCAAGCTCTATTCCGGCCGGAAAATCAAGTCCCAAAAGAGCACCCACCCTATCGACAGCCTGTCCTGCGTTCAGGTCGAGCGTTTTTGAAATCAGCTTTGTGCAAAATACATTTTGCTCATCCGGGGTTACGAGCACACCCTCGGTCGTTCCTCCCGAAAGATGAAAGGCAATGAATTTCTGCTTTAAAAGCTCGAGCCTTCCGGCACCGTAAAGAGCCGCCGCAATGTGTCCCGCCTGATGGGAAAATCCGTAAACCGGAACATGAAGGGCCGCGCCGATACCTTCGGCGACGGAATTTCCTGCAAGAAAGCATGGCATATATGAGCCTTCCTCGTCTCTCGGCCGCTTTGAAACAGCCACTGCCTTAATGGAAAGGCCGTTATCGCAAAGAACTGTTGAAAGGATTTCGGGCAATGCCCTTGTATGATAAAAAACCGCCTCGCTCTGCCGCAGTCCAAGGTGACCTTTTTCTACCGGCAAAAGCCTTGAGGCGGTTTTTATTATGCGAAGTCCGTCGCCGCAAAGAGCGGCCGAAGTGGTATAATTGCTGGTATCAACAGCCAAAACAACGCCGCTCATTTATCCTTTTCACAGCCTTCGTTTTTTGCCACCGTTCCGAGCACGCCGTTTATGTATGCTGCGTCCTCGTCGGAAGCAAATTTCTTTGCAAGCTCCACCGCTTCGTCGATGGAAACACTGACCGGAATGTCCGGCATAAACATAATCTCGTTGCAGGCCACCCGCATAATCGAAAGGGACACCTTGGAGATGCGTTCTTTTTTCCATCCGATACAGTATTTTTCTATAACAGGATCGATGGCGTCGAGGTGACTAAGCGTATCCTCGGCCAGCTTTTCCATAAATTCATCGGTTTCCCAGCCGCAGTTTTCGGCGGCATATCCTATAAGTTCGGCGATGTCGGCGTCGTTAAAGCTTTTTTCAAAAACCAGAATAAACGCCTGTTCTCTTGCCACAGCTCTCTTCATACCTAAAAATTCCCCAAAAATTTATTTGTCGTTTTTATCGTCCGGCTCCAGGTCGTCCACAATGACGTTGACCTTGGTCACAGGGCAGCCGGTCATACTCTGGACCGAGCTTTTAACTCCCTTTTGAACGGCATCGCAAACATCGGGAATACGCACGCCGTCGGTCAAGGTAATATACATTGTTATTTCCATTGCACCCGAAAGCATTTCGATCTGCACCGGCTTTACCGAGCGATCCTTGACTATCGAACGGAAATCGGTGGTACGGGAAGCAAGTCCCTTAACGCCGGGCACGTCCTTTGCTGCCACTTCGGCAATTTTAACGATAACATCGTCGGAAACGACAACGCCGCCTGAGCCTTTTCTTTCGTTTAATGACATAACATTCGCTCCTTTTCAGGGTAAATAATTTGGAATCACGAAAATGCGGGTTTAAAGAAGCCGCACAAATTTTTGCACTCACAAAAGTGCGGGTGCAAAAAGCACATTTTATTTGTTTTTATATTATATCACATTTCTGCATAAATGTAAACACAAAAAACAAAAATATACCTGCCGTAAAATCAAAAATTCAAAGTCAAAAAAGCACGGCGAAAAATCCCGCCGTGCCCCGCTTCGGTGTATTAGGTTTTGCTGTATTTCAGTATATTTCCTTTAAAAAATCAAAGTATAATGCATATAAGACCGCTGCAGCCTTCGTTTATGACCCGTTCAATGGTTTCTCTGACCTTTCCCCTCGCGTCGGGCGGCATTTTTGAAAGCTTTGCGTGAAGTCCCTCGTTTACAAGGTCGTGGAGTGATTTGCCGAAGATGTTGGAATCCCATATTTTAAGGGGATCATCCTCAAATCCCGCCAAAAGATATTTGACCAGATCCTCCGACTGCTTTTCCGATCCCACCACGGGAGAAAGCTCGGTCTTTATCTCGGCCTTCATCATATGAATGGACGGAGCGGCGGCCTTGAGCCTTACACCGTACTGACCGCCCTGCTTCATTATTTCCGGCTCGGCAAGGGTCATTTCCTCCACATCGGGCATAACGATGCCGTAACCCGTGGCTTCTACCTCGTCGAGGGCGTTTTTGACCCTGCTGTATTTTTTCTGTATATCCGAAAGCTTCGACAGGGTGCTCATAAGCTCCTGCTCGTCGGATATTTCAAAGCCGCTTTGCTCGGTCAGCACCTTGTAGAAAAGGCTTGCTTCAAAGTTCAGCTCCACCGAAAGACTTCCCGTTCCGAGATCGGCCGAGCATAGATCGGCACTCGTGACATATTCGTTTTCCGACAGCACAGCCGCTGCCGCTTTTGCCTCTCTGATTTTTGTTATGTTTTTGCTGAAATCGTTTACGGTCGAATATACGCTTTCCTTAAGCCAATGATCGGGAGAAAGAGAGTTTATCCATTTCGGGCAGAAGAAATTTATGTCCTTTATGGGGAATTCGTAAAGCATTTCGGTCATAATTTTCCTTATGTCATCCTCGCCGAGTCCGAGACAGTCGACCGGAATAACCTTTACAGAATACCTCTCATTGAGATTTTTCGCAAGCTCGGCCGTTTGCTCACTTTTCGGATGGGTGGAATTAAGAAGTACCACAAAGGGTTTATTTATCTCCTTAAGCTCATTTATGACCCGTTCCTCGGCCTCCTCGTATTCACTTCGTTCAATTTCACCGATGCTTCCGTCGGTAGTAATGACGATACCGACGGTCGAATGCTCGGTAATGACCTTCTTCGTACCTATTTCGGCCGCCATATTAAACGGAATTTCCTCGTCAAACCAAGGAGTTTTAACCATACGCGGCTTTTCATCCTCGATATATCCGAGGGCACTGGGGACGATATATCCCACACAATCCACAAGTCTTACCGACATATTGCACACCCCGTCGAGGGTCATATCTACGGCCGTTTCGGGAATAAATTTAGGCTCGGTGGTCATTATGGTTCTTCCCGCCGCCGATTGAGGAAGCTCATCGGTCGCCCGCTCTCTTACATATTCCTCGGAAATATTCGGCAATACAAGGGTATCCATAAATTTTTTTATAAAGGTTGATTTTCCCGTCCTCACCGGACCCACTATGCCGATGTAAATGTCTCCGCCCGTGCGGGCAGCAATATCCTTGTATAGCTTTGTATTTGTCATATGCTCCGTCCTCTTTTCATTTTTACCTTTGTAAAGGGTATGTCTTTTGGGCGGAAAATATTACACTTTTTATCTTGAAAATTTTTTCGCGGTATAGTATTATAAAAAAGGTGATGAATATGGTATACGATATTTCAAAAATCAGAGCCAAGGAAGGCTTTATATGCGATATGGACGGAGTGGTATACCATGGCAACGAGCTGCTCCCGCCCGCCAAAAAATTTGTCGAATGGCTCGAAAGAGAAAATAAAAAGTTTCTATTTTTAACCAATTCAAGCGAACGTTCACCCTTGGAGCTTAGGCAAAAGCTTTGCCGAATGGGACTTGACGTTGACCAAAGCCATTTTTATACCAGTGCTCTTGCAACGGCCGAATTTATCAAAAATCAGCATCCCGGCGCCTCGGTCTTTTGCATCGGAGAGGCGGGACTGCACAACGCCCTTTACCAAGCCGGCATAAGTATGAATGATGTCAATCCCGACTATGTGGTGGTGGGCGAAACGCAGAATTACAGCTATCAAAACATTTCAAAGGCAGTACGTCTTGTTATGAACGGCGCAAAGCTTATCGGCACCAATCCCGATGTCACCGGTCCTGCCGAAGGCGGTACGATAATTCCCGCCTGCCGAGCAATGATTTCCCCTATTGAGCTTGCCACCGGCCGCTCGGCCTATTTTTTAGGTAAGCCCAATCCCCTTATGATGAGAACCGGCCTTAAACTCCTCGGATGTCATTCGGCCGATGCTGCCATAATCGGTGATCGTATGGACACCGACATAATTGCAGGTATACAGTCGGCGGTGGATACCGTGCTTGTGCTGACCGGCGTTTCCTCGGCTCAGACGGTGGATGAATTCCCCTATCGTCCCACATATATTCTCGGCTCGGTGGGCGACATTTTAGAGGAATGATATATATTTTTTTCAAATATAAAAACCAATCCCCCGGGAGAACCCTGCCGTTCATCTTTTGACAAACGCTTTCTCGGCCGGGCGAAAGGACGCTTATGAAACATTTCTTTTATCTGCTTTTTCACTTTAAATTCCGCGAGCTGATGGTCGAGCCTACCGACGACGGCTTTATCCAGTTTTTCCGATTCATTTTCGTAGGCGGATCGGCCACCCTTGTGGACATTGTTACAGGCTGGCTGTTCGTTACATATGTTTTTCACAACGACATAAATGTTTTCGGCCTTTTCACCTTGACAAGAGATGTGCTTTCGGTGGCCATCGGTTTTATAATAGGCCTTGTGGTCAATTACATTTTAAGCATACTGTGGGTGTTCAAGAGGAACGACATCAACCGTGCCGCCGAATTTGCCTCCTTTACGGTCATCGGTATAGTCGGTCTGTTTATCAAAAGCGGCGTGGTTGCGGCAATGGGGCTTGTGCTTCCCCAGGCCGACGGGGTTCCCTTTATAATCAAAAGCGTTGCCGGAACGCTCATCGCCTTCATCTGGAACTTTGCCGCAAGAAAGATTTTTATATATGGCAGAAAGCCCAAGGAAAACTGATTTGCAAAACAATATAAGCAGCACGAATAGTCGCACACATACATATAAATAGCATCAAATATAAAGACACCTCCGAAAGAATTTGCTTTTTCGGAGGTTTTTTGTTGCCGTTATTTATTTTTGCAATGCTTGCAGCGCCGCCGTGATAACAGCAGTGGTACGCTGCAAAGCACCCACATTGCAAAGGCATCAGAAGTATTTATATTTCTTTCGGTTGGTAAAGAGGAATATAATCGAAATGGTCAGCGCCGCAACCTCTGCCACACACACCGCCCACCATATTCCGTCAACCCCGAAAAGCACCGGAAGAATAAGCACCGATGAGCTTTGGAAAACCAGGGTACGAAGAAAGGATATAGCGGCCGACACTGCGCCGTTGTTTAAGGCGGTGAAAAATCCCGAGGCAAAAATATTAAATCCCGCAAATACAAAGTGTATCGAATAGATCTTAAAGGCCCGAAGGGTAAGGTCGTAAAGCTCCTTGTCATATCCGACGAAAATTCCCGCAAGGGTGGAAGAAAGAGCCAGCGCCGCGACGGCCATAACCACACCGCCTATGCCCATTATAACCGTGCTTTTTTTGAGCAGGTTTTTTAACTCATCGGTGTTAGAAGCACCGTAATGGAAGCCCACAACAGGCGCCGTACCGATTGAATATCCCAGCAGTATCGCCACAAAAATAAACTGGGTATACATAAGCACGCCGTATGCCGAAACGCCGTTTTCTCCGGCAAATTTAAGCAGCTGAAAGTTGTAAATCATACCCACAAGCGAGGATGAAATATTGCTCATAAGCTCTGAGGAGCCGTTTGCGCAGGCCTTTAATATGGGCCTTACCTTTAATTCTGTCACAACAAGGTGCAGTCTGCTTTTGTTTGGCAGGATAAAATAAACAAGAGGAATAAGGCCGCCTACGCATTGACTGATACCTGTTGCTATAGCCGCTCCCGCAACTCCCCATTTGAAAACGGCAATAAATAAAGCGTCGAGAACCATATTTGTCACTCCGGCAGCTATGGTGCAGGCAAGTCCCATTTTAGGCCGCTCGGCCGCCACAAGAAAGCTTTGGAAAACACTCTGAAGCATAAACGCCGCCGTAAATCCGATGACGATGCGCCCGTAAAGCACGCTGTAATCAAGCATCTCATCGGTTGCGCCCAAAAAGTGCGCCACTGGCCGCATAAAGACAATTCCCACCACTGACAGTATCACGGCGATAATAGCGGTAAAGTATATCATCATGGAAAAGTATTTCTTGGCCTTTTGATCTTCTCCCTCGCCCATAGCTTTTGAAACGAGGGCTGTTCCTCCCGTTCCAACCATAAATCCCATTCCGCCGATAACCATAACAAAGGGCATTATAAGATTGACGGCAGCAAAGGGAGTTTTGCCTACATAGTTTGAAACAAAAAAACCGTCCACCACACCGTATACAGATGTAAACACCATCATAATAACGGTGGGATAAACGAATGTGAAAAGCTTTTTGTAAGAAAAATGGTCGGAAAGCTGAATTTTCATATCAATTTCTCCACACAAAAGTAAAAATTCAAACACCGCCGAAAAATCTTTCGGCGGGACACAGTGAGGGTCATTATAACATCATAAGCAAAATAAGTCAAGGATATAAAATGAAATCAACAGATGGTTTATAAACTTTTGCTGCCATAGCCGTCATTCAAAGTCCCGTGCCTTAATCCCTTAGCCTTTTTAATGTAAGTGTGTAGGCGATTATATCCTCTCACGTTTTTTGTTTAAGCAACAGACGGTCGAACACCGTACGGTTTCGCTCGTCCCTTTTCCCGTGCGGCATCGCGATCATCAACCATAGGCGTCAGCCTGATGGCCGATTTCACGCTTTCCCGCGCAGAAAAATGAACGGCAGAAACTCTTCGACCTTAAAAATAGGAAAATTTTTCGTTTTTGAAGTTTTGTCACGCCGATATACCGGCGTATTTCAAGTGGCGAAACGATAAAAACGGGGAATTTAACATTTTTAAGGCGTGCGGGGTTCGACCGTCCGTTGCTTAAAACCCGGTACATTTGTTTTTATCCAAATTTCACTTGACAAAAGCCATATTAAAGAATATAATATCTTTCGTCGGAAAAGCCGACGGTGCAGCCGTACGCCCGCCCGACAAAAAACATAACAAAACTGAATATTGCGAGATGTGGCTCAGTTTGGTAGAGCGCTGCGTTCGGGACGCAGAGGCCGCAGGTTCGAATCCTGTCATCTCGACCAGAAAAACAACGGTTTTCGGTAGAGGGCCGTTGTTTCTTTTTGTTTTCCTTGTTTTAGTTTTTCTTTGTTTTTGGATTGTCTTTCACATAAGACGCAGCACGGTATCGGCAGCTCCGTGCGGTATGGCTTTTGACTGAAAATGATGTCGGAGACACCTGTACGGCAAAACGGTTATTGCCTCGGGCAGCAAAAAATTCCGACGGTCGGAGCATTTTCGACAATCGGAATTTGCATTTTTTCATATTAAAAAAGGATTTTAAGCGCCCTAAGCGCAGGAGTCAGTCGGAAATGAGGGCGGCAATCTCTTCGACCGATATGTTGTATATTTTTCCCTCTATGCCGCCGCCTTTAAGCCGCTCAAGCACCGATTGCTTATCATATCTGCATCCGATCAGCGTATCGCATATTTCCTTTTCCGAAAGGGTGGAAAAGAAGTCTCCGAAAACGGCGGCCGACTCGATAAGTCCTTTTTTTATGTCCAGCTTAAACTGTATCTTTCCGCCGGCAAAACGGCCTGTACGCTCAATGTTGAATTTGGGATTTTTTCCGTAGATATAATCCCACGCCGCAAGCTCGGTCTCTCTTATTGTTTTTATGCGCTTTTTATCCTCCTCGGTCAGCACATAGGTTTTGTCGCTTGAGTGCATTATGTTTTTGACCATAACACTCTTGAACTGTTCGGGAGAAACGCTTTTACAAAGATGATCGGAAATGTTGGTCACCCTATCCCTGACCGATTTTATGCTTTTTGATATTATCTTATAATCGTCCACGGTGGTGGAGGCTACCATCTGCTCGATATCTGTGGAAAAAAGCAGCGACCCGTGATGAACAACGCTGTCGCAAAGGCGGTATTGGGCATTTCCCGAAAACTTTTTCCCGTCGATGGTCAGGTCGTTGCGACCGTTAAAAGCGGCCTCGACTCCGAGGCTTTTAAGGGCGTCGATGACCGGGGCGATGTATTCGTGAAACTCAATTTCCCTTGCATTTTTGTGTTCTATAAATGAAAATTGCCATCCTCCCATATCGGTGTATATGGTTCCGCCTCCCGAAAAGCGTCGGGATATGATTATACCGTGTTCCTTGGCATAGGGAAGATTTATCTCCTCGGCCACATTCTGATATTTTCCCACCATAAGGGTGGGAGTGGTGCGCCAAAAGAGAAAGACCGTTTCAGGAAGGGCCTTTTCCTTGGCAAAATAATATTCTATTGCGAAATTTTCAAAAACATCGGTTGAGTTTGTCTCAATATAGATCATTTACGCCCTCCAAAACCTCCCACGCCCGATATGAGCTTCTTGCAAGAGGTGCCGATGCCACGTGGCGGAATCCCTTTTCAAGGGCAATTTTCTTGTATCTTGCAAAATCCTCGGGGGTCGCGTAACGAGCCAAGGGATAATGCTCCTTTGTGGGCTGAAGATACTGGCCGATGGTCAGAATGTCGCAGCCGGTGGCAAGGATGTCGTCAAGAAGGGCGTTTATCTGCTCGTCGGTTTCTCCGAGGCCCACCATAAAGCCTGTTTTGGTAACAAGAGTTTTGTCCTTTTGCTTGAAATATTTCAGCACATTAAGCGAACGCTCATAATCGGCCTGAGGTCTGACCGCCTTCTGCAGTTCCTTCACCGTTTCGACATTGTGGTTGATAACATCGGGGTGAACGTCGGCAATGATGTCAAGAGCATCGGTGTTCATCTTCATATCGGAAATGAGGGTTTCCACCGTTGCGCCGGGACAAATCTTTCTTATGGCTCTGACCGTTTTTGCAAAATGCTCGGCTCCACCGTCGGCAAGATCGTCGCGGGTGGAGCAGGTCAGCACCACATGGCGAAGCCCCAGCTTTTTTGCCGCCTTGGCCACATTTTCCGGCTCGTTTTCATCGGGCGGGAGGGGTCTTCCGGTGGTCACATTGCAGAATTTGCAGTTACGGGTGCATATGTTTCCGAGTATCATAAAGGTAGCGGTATGCTTTTTATAGCACTCTCCGAGATTGGGGCAGTTAGCCTCTTTGCAGACGGTATTAAGCCCCATATCCCGCATTATTTCGGCCACTTCGTTAACCGCGTCGCCGTTGTATCTGACCTTTAACCAGTCGGGTTTTCTTTCCATAATTATTCCAGTCCTTACTCGGTTTTCTTATTCGGTTTTAAAAAGACCCACGGCCTTGCCCACATCGACGGTATCGCCCTCTTCAAAGAGCTGTTTTTCAAGTACTCCGTCCTCGGTGGCTTCGATCTGGTTGACCACCTTATCGGTTTCGATCTCAAAGATCGGCTCGCCTTTTTTAACGGTGTCCCCTTCTTCTTTAAGCCATGCGCAAAGCACGCCGTCCTTCATTTCGGGACGAAGACGGGGCATTTTTATTTCTTTTTCCATATTTTCAAATCCTTTCGATTTTTTCATTTTCTGTGGTTTTGTCGTTATTCTTTTTTGTCATAAAAACACTTGAACATCGCAAAAAGCATTCGCTACACGAGATATTTTATCAAATCATCGTTTCCGCAAAGAGCGGACGATATCCTTTTGAGATTTTCAAAAGCAATGCTCTGTCCCGCAAGGTCTACTCTGCCGGTTTCGATACATTCGCAGGTAATAAGTCCTTCGGTAACGAGCCCTTTTTTTGCCGAATATTCGACGGTAATTTCCTGTCCCTTAAAAAGGCCCTGCTTTTTAAAATTAAAGGATGGGGTCTTGCCGTATGTCCAGTCGTCGCTGTGATATTTTTCGAGACACAGGGTATTTATACCTTCAATGTCCTCATCCGAAAGCCGCTCTATCGCCGCATCTTTTGCAACGGCATTTTTAAGGTAGCTTTCAAATTCGCTCACCGTCATTTGCTCCCTTAGATGAGCCGAGATATTTGTCACCCTGCTGACCGTCGAAAGGGTGCCTTTTGTGTCGATGCTCTGATTTTTGGTTTTGGCGGTCAGACAATCGAGCAGCGTTAAATCGCAATCAAAAAGCAGTGTTCCGTGGTGAAGTACCCTGCCCTTGCAGGTGCGCTGAGCGCTTCCCGAAATTTTAAGCCCGTCTATGGCAATGTCGCAAACGCTGTTTTTATGGGCGTTTAAGCCAAGGGCACATAAAGCGTTTATCACAGGGTCTAAAAACCGGTCGTAGCTGAGATTTCGGTCGCTGTTTGAAATAAAAGTGTAGTTTATATTTCCGAGATCGTGATAAACCGTTCCGCCGCCGGTCATTCTTCTGACCACCGGGATGTTTTTTTCCGAAAGCTTTAAAATGTCGACCTCGCGGTAGATGTTTTGATTCTGTCCCACAATTACCGCCGGAGAGTTTTGCCAGGTGAAAAAAATGTTGCCCCTTTGAAAATGCTCGAAAACATATTCCTCAAAGGCCTGATTAAAAAAAGGGTCTGTACGGCGATTTTCAAAGGTTATCATTTTTTCACTTCTCTCTCGGTCTTTTCGGCTATTTTACCACAGTCACCCTTCTTTTTCAAGTTTTGCATACCAAACAGTCAAAAAAAACATAGCCAAATTAAAAATTAGGTATTGTTATATGATTGCACTTGATATATAATAAGTTGATATCAAGAGACATAATTATGAATTGGAGATATATTTATGGAAAGATGTGAACTTAAAACTCTGCTGTCCGACTATGCCTCTTTTGACCAAAAGCAGGTGGTAGTATCGGGTTGGGCAAGGACCGTGCGCGACTCCAAGACCATCGGTTTTATTGAGCTTAACGACGGCAGCTCCTTTAAATGCGTCCAGGTAGTTTTCGAGGACGGAAAGGTCGGCAATTTTAAGGAAATCGCAAAGCTTAATGTCGGCGCCGCAGTGACCGTTAAAGGCACCGTCGTGCTAACCCCCGAGATGCGCCAGCCCTTTGAAATTCACGCCGACGAAATAACCGTCGAAGGAACCTCCACCCCCGACTATCCCCTTCAGAAAAAGCGTCACAGTGTTGAGTTTCTTCGTTCGATAGCTCATCTTCGTCCCCGCACCAATCTTTTCAATGCCGTTTTCCGCGTACGTTCGGAATGTGCCTTTGCCATTCACGAATTTTTCCATTCTCAGGGTTTTGTTTACGCCCACACTCCCCTCATCACCGGCAGCGACTGTGAAGGCGCCGGAGAGATGTTCAGGGTAACCACCCTCGATCCCGAGGATCCTCCTAAAACCGAGGACGGCAATGTTGATTTTTCAAAAGACTTTTTCGGCAAGCCCACCTCCCTCACCGTATCGGGTCAGCTTTCGGCCGAGTGTATGGCTATGGCCTTCGGCAAGGTTTATACATTCGGTCCCACCTTCCGCGCCGAGGAAAGCTTCACCAACCGCCACGCCGCCGAGTTTTGGATGATCGAGCCGGAAATGGCCTTCTTCGATTTAAAGGACGATATGAAGCTTGCCGAGGCTATGATAAAGCACATCATCAACCACATTTTAAAGACCTGTCCCGATGAAATGCAGTTCTTCAACAGCTTTGTGGATAAGGGTCTGCTCGAGCGCCTTGAGTTTGTAAGAAGCTCGGATTTCGGCTGCGTAACATACACCGAGGCGGTGGAAATTCTCGAAAAACACAATGATGAATTCGACTATCCCGTCAGTTGGGGCGTTGACCTTCAGACCGAGCACGAGAGATATCTCACCGAAAAAATTTATAAAAAGCCCCTCTTTGTTATAGACTATCCAAAGGAAATAAAAGCCTTCTATATGCGCCAGAACGACGACGGAAAGACGGTTGCCGCCATGGACTGCCTCGTTCCCGGAGTGGGCGAGATAATCGGCGGAAGTCAGAGGGAAGAACGTCTCGACGTGCTACGTACCCGTATGGAAGAGCTTGGTCTTGACGAAAAGGATTATTGGTGGTATCTCGATCTTCGCAAATACGGCGGGGTCAAGCATTCGGGATTCGGCCTTGGATTCGAGCGCATAATCATGTACATCACCGGCGTTCAGAACATCCGCGACGTACTCCCCTTCCCGAGAACTACCGGCAGCGCGGAATTTTGATTTGATCGGATGGACTTGATCTGACCAAGTCCATCCTTTTATCCCCTTTTTGCAGTTTTGTTTTAGCCTTATTTTTTTGAGATTTTATTTTATCAAAGGACTTGATTATAATGTCGTTCAAGGATATGAGCAAGCAGCAGCTTGCCGAGCTTAAAGAAAACCTCCAAAAGCAGTATGACGATTTTAAAAGCAGAAACCTGAATCTTGATATGTCAAGAGGAAAGCCCTCTGCCGAGCAGCTCGACCTTTCAACCGGTCTTTGCGACTGCGTCGACTATGTTACATACAGCAAAAACGGCGGCATCGATTGCCGCAACTACGGCTGTATCGACGGTCTGCCCGAGGTTCGTCAGATGTTTGCCGATATGCTTGGCGTTAACGCCGACAATGTCATTTTGGGCGGAAACTCTTCCCTTAATGTTATGTTTGACTGCATTTCTCAGGGCTATACCCACGGTTTCGGAGACACTCCCTGGTGCAAGCAGGAAAAGATTAAATTTCTCTGTCCCTCCCCCGGTTACGACCGTCATTTCTGCGTGACAGAGTATTTCGGATTTGAGCTTATAACCGTTAAAATGACCGAGCAGGGCCCCGATATGGACGCGGTTGAAGAGCTTGTTAAGGACCCGACGGTCAAGGGAATCTGGTGCGTTCCTAAATACTCCAACCCCACCGGTATCACATATTCCGACGAGACCGTCCGCCGCTTTGCCGCCCTTAAACCGGCCGCAAAGGACTTCAGAATTTTCTGGGACAATGCCTATGCCGTTCACGATCTTTACGACGACCGTAAAGACACCCTTTTGAACCTTGCAAAGGAATGCGAAAAGACCGGCAACGAGGACATTTACTTTATGTTTGCCTCAACCTCCAAAATTGCCTATCCCGGAAGCGGCGTTTCGGCAGTTGCCTGCTCGCTGAACAACAAAAAGATTCTGCTCAGCCGTCTTAAATATCAGACCATCGGCCCCGACAAGATGAATCAGCTGGGCCATCTCTGCTTCTTTAAAAATACCAAAGGCATTCTCGACCATATGAAGCTGCACGCTTCCAAGCTCCGCCCGAGATTCGAGGTTGTTTTAAACCACCTTAAAAATGACCTTTCGGGCGACGATATTATAACCTATACCGCTCCGAACGGCGGATATTTCGTCAGTGTGGATCTTAACTACGGCTGCGCAAAAGAGGTGGTTTCACTTTGCGATCAGGCCGGCGTAAAGCTTACCGACGCAGGCGCTACCTTCCCTTACGGAAAGGATCCCGAGAATAAAAACATCCGTCTTTCTCCCTCCTTCCCGCCGGTTGAGGAACTTGACCTTGCCATGCAGTTGTTTACCCTGTGCTGCAAGCTTGCCACAGCCGAAAAGCTTCTCGGCTGAGCAAAAGAGCAGCGTATTCTCTAAGCAAACCATATAAACAAAAAGCGGCTTCTTCGGAAGCCGTTTTTAAATTCAGCGATATGGTACGGTTTGGATTGCAAATATATTTTGAGCAGTATGCACACTAAATGCAGTTTATAGCTGTAAATATAATCAAGTCAGATGTGCGGCGATTTGCGGCCATACAAGTTATAAAAATAAATTCTCATAAAAAAGGGCGGCAGAGAGTCTCTGTCGCCTTTTTGCATTGCTGTTTGTAATCAAAATAGATACATAATGTCGGTCCTTCAAATGGCAGGACTTTTTCTGTAATTAAATTTAATCACAATCGGTATGATTGCTCTTATTCTGCGTCTTTTTTGTTCTTTTCAAAAGCTTCGTCGCCGCTGCAAAACATATCATCGTCAAGACGGGCGCCGCAAAAGTTGCAAAAGGAGGCATCAATGCGGTTTCTGCTTCCGCATTTAGAGCAGCGTTTGAGTTTTCTGGCGTCGGCCAGCTTTTCCTCAAGCTCGGCAAGCTCGGCCACCTTAAGGTCTATGTCCTCAACAACGCTGTCGCAAAGTCCGGCGGCAGAGCAGTCGTTTTTGCGGCTGTCGTAGTATGCCTTGCCGAGATTTTTAAGGGCGGCGTTAATGGAAGATTTCTTTCTTGCAATGGCAATTTTGATTTTCTGAATTTCGATTGTTTCGGAGGCCTTCTGCGCTCCTGCCGATAAAATATCTCTTGCAGTGGATACCGATTCATCAAAGAATGTCATAAAATCATCTCCAAAAAGATTATGCGGATAATTCCTACATATAATTATATCACCGACATTTTTAATTGTCAAACTCTATTTTTCCGAAAAATCGAGTTGTATTTCAGATTAAAAAAATATTGAGTGTTTTTTTAAAAAAATCAAAAAAGAGGGTTGACAATTAAAGACGGATAATATATAATAGTCAAGCTTTCAGTTGAGAGAGCCATTGCGGAATTGTGTAAGGGTAGCACGGCAGACTCTGACTCTGTTTGTCTGGGTTCAAATCCTAGTTCCGCAGCCAAAACTCCAAGAACGCTGTTCTTGGAGTTTTTCTATTACCTTTTTTTCCATTCGTACACCCTTTTTAACCGTTTTAGCCGCTTTGCTGTATTTTCCTCTCGGCAAATATCTCAAGCATAACGCACACATACGTTTTCGAGCATCTGTTGCTTAACTTTTATGTTTATAAATTTAAAATATTGTTATAATTTCGTTAAGCCCTTGAAAAAAAGCCTTACATATTGTATAATGTGAGTTAACTATAAACATATTTTTTGTCAACATAATAAATTTTCATTTTATTTTTCAGGAGGCGGCCGAATGACCATTGACGGAAAAAGAAAATTTATCGTTAATACGGCGTACGTCGCGCTGATATGCGCCATCGTCTTTTTTGTGCTTAAATACCTGACCATATGGCTTTTGCCGTTTTTTATAGGCTTTATTTGCGCCCTCATTCTTCAAAAACCGGTGGGCTGGCTTTCAAAGCATACCCACACTCCCCGGGTGCTTTGGTCGTCACTTTTCGTGTTGTTCATACTCGGGCTGGTATTCGGGCTTATAATCTTCCTTGGAGTCAAGATATATAACGAGGTGTATGGTCTGATTGGCTGGATGAAATCCAACATTCCGGTGTTTCAGGAAACCTTCCAGAACATAAGCGACAACCTTTCCGACTGGCTCGATACTCTGCCAGAAGGCCTCGCCGACGCGCTTAGAAACGCACCTCTCACAATGGCCGAAAACGGCGTGTCTGCCGCTTCAAACGCCGTTACATCCTTTGCAACGAGCGTTATTTCAAATATTCCCGGGCTGATGCTCACAACCATTATTTCCATTGTTGCATCCTGCTTTATCACCAACGATTACAACCGCATAACCGCCTTCATTTTAAAACAGTTTTCACCGAAAAATCAGCATCTCATACGTCATTCAAAGCAGCTCTTTATGGAAAACGTTTTGAAGATGCTTAGAGGATACATTTTAATCTTTCTCATAATTTTTGTCGAACTTTTTGTGGGGTTTCTCATTTTCGACGTGCCATATGCCGGGACGCTTGCCTTCTTTATTGCTATTATCGACATTGTACCGGTACTCGGAACGGGTACGGCGCTCATTCCCTGGGGAATTGTAGAGCTTGTCAGCGGCAATTCCACCCTCGGTCTTGAGCTTATACTTCTTTACGTTTTTATAATTGTGGTCAGAAATATCATCGAACCTAAAATTATCGGAAAACAGGTGGGACTGCCTCCCATCGTCACACTGATGGCTATGTATCTCGGTCTTAATACCGTGGGACTGCTCGGTATGATATGTTTCCCCATAATGATAATAATCGTCGCCAAGCTTCAGGAGGCCGGCCTTATCCACATATGGAAATCGGTCAAGGCCGAGGAGCTTTCGGAAGAAAACGGCGGAGGAAGCGACGATCGGGATAGCCCAACCGACGGCTCAGACCCCCTCCCCTCCGACGCCGCCGAAAAAGCAGACTTGCAAAACAATAAAGAGACAGTGGTGTAAGTATGAAAAAACATATATTAAAAATCGCGGCCATTTTTACCGCAACAATGCTTCTTGCTTCTTGTTCCAAAACTCCCGAGCAGCCGTCTGATTCTTCAGAGCCCGAATCGGTGATTTCGGAACAGACCGAAAAAACCTATATCGTCAATTCCAACCTTTACTGGAATTTTTCCGATCTTTATGACAATGCCGAAATCGAAGGTAAAAGCGGAGAAATCGCCCTTGACAGCCTCGGCGGCGAGACACTTAAACTCTTTTCCAAAGACGGCGAGCAGATATCCGAATGGTCGGCCCTCATAGAGGACGGTCAGCAGATCGAAAAATACGACAAAGACGGGAATTCCATTCTTAAACTGACCGTGAAGGTACCGGTCAGCGAAAATGACAAGATTCTTTCCGCGGTAACCGAAAGCGACGCATCAAACCAAACGGACGAGCCTCAAACCGGCAGTCAAGAATCCGACCAAAGCAAAGACGCTGACGGCAAAACCGAGATAAAGCTGCTTGCTCCTTCGGGCAGTCAGGCTCTTGCAAATGCCGTTTCCGAATACGAGAAAAAGCACAGCAACATTAAAATAACAATTATCGAAAAGGATTTTGACAAGAGAGCATCGGTAATAAATTTCCTTTCGGACAAAAAACAAAGCGGAGATTATTTTGACGCGATAATACTCGGCGGAAAATATCTCGATTCTGCTGCAAACGCAGGCCTTATAAAGGACATTTCCGAATACGGGGCAAAAGAGCTTTCCTCATTCTTTACCGAATCCTGTTTTACAGGCGTTTCAAACGGTGAAAAGGTTTATGGGTTGCCTCTTGAAGGCACTGTGACCTGCTTTACCGCCAATCCCGATATACTTGCCTCATTAGGTCTTAAAAACCCCGACAATTTTGACCAGCTGATCGACACCTGCAAGCAAATCGCCGCCGCAACCGACACCATCTGTCCCTTGGGAATTTCCTTTAGCGAAGAATGCTACAATTCCATAGGGGAGCTTTTCTTCTCGTCGATCAGATCCCGCGGATGCACTTTTGAACAAGAACGATCGGCCGCTTTCGACGCTCAGGATTATGAAGGATTTATCGAGTCCCTTTCAAAACTTAAAAACGACAAGCTTGTTTCCGACAATTGGTCGTTTTCTCAGCTGATCGGCGGAAAGACTGCCTTTGGATTTACCAAAAACATCTCATACAAAAATCTTTTCGGAACATCGGCAAAATTTAATTTCACCTCTTTTCCCCTTTCCAAGGCCATCAACGAAAATTATGTCTCGGCTCTTGACCTTTCAGCCCTTTGCGTAACCGACACGGGAAATGCCGAAAAGCAACAGGCAGCCTACGACTTTGTTAAAAGCTTTGCCCTTTCGGCAAAGATCTGTGCCGAATACTGCTCTGCAAGAAGTACCCTTCCCGCTCTCAAAAAGGCTCAGGCAAACGAACTGTATAACACCGACAACTGGAAAAACTATATCGTTCAGCTTGAACAGTCCCAGTGCATTACGAATCTTGAACAAAGAGATGTGCTTTTGCGCTATGTTTATGACGCGGTGCAGAGTTCACTTTCGGAAAACGGGAATCTTTCGGCAGATTTCAAAAAGCTTATAGAGCGATTCAACGCCCGTCTTTCCAGATAATTTTATCCGCCTTCTTGCTTTAAAGTAAATTTGCAGCGTTCTACATTTCATTATTTTACATTTTTGTTTTGCAATATTACAAAATCGACAAAATATTTGTATACATTTAATAAATATCAATTAAAACGATGAATAATTGTTGACAAAATATAAGTATTGTTGTATAATGACCATAGGTTAAAGAGATGTAACAGAATAGCATCTTCTGTGTTCTTTTTCCTTGTTTCGGAGAAAAACATGCAAAGAGACGACAAAAAAACAAATAAGGCCGAGCTTTCGGACGAACAGCTTGTTAAAGCAGTGCAGGATGGAAACCCATCGGCGCTTACCGTGCTGACCGTCAGATATATGCCCATCGTCATTTCCCGCGCCGAAGGATATTTTTCCGACGGTTACGATAAAGAGGATTTGGCCCAGGAAGGAATGATAGGCTTGCTTCGCGCCATACGGTCGTACAACGACGACAGGGGTGCCTCCTTCCACACATTTGCCCTTCTTTGCATAGACAGAAACATTATTTCGGCCGTGCGTTCCTCCCTTTCGGCAAAAAAGATTCCTTCATCCTCCCTGCTTTACATCGACGAAATTCAGGGCGACACTCTTCTGGCCGACAAAGCTTCTCCCGAGGACGATCTTATCGCCAAGGACACGGTTGAGAGAATATACAGCGAGCTTGAAGGCATTCTTTCAAAAACCGAGTTTGCCGTATTTAAGCTTTACCTCAAGGGAAACACCTACGAGGCAATTTCCTCAAAGCTTTCGCTGACAAAAAAGGCGGTAGACAATGCCGTTTGCCGCGCGAGAAAAAAGCTTAAATCCCTGTCATTTTAAAACAAGATGGGATGACCAAGAGGACACGTCATAGGCCGGTATAAAATCCGGCACAAGTAAATGGTTGAGCTTTAGATCGCCCGGTGCATTTGTTATTTTCTTCGATAGACCTACGGTTTTTCAATTGTTTGCATTTTTGTTTTGTAATTTTGTTTATACTTAAATCGGGACATTTCCCCGACCCTTGCGAAAAATGTTTTGATTTAATGTTGTACAATATGTAAATGCCCCAGTAGCTTAAGCAGAGCGTTGTTATCAAAGGTGTCGGTGCAAATCCGTCCGCGGGCAAAATAATTTCTAGCGAGGTTAAAAAAATGTTTGAAGACAAAACCCTTATATGCAAGGAATGCGGTTCCGAATTCGTGTTTACCGCCGGTGAGCAGGAATTTTACGAGGCTAAAGGCTTCGTTAATGAGCCGCAGCGCTGCAAAGCCTGCCGCGACGCCCGCAAAAATGCTGCCAGAGCTGACAGACAGATGTACACTGCTACATGTGCTTCCTGCGGCGGAGAGGCCAAGGTTCCCTTCCAGCCCAGAGAGGATCGTCCTGTTTACTGCAGCGATTGCTTTGCAAAAATGAAGGAAGAGCAGGAATAATCATTTGCCGATTATGAGGAGCGGAAAATGATTCTGTGACCATAATGAAGCTAAAAACAGCCGAAGAAATTTCTTCGGCTGTTTTGTTTTGCTGTTATGATTTTGTTGTAATGTTGTTGTTATTATGATGCTTCCATTGTTCTTAATGCCGCTGACAAGTATGCCGACCGCTTAATGGTTTAAAACGCATCAGCGGGTTGCTTCTCCAATAAATCTTTCGAGATCCTGCTTTGAAAAGATATATTTTTCACCGCAAAAGCTGCAAACCGTTTCGACCTGTTCATCCTCGGATTTAAGCCGTTCAAGCTCCTCTTTTCCCAAGGAAATCATTATTTTTTCATACCGCTTGCGGCTGCAATTACATTTAAATTCGGTATGAGTCTTGTCGAGCAGGTCATATTCTATTCCCGAAAAGACGGTGTCGATTATGTCTATGGGGGTTTTGCCTTCCTTTATCATATGAGATACCGAGGAGACGTTTTTAAGATTGTTTTCGAGGGTGGTTATAATACCCTCGTCTGCGAAAGGAAGCAGCTGTACGATAAATCCCCCCGCACCGTTTACGCAAAAATCCTTATCCACAAGCACACCTAAGGCGCAGGCCGTCGGTATCTGTTCGCTTTTTGCAAAGTATGCGGTAATATCCTCGGCAATTTCTCCGCTTTCGACCTCGCACATTCCTACCGTCGGCTCGTCAAATCCAAGGTCTCTTACAACGCAAAGTGTTCCCTTTCCGACCGCTCCGCCCACATCAAGTTTGCCGAGACTGTTGGGCGCAAGCTCGGCCGAAGGACTGTCGATATATCCTCTGACATTGCCCTTGTAGTCGCTGACGCAGCAGATGTTTCCGCAGGGACCGTCACATTTAAATTGCAATGTCAGGGTATTGCCTTCGTTTTTAAGCATAGATCCCATAAGGGATGCGGCGGTCAGCGCCCTGCCGAGAGCTGCCGTGGCGGTTAAAGATGTGCGGTGTATCTTTGCGGCGCGTCCGACAATATCGGTGGAATCGCAGGCGGCAATAACCACGCTTCCGTCCTTTGAAATGGCTCTGTAAAGATTGTTGTTTTCCATAGTTGTCAATTCCTTTGCGGTATGCTATAATTGCAGTGCATTAAAGCTTGCTTGTATGTTTTAAATACTTAAATCGATGCCCAATCGGGCAGTGCAAATCTTAAACCATTATATAAATAAAAACCCAATCTGTCAAGGAAGGTATCAAAATGATTGAAAAACTCGCTAAAGCGGCAAAGGAAAACAATTTTAACGTTTACCGCATAACCGAAATATGCGGCGACAAATCGACCACCGAGGTCATAACTCCCTCAAACGACTGCAACAACATCTATTCCATTTCAAAGGCTATAACCTCCACCGCTTTGGGCGTTTTATATGATGAGGGAAAAATCAGTCTTGACGACTGCATTTACGATTTTTTTGCCGACGATTATCCTGAGCTTGACGACATTTGGAAAAGCGTCACACTGCACAACGTATTGACCCACACCACCGGCATTGCCGAGCCGTTTCTTGATGTTGACGCACCGGTTGATATTATAGAGACCGAGGGGTGTGACGACTACCTTAAAATTGCCTTAACCCGCCTCCCCGTTAAAACGCCGGGAACCGAATGGAATTACAGCGATTCCAATTATTATATAATTTCCCGCGTTATCGAAAAGGTGTCCGGAATTGAGCTTGAGCAGTTACTTTTTAAGCATTTCTTCAGAAAGATGAAATTCCAGAGTGCAGGCTTTGCTAAGTGCCCTCACGGCCATTCCATGGGAGCCACCGGCCTTTTCCTTAACACCGTCGACCTTGCCAAATTCGGCAAAATGTGCCTCGACGGCGGAAAATGGGAGGGTGAACAGCTTATAAGCAAGCAGTGGCTTGACATTTCCACAAGCCGCCAGTGGGATCTTCCGGGCGACGGATTTTACGGCTTCGGCTTTTCGGGAAGCAAAAACAAGACCTTTACCGTTTCGGGCGGAATGTACGGTCAGACCCTCTTTTTCTCGAGAAAGCACAACTATGTGGTCGCATATACCTGTCACGACGCCGACGGCAGCATCGGCTTGCTTACGAGAATTATGGAGGAAAACGAATAATGAAAAAGATTGGAATGATCGTTGCCGTGGAGATCGAGGCGGTGCTTTCAAAATACGGAAAGCCCTCCTCCCATCTAACAGAATGCGGCTTTGACATTATGAAATACAATTGCAAGGGCTATGAGCTGATAATCGCAAAAAGCGGCGAAGGCGAGCTTGCGGCAACGGCGGCGGTGCAGCACCTCATTTCAAAGCACGGTGTGGATATGGTCGTAAATTTCGGTGTTGTAGGCGGGCTGACGCCCGAGATGAGCAAGGCCAAAACCTGCATTGTCGAAAGGGTGGTTCATTATCAGTTCGACCTTTCGGAGATCGATCCCGTAAAGGTGGGACAGCACACAGGATATGATGACATTTATCTTTATCCCGACAAAAAGCTTTTTAAAAAGGCATTGGAACTTCATCCGGAGCTTTTGCCCGTGACCTGCGCTTCGGGAGACAGATTTGTGGGAAAGGCTGAGGACAAGGCTGCTCTTAACAGAGATTTTGACGCCGAAATTTGCGAAATGGAGGCTGCGGGAATCGTTTTGACCTGCGACAGGTGCGGTGTACCTTGTCTTCTCATAAAAACCGTTTCCGACGGCATTACGGGCGGCGCCGAGGAATTTTTTAAGGAGGTCAGCCGCTCGGCCGACATCTGCCTTGAAATAACCGACGAAATAATGGCCGTGCTGTAAGCATTCCCTGCCTGCTTAATCGGTCAAACACGTAAACATATAAAATCAGCGAAGTACTCCTTTTTGAAGGTTAATACTTCGCTGATTTGTTTTTATCAGATTGTTGACAGAATCGGTTTTGTCAACAATTAACATTGTGTTTTTAAAGGCGGTTGATGGCGGTTTTACTTTATGAGCATGCCGGCGTTGTCGCCGGTATAGGTATCGCCCTGATAGAAGAAATAGGCATCAAAAATGTCCCTTGTTACCTGGGCAATATTGGAACCGTATCCGCCCTTTTCAACGACCGTTACAACCGCTATTTCAGGGTTATCGTATGGTGCAAAGGCGATAAAAACGCCGTTGTTATATTCCTGGCCGTTGTCCACTACCGTGGCCGTACCTGTCTTTCCGCCGACCTTTATGGGATAGTTTGCAAAAGCGGTGGCTGCGGTACCTCTTGCGTCGGTTGTAACCGACAGCATACCCTGTTTTACAACATCGATATAGCTTTGGTCGATTCCGACGGTGCTAAGCACCTCAGGCTCGATTTCCTTAACCACCGAGTTCATACTGTAATTGCATATTTCCTTTATAAGGCGGGCGCGGTATCTGGTTCCGCCGTTTGCAAGGGTGGCGCAATAGGAGGCAAGCTGAATGGGTGTAAATCCGTTGTCCGACTGACCGATGGCCGCCTGCAGCGTATCTCCGGCGTTCCATATGCTTCCTATGGAATCGCGGTATTCCTTACCTGCCAAAATTCCCGCAGCCTCATCAAGCTCGATGCCTGTTTTAACGCCCAGTCCGAATTTTTTGCAGAACTCATTGAGCTTTTCAATACCTATTCTTCGACCGGTTTCGTAGAAGAAATAGTTACAGGACACCTTAATGGCGGTCGTAACATTGATGTCGCCATCGTAGTGCAGACAGGTGGGCTGATAGTCGCGGTAATAGGTGTATCGCTGAGAGCAGAAAATTGTTTCATCGGGGGTAATGGCACCGGTTTGAAGGCCGATGGACGCTGTGGCGGGTTTAAATGTGGAACCGGGTGCATAAACGCCGCTGAAGGCGCGGTTAAACAAGGGATTACGCTTGTCCGACAAGAGGGAATTATAATCGTTATTATATGTGTCAATGGAATAGGATGGATATGTTGCGGCGGCAAGTGTCTCGCCGGTGTTGACCTTTAAAGCCACCACGGCTCCGGCGCTGGCATACATTCCGTCCTTTGTACCCTGAAGGGTGCTAATCATATTGGCAAGGGACTGCTGCGCCGTTTCCTGTAGTTTTTTGTCGATGGTGAGCACCACCGAGTTTCCGGCCGAAGGCTCGGTCGAAACACTGCTCGACAGTATCTTTCCGGAGGAATCCCTTACGGTTTTGGTATAGCCCGAATGGCCCCTGAGCTCGTCCTCACAGGCCTTTTCAATGCCCGATTTTCCGATATAATCATCGAAGGAATAGCCCTTGTCCTTAAGATCCGCCCATTCTTCGGCATAGATAAGTCCCATATTTCCTAAAATGTGCGGTGCCAGTGTGGCGGAGGTATATTCCCTGGTGCTGTCGACCTCGGTATCAACTCCCGAAAGATAGGAATAGGATTCTTTGAGCTTTGTGACCGTTTCGATGGACACGCCCTCGGCAAAGGTGTAGGGATAGGCGTCGGAATAATCGGCTACGATCATTGTCAGCCTTATTCCCATTATCATTCGCTTGACCGAATCGTCGTATTCCGAAAGTTTGAATTTTTCGACCATCGCATCCCAGCAGTTCTGAGCGGTGGCATAGTGCGCAAGGCCAAGCTCGGATCGCATTGTGGCCGATGAAATGCTGCGGTTTTCTTCAAATTCATAGGGTGCTTCCTTGGTCATAGGGCATTTATCCTTCCAAGTCTCACCCATAGAATTTAGAAGTCCCGTCAGGGTGATTATGGTGGAATTAAGGTCGGCATCCTTCAAATAGAGGCGGTTGAAGATGATGTTGTAGCTGTCCTTATTCTGCACAAGAGGGCGACCGTAACGGTCGTATATTTCTCCCCTTGCGGCGCTGATTGAGGTGTATGTGGCAACGGTGGCAATAGACTGTTCCTCATATTTATTTTTATTGAAAAGCTGCCAATCAACAAGACGGGCGGAATACAAAAGAAGTACAGCCGCCATAATTCCGCTTACAATGGCCATACGTCGGTTATAATTGTCCTTTTTCGGTTTTCTCATGTTTCCGCCTCCTTTCGATAAAATGCAGCTATATTTCCGATTTATAAAAATGATTGCCGCAATACAACAATCCGCAAAACCTGTTTATAAAATAATCATCACGTTGCAACAGGCCGCAAAACCTGTTAAACGAGCTTTTCAAGCGAGTTTGCCGCCTTATATTCCCTTTGAAAGCTTTTTGCAAAGGAAATACCAGGGTACGAAAAATGCAAGGGAATAAAAAATTCCCGGTATGCTTTGACTCAAAAAATAGGTCCTTCCGTAATCGGACAAGCCGCCCTTAAAGGCAAGCAAACACACTCCGTAGTAAACAAAAAGATAGGCAAGGCAGCAAAGAAGTGCAGCGGGAAAGTTGCGAGAGAAAAACAGCCGCGCCAAAAGTCCGCAAACGCATCCGAGCACCAGAAGAAGCAATGCGTTAACGGGAAGTCCCGATACCGAATACATATCGAGAAGTATTCCGGCAAAAAGCCCGTAAAATCCGCCCGCCTTTTCGCCGAAGAAAAAAGCCACCGCCATCGTCAGTGCCACAAGCATATTGGGGGTTATCCCGTTTATGGCAATTGGGACACTGGGAACGCATTGGATGAAAAACAGCACAAGGCCGACAGCGCCAAGCAGCACCATCCGCCTTATAAATGCGTTATTCTTCTTTTTTTGCGGCTTCATTTCTATGCTCATTTTTGTTCGGAAATACCTTGTCCTTCAAATTCGGTTATTATCATAACTTGGGTGACGTCTGAAAGCGTGACGGCCGGTTTAACGGTTGCATAAAGGGATACACCGCCGGTTTCGGTGCCTACCTCCTCCACCGTTCCGACCATAAGACCTTCGGGAAAGATTCCGCCGGTACCCGATGTGATTATATAGTCTCCCGAAGCAACGGTGGAATTGCGGCTGAGGTAAGAAAGCCTTGTTTTACCCTGCTTTGAGAGTTCGTCGTTTCCGCCAACGATGCCCGGTTCGGCAGTGCGGCTATCGGTCACGCCCACATTAAAATCGTGGCATATAAGGGTTTTTACCACCGAATAGGTAGGATAGACTTCGCATATGCTGCCCACGAGGCCGTCGGCAGTGATGACAGGATCATTGACCGCTACATCTCTAAGCGAGCCTGAATTTACAACAAAAGTCCCCTCGGAATTTATGTTTTCGGATGCTATAACGGTCGAGCTTTCAAATTTAAAATCCTTGTTTTTTTCCTTAAGCTCCAAAAAGCTTTTATAAAACTCATTTTCGTTTTTATACTTGTCCAAATCGACCACATTATCTCTCAGTCCGCGGATTTCTTCTCTCAGCTCATTATTTTCCTGCTCGAGCCTGCCGGCGCGGTCAAATGAGGTGAAGAAATCGTTTATGCCTTCGGAAACGGCGCTGAATCCCCGCTGAACGGGAGTGACAAGAGCGCCGAAAAAAGAGGACTGGGGAGAAATCGTTTTGCCTATTCCGTAGGAAACCCCAAAAAGCACAAAAAGCACCGCAAATATGATAACAAATATTTTAAAGCTTTTGCTTTTTAAAAAGAGTTTCATCTCATCATTCCTTGTTGTTACGCTCGGCACCGCAGCGCGACACCGAAAGAATCTGTATACATTAAATCAAATTGCGGTATAAAGAACACCGCAAACGGTCTTGCCGACAAATCAGCCGCCGTATTTGCGGCGACGGTCGAAGAAGCTTTCGTCGATTCCCATTTCGATCTGTTTAAGGGTGCCCTCAACCACGCAGTCAAGGGGATTGTCGGCGACCTCGACGGGAATGCCGGTAACATCGGCTATTACTCTGTCAAGTCCTCTTAAAAGAGCACCGCCGCCGGTCAGCACGATTCCTCTCGAAACAATGTCTCCCGCAAGCTCGGGAGGGGTCTTTTCAAGGGTGGTACGCACGGCATCGAGAATTACCGAAACAGTGTCTGCCAAGGCATCTCTCACCTCACCGGGGGTGATGACGACATTTTTGGGAAGTCCGTCCATAAGGTTACGGCCTCTGACCTCCATGGGCTGCTCACCGTCGAAAATGGTGGCCGAGCCGATGTTTATTTTGATCTGTTCGGCGGTTCTCTCGCCTATTAAAACATTATGTTTTTTTCTGATATAGGTTATTATGGCGTCGTCCATATTGTCTCCGGCCGTTCTGACCGATTGAGACGTGACAATATCCCCAAGAGAAATGACCGCCACCTCGGATGTTCCGCCGCCGATGTCGACCACCATACTGCCCACCGGTTCATACACAGGAAGCCCCGCTCCGAGAGCTGCAGCCATAGGCTCTTCAATAAGATCAACATCCTTTGCGCCCGCCTGCACCGCCGCATCGTGAACGGCACGCACCTCAACCTCGGTAACGCCCGAGGGAATACATACCACCACCTTGGCGCGGGAAATCACCGTTCCCTTAACTGCATCGCGTATGAATCTTTTAAGCATAGCAGCGGTTACGTCAAAGTCGGCAATAACGCCGTCCTTAAGAGGGCGCACTGCCGCAATGCTGCCGGGGGTACGGCCTATCATTTCCTTGGCTTCTCTGCCAACCGCCCGCACGGCGTCGTTTCTCACGTCCACCGCCACAACCGACGGTTCGCGCATAACAATACCCTTACCTTTAATGCAAACAAGGGTATTGGCTGTTCCGAGATCTATTCCGATTTCTCTTGTAAACATTGGTTTACTCCCCAATACATAATTTATGTGTCGTCGCCCGATGTGTTTTTCGCCGTTTTTTCTTAAAACCGCATCTTCCCCTGTCGGCAAAAAACTCAACGCAAAGGCAATCGGGCGGAAATTTTCTTCAGACACATTCATTATAACGCATTAAAGGGTTTTATACAATGGTTTTTTAGAGTTTTTTTATTTTTATGACCGAGAAAAATGTTTTTACATTCGAGACTGAAATCTATCTGTTCAAAAGATAAATAAAAAAATTGAGATAACCCGCAAATGTCAGCCATATAAGATACGGAAGCTGTAAGTTTCCCGAGGGTCGGTCGATTTTTTTATAAAAGACAATCGTCAAAAGCACAAGAGCCCACAGTACCGCAAGCCACAAAAACGAAAAAAGATACGCCCTTGCGTTAAAGAAAAATATGCTCCAGAATAAGTTGAATACAAGGCTTACAGCAAAGGTCTGAAGTCCCGTTTTTGCCGCGGTAGGGTTAAGACTTCTTCTTTGATAAATGCGGGCGGCCGATATGCCCATAAGGATGTAAAGAATTGTCCATACTATGGGGAAAACGACGGCAGGCGGGGAAAGCAAAGGTTTATTGACGCTGTCATAAAGCGACATATTCTTAGCGGTCAAAAGTGCCGAAAGGCCGCCGGTCAAAAGAGATGCGGCGCAAAAAAGCAGATAGGGTTTAACTCCGGTTTTAATGATTTTCATTTTTTTCACCTCCCGGATATTTTATGCTTTTCTAAATAGAATAATTCTGCATATCAAAAATCACGGCACACAAAAACCGCCCCTTAAAGATGCATTTTCGCATCCGTAAAGAGCGGTTAATAAATTGAATTTTTTTGTTATCGGTTAAATGTATTTTAAACATTCAAAAAGCCTTTATCCCTTTGCTTTTTCAGCAAAAGCAGGCATTTTTGATTATTTCGAGAGCTTCTTTAAGGGTGGGAACGGGAATATTTAGTGCGGGAAGGAGTCTCACCTTATCCTTAGCCGTAAGGCAAAGTACTCCCCTTTCCATACATTCTCTGACCACATCGGCAGCGGGCTTGACCGTTTTTATGCCAATCATAAGACCCATTCCGCATACCGATTCTATCCCCTTTGCGCCCGAAAGGGTGTCGAAAATAATCTTGCTTTTTTCCTTAACCGAGCAAAGAAGCTGCTCGTCTATTCTCGACACGATGTTGACCGCTCCGGCACAGCAAACGGGATTTCCGCCGTAGGTCGAACCGTGATCGCCGAAGGAAAATACGCTTTTAAGTTTTTCGGCAAAAAGCGTTGCGCCTATGGGAAGGCCTCCGCCCAGACCTTTTGCGGTGGTAACGATGTCGGGAAAAATTCCGAAGTTCATATAGGCAAAATATTCGCCCGTTCGGCCGTTGCCGGTTTGCACCTCGTCCACAATAAGCAGCACATCCTTTTGCTCGGTAAGCTTTCTGACCGCCTTAATATACTGCTCGCCGAGTACCACGACTCCCCCTTCGCCCTGGATGCATTCGATCATCACGGCGGCGACATTTTTGTTTTCAAGAGCCTTTTCAAGCTCGGCCTCATCTCCCGCCGTCACATACTCAAAGCCGGGTGTGAGAGGCCCGAAAAGCTCGTGATAATGATCCTGACCGGTGGCGGCAAGGGTGGTTACGGTTCTTCCGTGGAAGCTGTTTTTAAGGGTTATGATTATGGGATCTTCAATGCCTTTTTTGTCGCTTGCATATTTTCTCGCCGCTTTTATGGCACACTCGTTGCTTTCGGCACCGGAGTTTGAAAAGAAAACCTTTGACATTCCGCTCTTTTCGCAAAGCAGCTTTGCAAGCTTAACACACGGCTCTGTATAATAAAGGTTGGACATATGCTGAACCATTGAAAGCTGTTCGTTAACGGCATCTTTCCATTCGTCGTCGGATATTCCGAAGGCGGTCACGCCTATCCCCGAACCCATATCGATGTATCTTCTACCCTCACGGTCAAAAACCACCGAGCCCTTTCCGTTTAAAATATCCACAGGAAAGCGGTTGTATGTACCGATTATATAGTTTTTATCCTTTTTTTCAAGTTCTGTCATTTTTCCTTGTCTCCCGTTGTTTTTTGTCCTGCTTGCTGCACCTGTCGGAGATAGCGCAGATTTCAATGCACAAACATTATATATGCTCTGTAATTACTTTGCGGCAATATCATTGCAGTGTATTATGCGTTTTAAAGTGCACAAATTTCTCCGCGGCTTGTGCCCTTACGGGTTTTCATAACCATGGTACCGGCGCCCTCGTCGGTGAGAATTTCCATAAGAATGGAATGTGGTACCCGCCCGTCCATAATGACCACATTTTCCACACCTTTTTCAAGAGCCTCGATGCAGCAATCGACCTTTGGTACCATTCCGCCCGACACAACGCCCTCGGCTTTAAGATCCTGAGCCTCGCTTTCGGTCACATCGGGAATGAGTGTGGACGGATTGTCCTTATCCCGCAAAATTCCCGCAATGTCGGTCATCATAATAAGCCTTTCGGCCTTTAAAGCCCCCGCTATATAGGCGGCGGCGGTATCTCCGTTAATGTTGTAATTGTTGCCCTGCCTGTCGCAGCCCACGGTTGAAACAACGGGGATATATCCCTTTTCAAGAAGGTCGGTTATGGGGGTAATGTTTACACCGGTTATTTTTCCCACAAATCCGAGACGGCTGTCTTTTTTCTCGGCCTCGATAAGCCTTCCGTCCATTCCCGAGATGCCCATGGCCTTTCCGCCCTTCATCTCTATGAGATTGACGAGGGTCTTGTTGACCTTTCCGGCCAGCACCATTTGGACAATGTCGGCGGTTTCCTTGTCGGTCACCCTCAGTCCGTCGACAAACTCCGGCTTTTTGCCGAGCTTTTTCATCAGGTCGCTTATTTCGGGACCTCCTCCGTGCACAAGCACAATCTTGACCCCGATAAGCCACAGCAGAACAATGTCCTCCATAACCTGCTGCTTTAACTGTTCGTTTATCATGGCATTTCCGCCGTATTTTACTACCACTATCTTGCCGTTATAACGCTTTATGTACGGAAGCGCCTGGGTAAGCACCTCGGCCCGCTGAGCATTTGAAAAATCAGAAAACTCCATATCCTTTAACCTCTCAAAAATTATGCGGTCTATGCAAGGGCGCCTAATTTCCCTTTGCCCGCTTTTATGTCCTGTACACTGTCTTTTTTACGTCCTGCAAAATTTTCTTTAGGTTCTGTAATCTCCGTTTATTTTAACATAATCATAGGTTAGGTCGCAACCCCATGCCGTAGATTTTTGCTCTCCGCTGTTAAGATAAACGAGAATTTCAATTTCCTTTTCGGATAGTATCTTTTTGGCCATATCCTCGGAAAAATCAACTCCCGAGCCGTTTTTGCAAACCTCGATCTGTCCTGCCTTTGATTTAAAAGCAACATCGATTTTGTCAACATCAACATCTGCTCCGCTGTAACCGATAGCGCAAAGCACCCGTCCCCAGTTGGCGTCGGCGCCGAACATTGCCGCCTTTAAAAGGGAGGAACATATAACGCTTTTGGCAACGGTTTTTGCCGTCTGCTTATCCTTTGCGCCGCACACTTCACATTCAAGCAGCTTTGTTGCGCCCTCGCCGTCCCCCGCAATCATTCTGCAAAGAGCCACGGTAACGGTGTTAAGAGCCTTCATAAAGATCTTAAAATCATCGTTTTGCTCGGTTATTTCGGTGTTTTCGGCCATACCGCTTGCAAGGACTGTCACCATATCGTTGGTAGAGGTATCTCCGTCTATGCTTATCATGTTAAAGGTGTCGGCAATATCTCCCGAAAGAGCCTTTCTGAGCATTTCCGGGCTTATAGAAGCATCGGTGGTAATGAAAACGAGCATTGTTGCCATGTTTGGATGTATCATTCCGCTGCCCTTGGCAATTCCGCCGATACGGCAGGTTTTTCCCGAAAGCTCAAATTCCACGGCCACCTCTTTTTTGACCGTGTCGGTGGTCATAATGGCCTCGGCGGCAAACTCCCCGCCATTTTCCGAAAGCCCGCCTGCAAGAGGATTTATACCGTTTGCAATAGGCTCAATGTCGAGAGGCTGACCGATAACTCCGGTAGAAGCCACAACAACATCGTTTGCCGCAATACCAAGCTTTTCCGCCAAAAGATCACTCATTTTCTCGGCAATTTCAATACCGTCGGCGTTGCAGGTGTTGGCGTTCCCGCTGTTGCATATGACCGCCTGAGCTTTACCGTTTTCAAGGTGTTTTTTTGTGACCGTAAGGGGCGCGCCTTTAACGAGATTGGTTGTATAGACTGCGGCGGCCGAGCACTGCTTTTCGCAGAATATCAGCGCAAGGTCTCTTTTGGAACGGTTTTTCCTTATTCCGCAATGTATACCGTTTGCCTTAAATCCTTTTGCGGCGCATACGCCGCCCTCTATCATTTTCATATAATTGATCCTCCGAAACCCTCCGCAAAAAGCGGATGTCAAAAAAGTTTATGGTATATTTTTGTTTATTTTTTTATGTTTATAAGCCTTATTTATTGATTTTCAAAAGGCTGCTGGTTATCATTTTTTAATCAAAGTACAAGTCCCTCGGTTTCATCAATGCCCATAACAATGTTCATATTCTGAACGGCCGCACCCGAGGCGCCTTTTCCGAGATTATCGAATCGTGACACAAGTATAATCCTATCATTGTTTCCGAAGGCCGATACGGTCAAACCGTCCTTCCCCGAAAGAATCCCCGCAGAAAGAAATCCTGCCTCCTGCTCATCCGAAAAGCTGACCACCTTGCCGGTATAAAAGCTTTTGTAAACCTCTTTTATTTCCGAAAGAGAAGCCTTAAAATCGGATTTATTAAGGGTGACCGTGACCTCCATTCCGCTGTAAAAATCGCCTACAACCGGGCAAAATACCGGCGGATTTAAAAGTCCCGTTACCGCCGCCATTTCCTTTAGGTGTTTATGCTGTTGGGAAAGACCGTATTGCCTCGGCGCACCGAGAAGTGCCGAACGCTCACTGCTTTCATATTCGGCGATCATCTTTTTTCCGCCGCCGGAATATCCGGTGAGAGAAAAGCAGCAAAGGCGGGCGTCGGGCTTTATAATTCCCTGATTTACCAAGGGAAAAACAAGAGAAATAAAGCCGGTGGCGTGACAGCCGGGATTGGCGATGCGTTTTGAATTTTTTATGCGGTCGCGGCCGGTTATTTCGGGAAATCCGTATACAAAATCAGGGGAAACGCGATGGGCAGTAGATGTGTCGATAACGGCGGTGTCGGGATTTTCAACCATTGCTACCGTCTCCTTTGCCGCCTCGTCGGGCAGACAGAGAAAGCATATATCGGCAAGATTGACCGCTTCTTTTCGCCTTTCCGGATCCTTTCGCTCGGCATCGGGAAGTGTGATAAGCTCAATGTCCTTTCGCTCCTTCAAGCGGTCGGCAATTCTCAGTCCCGTTGTTCCGGCGCTTCCGTCGATGAATACTTTTGTCATAGTTCCCCTTCTTTTTGTATAAAAATTCATTTATTACATTAAATATACATTTATTATACTACCACCGTCAAAATTGTCAAGGCTTTTTTGAAATTTAATTCAATAAACTTCTTTTGCTTTTTTGCTATTGAAAGAAGGGACAAAAAAATGTATAATAGGATGACAAAAAGGTGTTATTTTGCCAAAGAGCTCACCCGCAAACCCGACTTTCCCTTTTTAGGCATAATGCAAATGCACCGTTTAAACAAATTCAAAAGGAATGAATAGTTTGCCATTACTTAAAGACGACATTTTAGAGCTGCGAAAGAAAATTATCGAAAAAGATTTTTCGCGGATGAACAATATGCAGAAAAAAGCGGTTTTTCACACCGAGGGTCCCCTTTTAATACTTGCGGGGGCGGGCAGCGGAAAAACCACCGTGCTCATAAACCGCATCGGAAACCTTGTTAAATACGGCAGCGCCTACAAAAGCGACAGCCTCCCGAGTGATGTTAACGCAGAAGATAAGGTTCTTCTCGAAAAGGTGCTTGCAGGGGAAAATGTTGTAAATCCCCGCCTTTATTCCCTACTCACCGTGAATTCTCCGAGACCGTATGAGATTCTTGCCATAACCTTTACAAACAAGGCGGCGGGCGAGCTTAAGGAGAGGCTTGAAGGCCTTCTCGGGGAGGACAGCAAGGACATATGGGCATTTACCTTCCATTCGGCCTGCCTTAGAATGCTCAGAAGATTTTCCGACCGTATCGGTTTTTCCTCCCATTTCACCATTTACGACACCGACGATTCCAAAAGGGTCATAAAAGAATGCCAAAAGCAGCTCGGTCTTGACGACAAGCTTCTCCCCTTTAAGTCAATTATGTCCCACATAAGCCGCGCCAAGGATATGCTCATAACCCCCGAGGAATATGAAAAAGAAAACGCGGGCGACTACCGTCTTTCCAACATTTCAAAGGTCTATAAGCTTTATCAGCAAAAGCTCAAAAAGGCCGATGCCATGGATTTCGATGACATAATCGTTTGGACGGTAAGAATGTTCGAGCAAAATCCCGATGTGCTTTCATATTATCAGAACAAATTCAAATACATAATGGTGGACGAGTATCAGGACACCAACCACGCTCAGTATATGCTTGTTAAGCTGCTTGCCTCGGCTCACCGCAACATTTGCGTGGTGGGCGACGACAATCAGAGCATATACCGCTTCCGCGGAGCAACAATAGAAAACATTCTTTCCTTTGAAAAGCAGTATAAGGACGCTTTTACCGTGCGGCTCGAACAGAATTACCGCTCCACCGGCAACATCCTCAACGCCGCCAACGCCGTTATAAAACACAATGTCAACCAAAAGGAAAAGAACCTTTGGACAGATATCGGAAGCGGCGATAAGATCGAGGTTTTCACCGCCGAGGACGAATACGGAGAGGCGCGATTTGTGGCCGATAAGATTCTCGATTCGGTAAACGACGGGGACAAATTTTCCGAAAATGCCGTGCTCTACCGTATGAACGCCATGTCGGGCAACATCGAAAGTGCATTTGTCCGTTCGGGAATTCCCTACCGAATCATCGGCGGAACAAAGTTCTACGACCGAAAGGAAATTAAGGACGCTTTGGCCTATCTCCACCTTGCGGCAAATCCCGATGACGACCTGCGCTTTCGCCGCATAATAAACGAGCCCAAAAGAGGAATAGGGCAGACCTCACTTACAAAGCTTGCCGAAATTTCCGCCACTCTCGGAATAAGTATGTTCAGAGCGGCCGAGCGGGCCGACGAGTTTGAGGGACTTACCCGCGCTGCCGACAGGCTTATGGATTTCACAAAGCTTATGAAGCCCTTTATAGAATCGGCCGACGAAGCCCTTCCCAGCGACATTCTCACCGGAATTCTCGAAAACAGCGGTTATCTCGATGCCCTTCGCGCGGCGGGAGAGGAAGAGGTCGAACGGCTTGAAAATGTCAACGAGCTTAAAACCGCCGTACTCCGCTATGAGCAGGAAACCGAGCAGCCCTCCCTTACCGACTATCTCGACGGTGTGGCACTCATCACCGACCTTGACAACTACAATTCCGACACCGACGCGGTTGTGCTTATGACCATACACACGGCCAAGGGTCTTGAATTTAAAAATGTTTTTGTGGTGGGGATGGAGGAAAACATCTTCCCCGGCACCCAGTCGATATACGGCGGAGAAAGCGAAATAGAGGAGGAACGCCGCCTTGCCTATGTGGCCATAACCCGTGCCAAAAAGCGGCTTTATCTGACCAATTCCTTTACCCGTATGCTCTTCGGCTCAACCAACCGCAATGTCGCCTCCCGCTTTTTAAATGAAATTCCCGATTCCCTGACAAACCGTACCGAGGCTTTCCCCGCCTTCGGCAGATTTTTCGGAGGGTCGGCAGGATCGGGCGGCACCTTCGGCTTTTACGGAGATTCCTCCCGCAGTGCGGACGGCGGTTCATCGGGTAAATCCTTCGGCCGAAACGCAGGCGGCGGCAGCAGCGGATTTAGCACAGGAAACGGCGGCAGAGCAGACAGAAGCGGTGCAAGAGAATATTCTGCATCGGGCAAGATCGGCGGGACCGACAGAAACGCATATTCCCGGTCATCCAATCGGCAAAACGGCGAAGGAAGCAAGGGCTTCGGATATAAATTCAAAAGCGCTCCCGCCGGAAGAACCGATTTTTCGGCCGGAGACTGCGTAAAACACAAGGCCTTCGGAAAGGGCATGGTAATAGAAGCCGTCCCCATGGGTGACGATGTGCTTCTGACCATCGCCTTCGACAAGGTGGGCACCAAAAAGCTTATGGCCAAATTTGCAAAGCTGGACAAGGAATAATTCCGACGTTCCCGTTTTTCCCACCCGCCAAGCTTTCAATTAAAAATCAAAACAACAAAAAAGCAACGGACAAACCCCGGCGCATCCGTTGCTTTTTTTATTGTTGTTAAATTGTTTTCAAAAACGTTGGAGCCATCTTATTCCTTCACTATTTTGTCATAAAAGAAATAAACAACCATCATCATTAAAGAAACCGCCAATCCGATATAAAACTCCGGAAAGGCCAACTCGATACTGTTATGAAAACTCATTTTCCCTGTTATATTCATTATGTGCCATGTAAAAAACTCATATATTTCTGAGGCAACAATCCCTATTGTTCCAAGCGCGCCCAATATTCTGTTTATTCTCTTGTTTTTTAACGGTACCCATATCCCCGTAATAAACAACAGTACAGATATAATTCCTATTGGGTTAAACAAGTTGATTAACCCGCTGATTTCCTGAACGCCTTTCCTTCCTCCGTATTGATTAAATAACATTGGCAACAAACTGATCAAAAATGCTGTTGTTAATATAATTTTCTTTTTCATAAATTCACCTACAACTATTTACTGTCATTTGTTCCCCCACATGGCAACGACCTTTCCGTCATCACCGTTTCGAAGGCCATAAAGGCATAAAACAAGAGAAGTGTCATGGCATCTCCCGGGCCGCTCGGAGACACAAATCCTATAATATCATAAATGGCATTACGCAGCTTAAATGCCGCATCAAAGGCCGCCAATTTGGATATTTTATCGTGATATCTGATTCTGTGCTTACCGGAATCAAGGCCTGCTTACAGGGTTCTTTTCCCGACCGATGCCTGAAGTATCATAAGGGCGTCAAGGCAATTAACCTTGCCGTCCTTATTAACATCCGAGACCTTCTTTTGTGCGTCGGTCAGGGTTC
>CAJJNV010000003.1 GCA_905193225.1 uncultured Oscillospiraceae bacterium | reverse complement strand
AGGCCGATATGAGGCGGTCGAGTCCCGATTCCTTAAGGCCGATTTCGTCGAGAAATGCTCTTTGCTCCTCCCGATCGAGAGAGGCAATCTCGGCTTCTATCTCGGCGCAAACGGGGATAACCCCTGCACCTTCTTCGGCGGCAATGTTTTTGACCGTCTGATAATATTTGTTGCTTTCAAGGTTACCGGCGATCTCGTCCTCACCCATATTACAGGCATAAATGACCGGTTTATCGGAAATGAGTGCTACTTCCTTTATCATCTTGTTGCCGTCCTCGTCTCGCTCAAAAGAACGGGCGGTTTTTCCGCTTTCGAGGTGAGCGTAAAGCGCCTTTAAAAGATCGACCTCTTTGGCAAGGGATTTGTCACCCTTCATCATTTTGGAAACGCGGTCGATTCTGCGCTCAAGCATTTCCATATCGGCAAAGATAAGCTCAAGATTGATGGTTTCAATGTCTCTTGCGGGGTCAACGTTTCCTTCAACATGCACAATGTCGTCGTTTTCAAAGCATCTGACCACATGGACAACGGCGTCTACCTCGCGGATGTGAGAAAGGAATTTGTTGCCCAGTCCCTCGCCCTTAGATGCGCCCTTAACAAGGCCGGCGATATCGACAAATTCCACCGTAGCGGGGGTTATTTTGTCGGGCTGATGAATTTTTGCAAGCTCATCAAGACGTTTGTCGGGAACAGCCACCATTCCTACGTTTGGCTCGATGGTGCAAAAGGGGAAATTGGCCGATTGGGCCCCTGCGTTCGTTATGGCATTGAAAAGTGTGGATTTGCCCACGTTTGGCAGGCCTATTATTCCAAGCTTCATTTATAATATCTCCTTAAGATTTAATTGCGTCGGTATAAGCGTTATAAGCAGCGCGTCCGCAGTCCCGGTTGTCTTTGGCTGGCAGACACAATTTCAACAATTTATTATAAACCATAAAGGCTGCGATTTCAATATTAAGGATCGAAAAAAATACCGCCGAATGATATTTATTACAAAAAAATCCCTCCCGTGCCTTGCATTTGCAAAGTTCATCAGGAGGGAATTATTATTTTTGTTTAGCCGTTTTACCCTTTAGGCCGCTTTAACGTTGGCGGCTATATCTGCAACTTAAGCGGTGGGAAGCTTGTCGCGGAGTTTAACAGCAAACTGCAGGATGGCAAGAGCATCGGAAGTGTTGATTTCTCCGTCGAGGTTTACATCGGCTGCTTTTTTAGCTATTTCGCCAAGCTGTCTTGAGCCAACATAGGCCTGAAGTGCCCACAGAGCATCGGTAGCATTGACATCTCCGCTTCCGTCAACGTCTCCGTATATGACTGCGTTAACGTCCTGGAAGGTAAGACCGTTATCATTTGCATAGGTCTCGGCATAGCTTCCGGGAACGCCGACGATAACGATTCCGTCGATATCTTCAAAGTTGCCGACACCGATGTCGGTGACCTGCGCGCCAATGGTAACCATCTTTATGTCTTTGCCGGCGAAAACGTCATCGGCAATGGTGAATACCTGCTGGGGAAGGGTAATGGCAGAATCGGTTCCGTTGTATTTAATAAGCTTGTTGACATCGCTGATGTCATACTCGTAGGTCTTTACGATGGGGGTGAAGTCGAGGGTATCGGCCTTTGCGGGCGCGTCTCCTTTGGTGATGCGGAGATCATCAAAATAGAAGTAAACTTCCTCGGGACCGTTGCCGGTGGCGGGATCGGTTGCATAGTCTATTTCGAAACGGATACGCTGCGCGCAGGTGAGGCCGTATTTTGCGTTACCGTCGGTGGGGGCTTCGGTATCGGGGTTTCCGCCGAAGAAGCTGTCGGTGCCGTATTCGAAGTCGTTTACGGGGATTGCAATGTGATACCAGGTCTTACCCTTGAATTTAACATTTGTTCTGGTGGCGTTGTAACCGTGCCAGGCTTCAACATCGCCGCAGAGACAGACCATAAGTCTTCCGACATTGATGTCATACTCGGAAGCTATATCGAACTCGAGATACTTGTATCCGTTTCCGATGATGTTAACGCCGAGAACGCCTTCGTTACCGTGGGGTTCTGCCTGAATAAGGGCGGTTTCCTCGTTCCAAACAAAGTTATGGAAGAAGGAAGCACGGGGGATAAAGGGAGCCTGAATACCGCAGGAATAGCTGCCCTCGGTGAACTTGTTTACGGTTTGGCCGTTAACATTCCACACGCCGCCTTCCTGGCCGGTGAGGTTGCCCCAGTTTCTGTTGGCTCCGTTTCCGACGTAGTTTTCAAAGTTGAAAAGCTGGAGATTATCCTGGGTGTAATCGGGATCTGCAGAGGCCGTCAGATTTACGCAGAAAACAGTGACGGTAACTGCTATGGCTAGCATTATCGAAATGATTTTTTTCATATAAATATCCTCCTTGAAGTGAATGTCATTTCTCGTGTAATATAATAACCCACAAAGCCCCCTGTGTCAAGAGAAAAACGCTAAAATGCACAAAAAAATACAGTATATCAAATCATTATTTAACAATATGAAATGAAAGAAAATTTAAAAACAAATACCATTGTGATGAAAAAATTCAATGCTGTATGCGGCGAAAAAATATGGAGTGAGTTTGATTTTAATAATGACTGAAATGTGTTTTTAAGCAGGCTAAATAAAAATCCGCTCCGACAAGGCAACTGCTCATCGGGGCGGATTATTACTATTATGAGTCGAAGCACGAAGTACCTTTTTGCTTTAAGGCCGGCAAACGCGGATTGATGTGTGCCGACTGCGCGTTAAATAATCAGAAGTTGATTATCAGACCGACCGAGTACTGAAGGATTTTAAGAGCATCGGAAGTGGTAATTTCGCCGTCCTTGTCTACGTCGGCACGGGCAGCCTGGGTGTCGTTGAGCGCTCTTAATCCGACAAATGCCTGAAGGGTCCAGAGAGCGTCAGTGGCTTCAATGTCTGTGGAACCGTCGAGATCACCGATGCGGTCGCCGTAGTCAACAAAGGTTACGCCGTTTTCGTTGCAGTAGGTTTCAAGGTAAGATCCGGAGAAACCGTAAACAACAACATTTTCAAGGCTGTCGAAGTTGTTTTCGCCGATGGAGGCAATCTTGGTGGCGTTGCGGGCTTCTACCTTTAAGAGATCGGTCTTTCCGGCGAAAACATTGTCGGAGATATTTGCGATCTGCTCGGGAAGAGCGAGGGTGTTGCCTTTTCCGTTGTATTCGACAAGAGTGGATTCGTCGTTTTTGTCGTAAACAAATGTGGGACGCTCGTAAACCATGGTGTCGGCCTTGAGGGGCTGATCGTATTTTGTTATTCTCAGATCGTCGATGTTGAAGTAAATCTCCTCGGGAACCTCTCCGTTGAGATCCTTGGCAAAGTTTACTTCCATACGCATACGCTGAGCGCAGGAAAGGCCGAATTTGGAATACTGGTAAGAACTGCTGGGATCGGGAATGTCGGGGTTGGGGGAGTAGTTATCGGGCTGGAAGACAAAGTCCTCTATTTTCATGGCTACATGATACCATGTGCCCGCCTTGAACTCGGCATTGCTGCGGGCCAGGTCCCATCCGTGCCAGGCATCGGTGCTTCCGCAGAAGCAGAAGGTGAAGGTGCCGGCCACAACATCGTATTTGGAGGCAACATCGAATTCCACATATTTGTAGCCGTTTGCGAGAAGGTCAAGACCCTCCTTGCCGACATTCTGAGTGGGCTCGGCTTTTATGAGGGCGCCGTCCTCGTTCCACACGAAGTTGTGGAAAAAGGAAAGGTGATCTCTGTAAGAAATGTATATACCGGCGGATTTTTTTCCTTCGGTAAACATGTCTGTGCCGTTTGCGTATTTGCCGTTGTCGCCGCCCGAAAGGGTTCCCCACTGGTCGTTGGCGCCGTCGCCGACATCGTTTTCAAAGCCGGTAAGCTGGAAGTTGTCGGGATACTCAATGTCTGAAGCGGCAGAGACCGGTACGACCAGCGCGGTTAAAATAACCGCCGCCGCAATAAGTACGGAAATAAGTTTTTTCATTGGATTTTGTCCTCCTTTGGTATTATAAAAATGATACAACAAAAATGAAAATATGTCAAGATAAAATATAGATTTATAATGACAAATCTACCAAAAATGTGATAAAAAACAACTGGGAAAAATCGAATGAAAAAAAGGACGGATTATTCCTTTTCATACAAGGGATCAAGCTGGTTTGCGAGGATTTTCCCACCCGACAGTTCAAATATCAGATCGAAGAATGTTTTTGCGTGTTCAGGCGGAAGCGAGACCGACAGGAAAACTGTGTTTGAAAAGTCGGAATCGAGAATTTTTCCGCCGTATTTTGATAAAATGCTTGGAATACGGTTGTAAAATGTGTATTCGCAGCGTAGGGAAAACCTGCTTTTAAGTGTCATTTTGACAGGGTCGCATTGCTCTATCGCATTTGTTGCCGCTGCCGAATAAGCCCTTAAAAGGCCGCCTGTTCCAAGCAGAATACCACCGAAATATCTTGTTACGGTAAGGGCACAGTTGCAAAAATCCTTTTTCTCCAAAATCTCGGTTATGGGGGCTCCTGCCGTTCCGGAAGGCTCGCCGTCGTCGGAATAGCGCCTTTTCCCATCGATCAGCAGATAGGAGAAAACCGTGTGGCGGGCGTCGCGGTGTTTTGAACGCACCTCTTCTATGAAGGCCGTCGCCTCTTTTTCATCACAAACGGGACGTATCTCGGCAATGAATTTTGAGCGCTTTTCGGTTATTTCTCCGAAAGCGGTTTTTTGAGGGGTTAAAAAGAATTCTTTCACGAAATCACCTTTGAAAAAAGATTGGGAAAGCAAAAAAATTTTAAACTGCTAAAGACAGGGCTTTATACGGCATTTGCCGCAACGAAAAGTATAGAAAAAACGCAGCAGTCTGCCGGGCTGTCCGTGACGTGGGACAATGTCGGTCTATAAGAATAATAGGCTGTTTAATGCCGTAAAAAGCCATGTGTAAAACCGGCGGGGAATATCGGTGAGTAAAAAAAAGACCGTTCTCTTGGAAAATCCGAAAGAACGGTCTGTTTCGTTTGTTACTTGGAGATGTTGAAACGTTTGTTGAAGCGCTCAACGCGTCCGCCGGTGTCGACCAGCTTCTGTCTTCCGGTAAAGAACGGATGGCAGTTTGAGCAAATATCAACACGGATGTCCTTCTTAGTGGAACGAGTTTTGATCTCGTTACCGCAGGCACACTTGATGGTGGTCTCCTCATAAGCGGGATGTATTCCTTCCTTCAAACCAGTCACCTCTTTCTCTACTTCAAATAAACAGTGATATCATACTATCACAGTCGGCGGGAAATTGCAAGCCTTTTTTTCAAGTTTTTTTATTTTTTTGTTCGGACAGGCGTTTGAGGACCGATTAAATGTTGGCAAGGGGATGCTTAAATACCGATACGGTGCCGATAAAATAGTCAAAAAGCCAACAGAAGCAATACTGCTGTTTTTGAATTAAACGCTGCCTGCCGCGCGAAGTACCCTTGACGCTATGCTTGACGCAACGCCCAGTCCCGATCCTGCATTTTCGGCCACTACCACGAAGGCATACGGCTTTTCGGGCAGATCGGAAAAACCCACAAACCAGGAATGCGGAGTGGCATTTTCACCCACCTCTGCCGTGCCGGTCTTGGCGCAAAGCTCAAGCCCCGGAAAGGAATAATCCCCGTAGGTGGTTTTGACATTGTTGCGCATATATTCTTTAAGCACCTTGGCGCTGTCGGCGCTTATAAGCCGCTGCTCAGACGAACTTTCGCCCCTTATCTCGGTGCCGTCGGGGGAAGTAATGGATTTGACGACGTGGGGAGAAACGCTGACCCCGCCGTTTGCAACGGCTGCCATAAATCTCATATATTGATAGGGATTTGCAATGTCGTTATACTGGCCGATTCCCGCCCAGCCCAGATCAATATCAGGGGCGGAAGAAACGTCAAATTTACTTTCGGCGCATTTTATGCCGTCCATATAAAGGGTCTTGTTAAAGCCGATTTCGTTTGCGGTGTTTGTGAGAGCGGTTTTGCCTACATCAAGAGCAACCTGGGAAAATACAGCGTTGCAGGACTGAGCAAGACCGTCCTTTATGCCGAGGGTACCGTGATTCGAAAGACAGCTCAGCCATTCGTTCGACAGGGTAACGCCCCTCTGGCAGGTGTATTTCCGCTCGGAAAAGTCGGAAAAATTCTCGAGCGCCGAAAGGCAGGTTACAAGCTTGAAAACCGAGCCGGGGGTATATTGCCCCGAAAGCAGGCGGTTGACGTACACACCTTCCTTTTGCTCATCCAGCGTGGATTTTTCCTCGGGATCGAAGGTGTAGGAACTTACCATACAAATTATTTCACCGGTTTTGTAGTTGCACACCCCCACCGTGCCCGCGCGGTTTCCAAGGCTTCGAAGGGCGGTTACGCAAAGGTCGGAATCGATGGTAAGGGTGATGTCGTTGCCCTTACCGCTTTCGTTATATGTTCCGTTTATGACGTCATAGCCGGTAAGCTCGGGCAAAAATGCCGAATGTATGCCGGTCGAAACAAATCCTTCGAGATCGCCGACGGTGTGGGCGGTGGCAACCCTTGTGTAATAATTTTCGTTAAAATGCCGCTGACCGTCTCTGGTGCTGGCCAGTACTATTCCGCTGCGGTCGGTTATATCGCCGGCCCTGAGCAGGCGGCCGTCGGAATAAAGATGGCTGTTTGATGGGTGGGTGGCCCATTTTCCGCCGTTTATGAAAAGACGTCCATAATAAAAGAATATTCCGGTAACAAAAAGAGCCGTTATAACAATGACCGAAAATGAGCGGGTAATTACCTGTTTCAGAACGCTTCATCTCCCTTACTTGAAAGTTTAGAGGAATAATCGGATATGGGGCGATCGTCGTCGCTGTCGTCGTAATCGTGATTTTCTCCCGACAGCTTTTTGGGCGGTACCTCGGCACCTTTGAAAAATGCCATAAGAAGGAAAGCGGCCACAAGGCTTGTTCCGCCGCGGCTGACAAACATTATCGTAACACCGGTGAGGGGGAGAATGTCCGATGAACCGAAGATATTAAGGGCGGTTTGGAACACCATTATGGCGGCCGCGGCACAGACCGAAATGGCGAAATAAGGGGAGCGGCAGCCCTTTGCAAGTCTTACGGCGTAAAACCCCAGCCCCACAAAGCAGGCAGCCACACAAAAGGCGATAAGCCAGCCCCATTCCTCGCACACAATACCGTAAACAAGGTCGGTGTCGGCCGCGACGATTCTATAAAGCATACCGTTTCCGCCGCCGAGACCTAACAGTCCTCCGCTTGCGGCGGCAACCAGGGTGCGCGTCTGCTGATAACCGGCGCCGTTTGCCTGTTCCCATATGTGCCCCCATACGCCGAAACGTGAGGCAATGTGTGGGAACACCGCAATGAGCAGTGTGGCGGCAAGCACGGCCGCGGCAATTATGGCCAAAACAAATTTAACATCGGTCTGGCGCATAAGCAGAATGACTATCATGGCCACGAAGAATATGGCCACGGCGCCGAAATCCACCATTTTTGCAAGAGCGGCCATACAGGCTCCCGCGAAGCCCAAGAAAAACAAACGACTTTTAAGCTTCAGATCGGCGGGATAAAGGGCGGCCGAACCGGAAAAGACAAAGGCCACCTTTGCAAATTCCGAGGGCTGAAAGGTAAGTCCCCCTATATTGAGCCAGTTTCTTGAACCGTTGATATTAACGCCGAAAAGTGCGGTTGCAAAAAGAATGACCACCGTAAATATGGCCGCATATGGCCGAAGGGTCAGTGCAAAGCTTTGGTGGGTCAGAACCAAGGTCAGAAGCAAAAATCCCACAAAGCCCATAAAGACGCAGGCCACCTGCTTTACAAGGCTGTCGGGATCTATACAGGCGGTTATGGCAAGGCCGACGGTGCAAAGGAAAAGCACGGTGCTTTCGGCTATGATCGAAAAACTTTTGAAAAAGCGGGTGACGGCAAAATACAGCCACTGGGTGGCTATAAGAAGGCCGAAGGAAAGGGGAATGTTCATATTGAGATCGGACTCAAACCGCAGGCATATCTGCCCGCACATAACAAGCTGGAAAAGGGTTAGAACCACCAGCAAAAGCCCGCCGGAAGGAGCATATTCATCCTTTTCCACCGACAGCGGCGCGCGCAGAAAACGAAAGACCGTTCCGGCAATTTCCACCGTGTCGTTTTCGTAAAGCTCGGAAGGTTCGTCTATTTCCCGACCGTTTAAAATTACCGATCCGTCAAGAGGACAGATAAACCATCCGTTGTCCCGCTCAAAAAGCATTGCGTGCTTTCTGGAAACCGTCCGCGCGGGAATCTGAAGGTCGCAGCTTCTCGAACGGCCGATTATAGATTGGGCGGCGTATATGTTAAAGGAGTTTTGACCCGCCGAAAGCTCGCAAAGAACGGTTTTTTTCTTTTTTGAGCCGATGTAAAGTCTGCACCATAAAAAGGCGCAGAGTATGGCCAAGGTGGGAAGGACTATGCGGGATATTTCAAGGTATATTCGGTAGGTATCTGACATAGATATTTTCCTCCGTTTAATGTTGCTTAAAATGCTGTGCCGGACAGAATAGAAGGAGGCCTTTTTATCTGACAGGCAATGTCTGCTGTGCAAATGTTGATAGATAAGGCTTAAAGAGTACACAGGGTGCACCCGCTGAGCCGCCGTTTTTAGGACTGCTTTTTGCTCGGGCTTTTTGTTTTTTGCCCGATTTTCGAAGGGTCCTCATCGGTCCAACCGTCGATGCGGCGCCGTTCAAGTGCGCCGATAACCTTTTCGTAAACCTTACCGTAAGTTTTGTCAAGATCCTCGGCAAATAGCTTTGCCTGCTCTCGTGAGGTGTTTCCGTCGGCGGGACAGGGACTTTTTATGACAGGAAGGCGAAGCTTTTTTGCCGTGTTTGCGGTCTGTCGCTCGCTGACGTAAATAAGAGGTCTTATCATGGTTATATCTTTTCTCGAAAGATATGTTACAGGTTGAAAACAGCCTATCTTGCCGCCCTGCAGAAGGTTCATAAAAAAGGTTTCAACCGCATCGTCGGTGTTGTGGCCGAGGGCAATTTTGTTGCAGCCTGCGGCCTTTGCGGTATCGTGGAGAATGCCGCGTCTCATTCTGGCGCACATACTGCAGGGGTTGCTCTCTTTTCTTACCTCAAATATTATCTCGTAAAGCTCGGTGGTTCTTATAATCGGTTCGATGTAAAGCCGGCGGCAAAGTTCGATTATCTCGGAATAATCGGTGGGCTTTCCGAAAAAGCAGGGATCAACCATAATTGCTTTCAGGGTAAATTTTTTCGGATAAAATCTTTTCAGTTCTCCGAGAGCCGCCAAAAGGCAAAGGGAATCCTTGCCTCCCGACACTCCCACCGCAATGCAGTCGCCTTCGTCGATCATACCGTATTTGTCGATTGCCTTGCGGACAATGCTTAAAAATTCGTTCAGCGTCGGTCTCCTCCTGTTGATTAAGGCGGCGGTCAAGCAACGGATGGTCGAACACCGTACGGTTTCGCTCGTCCCTTTTCCCGTGCGGCATCGCGTTCATCAACCATAGGCGTCAGCCTGATGGCCGATTTCACGCTTTCCCGCGCAGAAAAATGAACGGCAGAAACTCTTCGACCTTAAAAATAGGAAAATTTTTCGTTTTTGAAGTTTTGTCACGCCGATATACCGGCGTATTTCAAGTGGCGAAACGATAAAAACGAGGAATTTAACATTTTTAAGGCGTGCGGGGTTCGATTATCTGTTGCTTAAACACCGCCGATTGCTTAAATTTCGTCGAAAGCTGTGAAAAAAACAAAAAACCGCATCAAAGCAAAAAGCCGATGCGGAAAAATCATGGAGCGGATTACGAGGCTCGAACTCGCTACCTCCACCTTGGCAAGGTGGCGCTCTACCAGATGAGCTAAATCCGCAACTGCAAAAGGTATTATAACGGCAAAGAGGCCGTTTGTCAACAGTTTTTTAAAAAATAAATTACATGGGCTTGACAAGCAGGATAACGAGCGAAAAATAGGGTATAATGACTTGCTTTTTTTACGTTATTATGATAAAATAATTTGAATAATTATATTGGAGGCGCTGTGTCGTGATAATTTTGGGCATCGACCCGGGATATGCCATCGTCGGCTTCGGTGCCGTCAGGTATGAAAAAAACCGCTTTACCACCATTGGATACGGCGCAATAACCACCCGTGCTCACACCGAGTTTACCTCCCGTCTTGAGGAAATTTACGATGGAATGGGAGAGCTTATCGAAAAATATCGTCCCGACTGTATCTCGGTGGAAAAGCTTTATTTCAATACCAATACCACAACGGCCATTGCCGTGGCCGAAGCGAGAGGCTGCATACTTCTTTCGGCAAAAAAGAATCTCGTACCGATTTACGAATACACCCCTCTTCAGGTGAAATCGTCTGTCACCGGATACGGAATGGCCGAAAAGAAGCAGATCATGGAGATGACGAGAATACTGCTTGGACTGGAGAAAATTCCCCGTCCCGACGACGCCGCCGACGCCTTAGCACTTGCAATCTGCCATGGGCACAGTTCAGGCTCCCTGCTTTCCAATAACCGACTTTAGCAAATTTGAATGCATACATAAAAGAAGGTGTACGAAAGAACACCCGGAATACGCACAGAAGACCCGAAGAACGAGCAGAATACGCAGAATACAGAAAAACACACGTAAACATAGCCGCATCGTCTTAAGGATGTTGCTTTGCCGTTTGTCTCGACAGATTTTTATTTGATGCCCACTCGGTTAAATGCGGTCGGGACAAATTAAACCCAGTCAGGAGAAGAAAATGTTTTATTCTTTAACAGGAAAACTTATAATGCTCAGCCGAGAAAGAGCGGTCATAAGCTGCGGGGGCGTGGGATTTGACTGCCGCATAACCGAAACGACCTACCGCGAACTTGTGGGAAACAATGAGGACGTAACCCTTTTTACCCACCTTAACGTCAGGGAGGACGCCCTTGATCTTTTCGGATTTTACGACCGTGAGGAGCTTGAACTTTTCAAACTGCTTACTGCAATCTCAGGCATTGGGCCAAAGGCGGGTATTTCGATACTCTCGGCTCTGTCTCCTCAGAGGCTGACGGTTGCCGTTATGTCGGGCGATTATAAGGCCATAAGCGCTGCTCAGGGGGTTGGTGCAAAAACCGCTCAAAGGGTGGTTATGGAGCTTAAGGATAAGCTTGGAAGGTCGGATATCAACCTTTCGGACGATGTAAAAAGCGCAGGCGCGGTTTCTGCTTCGGAAAATGCCGCCGATGCGGTGGTGGCGCTTGAGGCACTGGGGTTTCAGCGATCGGAGGCCTCTCTTGCGGTGGGCAAACTGGACAGCGGCCTCGATACCGAAACACTCATAAAGCAGGCATTAAAGCTTCTTTCAAAGGGAAAATGACCTGCCGCAGGATAAGGGCGGGCAAATTACTCTTCAAATTTTGCTGCGAGCCTCGTCTTTTGCAGATGCTTATAAGATAAGCAAAACGAAAAGGATAAAAACCAAAACAGTTATAAACGGTGCGGCCAATGCCGACGCGTGAAAAGCCGTTTTAATCTAAAAGGAAAGTTGATATGATAGAAAACGAAATGGATTTTGAAAACCGAATGGTTTCGCCGGATTTTGCTCCGGCCGAGGGGGAATTTGAAAACTCTCTCCGTCCCAAAACCCTCGACGACTATATCGGTCAGGAAAAAGCCAAGGAAAACCTTTCGATATACATAAAGGCGGCAAAGCAGAGGGGAGAGCCTCTTGACCATGTGCTGCTTCACGGCCCGCCCGGTCTCGGAAAAACCACCCTTTCGGGAATTATCGCCAATGAAATGGGAGTTAACCTGAGAATGACCTCCGGTCCCGCCATCGAAAAGCCGGGAGACCTTGCGGCGCTGCTCACAAATCTTAACGAGGGCGATGTGCTTTTTATCGACGAGATACACCGCATTTCCCGAAATGTTGAAGAGGTGCTTTATCCGGCAATGGAGGATTTTGCCGTTGATATAATCATCGGAAAGGGCCCTTCTGCCCGCTCAATACGCCTCGACCTTAATCGGTTTACGCTGGTCGGAGCAACCACCCGATCGGGTCAGCTGACAGCACCCCTTCGCGACCGTTTCGGCGTCATACTTCGCCTTGAGCTTTACACGCCCGAGCAGCTTTCCGAGATCGTCACCCGGTCGGCCGGGATATTAGGCATTGAAATAGATGCCGAAGGCGCGCTTGAAATCGCCTCCCGCTCGAGAGGAACGCCGCGAATAGCCAACAGATTGCTAAAACGGGTCAGGGATGTGGCCGAGGTGCTTTACGATTCCAAAATCACGCTTGAAGTGGCGCAGGCGGCGCTCAGCAGATTTGAAATAGACGAGCTCGGTCTTGATGAATTTGACCGCAGAATGCTGAGTTCTATGATATTCAACTACGGCGGCGGCCCGGTAGGACTTGAGACGCTGGCTGCTTCTCTCGGAGAGGAAGCTGTTACCATAGAAGATGTTTACGAGCCTTATCTTATGCAGCTTGGGTTTTTAACCAGAACTCCCAGAGGAAGATGCGTTACCCCTGCGGCATACAGACATCTTGATATTGATATTCCGCAAAATTAAATATAAATCACTGTACGGATGGCGCACCGAATGAAGAAAAACTATTTCCGACAAAAAAGCTTTTGCTTTTTACTGATAAGCTTTTTCCGGGCGGTGCAAAACAAACAGACAAAGAACGGAGAAAAAACTATGCCAAGACTTTTTGGAACAGACGGAGCAAGAGGAGTTGCCAACAGCGAGCTTACCTGCGAGCTTGCCATGAAAATAGGCCGTGCGGCGGCAGTTGTGCTTGCGGGAGCGGGGAAAAGCCGCCCCAAAATACTCATCGGACAGGATCCGAGAATTTCTTCCCAGATGCTCGAAGCGGCGCTGACCGCGGGTATATGCTCGGTGGGAGCCGATGTGCTCAGAATAGGCACCGTGCCTACCCCTGCGGTGGCCTATCTTGTCAAAAAATACGAGGCCGACGCCGGCGTTATGATCTCGGCTTCTCATAATTCCTGCGAATACAACGGGATTAAGCTGTTCAGCGGCACCGGATTCAAGCTTTCGGATGAGCTTGAGGATAAGATCGAGGAGCTGGTGAAAAGCGGAGTGTATGACGGTGCTCATCCAACCGGCGAAAATGTCGGACGTGTCATCGAAATGCAAAGTGCCGTTGAGGATTATATAAACCACGTTGTTTCCACCGTGGATGTGCGTTTCGACGGAATGAAGGTGGCGCTTGACTGCGCCAACGGTTCCTCGTCGGTATGCGCAGAACAGCTTTACAAAAGGCTTGGCGCAGAGGTGTCGGTCATACACAATCATCCCGACGGAATAAACATAAACGACAAATGCGGCTCGACCCATATGGAGTCGCTCAAGGCCTTTGTTAAGGCAAACGAAATGGATATCGGTCTTGCCTTTGACGGAGACGCCGACAGATGCCTTGCGGTGGACAGCGACGGAAATCTTGTGGACGGAGATGTGCTTATAGCCATTGCCGCCCTTGATATGAAAAAACGCGGCAAGCTTAAAAACGACACTGCGGTCGTAACGGTTATGACCAATATGGGATTTTGGAAATTTGCCGAACAAAACGGTATCAATGTTAAGAAAACGGCTGTAGGCGACCGATATGTGCTTGAAGAAATGCTCAAAAACGATTATGTCATCGGCGGAGAGCAGTCGGGACACATAATTTTCCGCGAATTTGCCACCACAGGAGACGGAGAGCTGACAGGCGTCCAGCTGCTTGCGGCAATGAAGCGTGAGGGCAAGACCCTGCGCCGCCTTGCCGGAATAATGAAGATATATCCCCAGACCCTTAAAAATGTGGTGGTCACCCCCGAGGGCAAGGCCGCCTACGGGGAGGACTGTGAAATAAAAAGCATAATAGAATCGGTGGAAAACGAGCTTTCCTCCGACGGAAGGGTACTTGTACGCCTTTCGGGAACAGAGCCGAAGATTCGTGTTATGCTTGAAGGGACAAATCTTTCGGATATCGAAAGACTGGCCGACAAAATTGTGGACAAAATAAAGGAAAGACTGCTGTAATGAGAGCATCGCAAAACTGGAAGGACTACGAGCTTTTGGACGCTTCGTCGGGAGAGCGGCTTGAAAGATGGGGAGACATTATTCTCATTCGCCCCGATCCTCAGGCCATTTGGAAAACGCCCCGTCTCGACCCGAGATGGAAGCAGGCTCACGGCCGCTATCACCGAAGCAAATCCGGGGGCGGAAACTGGGAATTTTACAAAAAGGTTCCCGAGGTGTGGAGTATAAGCTACGGCAACCTTAAATTCAACTTAAAGCCCATGGGATTTAAACATACAGGTGTTTTCCCTGAGCAGGCGGTCAACTGGGATCTGTGCGCCGACATAATAAAAAAAGCGGACGGTCAGCTCAGCATTTTGAATCTTTTCGGATATACCGGAGCGGCCACTCTTTCGGCTCTCGGCGCCGGTGCAAAGGTTACCCATGTGGACGCCTCAAAGGGTATGGTGCTTTGGGGAAAGGAAAATGCCGAAGCCTCTCACCTTGCCGACAGGCCGGTCAGATGGCTGGTAGACGACTGCATAAAGTTTGTCGAACGGGAAATAAGGCGTGGAAATGTTTATGACGGCATAATTTTAGACCCTCCTTCTTACGGGCGCGGTCCGGGTGGAGAGGTGTGGCAGCTTGAACAAAAGCTCTATGATTTCCTGCTCAGCTGCCGCAAAATAATGAACAGGGACAGCAGCTTTATAATGCTCAATTCCTACACCACCGGTTTTTCGGCCGGTGTGTGCGGGTATATGTTGAACGAGATTTTTACTAAAAAATTCGGCGGAAAGGTCTTATGTGACGAGATCGGTCTGCCGGTAACGGCCAGCGGGCAGGTGCTTCCCTGCGGAGCCACCACCGTTTGGACAAAGGAGGGTATTCTTTGAGTGAAATAATAAAGCTTGAGGGGGTATCCTTCTCTTACAGCGATTCTGAGGACGATAAAAAGATAGATATTTTCAAGGATCTGGACCTTTCGATCGAAAAGGGCAGCTTTGTGGCCGTTCTCGGGCACAACGGCTCGGGAAAGTCCACCCTTTCAAGACTGCTTAACGGAATGATCGTGCCCGACAGCGGAACGGTTACGATAAACGGTCTTTCCACCGCCGACGAAAAAAACCAGCTTGAAATCAGAAAAACCGTCGGCCTTGTTTTCCAAAATCCCGATAACCAGATCGTTTCGACCATTGTGGAGGAGGATGTGGCCTTCGGCCCCGAAAATTTAGGGGTCGAGAGGGAGGAAATAGTCTCCCGTGTGGAGAAATCGCTGAAGGCGGTGGGAATGTACGAATATCGCCGCCACGCCACAACAAAGCTTTCGGGCGGACAGAAACAGAGAATAGCCATTGCGGGAATACTTGCCATGAATCCCGAGTGCCTTGTGCTCGACGAGGCAACCGCCATGCTTGATCCCAGAGGCCGAAGCAAGATAATCTCCATTGCCGAGCACCTTAATAGGGAGCAGGGAATGACGGTTATAATGATAACCCACTATATGGACGAGGCGGTGCATACCGACCGCTGCATCGTTATGGAATCGGGAAAGATACTTCTCGACGGCAGTCCCGCCGATGTCTTTAAACAAAAGGACACCATAAGAAAAACCGGCCTAACGCTGCCGGTGGCCTGTAAACTTACCGAAAAGCTCGCCGAACGTGGCATTGAGCTTTCGGAAAATCCCCTTGACGAACAACAAGCCGTCGAGGCTCTTACAAAATTACTTTCGTAAAAGAGGAAAAACATTGTCAATACTTTGCGCGCAAAAATTAAGCTTTGTTTACGGAGAGGGAACGCCTTTCCGCAAGGATGCGGTCACCGATGTTGATTTTTCGGCAGAACAAGGTGAAATCATCGGAATAATCGGCCATACCGGCTCGGGGAAATCCACCCTTATACAGATGCTTTGCGGACTTTTAAAGCCGGAAAGCGGCAAGGTGCTTTTATCGGGGGAGGATATTTTTGCCGACCCTAAAAACTCCCGTAAATACCGCTTTCAGATAGGAATGGTTTTTCAGTATCCCGAGTATCAGCTCTTTGACGAAACGGTGGCAAAGGATATCGCTTTCGGCCCGAGAAATATGGGACTTGACGAGGACGAAATAAAAAATCGTGTTATTGAAGCCGCCGACCTCGTGGGACTTAAAAGGACGCTGCTTGAAAAATCTCCATTTGACCTTTCGGGAGGGGAAAAACGCCGCGCCGCCATTGCCGGAGTTATAGCTATGCGTCCAAAGGTGCTCATTTTAGACGAGCCTACCGCAGGACTTGATCCAAGCGGCCGGGCAATGATACTTGATATGATAAGAAAATACAACAAAAAAACCGGGGCAACAGTCATTTTCGTCTCTCACAATATGGAGGATGTGGCAGGTCTTTCCCACCGTGTTTTTGTTATGAATAAAGGAAAAAACGAAGCTTTCGGCACACCCGAGGAGGTCTTTTCCCAAAGCGAAAGGCTTATTTCCATGGGACTGGGCGTTCCTAAGGTCACACATATACTTTATGAGCTTAAAAAACGGGGCTTTCCGGTAAAGGACGGAATTTATACCCTCGACGGCGCCGCCGACGAAATAGCAAGACTTTTAAGAGAGCGGGGGGAAAGCAATGCTTAACGACATCACCTTCGGGCAGTTTTATCCCGCAAAATCGATTGTGCATAAGCTTGATCCCCGGTTTAAGCTTGTGTTCACCGTGGCATTTATAGTATTTACATTCGTTTCACAAAACGCCGTTGCCCTTATGGTTACGGGAGCGGCCCTTGCGGTGTTCATAGTGGCCACAAAAATTCCGATTAAAATGTTTATAAAGACGCTCAAGCCCATTATACCGATTATTATAATCACATCGGTGTTAAACGCCCTATATGTTTCCTCGGGAGACACGCTCGTTTCCTTCTGGAAGATAACCATAACCACCGGCGGAGTGACAACGGCCGTTTATATGTCAGTGAGAATATGTATACTCATTATGTGCAGCTCGATACTTACCTACACTACCTCTCCCACCGAGCTTACCGACGCAATAGAACGGCTTTTTTCTCCCCTAAAGGCCATAAAGGTGGATGTTCATTCCCTTGCCATGATGATGACCATTGCGCTGAGATTCATTCCCACCCTTATCGAAGAGACCGATAAGATAATGAGCGCCCAAAAGGCCAGAGGAGCCGATATCGAAAGCGGAGGACTTATAAAGCGGGTCAAGGCCCTTGTGCCGATACTTATTCCGCTGCTTATTTCCTCGTTTAGAAGAGCTTCCGAGCTTGCCGATGCAATGGAGTGCCGCTGTTATCACGGGGGCGATGGCAGAACAAGAATGAAAATCATGAAGGCTTCCCTTGCCGATTATCTTTCTGTGGCGGTTTTTGCGCTGCTTCTTGCCGCCATAATTCTTTGCAACGCCTATTGTCAGGGAATAATATATTCCCTTATAAAAGGACATATATTATGAGATACCTTTTGACCGTCAGCTATATCGGTACGGCCTACCACGGATGGCAGGTGCAAAAAAACGCCCGCTCGGTTCAGCAGGAAATGCAGGATGCTCTTGAAAATGTGCTGGGATTTCGTCCCGCCCTTTCGGGATGCAGCCGCACCGACAGCGGTGTGCACGCAAAAAAGTATTGCTGCCACTTCGACTGTGAAAAGCCCCTTAATACCGAGAAAATTCTCGGCGGACTGAATCATTTTTTGCCGCTCGATATAGGTGCGCTTGCTCTTGAAAATGTTGCCGAAGACTTTCACGCCAGGTATTCCTGCACCGGTAAGGAATATAAATATGTAATATACAATTCCTATCGAAGAGATCCTTTTTTGGAGGGCAGAAGCTGTAAGTATCCTCATTTTCTTGATGAAAAGCTGATGGACAAAGCCGCAAAGAGCTTTCTCGGAAAGCACGACTTTTCCGCCTTCTGCTCGGCAGGGGCGAAGGAGGGCGACAAAATCCGCACGGTTTACAGCGCCCGGGTCGAAAGGCAGGGTGACAAGATCATCTTTACCGTGTCGGCCGACGGATTTCTTTATAATATGGTAAGGATAATGATCGGAACGCTTATCAGGGTGTGCGAGGGAAAAATCGACCCTGACGGCATAGCCGACATAATCAGCCGAAGGGATCGCTCCCTTGCGGGGCCTACCGCACCGGCAGAGGGCCTTTACCTGAACGAAATATTCTATGGGGAAGAGGATAATGAATAATAACAATTCAAAAAAGCCCGATTATCGGGTTATAAACATACCTTACGAATTTAAAAACAGCGTCCCCGAAACGACGGTTTTCGACAAAACTGCCGCAAATGAAAACAGAGCAGACGGATCGGAAACGATCGAAAAAAGCGAGCAAACAAACCACACACAAAAGGCGCAGAAAAACGACCGCATTCCAAGGAAAAACGGCGGTGCTATATATAACATAATGAAAAAAAGCGGAGCAAAAAAGCAGCAAAGGGCCGCTCACGCAAAGCAAAAGGAAACAGTGCAGAGAACAGACGGTCAAACTGACGACGAAAAAAACGGCGGCGTTAAGACCGATGCCGCAAAAAACAGTGCTGTTAAAAGCAACGACGTAAAAAGTGCCGTAAAAGCGGGCAGAGCGCAAAATGCAGAACTGCAAAAGGGTAAAGGCACCGGAAAAAGCAACGAAAAAACAGCCGATGCGGTAATGACTTCAAAAAAGAAAAACTCTGCAGGCGCAGCATCGTTTTTCGGCCGGAAGAAAAAATCCGCCAATGAAGAAAAAAACGGCAAAGCATTTCCTAAAACGGCGGTTACCGTAAACGGCAAAAAGATGAAGGTCATAATGGGCGGAAAGCTCAAGAAAATAGGAAGGTTTAAAAGGCTTATCGCCACGGCAGCAGTGCTTCTCGCCGTGTTTATTGCCGCAAATCTTGCCATTCCGGTAGGCCTTATTGATGCTACGGGAGAATTCTTTGCAGGCTTTTCTGCAACCGGTGAGGGCTTCCCTCTTGAAATATCCTCGGCGGTGGGGAAAAATATCTCAACCGTCGGAAGCGACATTGCCGTGCTTTGCCAATCTACCCTTATGCTTTATAAAGCCAACGGAAAACAGATATACAACCGCCCTCACGGATATTCCAACCCCGCCATAAGCACCTCGGGATACCGTACCCTCGTTTACGACAGGGGAGGAAAGGGATATAAAATAGAAAAACGCGGTGGTACATTTATTGATTCCACCGCACAAAACGACATTGTAACGGCATCCATTGCCGACAACGGCGCCTTTGCGCTGGCCACCCGGTCGGGAGATTATGTCTGCGATGTCACCGCCTTTGACAAAAAGGGCAGACAGAAAATGCAGTGGCATTCCTCCGACAGGCAGGTAGTTGCTCTGGCTCTTTCGAGCGACGGCAGATATATGGGTGTCGGAACGCTCAGCGGGCAGAACGGCAAAATGGTGTCGAGCATTCTCATCTTCCGTACAAACGATGGTACTGTCATATGCGATAACAGCTTTGAAAATCACACGGTGGTTTCCATCGACTTTAAGGGAGATACACTGGTGGGAGTTTTCGAAAGTATGCTGACATCCATAAGCACCGGGGGGGTTAGAACCGATTTTGACCTTAAATCGGCAAAGGTTTCCTGCTTTGCTCAAAGCTCGTCGGCCGTGGCCGTAACGGTCGAAAAATATAATGATTCGGCAAATAATCAGCTTATGCTGTTTGATAAAAAGCTTACCCGGATTTACACCGCCGACATAGGTGCTCAGGCCATATCCCTTTCCCTTGCGGGGAATAAAGCGGTGGTGCTTTCAAACGAAAAAGTCATTTCCTTCGACGGCAAGGGAGGACAGCAAAAATTCCTTGATGCCGGAGCGGATGCCCGTCAGATAGCCTCGTCGGGAGCAGGCACGGCAGTGCTCGGAACATCCCGCGTCGAATGGAGAAAGGTGTAGCCGATGAATATTGTTTTTGATTTGATTTCCCTTGCCATACTCGTACTCATAATAATAAACGGAGCAAAAAAAGGCCTCGCTTCCATGGCGGTGTCCTGCATCGGAACGGTGGTTGCCGTGCTGCTTGCGCTGTCTCTCTCGGCTCCTGCGGCAGAGCTTGCATATAATGCTTTGTTCGAGAAAAAGATACAGGTAGAAGTAGATAATGCGGTAGCCTCGGCATCAGACAATCCCATAAGCGTCTCAGATAAGGCGGCCGAGATACTTGTTGATGAAAACGGTGCGGTCGCAAGGCTTTTTAAAACCTTTGGCATAACCGATGAGGATGTTAAAAATGCCGTGTCGGGAGAGACAGCCGAAAAAATCAAACAAAACATAATCACAAACGTGGTCAAACCGCCCCTTATGTCGCTTATAAAAACGGTTATGACACTTTTGCTTGCCACCATATTTCTGATACTTGTTTGGATACTTTCAAAGGCTGCACGCAGGGTGTTTAAGGCCACGCCGCTGAGAGGTGTCGACAAGGGACTCGGCGGAACGCTGGGCTTTATAGAAGGGCTTGTCATTGTATACCTCTTTGTTATGCTCGTAAAGACCCTTACAGTGGCTTTGCCAAACGGATTTTGCGGTCTTACGGCCGAAAATCTCAACCTTTCCTATTCATACAGACTTATGACCTCTTCGGTGCCCGAGGCGGTCGCTAAAATCTTTTCGGGAAGTTAAACGGAGGATATATGAATAAAAAAATATTTACCGTGCCGAATGTACTTTCGGCCATACGAATTATTCTCGTTCCCTTTATTGTTTATTTCTATCTAAAAAAGTATGTGCTGACTGCTACCGTGCTGGTGCTTCTTTCGGGAATCTCGGATATGCTGGACGGATTTATAGCCCGCACATTTAATCAGGTGTCGGATCTCGGCAAAATTCTTGATCCCATTGCCGACAAGCTGACCATGGTGGCCATCGTCTTTCTTCTGGCCGTTCACCATGTCCCGCTGAGGGTAATGCTTATTGTGCTTGCGTCAAAGGAACTTATAATGCTTGTGGGTGCGCTGGCCCTTTTCGGCTCGGGCGCGAGACCCTGCCAGGCAAAGCTTTTCGGCAAGCTTGCAACCGCCTCACTCTATATAACGGTATTTACGGTTATGCTGACCGATGTTATCGGTTTTGTTTCAAAAAACAGCCCGCTGCTTTCCGAAACGGTTCTTTGGATAATGGCGGGAATATGCTGCACGCTTATGGTTGCGGCTCTTATACAGTACGCAGTCATTTTTATAGCCATAAAACAAGGGAAATATGACCTTGACACCGAAAAAATCAAAGGAGCTGCTAAATGAAACCCACACTTTGTTCAAGATGTAAAAAACGCCCCGCCGTGGTTTTTATAACCCGAATGGAGGGCGATAAATCCACTCCCGAGGGGCTTTGTCTTAAATGCGCCAGGGAGCTTAACATCGGTCCTGTGACCGATATGCTTAACAAAATGAACATTTCCGACGAGGATCTCGATTCAATGACCGAGGAAATGATGAATATGTTCGGAATGGATCCCGACAATCCCGACGCTGCCGAAGAGGACGGCTTTGAGGCAGGAGGCGCCGCCACTTTTCCGAATATGATAAACCAGTTTTTCGGCGGCAATAATAATTCCAAAGACGAGGATATTGCTGATCCCGAAACCGACATCGAAGAGAAAAGCGAAAATCAGAAGGGCAAAAAGGGTAAGGACAAAAAGCCCTCCAAAAAGCGCAAATACCTGGGACTTTACTGCACCGACCTTACCGGCAAGGCAAGAGACGGCGGCCTCGACCGCATTATAGGCCGCGACAGAGAGCTTTACCGTGTTATACAGATACTATGCCGCCGCACAAAAAACAACCCCTGCCTTATCGGCGAGCCGGGTGTCGGTAAAACCGCCATTGCCGAGGGACTTGCCCTGAAAATTGCCGCGGGAGAGGTGCCTGCAAAGCTGATGGACAAGGAGATATTCCTGCTTGATATGACTGCCCTTGTGGCCGGAACACAGTTCAGAGGCCAGTTTGAAAGCCGCATTAAGGGACTTATTGATGAGGTCAAGCGGGAAGGCAACATCATACTGTTTATCGACGAGGTGCATTCCCTTGTGGGAACGGGAGACAGCGAAGGCTCCATGAACGCCGCCAACATCTTAAAGCCCGCCCTTTCGAGAGGCGAGGTGCAGGTCATCGGCGCCACAACCTTCAATGAATACCGCAAGCACATTGAAAAGGACAGCGCCCTCGAGCGCCGTTTTCAGCCGGTCAAGATCGAGGAGCCCTCGGTTGAGGATACCGTGGCCGTACTGACCGGAATTAAAGAATATTATGAAAAATACCACGGCGTGACCCTCTCGGAAGGTATAATCCGTCAGGCCGTCACCCTTTCCGAACGTTATATAAACGACCGCTTTTTGCCCGATAAGGCCATCGACCTTTTGGATGAATCCTGCGCCTGTGCCGCTCTTCGAAATAAGGCGGCCGACCGCTTTTTGATTGTTAAAAAGGATATGGATACCCTCGGTGAAGAACTTGAGGAGCTTGAAAGCGAGACCGAAAACCCCGATTTTGAGCGCATTGCGACGGTTAAGACCGAGCTTGCCGCAAGGCAAAAGGAATCGGACGAGTTGAAAGAAAAGGTAAAGCAAAGCAGAGTTACCGAGGACGATCTTGCAAAGGTCATCGAGCTTTGGACCGGAATTCCCGCCGCAAAGATAAAGCAAAGCGACATAAAGCGGCTTAAAGGCCTTGAACAGAGGCTTAAAGAAAAGATCATCGGCCAGGACGAGGCGGTGGAGCTGGTGGCGAGAGCGGTCCGCCGCTCAAGGGTTCAGATAAGCACAAGAAGGCGCCCGGCCTCCTTCATTTTCGCAGGTCCCACCGGAGTGGGAAAGACCGAGCTTGTTAAGGTGCTTTCAAAGGAGCTTTTCGACACCCCCGAGACCCTCATACGCCTCGATATGTCTGAGTTTATGGAAAAACATTCGGTGTCGAGAATAATCGGATCGCCTCCCGGATATGTGGGATATGACGAGGCGGGGCAGTTGACCGAAAAGGTCAGAAGAAAGCCTTATTCGGTAATTCTTTTTGACGAGATCGAAAAGGCCCATCCCGACGTTATGAACATTCTCTTGCAAATTCTCGACGACGGTCACATAACCGACGCCCACGGACGTAATGTCAGCTTTGAAAACACCGTCATTATAATGACCACCAACGCCGGCAGTCAGACCGGAGGATCGAGTCTGGGATTCGGCCAAAGCGTCAGCCAGATGTCGGCAGACAAGACCATGAAGGCGCTTAAAAGTTTCCTTCGCCCCGAGTTCATCGGAAGGGTGGACGAGGTGGTCTGCTTTAATCCCCTTGCACTTGAGGATTTTGAAAAAATCGCCGGGCTGATGCTTTCAGAACTTAAAGAGCCTCTTGCCGAAAAAGGATATTCCTTTGAATGGGACGATGAGGTGCAAAAGTCTCTTGCAAAGGAGGCTTTTGGCGGAACGAGAGGGGCGAGAGACCTGAGAAACGCCGTAAGAAGAAAGGTGGAGGACAAGATAGCCTCTGCCATAATTGACAATTGCGACGAGAAAATTTCAGGATTCAAGCTTGATACCGACGGAATAAAGGTCGTAAAATAAAGTTAAAGCCGATTTGGAAATCTTCCGAATCGGCTTTTTAAAATCATTTTTTGGGAACCCTTAGAATATCGCCCTGAGACAACTTAAAGGGACAGGGAATTTTGACCGTTTCCTGGGCGTGGGGTGCGCTTTGAACCGATTTTCCTTCGGAATTTATAATTTCCTCTACCTTAAAGCTTTTGCCGAAAACATCGGGAGAGACTATCTCCAAAGTGTCGCCAACCGAGAATTTTCCTCGCTGCTCCACCGTCAGAATGCCGTTTTCACAGGCCTTGACCGTTCCGGCAAAGGTGCATTCGCTTATATACGGTACCTGTTCATCGGGACGGTATTTTTTCAGCTGTCCGAGATAAAATCCCGTGCAGTAGGGGCGGTGGCTTATGCAGTCAAGCTCGTGATTAAGGACTGTAAGATCGGTGCAGCCGTCCAGTCTTTTGCGATATGCCGAGACCACCGTCGCCACATAATAGGGGGTTTTCATTCTTCCCTCAATTTTGAAGGAGGTAATTCCAGCCGCTATCATATCGTCAATTATGTCCATACAGTTCATATCTCTGGAGCTTAAAATGTTTGTGCCGCCCTCTGTTTCCTCAATCTGAAAAAATTCTCCCGGCCGTTTCATTTCGGTTATGTGGTAGCTCCAGCGGCAGGGCTGAGTGCATTCACCCCTGTTGCCGCTTCGTCCCGAAAGGTATGGACTTAAAAAGCATCGGCCGGAATAGGACATACACATTGCCCCGTGCGCAAAGGCCTCGATTTCCATATCGTCGGGCAGCTTTTTTCTCATTTCGGCAATTTCCGAAAGGGTCATTTCTCTTGCCGTTACCACGCGCTTTGCTCCAATTTTGTAATAGGCAAGGGCCGAGGCGTAGTTTTGGCAGTTGGCCTGGGTGCTTATGTGTATTTCAAGATTTTCGGCGGCGTTTCTTATGGCGCAAAGGGCACCGATGTCGGAAACGATGACTGCATCGACCCCTGCCTCATAAAGCCGTTTGGCGTATCTGCCCAAAGGCTCAATTTCTTCGTTTTTGGCAAAGGAATTGACCGTTACATAAAGCTTTTTACCAAAAGAGTGGGTATACTTAACAGCCTCTTTTATTTCATCCTCGGAAAAGCCGGAAACCTCGGCCCGCAGCTGCATAAACGGCCCGCCGATATATACCGCGTCGGCGCCGAAACGCAGGGCGGTTTTAAGTGTTTCCATATCTCCGGCCGGAGCCAGAAGCTCGGTTTTTTTCATCATAACAGCTCCCTGAAATAAAGTCCGCCGGTCTTTTCACCGGGAAGAACGGAAGATTTTTTATATGCGTCAAAAATTTGTTTGCATTTTTCGGCCGATTCGGCAGTAAAGTAAAGGGTCATAAAATCTATTCCCGAAATGCTTTTGTCCGAGAGAACGAGGGGACGGGAATTGAGCAGCGTGGAATATCGCCTGCCTGAGCAAAGCAGCGGAAAATCTATGCCCCTGCGATCGGTGAGACTTTTTTGCCCGGTGCAGCTAAGGCACCCATTTTGCCCCTTTGCGGGGCAATTGCGAAACCGCATAAGGGGAAGATATCCGTATCCGATTATACCCCTTTTAAGCTCGCCCGAAAGGCCGGAAATTTTTTTGGCCGAAAGCTCAAATGAAAGGGTGGCCGACTGCACGCCCAAGTCATCAAGTGCGGCGAGAGAATCGGAATTGAGCACATTAAGCCCGTGACCGCAGTGTATCTCAAAACCGTGCTTTTTTGCAAGATGTATCCCACCGATGTTTTCGACCGAAAGGGTGGTTATGCCGAGGTTTTTAATGTCTTCAAGCTTTGTATCTATATCCTTATAATCAAACATAAGGGCGGGAAGTTCGCAAAAAAGGAACTCTCCGAAATCTTCGGCTTTTTCGGAATTTTTGAGGATTTCATCTATGGGCAGAATGTAATTCTCGGCGGTTTTAATACCGCTTATCTGATCAAAGCTTTCGGCTCGGACGATGTACTTTAAATCGCCGCATTTGTGGGTAGGGTAATGGGTAGAATGCTCGATGAAATCAAGGGAAGCGGGTGCGCCGTAAAGCTCGGTTTGTTTTTCGAGAGCCTCTCTTCTCAGTGCGTTTAAAGAGGGAAGAGAAAGCATGATGTCATCATCGGCGCAAAGGGAAAAATCTTTTATAAAAAACGGGGTTCCGCCGGTTTTTGAGATCTGTTTTTGCGCCGTTTCAAGGCTTAGCGGTCGGTTGACCGCCTTTTGCGGAACGTCCCCCGAAACCGTCACCGTACCCTTGTCGGAAGTGACAATAAGGGAGCAAGGCTCGTTTTCTTTGGCAAAAAGCTTTGCACAAAGGGGAATACGTTTGTACTCGTTTTTATAAAGGGTACTGAGTTTTGAAAAAACGCTGTCGGCCGAAACCACATCGTCTTTTGTGCGGTAGCCGAACATATCAAGATCTCTTTTCCCTAACAGATATCCTTCTGTAAATCCGCTGCGGGAAAAAACCTTTCTGAGGGTTTCTAAATCGGGCTTTTGACCGTTTCTTGCGGCAATGCAGGCGTTTACCGCCGCCGCCGCATATTCCGGCCGCTTCATTCGTCCTTCTATTTTAAAGGAGCGTACACCTGCCTGTTCCAGCCCTTTGATGTGCTCTATGTGGCACATATCTTTAAGGGACAGGGCAAAATGCCGATCCCCCGATTTAAAATCGAGACGACAGGGCTGGGCGCAAAGGCCGCGGTTTCCGCTTCTTCCGCCGAGCATGGACGAAAGATAGCAGCAGCCCGATACCGACATACAAAGAGCGCCGTGTATAAACACCTCCACCTCAAGAGAGGTGCTTTTTGCAATATACTCAATTTCTTTAATGGACAGTTCTCTGGAGAGAACCACCCTTGAAAAACCCATCTGCTCAAGCTGCTTTACGCCGTTGATGTCGTGCACTGCAATCTGGGTGGAGGCGTGAAGGGGGAGACCCGGAACGCACTGCTTAAAAATTTTTGCCGCACCGAGATCCTGAACGATAACGGCGTCGGCTCCCGCTTTTGCGATTTCCTTCGCAAGGGCGATAAGTTCTTCCCTTTCGTCGTCGCAAAAAAGTGTGTTTACCGTTATGTGGGCGGCGACGCCCCGCTCGTGGCAGTATCGCACGGTGTCGGAAAGGGAATCGAAATTCTGCGCGTTTCTTCTGGCGTTAAAGCTCTTTGCGCCGAAATATACCGCGTCGGCTCCCGAGCGCACGGCGGCAATAAGCTGTTCTTTTCCGCCCGCAGGGGCAAGTATTTCGGACAATTTGTTCATCCCTTTCCCATTTGTTTTTCCTGAATCACTTTAATTTTAACGTTTTTCCTTTGACGTTATTGTTAAGGCTTCATCGCTGTTAAGAATTGCTTCAAAGCCGCGCCGACCGTCGCCTTCGGTATCTTCAAATCCGTTTGGAACGCTCTCAGTGTTATCATACTCATTTTGCACATTATCGGCAATGCTTTCGATGTCCACACGGTCGAGATTCGATTGCTGCTTTATGTATTCAAGCTCCTCGGGACTGTATTCATAATCCTCAAGATCGTCATAATCATCATAATCGTCATGCTTGCCGTGCTCGTCGTATTCATCACTTTGGACATTCTCCAAACTGCCGTCATCATATTGTTCCGACTGCTTGCTGTTTTGATCGGATTTTTCAATGTCTGTTTTTGAATCTGCATCCTTGCGGCGGTTGGCTTTTTGTTTCTTTTCCGCTTGCTTTTTATCCTGCTCTTTGGGCTTTAAAACGGTTTTGGCGGCAACGGCGCAATAAACCTTGAATGCACCGGCAAAGTTCAGCATTTTGGCACATTCATTAAGGGTGCTGCCGGTGGTGGTAACATCATCAATTATAAGTATTATCTTGTTTTCGGCCGTTTCTTTGTCGGCTTCAAAAACGCCGAAGATGTTGCCTCGCCTCATAAATTTCGGCAGTTCTTTTTGCGGGCGGGTCTCATAAACCTTTCGTATAAGGCTGCCGTCAAAGGGAATCCCGAGCTTTTCGGCTACCGAGACGGCGATGAGCTTTGCGGGACTGTATCCGCGGGATTTAAATTCCTTTTTGGTGGTGGGAACGGCGGTGACGGCGTCGATGTTTTCAAAGCCCGCCTTTATAACCGCGCTTGCAATATGACGGGCGAAAAAATCCACCGGTTGGCTGTTGGCGTGAATTTTCAGTTCTTTTACGGCGTTTCTGATAATTCCGTCATATATAAAGGGCGAAACGATGGCGTCAAATTCCCTTGTGTGTTTTTTGCAGGTGCAAAGCTTTTTGGGCAGACCGCAAAGACGGCAGGCGTTTTGCTGATCTATTGCCGTTTCGCAAAGAAGCTCACGGCAATTCTCGCAAAGGTCGGCGCCGTTTTCGGTCACTGTATTACACCCCACACAGCGGGGCGGAAAGAAAACTTTTAAAATAAATTCTTTGATTTTCATAAATACATTCTATCATATTTTTTCCGCCGTGTAAAGAAAGCAAAAAAACAAGTCAAAAACAAGGTTTTTTATTGACTTTAACACCTTAATATGGTACTATCACGAGAGGGAATGCCTCTTAATTGTACAGTTTTCCGTAAGGAGTTGTTTTTTAATGAAAAAAGTTTTTTGTGTTATTTCACACACCCATTGGGACAGAGAATGGTATCAGCCTCTTGAGCTTTTCCGCAACCGTCTGACCGACCTGTTCGACAGACTGCTCATCATTCTCGAAAAAAATCCCGATTATGTATTCCATATGGACGCACAGACCGTTGTGCTTGAGGATTATCTGGCCGTCCGTCCCGAGAAAAAGGCCGTCCTTATGCAGCACATCAAAAACCGCCGTATAATTGTCGGACCCTGGTATCTCCAGAATGACTTTTATCTCACCAGCGGCGAGTCGACCGTCAGAAACCTTATCGAAGGTAAAAAGCTGACCACCGAGTTTGGTGCAAGCGGCGGAATCGGTTATGCGCCCGACCAGTTCGGCAACATTTCTCAGCTTCCCCAGATTCTAGATAATTTCGGAATCCACAATTTCATTTTCGGAAGAGGATTCAGCGAGTATTACCGCGACGCCGAGGGCAAGGTGCAGCGCAAACCCTCTCCCACCGAGTTTATCTGGAAGGGCGCCGACGGAACCGAGGCTCTTGCCATACATCTGCGCCACTGGTACAACAATGCCCAGCGTTTTTCTGCCGACATCGACAAGGCCTATAAATATGTTGAAAGCATTGCTGCCTGCTTCGACAACGAGTTTACCTTTACCCCCTATCTTCTGCTCATGAACGGCGTTGACCACCTCGAGCCTCAGGCCGATCTGCTCCCCATTCTTCACGAGGTCCAGAAAAAGCTGCCCGAGGACGAAGCCATTATGCAGTACAATATGGACGATTATGTTAAGGCGGTCGATAAGTTCGTTAAGGAAAACGACATCAAGCTGCCCGTACACGAAAACGAGCTCAGAAGCGGCCACGACTGGGAAATCCTCAAGGGAACCTTCTCCTCCCGCCATTATCTCAAGGTAGCCAACGTCAAGGCTCAGACCCTGCTCGAAAATGTGCTCGAGCCTCTTTACACAATGCTTGAAAAGGACGGTATGGAAGGATTCTATCCCTATGACCGCCTGATATACACCTGGAAGAATCTGCTCCGCAATCATCCTCACGATTCCAGCTGCGGATGCAGCCGCGACGAGGTCCATTACCATATGGAAAACCGTTATTCGGAAATTTTCGAATACGGCAACGACCTTCTCCGCCGCGGAATGATCGCCGCCGCAAACCACAGCAAGGTGCTCAGAGAAGCATCTCTCGACGATTACGTTATTACCGTTGCTAACACCCTTTCTTCGGATTTCGACGGAACGACCTATGCCGAGCTTACCTTTATCCGCGGCGACGAGGTCAACAACTTCGAAATATTTGACGAGCAGGGTAATAAGATCGACTTTATCGCCACAAGAAAATACGACGATCATATCGATGTTTTCAGCCCCATCAACCTTCCAGGAACCATAGATGTCACCAAGTACGACATTTATATGAAGACCGGCAAGATCACTCCCTTCTCCTTCAAGAGCTTCCTTGTAAAAAAGATCGACGGAGATGTGGAGATCACTCCCGCAAAGTGCTGCGACTGCCCCGAGATCGAAAACGAGTACTTCAGGGTTGCCGTTGACGAAAAGGGCAGGATCACCCTTACCGAAAAGGCAAGCGGCCGCGTTATCGACGATGTTCTTAAATTTGAGGATGTTGCCGACGCAGGCGAGTCCTATGTTTTCGTCAGCGGAAAGAACGACAACCCCATTTTGTCCGACGGAATGGCAACATCGGTCGAGGTTCTTGAGAAAAACGAGTATGTCAGCCGCATTAAGGTCAGCTACGACCTGCTTCTGCCCGCCGATTACGACAAGAAGGCAGAAAAACGCACCGACGAAAAGCTTGTTTCCAAAGCAAGCCTTGAGATCATTCTCCGCAAGGATGAGAAATTCGTCGGCGTGAAATATGCCATCGACAACAAGTCCAAGAGCCACCGCACAAGAGTTATCGTTTCCACCGACGCAAGGAACGATGTTTCCACCGCAGACATTCCCTACGATGTAGTTACCCACGGCGAGGAAGCCCATTACATCGAAACATACAGCAAGGTGCTGCCCAACACCTCCTTCGCAAGCATTGACGAAAACGGCAAGGGCTTTGCGGTGTTTACCAACGGAGCTCACGAATATGAGCATATGGAAAAGAGCAAGCTTGCCTTCTCCATTCTCCGCGCCACCGGTCTCATTTCCGAGAGTGTGACCGAGACCTGGAGAGTGCCCGGCAACCAGTGCATCCGTCTTATCGAGGGCGAAATGGCCCTTTGCCCCTTTGAGGGAGATATTTTCTCGGCTAAGATTCCCCAGCTTGTACAGCGTTTCCGCGCTCCCGTAAGCGTTTGCCACACCTCCTGCGACACCAGAAAATTCGAGGGCGGCCGTCCCTGCGTTCAGGACAGTGAGCTGCACGAGTTCTTCTACCTGCCCGATGCTTATCCCAAGGCTGCCATTCCTTCCAATGTTCCCGCCGTTCAGGTGGAGGGCGACGGAATCCAGGTGACCGCCTTTAAGCGCAGCGAGGACGGAAGCGGTCTGGTTGTACGTTTTGTCAACCTGTCAGAGAAGGAGACCGAGGCTGTCGTCAAGTTTGACGGAAAGATCTTTATGACCGATATGACCGAGATTCCCCGCGAGTTTATTGCTTTCAACACCAACACCTTTAAGGTTGGCAAAAAGAAGATCGTAACCCTTTATCTCGGAAAATAATAACTGCATCGGTAAGCAAACAGGTGACCGAACATCTGCTGCTTGATCGAAAAAACTATATTAAACGGGACGGCCGTTGGGCATTTGCTTGCGGCCGTCCTTGACTGATTTTTTGCGATAGGAAGATACTATGAAATTTCTCGATTATGTAAATATCCGTATGGGAACCGACACCACCCCTCTTTTTTCCAACGGAAATACCCTGCCCATGACCTCGCTGCCCTTCGGTATGAACAACTTTTTGGTCGAAACGAGAGGACACAATCCTCTTGAAATTTTCAATGCTACCGATAGGGTCACAACCGGCATCAGGCTGACCCATTGCTCCAACCGCTGGCTTGGGGATTACGGATTTCTCACCTTTATGCCGAGAAGTGAAAGCTCCAAAGCGGGCATTTGCAGTCCCAGCTCCTTTGTGCCCGAAAAAACCGAGATGAATCCTCACGAGATAAATGTGGATTTTCAGATTCAGCGGGCAAAGGTGAGCCTTACGCCGGCACAGCGCTCGGCAACTGTCAAGGTGCATTATTACGATGCACACGGCGGCAGAAGTATGCTTTTAAAGCTTTTTTGCGGAGCCGAAATTTCGGTAAACGACGATGGAATTGTTACCGGAAAGGTGTGCAACCATTTTAACGAGGTGCCCGAGAATTTCGGAATTTATTTTGCAATCTCCTTCGATAAAAAAATCGATGTTGAAAATACAGCCTTTTATACCCACCATGGTCAAAGGCTCGATGCGGTAAAGGAAGCTTTTGCCGACAATATTTTTGCCGACATTGCCCTTTGCGGTGCTCCGGACGATTTTGAAATGAGAATCGCCACATCCTTTATAAGCACCGAGCAGGCCAGACAAAACCTGAAAGAGCTTGACGGAAAGACCTACGACGATGTTAAATCTGCGGCAATCGAAAAATGGGAAGAAATTCTTCACAGAATAGAGATCAAGGCCGAAGAAGAGGTCAAAAAGACCTTTTACAGCTGCCTTTACAGAATGTTTCTCTTCCCGAGAAATATGTGCGAATATGATAAAAACGACGCGCAAAAGCATTACAGCCCTGCCGACGGCAAGATCTACGACGGTCCCCTTTACAGCGACAACGGCTTTTGGGATACATATAAAACCGTTTATCCCCTTTATTCCATAATCGCTTCGGATGAATACCGCGATATGTGCGACGGCTTCCTTAATTTTTATAAGGAATCGGGCTGGCTGCCCAGATGGATGGATCCCGGTGCGGTGGACTGTATGCCCGGCACATCTATCGACAATCTTTTTGCCGATGCGGTGGAAAAGGGCGTTGTTACCGACAAGGCGACAATCGAGCTTATGCTTGAATCAATGCTCCGCCACGCAACAACCGAAAGTCCCGAGCCTAAATACGGCCGCGAGGGCATTGCCGACTATATCAAATACCACTATGTTACAAGAGACCATAGGGAAAGCGTCAACAAGACCCAGGACTATGCCTACGGCGATTTTTCCATTGCGAAAATTGCCGAACATCTCGGTAAAGACGACCTTGCAAAGGAGTTTTACGGACGCAGCCTTTACTACCGCAACATCTTCAACACCGAAAAGACCTTTATGCTTTCAAGGGATAAGGACGGAAACGAACGGGACGACTGGACCCAGTTCGACTGGGGCGGAGATTATACCGAGGGCGGCCCCTGGCAGAATTCCTTCGCTGTGTTTCACGATTTTGCAGGTCTTGCGGAAATGATGGGCGGTAAAGATAAGATGATCGAAAAAATGGACAAGCTGTTTGATACTCCGCCCCTTTTCAACGGTTGCGGATACGGCGGTCTAATCCACGAAATGAGTGAAATGGCTTCGGTGGATTTCGGCCAGTGCGCCCTTTCAAATCAGCCCAGCTTCCACATTCCCTATATCTATTCCTATATGGGTGCTCCCGAAAAAACGGCCTACTGGGTCAGAAAAGCCTGTAAGGAGCTGTTTAACTCGGGATACAGAGGATACCCCGGCGACGAGGACAACGGCAGCACAAGCGGCTGGTATGTTTTCTCGGCCCTCGGATTTTATCCTGTTTGCCCGTCAGTTGCCGAATATGTTGTCGGATCGCCAACCGTCAGCTCGGCTGTCATCCACACCGACAGCGGCAAGGATTTTGTCATTAAGGCCGAAGGCAACAGCGACGAAAATGTCTATGTAAGCAAAATGCTTCTCGACGGCAGGGAATATCATAAAACCTTTGTAAGCCACGGCGACATCAAGGCCGGCGGCGAGCTTGTTTTCAAAATGTCATCAAAGCCCGTTTCTTCCGAATACGCCGAAAATGAGCTTCCCTATTCATTGTCAAAAAATAAATAAGGCAAAGGAAAAACCATCTTTGCCCGTTTGTTTTAATGCTCATTTAATTTGATTAAATATCCCCGAAAGATGATTTAACCGTCGTCTTTCGGGGATTTTTTGCTTTCAAAAGGAAATGCCGGATTTCTTCTTTTCTCAATTGTGCAAACGGATCCGATTTAACAGAATTAAAACTTTTCTTGCCGAAAACCGTTGTTTTTTCCCGTAAAAGCCCGCCTATTTTACATCGATTTTACAAAACCTTGATAACCGATTTTGCATTGTTTTGATAAAATCAAAAATGTTAAAATGATGTGAAAACAAAAAGGGCAAAAATACAGCCAAATGTAAGCGGAGGGAATTTATGGATATTTTCAGCGCGTTGACCATGGTAGGTGGCCTATGTCTATTTCTGTTCGGAATGAGTCTTATGGGACAGGCTCTTGAAAAAAGAGCGGGAGGCGGACTTCGCACCATCCTCGGGAAAATGACCACCGGAAAGCTGGCGGGATTTTTAACCGGCTGCGGAGTGACCTCGGTAATACAAAGTTCGTCGGCCACAACGGTTATGGTCGTAGGTTTTGTAAACTCGGGCCTTATGACCTTAAAACAAGCTATAAATGTAATTATGGGCGCCAATGTGGGCACCACCGTGACCAGCTGGATACTTTCCCTTGCAGGCATAAGCAGCGATAATGTGTGGATAAAAATGCTCAAGCCCTCTTCCTTTACTCCCTTGCTTGCCCTTGTGGGAATAGTTCTTTTTATGTTTGCAAAAAGCGACAAAAAGAAAGATACCGGAATGATATTCCTCGGGTTTGCAACCCTTATGTACGGAATGGAGACCATGACCTCGGCCGTTTCGGGCCTTTCCGAGGTACCTGCCTTCCGTCAGCTTTTTATGGCCTTTTCCAATCCTGTCTTGGGAGTGCTTGCAGGGGCGCTTTTAACGGCTGTCATTCAGTCCTCCTCTGCATCGGTAGGTATTTTACAGGCGCTCGCAATGACCGGCCAGATAACCTATGCCTCCGCCATCCCCATTGTTATGGGACAAAATATCGGCACATGTATAACCGCCATCCTCTCGTCAATCGGCGCCAACAAAAGCGCCAAGCGAGCCGCCTTTGTCCATCTTTCCTTTAATGTTATCGGAACGGCGGTTTGGTTATCGGCATTTTCACTTGTGAGTGCTCTTGCACATCCCGCAATTTTGGGCCAGGCGGCCACCACCATGGGAATTGCGGTTGCCCATTCAACCTTCAACATACTTTGCGTTATAATCCTTATGCCGCTGTCGTCGCTGCTCGAACGGCTGGCGCTGACCGTCATAAAGGACAACGAGCAAAAGGAAAAGGACGAAAAACTGGACGAGAGACTTCTTTCCACTCCGCCCCTTGCTCTTGAGCAGTGTAAAAGAGTGACTGCCGATATGGGCAGAAAGGCGATAAAGGCCTTGTCCCTTTCAACCGAGGCCTTGAAAGATTTTTCTCCCGAGCTTGCACAGAATGTTAAAAAGTTAGAACAAAAAACCGATAAATACGAGGATATTTGCGGAACCTATCTTATAAAGCTGTCCTCAAAAGCCCTTTCCGATTCAGACAGCGAGGAGGCCACAGCCCTTTTAAAGGTTATAGGAGATTTTGAGCGCATAGGCGATCACGCTGTTAACATTCTCGAATCGGCCGAGGAACTGAGCGACAAAAAGCTGACCTTTTCAAAAGAGGCGCAAAGCGACCTTTCGGTTATGATAAACGCCGTCAATGAGATAACGGGACTGACCGTAAATGCCTTTGTAAAGGGCGACAGCAGCGCCGCCAAAAAGATCGAGCCTTTAGAGCAGGTTATCGATGCCATAAAAGAGGAGGTCAGGACCCGCCATATTATGAGAATGAGACGCGGAGATTGCAGCCCCGAGGCGGGATTCGTACTTTCCGACATTATAACCAATCTCGAAAGGGTGTCAGATCATTGCTCAAATGTGGCCGTCTGTATAATCGACAAGGCGGTGCACAACCTCAATGTCCATGAGACCCTCCACGCTCTCCGCCACCAAAGCGAGCAGTTTAAGGAGGATTATAAGGCCTATTCGCAGAAGTATCAGATCGTGGGCGAGATAGGATAAATTCGGCAGAACAAGGGCGCTTGCGGAAGACGCGTAATGCAAACCGACAGCCTGTGACAAAGCTTTTTGCAGGCCACAATATAGTATAACATATGCTTTATACTTAAACATATTTTTGGCCGCTGATGCAGCAAAATCCCGCCCTTCCCGAGTGCTCGGGAAGGGCGGGATTGGTATACGCAGAAATAGAGATTAAAGGTTATCTATATATTCGCAGGCTGCAAGGGCGGCGATGCTTCCGTCGGCGGCGGCGGTAGTGACCTGCCTTATCTTTTTTGTGCGGCAGTCTCCGGCCGTAAAAATGCCGTCGGTCTTGGTTTTGCAGTGCTCGTCGGAAATGATGTATCCCCGCTCGTCAAGCCCCGCAAGAGTGCCGAAAGGCTGATTCTGCGGTTCAAGACCCACAGCCAGAAATACACCGTTTACCGAAAGAGAAGAGGTTTTTCCGTCTTTAAGGCGTTTAATGGTTATTGCCGACAGCTCGTCCTGTCCGTCGAAGCTTTCGACCACCGTGCCGGTTATTACCTCGATATTTTCCCTGACGTCAAGCTGGTCTATAAGAGCCTGCTCGCCGGTCAGAAAATCGAGATTTTGCACGACCGTCACCTTTTTGCAAAGGTCGCTGAGCAGCAGCGCCTCCTGCAAAGCGGAATTTCCGCCGCCGATAACGGCCACCTCCTGCCCCTTGTAAAAAGCTCCGTCGCACACGGCGCAAAAGGAAATGCCCTCTCCGATGAAATTTTGCTCGCCCTTTGCTCCCAAAAGTCTGTGCTTTGCGCCCGAGGCAATTATGACCGCCTTGCCTTCAAAATCTCCGTCCTCGGTGACGACGGTTTTAATCTTACCGTTTTTGATTTTTTCGGCCTTTGTCATTTCCACATCGGCACCGAGAGACAAGGCCTGTTCAACCAGCTTTTCGGCAAATTCATTGCCCGAAAGAGGCATAAATCCGGGAATATTTTCAACCTTTGGGGAAAAGGTTATCTGCCCGCCAAAGGTTTCTTTTTCGATAACAAGAACCGACTTTCCGGCTCTTTTTCCATATATAGCGGCGGTCAGCCCCGCAGGGCCGCCGCCGATGATTATAATGTCATACATTCTTTACACCTGAAATTCAAGTTGGTAGATTACTCGGTTTGTCAGCTGAGATGCTTTTTAATGTCCGAAACACCCGAGAATTTCTCGGTCTGTCCGTCCTTTACCACAACAAGAGTGGGAGCCTGTTTGACACCCAGCTCTTTTGCAAAATCGGGCTGTTCGTTGGCATATATCTTGGTATATTCAACGCCGGCCTTGTCGAGAGTGGCACAGGCTATTTTGCAGTTAGGGCAGGTGGCGGTCACAAAGAGCAGGTTGCCGTCCTTAAGACCTTCACCTTCGGGCATGGTCTCGATAACCGTCTCGCAAACTTCCTTGGTGTTTTCTCCGCCGATAACGCCGTTGTGGGTCAGCTTGGAAGTACCGATGTTGTAAACCTTGCGGTCTTTATATTCCTGGGTCTTGCCGTCGTTCCAGTTTTGAACCGGACGATAGTATCCGGTAATACGGCTGTATATCTCGGTGGTTTCTCCGCAAATGGGGCACTTTTTCTGCTCGCCCGAAAGATATCCGTGGTTTTTGCAGACCGAATAGGTGGGGGACATGGTGTAGTAGGGAAGCTTGTAATTCTCGGCGATCTTGCGAACGAGGGTGGCTGCCGCCTTCCAGTCGGGAAGCTTTTCACCTAAGAATGCGTGGAAAACGGTACCCGAGGTGTAAAGAGTCTGAAGCTCATCCTGAACATCGAGAGCCGAGAAAATGTCCTCGGTGTATCCGACCGGCAGGTGGGAGCTGTTGGTGTAGTAAGGGGTGTCATCGCAGCTCTTGGCGGCGGTGATGATGCCGGGGAAGCGCTTGACATCGTGTTTTGCAAGGCGGAAGGAGGTGGATTCGGCAGGAGTAGCCTCAAGGTTGTAAAGGTCGCCGTACTGCTCCTGATAGTCGGAAAGGCGCTCTCTCATGTGGTTAAGCACTTCAACGGTAAAGTCCTGGGTTTCCTTGTGGGTCAGGTCTTTTCTCAGCCACTTAGCGTTGAGGCCGGCCTCGTTCATTCCCACAAGACCGATAGTGGAAAAGTGGTTGTTGAAGGTGCCGAGATAACGCTTGGTGTAGGGATAAAGGCCGTTGTCGAGAAGCTTTGTAATAACAGTTCTCTTGATTTTAAGAGATCTTGCCGAAATGTCCATAAGTTTGTCGAGACGCTCAAAGAAATCGGCCTTGTCCTTTGCGAGATAAGCAATTCTGGGCATATTGATGGTTACAACGCCTACCGATCCGGTGGACTCGCCGCTTCCGAAGAAACCGCCGGATTTTTTGCGAAGCTCGCGAAGGTCGAGACGGAGTCTGCAGCACATGGAACGCACGTCCGAAGGTTCCATATCGGAATTGATATAGTTGGAGAAATAGGGAGTACCGTATTTGGCGGTCATTTCAAAGAGAAGCTTGTTGTTCTCGGTTTCCGACCAATCGAAATCGCGGGTTATGGAATAGGTGGGGATGGGATACTGGAAGCCTCTGCCGTTGGCGTCGCCCTCGATCATGATTTCGATGAAGGCCTTGTTGACCATATCCATTTCTTTTTTGCAGTCTTTGTATTTGAAGTCCATTTCCTTGCCGCCCACGATTGCGTTAAGCTCGGCAAGGTCGGCGGGAACGGTCCAGTCGAGGGTGATGTTGGTAAAGGGCGACTGGGTACCCCAGCGGCTGGGAGTGTTTACGCCGTAAATAAAGGACTGGATGCACTGCTTAACTTCCTTGTAGGAAAGATTATCTACCTTGACAAAGGGAGCAAGATAGGTATCAAACGAGGAAAATGCCTGAGCACCCGCCCACTCGTTCTGCATAATTCCGAGGAAGTTGACCATTTGGTTGCAGAGGGTGGAAAGGTGGGAAGCAGGGGAGGAGGTTATCTTTCCGGGCACTCCGCCAAGGCCTTCCTGAATAAGCTGTTTAAGGGACCAGCCGGCGCAGTAACCGGTCAGCATGGAAAGGTCGTGGATATGTATGTCGGCGTTTCTGTGTGCGTCGCCGATCTCGTCGTCGTATACCTCAGACAGCCAGTAGTTGGCGGTAATGGCGCCGGAATTGCTGAGAATAAGGCCGCCTACCGAATAGGTAACGGTGGAGTTTTCCTTAACTCTCCAGTCGTTTATCTGAAGATAGTTGTCGACGATCTTTTTATAGTCAAGCAGTGTGGTACTTAAATTTCTGAATTTTTCGCGCTGTTTGCGGTAGAGAATGTATGCTTTTGCAACGCTGTCGTATCCGCCCTTGATGAGCACCGATTCAACGCTGTCCTGAATGGCCTCAACGGTGATTTTTCCGTCGGTGATTTTTTGTTCAAAATCCGAGGTTACTTTTAAGGCGAGGAAATCGACCGTATCGGGATGATAGTTCATTTCGCAGGCGTCGAAGGCCTTAGTTATGGCATTTCTGATTTTGGAAAGGTCAAAATTAACTTCCTTTCCGTCTCTTTTAATGACGGTGTACATTTTTCTCATTTTCTCCTTTAAAAAATATTCTCTCTGCGCTGTATCTTGGTCCGTCGGCCGAAACGGCACTGCGGTCGGCGGAAAATTTGTTTGGCAATTATGAGTATACACAAAGATTTTGCGCTTGTCAAGGGGCAAAACACAATATCTTGTGTCGATTTTTAAATTTCTGTTCCACGAATTTGCACATTTGGTATATATTCTAAAGCTGCATCTCTCATTTTCTCAAGTGTGGCGGTCGAATGGGCCGAAAGCCCCCTGCCGATGAGATCTCCGCTGTCGACAAACTGCTGTAAAAAGAAATTTTCGGCGGGAGATATCCATTTTGCAATGGCCTTGATGTCGGGAATGCCGTGCAGCTCTTTTACAACGGTGGTGCGAAATTCAAAGGGTACGGCACCGCTTTTTAAAATTTCCACCGACCGCTCGATTGAAGATGTGTCAAAATCGGGAATGCCCACCGTTTCGGCGTATTTTTCCTTGGAATTTTTAATGTCCATTGCCACATAGTCACAAAGACCGCTGTCGATTATACTTTTAAGACGGTCGGGAAAGCTGCCGTTTGTGTCTACCTTCACGGCAAAGCCCATAGCCTTGACCTTCTCAAGAAAGGCGGGCAGGCCCTTTTGCATAAGCGGTTCTCCGCCGGTGACGCACACCCCGTCAAGCAGCCCCTCTCGCTTTTGAAGAAAATCGAGTATATCCTGTTCGCTGAAAATGTCGTCCCTGCAAAGCTTTGTAACAAGCAGGGCATTGTGGCAAAAAGGACATCGGAAATTGCACCCGCCGGTAAAGACCGTGCAGGCCACCTTTTTTGGAAAATCAAGCAGTGTCATTTTTTGCAGTCCGTAAAAATCCATTTTTGTCCCCCGCCACAATATATAGTGGTTGTATTCTATCATACCCCTTTACAAATTGCAATATGTATGATATACTTTTATCGAAAAAAATTAAAATTTTCATTTTCGGAGGACAAAATGTATAGCGATAAAATAATTTCTCACGAAGATTATGCCGAACCGGCCTGCCCCTTTTGCGATCCTACAAAGACCGAAAGCTTCATTCCTGCCGACAGGGTGGTTGCGGCGCTGGATCGATACCTTGATAAAAATGATTATGACGGCGCCCTTAAAACCCTGCTGTACTGGGAGGAAGAAGCAAAAAAAATCGGCGACGACAGAGGACTTCTGACGGTGGAAAACGAGTTGTGCGGCCTTTATCGCAAGCTTTCAAAAAAGGATGAGGCATATGATGCCTGTGAAAAGGTGCTTTCCCTTATAGATAAGCTTGAGGTCGGCAAAACGGTGACGGCGGGGACTGCACTGCTTAACGTGGCAACCGTTTACAAGGCCTTCGGCGAGGCTCAAAGGGGTTTGCCGCTTTTTGACCGAGCCCTTGAAATTTACGGCGCGAATTTGCGGGAGGACGACCCTGCTTTCGGTGGGCTTTATAACAACAAGGGACTCGCTCTTTGCGACCTCGGGCGTTTCGACGAGGCTCTCGATTGTTACAAAAAGGCCATCGGAATTATGAAAAAGGTGCCGAGCGGCGAGTGGGACGCAGCAATTTCCTATCTCAACGCCGCCGATGTTTATTATCGTGATAAGGGGCAGGAAGCCGAGGCCGAAATCGAACGGTGTGTCGAGACGGCATGGGAACTTTTAAACGGCGATGAACCGCAAAACGGATACTATGCCTTTGTGGCCGAAAAATGCGCGCCTACCTTTGGATATTACGGATATTTCTTTTATGAAAGAGAGCTTAAAGCGAGGGCAAAGAAAATCTATGAAGGGAATTGAAGGAGCAAAAAAATATTTTGAGCTTTACGGGGATGTCATTAAGGAACAGTTTCCGGATTTTATGAAATATGCGGCCTTCGGCATTTGCGGACAAGGCTCGGAATGCTTAGGATTTGACGATGAAATTTCAAGAGACCATGATTTTGAACCGGGCTTTTGCCTTTTTCTCCCCGATGAAAACAAAGTTGACCGCAGAACGGCCTTTTTGATGGAACGTGCCTATGCGAAACTGCCAAAGGAGTTTGACGGGGCAAAAAGGAGCCTTGTTTCTCCTGTGGGAGGCAGCCGCCGAGGGGTTATGCGCACCGCCGATTTTTTTGAAAAAACGGTGGGGAAAGGGAATGGTGTGCTTTCAAAGTATGAATGGCTGAACATTCCCGAGAGCTGCCTTCTTGAGGCGGTGAACGGTGAAATCTTCGAGGATAATTACGGTGAAATAACCGAGATCCGCCGCAGGCTGTCTTTTTATCCCGATGACATTGCGCGAAAAAAACTTGCCTCGGCGCTTATTATATGCGGCCAGGCGGGACAGTATAATTTTCCCCGCTGTATCTCCCACGGCGAGCGGGCGGCGGCTCAGCTTGCGGTATTTGAATTTGTTAATGCCGCTTTAAGGGTGATTTTTCTGCTAAACAAAAAATACCGCCCCTTTTATAAATGGAGTTTCCGAGCGCTGTCGGGTCTGCCGCAGCTTTCCGAACTTTCCGACGGCCTTGAGTTTCTCATAACCGGCGAAAATGACGACAAAACCGCAAGGCTTAAGTCTGAGATAATCGAAGATATATGCAGGATTTTCTTTCGGGAGCTTATGCTTTGGGGATTTACCGAAAAAGAGCACAAAAACGCCGAGGATGCGGCCTATGACGTCAATTCTCAAATTTCCGATTCCGACATAAGAAATATGAGCATATTTGCATAATAAAAAGGACCCGTAAAAAACGGGTCCTTATTATTTGAAAAGTTGCCGCGATTTAGCCCTTAAGGCCTCTTTCCTGGCGGATCATATCTTCAACAACGATGTCGTAGATTTCTCCGAGGGTGGAACAGTATTCAAGCACCTTCCAGGGCTCGTTGGTGTGGAAATGAATCTTTATAAGCTCCTCGTCTCCCACCGCGAGCAGGCAGTCGCCCTTAAAATGCTCGGTAAAATAGTCGTGGATAACATCCTCGTCAAGGTTTTCTCCTTCGATGAGAAGCTGCGTGTCATAGCGAAATTCTGTCATGTTAATAATCTCCTTTTGCTCTTTATATTTTTAAATTGACGGCCGACCGCATCGCTGTGTTTCCCGATTTTCTGTGATCTCAAAACGACAGCGGCCGGAATTACCGTCTGTTATTCAAAATCCTTGCCGTCGGCAGTTTTAACGGCCGTTCTTGTTATGCGAACGGGACAAAATTCCCGATTGCAGTGCTTTTCAAGAGCCTTTATAACAAGGGAAGGGTTGATGTTGTGTTCGCTTCCCGCCGGAAGGCGAAGTGTCAGCCTAACCGAGTCGGTACTTTCAAAAAACGAAATCTCCAGAATGTCGGGAGCAATGTCTATCTGTTTGATAATGCCTTTTTTTGTCTTTTTTTCGGTAATGATGCTGTCCTTTGCAAAGAAGCTTTTGATGCTGTCAAAAATGTCGTTACAATCAAAAAGCTCAATGTCGTAAACGGCGCTTTTTATCTCCTTGGCCTTGTAAACGGGAGAGGCAACGCCGGTGATGACAATGTCTTTCGGCATACAGTCGGAAAGCTTTTTCTTTATTTCCTCGAAAGGAACGGGTGTGGTAAGGCGGAAGTCCATGGTCTCCCTCTCTCCCGCCTGCCCAACCGAAAGGGGAAGGGCAAAGGTCACATAGGGGTGGGGATTAAAGCCCTCGGTATGCCAAAGGGGCAGTCCCGAGCGTTTAAGCGAGCGCTGCATAAAACGGCTGAGGTCGAGATGCGAGATGTATCTTGCATCTCCCTTTTTTTTAAAGAAAACCCTAATATCAATAAAATCCATCAGTCACAGGCCCTCCCCAAAAGCTTATTTGCACCGCATCCGTTGCATCTTTCACGGCAATTTTGCGTGGTGGTTGCCGATTTGGATTTTATGCTTTCGTTCATAAAATACCCTTCGGGAATACCGATGTCGATGTGTGACCAGGGAAGCACCTCGTTATATTCCCGTCTGCGGTTGGCAAAGAACTTTGGATCGACGCCGCAGTTTTCAAAGGCCTTCATCCACACGTCAAAGTGGAAATATTCTCCCCAACTGTCGAACTTGCAGCCCAGCTTATAGGCTTCGTATATAACGGCGCAAACCCGTCTGTCGCCGCGGGCCAGCACCGCCTCGAGAAAGCTCGTCTCGGGATCGCTCCAGCTGAGTCTTATCTTTCTGCTTCGGGCGTTTTCCACAAGGTGCTTTTGCTTGGCTCTGATGGTTTCAATGTCGTCCTGCGGTTCCCACTGGAAGGGAGTAAAGGGCTTTGGCACAAAGGCCGAGCAGCTGACCGACACGGTGACCCCCTTGCCCTTAGGCCTGTTCGGCATACCGTAAAATGTATCGACCACCTTTTGAGCAAGGTTTCCGATCCCGGCAATATCCTCAAGAGTCTCGGTGGGCAGTCCCAGCATAAAGTAAAGCTTGACCGACGTGTTGCCGCCCGAAAAAGCGGTTTTTGCGGTTTCGATGACCGCCTCCTCGGTTATGTTTTTGTTTATAACATCACGCAGCCGCTGCGTTCCCGCCTCGGGAGCAAAGGTCAGTCCGCTCTTGCGAACGCTCTGGATCCTTCTCATAAGGCTTTCGGGGAAATTGTCCACCCGAAGGGATGGGAGAGAAATCCCCACCTTGTCCTTTTCGGTCCAGTCGAGCATATCCGAAAGAAGCTCGGGAAGCCTTTTATAGTCGCTGGTCGAAAGGGAACACAGCGACAGCTCCTCGTATCCGCATTTGTCGCAGATGGATTTTGCCTGGGCGTTGATGACATCGGGGGATTTTTCTCTTATGGGGCGGTAAATATATCCCGCCTGGCAAAAGCGGCAACCTCTTATGCAGCCGCGGAAAATTTCCTCAACCGCGCGGTCGTGAATGACCTCGGTAAAGGGAACCACAAAGCGGTCGGGATAGGATGCCTTGTCGAGATCCTTGATTATTCTTTTGGTGATCTTTTCGGGAGCGCCGTCCTTCGGCGTTATGGCCGAAATGGTGCCGTCGTCGTTATATGAAACATCATAAAGAGAGGGAACATAAAATCCCGAAAGCTCGGTTGCAGCGGCGTGCAAAAACTTCTTGCGGTCGAACCCCGCCTTTTTGTGTTTGGCATAAAGCTCGCACAGCTCGCAAAGGGCTTCCTCACCCTCTCCGAGAGAAAAAATGTCGGCAAAGTCGGCCAGCGGCTCGGGGTTGTATGTGCAGGGTCCTCCCATAACCACAATGGGGTGGTCGTTCTGTCTGTCCTTTGCAAAAATCGGTACGTTTGCGAGGTCGAGCATACTCAGAACATTGGTATAGCTCAGCTCATACTGCATCGTAAATCCGATAAAATCGAAATCGCCCAGAGGATCGCGGCTTTCGAGGGCAAATAGGGGAATGTTGTTTTCTCTCAGCTGCGCCTCCATATCCTCCCATGGCGCAAAGCACCGCTCGCACCACACATTTTCCATTTCGTTAAGGCAGGAATAAAGGATCTTGATGCCGAGATGGGACATACCAACCTCGTAATTGTCGGGAAAGCAGAAGGCAAAACGCACATCGACTTTAGATTTGTCCTTGTAAACGGAATTAAGTTCTCCGCCCACATATCGTCCCGGTTTTTCCACCTTGGAAAGCATTTTTTCAAGTTGAAGCTCGGTCAATTTAACATCACCTTTGTTTGTGATTTATTTTTGTGTAAATATTCCTTTTTGGAATGATAAAAGCATACCTCAAAAAAGACTTTTCAAATAACGGCGTATGTCAGCCGTTAAGTCTTATAAAATTTTGCTTTGCAAAGGAAATTACCCCGGGGCAAATTGCCCCGCCGCTCACGCAAAACAATTTATCACCGATGTTTATTTTACTATAAATCCCCGTCCTTTGCAACAGAAAAAACAAAAATCAAAAAACGCCCCGCCGCAAAAATGCAAACGAAGCGTTTTTTGAAGTGAATTGAAATTGTCAAAGCTGTGCCGTCGAATAGATTGTATTGAGCCACAATCCGGAATGCTAAGGCCGGTCACTTGCAGTCGGGGCAGGTATACGACATATCGTCGTTTATTATCCAACCGCCGGGAAGACCGTCCCGAGGCCTCATCCATTGGTCACGATTACAAACTCTGCAGGTGATAATGCATTCGGTAACTCCGTCCCAGTCGTCGATGTCTGTATCTGGATCTTCGGGTTTAGGCTCTGGCTCCTTGTACAGTACTTTGTCAACAATTCCTACTGAATATTGCAAAATTCTAAGCGCGTCGGAAACGTCAATTTTATTGTCGCGGTTGACATCTCCCACATCCATTGAAGAAAGATTATAGGCTGCTTCTTCAGGCATAGGCATTCTGTCAATTTCAAAAATATCAAGAAAATCGTTTGACCAAGATGTTACCCCGTCTTTTTCAACGATGTAAACCATATCGTTATCTTTATAAAAGCAACCTACACTTGGATCTTTAGAGCTTGTGCCATTATCGTCGGAATTCCAATATAGAATTTCCTTGCCATTATAGCTGCCTTTTTGAAGGTTGAATTTGGAATCCACATCGGGCCATATAGTTTTTCTCTCTTCATAAAAACAGGATTCAAGGTCTGTTGCCGTAGATTTGCATTGCTTTATTGTTATATAAAGCGAATCATCAGTGTTATTAGTGTACGGCAGCAGGCAATAAATCAAATATGCATCCAAATTATCTTTTTTTAGATGAACAAAACCGCCATAATCAAAACGATAATTGTCGTTTTTGCATTTGGGATACAGCAGGCCGCCGGTGGATGCAAGCGTCTTTAAAAGCGGATCATAATAAAATACCAACTTACTGTTAACCCACATTGACAAATCGCCGTGGTTTTTTTGTGTATGGGAAACGTTGCAATAACCGGTCAGAACGTCGTCGCGCAGCCCTACCGAATATTGGAGGACGGTTAAAGCATCACTAATATCAGGAGTGCCGATAATGGTTGTTCTCCCGGCGTAGTCGTCTTTGTCGAATGCAGTGCCGAGATAGACTCTTTCAAGCTCAAAAAGATCAAGAAACTCATTTGTCCAAGGCTTTTCATTATCGGTGTAAGTGGCAGTTGATTCAACAAGATAATTGCTGTCGACAAAAATGCAGTGTAGAAGTGTTCCGGGATTTTCGTCGGATATGTGAGCGGTTTCGCTCCAACATATCAGTTCTTTATCCTTATAGGTTTCCTTGCTCGAGACAATTTCCCCGTTTTTGATAGCTTCATATGTCGGGGCAAAAGAAGTGAAACCGGCATAGGCAAAATCACTTTCTAAACGAGGAAGCATATACATTGAAAAAGAAATTTTAGTAATGTTAGCGGGAATTTTTGGGTATATGGAAAACTGATAGCAACCGTATTCGTTGTGTGTTTCTTCAATCGGCACGCAATAGCTGTCAGGTGAAGATCCGTCTTGAATGAGATTTGCAGAAAGGTAATAACCTAAATTTCTTTCTATTTTCGTGGAAAATTTATCGCCGGAGTCAATAATCCATTTTGAAAATTCTTTTTTTGTATTAAAGAAAATCCTTTCATACGAAGGCGTGTTTTTTGCGGTAACGGCAAAGGCGGGAACAGCCGCCGTTATCAAAAGGCAAAAAGCAAGAAGAATAGATACGATTTTTTTCATAGCTGATCACTCTCTTTCTCAAATGTCAGTTCTTATTATCAATATTTATTATAGCGTCGGATTTGCATTTTGGACAAAGATATTCACTATAGGACACTTTAGTAATATCAAATTGTTTAGCCATGATACAGTTTTCTAATCTGTCGGATTCGGGATGGTGGAAATAGCAGGTTTCTCGTCCGCAATCAACACCTTTTGTGTAGTTGTTTTTGCAATAACTGTCGGGAAGTCCTGCAATAGCATGACCCAGTTCGTGATGAACGGTGTGCCTTATTCTTTTGAGGGCACTTTCTGAAAAAGAAGTTTCGATTGTTCCGTCGTTTCCGTTGTTAAGCATTATAATTCCGTCAGCCTTTTTGTATACACCCCAAGAGAAGCCTCCGTTGGTAACCCGTTTGTTTACATCGTATGTTTCTCCTTCGGCTGGGGGATCCCATGTAAAGTGACCTGTCCAAAAAATCGGAATGAACGGATTGGAAGCTGAAAGCGATTTGCAATTCTTGTCGAAAAAGTCAATAAAAAGATTATGGTTGTCTTTATGTTTGCTGTCGTGCGTACACATTCTGTTTAACTGCTCATTTGTCGAAGCGCCTGTGCAAGTGTCTGCCGAGCTCTGAACATGTTTGGTGGTGCCTCTTTTTGCGTCTACACCAAGGTATTTAAAATATTCTATTGCTTCATCGGTACGGGCATTTATGAAGTCTTCCATTTGTTGTTCGGTACAGCTCCACCTTGTCAGCATACCTGTGTCATAATAATTATATATTGTGACCTCGGCGCCGTATATCCTCCAAAGCCCGCCGATGGCATTGTATCCGTACTCAGCAGAGGTTGTGCCGGACGAGGTTAAAAATGTGTTCTTTGCGTTGAGGGGACATAGGTAAAAATCTTCTCCGTTTTTTGAATTGACATACCACTTCTGACCGGCGTTTGAGCTGTTGTATGTGGCAAAGCTTACATTACTACCTGTGCCGGCGGTCAGCACCGAGGTGCCGTCGGCCTTTTTGGCTATTTTATAAAGCCCGTTGCCGAGGTAGATGAATTTGAATTTATAGTCGTTGTTTGTTCTTTCGTAATCCGAAAGGACGGCCCCTCCCGTTGCGGGAATTTTAAGATTCTTGCCGGTATCATAGCAGAACATACGGTATATTTTGCCCGATGTGATGTTTTCATTTTCTTCGGTCGAATTATAACCGTGATTCCAAAAGCTGGTCAGCTTGCTTGTGGAGTATTGCAAAACGGCCAGCGCGTCCGAAGCGTTAACCTCTCCGTCGCGGTTAACGTCGGCTGCAAGGGAGTTATCCCCGGTAATGGTTGTTTTGCCGCCGGCTGCCTGCATTATAATCATTGCGTCGGTTTCGGATACCGCTCGGTCTCCGTTGACGTCTCCCATAAGCACCTTTTTGAGGGTCAGCCCGGTGTCCATTTTTGATTGGCCGCCGTATGTGATGGAATAGCTTGTATTAAATGTCTGAGGATTGATATATGTGTCGCCTTGAAGATGAAATTCAAACAAATCCGTGCCCACAGCCGGAGCGGAAATCGAGTCGTTGGTAGAAAAATCAAACATTTTTTGACTGCTTCCGCTTGGACTGCCAAAGGAAAAATCGTTTGACCTTTTTAAGTCTATCATTGCCTTTGAAGGGGTACATTCAACCATTGTTAAGGCACTGTTATACATAAAGTCTCCGCTGAATTTTGTTATGCCGTTTGCGGCTGCTTTGAAAAGCGCAAGGTAACAATACTTTTTGTCGCCTTGGTAAAGGCCGGTGGGGGAAACATAGCTTTCGGCCATTTTCATCATATTCTCCATAGAGGTTATGGTGCCTATGGCGGGAGCGTCGATCTCTATTGCGTTTGCCGGAACAGTGAAAAACGTCATGCCGAGAATAAGCACGGCGCAAATGAGCAGTGAAAAAAGCTTTTTCATATGTATCTCCTTTTTTTGTTCGATTAAAATGAGCTAAAAAGTGTATCGACCCATCGGAAAAACCTCCCTGTGATTTCTAATTGTAGTGTAACTTATTCTTGCTGCTGTGTCAACAATATTTGCCAGTAAATGTTGTACAAAAATACAAATTGATTGTGTACAATATACACAAAAGATATAATACGGCAATTGTAATTTGTCAAAAAAGAAAATAAAAACCGCAAACACTCCCGTTGTACCGAATTGTAAAAAGCTTTTTGTTTCTGAAAATATTCTTAAATAAATGTTTTAGAGATTGACATACTGTATTTTTTGTGATAAAATCAGTTTAAAAGAGCGTTAATTTGTGAAATTGTGCTAAATTTCCGTTGAATCGATGATTTGGGCACAAGGAACTTCTTTCCGAAGAAAAGAAGTATTTCCAAAAAAGAAAATTAAACTGTCTGCCTTAAAAAAAGCGGGTATGACCCGCTGTCTATAAAAAAGAGAGGAAAGAGTATTATGCATATAGCTTTAATCGCACATGATTCAAAAAAGGAGCTTATGGTGCAGTTTTGCATTGCCTATTGCGGCATACTTAACCGCCACAGTCTATGTGCCACCGCAACCACCGGAAAGCTCATTTCCGAAGCTACCGGCCTTAAGATACAGAAATATCTCAGCGGTGCTCAGGGCGGCGACCAACAGATAGCCTCCCGCATCGGCTGCGATGAAATAGATCTTTTGCTCTTTTTCCGCGATCCGCTCACCAAGGGAGATTTTGAGCCTAACGATGCCAACCTTCTCCGTCTTTGCGATGTTCACAACGTCCCCGTGGCTACCAACATTGCCACGGCCGAGGTGCTTATACACGGACTTGAACGTGGAGATATGGACTGGAGAAATATTGTCAATCCCATCGACTGATACCGTGCCGGCTGTCTTTTAAATGGGGCTTTTGTGAGTGCTGCTTTAGCAGACGATTGAAAGCTGCGCGTTTTGGCTGAGAAGATATTTTGTCGTATAATTTGAAAGCTTAAGCAAACGCGGCTTGATCGCCTGCTGCTTAACAACAAAAAAATCAAACCGCCGTTTTTTCGGCGGTTTTTATATTGCTTAAATTTCAAAATGATTTGATTTGCGCTGCATTGTTGCCTTGAACTGCCTCTTTGCAGACAGTCTCGTTGCAAATCGTTTTTTTGGCAACCTTTTTTCGGCGGGATTTCAGTTGTTGTCGTTTTGATCGTTCTGATAGCTGCAAAGACGGTATTTTGTATCATCCTGATGGCGGTAAAGCTTGCGGTCCAGTCCCCACACTCTGCCGGTGGTTTTACCTATTTCCACCTCGCTGACGGCGGCCAGCATTTCAAAAAGAGAAGCGTCAAGACGGTCGATGGTGGCTACCGCTTCGGCTTCGGGGAACATGGGGGGAATGGGACTGCCGTATTCGGGAATTTCGTGGTGGGAAAGAACGATATGTTCGAGCAACATGACCGTTTCGGGATCTATTGACAGCTCTTTTCCCACAAGGCCGATGTCGATTGCGCCGCCGACGATGTGACCGATAAGGCCGCCCACGGGGGTGTATTCCGAGGCAAGGCCTGTTTCGGCGTAATTTATCTCTTTAAGCTTGTAAAGGTCGTGAACGATAATTCCGGCGTATACAAGCTCTTTTCTCAAAAAGGGATAGACCGAGCAGACGGCCTTCCCGACTCTGAGCATCGAAAGGGTGTGAAAGAGCAGGCCGCCCCGCATGGCGTGGTGCATTCTTACCGCTGCCGAGCAGATTAGCAGTTTATCGCCGCAGTTGTCAAGAAGCTTTGTGACCAGCTTTTTTAAGCCCTCGTCGGTAAAATCGTCTACGGTGGCTCTTATTTCGGCCAGCATTTGCTCGGGGGCAAGGTCGGTGGTGGCAACTAAAGTTGACATATCCACCTGATCGGCAGGCGTGGTGTGACGTATGCGCTCGATCCTCAGCTGACTGGCATTTTTCCATTTGTCTATCTGGCCCTTTACCTTTATTATTTCACCGGCGTTGTATTCGTTCTCAGATCCCTGATAGTCCCACATTTTTGCGGGAATCTCGCCGTCCTTGTCCGAAAGGACCAAATCAAGATAGGGCGATCCCTTAACCGATATTTTCTTTTCGGCGGATTTTATAAGCATAAAGCCCACGGCTTGCCCGTTCTGGGCCGATTTTTCAAGCTCGGTCATTGCATTCACTCCGATTTTTTTAATGTTTAGATGCTTTATTGCGTGTTTATGATTGAATATATTTTTGCAAAAAGGAAATTTAGCAAACAAAAATCTATTCTTCAAAATAAAGCAAATTCATTATACCAAAAAAACCGCTGCATTTCAACGGATAAATGAAAAAAGGAGCAAGTATAAGACCTTTTGGCCGGAAGGACTTTGGCGGGTCAGGTCGGTTAAAGGGAAAATTCCTCTTTGTATCCCACCGTTAAAAGAAGCCCCGCCGCGCAAAGCAAAAGCTGTTCGGCCGAAAGGGAATCGGGAAAACGGACGGTGAATTCACAGGGCAGAAGTTTTCGGTATTGGCGGGTCAGGCAGACCGATGCCTCTCCCGCTTCAAAGCTTGAAAGTGTCAGAGAGTTTTTTTCGCAAAGCCCGCAGGTCAGGACTTTTATTTTTTGCTTCTTCAGCAGTTCCAGAAGGTATATGTCTTTTTCTCCCGCAACGGCGGTGAATCTGTTTTTGAAAAAATCCGCAGACGGCCTTTGTTTTTTGCAAAAAATGAGCGGATAAATCCGGCCGTCCAGCGAAAAATCGGTTTTAAATGCAGCTCCGCCGTATTTTTCAAGGGCGGGTGCGAGAATCGGAAAAACACCTTCTCCGTTTTCAAAAATCCCCAAGCTGTTCATTAAAAACACTCCCCAAAGCATTTTGCCCCTTGTTTGGAAAATTATCCTCAAAAACAGCTTTGCCGAATCAATCTCGCGGCTGCTCAAGAAATATTTTTGAAACATATTTTTGGACACATATGCGGAGTTTTTTGTAAAAAAGGGTTGATTTTAACACTCGGATTATTTATAATACAACTGTATATTTCGCGCCGGAATCAAGTTCCGGGTAATTTCGCGTTTCAAGCGTGCGGGAAATCGTCCCGAGGGCGCGGCGAAAAGCGAAAAAGGAGGATAAAAAATGGGTAACAAAAAGTATACGATGCACGTTATCAGCGGTACCCACTGGGACAGAGAATGGAGACATACTGCCGAGCAGTCCAAGCTTCGTCTTGTGGATCTTATGGATAACATCATCAACATCCTTGAAACCAAGGATTCCTATAAGTGCTTCTGCGTCGACGGCGGTATGATAGTCATTGAGGATTATCTGGCTGTCCGTCCCGAAAACAAGGAACGCATAAAGAAGCTTATCGAAGCCAAGAAAATGTGGGTGGTCAACTGGTATACCCTGCCCGAGACCAACACCGTTGCTCCCGAATCGCTGGTTCGTAACCTTCTTAAGGGTCACGAAATGGCTACCGAATTCGGCGGCGGTATGAAGTCGGGCTACACCGCCACTTCCTACGGTCAGAATTCCCAGATGCCCCAGCTTTACAGAGGCTTTGACATCGATACCGCTATTTTCTATCGCGGCACCAATAAACACGTTATCAAGACCCCGCTGTTCCAGTGGATAGGTTCCGACGGTTCCGAGCTTGACACTCTTCGTACCTTCGACGAGGTTACGCGTACCAACTGGTTCTTCTATGTTCACAGCGCAATTGTGCTGGGCAAGGAAACCGCAAAGGATCTTAACTACTATTATGATATCGATGAAGTGCCGGTACATATGTCGGATATGGACCTGTATGAAAAGGCATTCACCCTTCTTCATGAGGACTTCGACTATATCCACGATCCCGAGGTTATGAAGCGCGGCATCGACAACATCAGAAAGCAGACTATGCCTTATGCTATCGGCAACCATCTGCTTGCCCTCAATATGGAGGACAATGACGAGCCTTACAGATACCTGCCCGAAATGATGGCCGATATGAACAAGGTTTGCGACGACATCGAGTTTGTTCAGGATTCGATGGACGATTATATGGACACCATCCGCAAGGTTATGAAGCCCGAAGATATGTATGTTCATCACGGCGAGCTTCGCTATACCACTATGGAATACGGCAACTTCAACTCGCTCTACGGCGCCACCCATTCCTCCCGTATAAAGCTCAAAATTCTCAACGACAAGTGCGAAAACTATCTTGTCAACCAGGCTGAGCCTCTTGCTTCCTTCGCCTCCTTCTACGGCAAGGAATATCCCCGCACCAACATCGACCGTGCCTGGGAATATCTGCTTAAATGCCACGCTCATGACTCTATCTGCGGCGCCGCCGTCGATCGCGCTCATGACGACATGCTTTACAATTTCTCGGTTGCGCAGACCGTTGCCGAAGAGGTTACCAACCGCAGCGTAATGGCTCTTTACAACCAGGTCGACACTTCCAAGACCTTTGATCCCACCGATCACATTATCACCGTTTACAACACAATGCCTTTTGCAAGAAAGGAAATTGTTCAGCTGGTCATCGACACCCCCAAGGGCACTCCCAAGGGCAAGGTTTTTGCCGGAATTGCCGGACAGAGCATGGCCGACGAGTTCTATGATATCTTCGACAAGGACGGAAACAAGCTTGAATACACCGAGCTTTCCTGCGACGAGATAACCATGGGCGTCGAGCGCGAAATGGATACCAAGGCCAACCGCTTCCGCATCAAGAGAAGAAGAATTCTTCTTGCCGTAGATGTTCCCGCTTTCGGTTATGCGACCTATGCTTTGCGTTTCCGCGGCCCCGAGTTCGTTTACGAGCCCCAGATCGGCGACAACAGAAAGCTTATCGCCAGAGACTGCGGCGTGCTTGAGAACGAAAACCTCAAGGTCGTTATTCATCCCAACGGCACCTTTGCCATCACCAACAAGAAGACCGGCAAGGTTATGGACAACCTCCATTACTTTACCGATTCGGGCGAAACCGGCTCGGCTCATGTAAGCTGCGAGCCCACCCGCAACTATGTGGTCACAAGCCACGGTGCCCATGCCACCATCACCATGATGGAGTCCAATCTCCAGAGAGGCACCTTCAAGATCGACCTTTCCATGATGATTCCCGCCGCCGCCACCCTCGACAGCAAGGAGCGCCTTACCGAGATGAAGGAGCTGCCCATCACCTACTACATCACCCTTGAGAAGGACAGCGACATTGTTAAGATCAAGACGGTACTTGACAACGAGTGCCGCGACCACAAGCTTTGCGTAAACTTCCCCACCGGAGTAAATACCGACTGGGCAATTTCCGAGAGCGCTTGGGATGTTGCCAAGAGAACCATCAAGTGGACCGAGGACGGAGACAACCAGGAGAAATTCTTCCCCTTCCAGCCCATGCAGAACTTCCTCGACCTTTCGGACGGCAAGGAGGGCTTTGCCCTGCTCAACAAGGGACTTCGTGAATATGAGGTTCAGGACGACGAGCAGAGAACAATTAAGCTGACCCTGCTTCGCACCCAGCGCGCATATATGACTGCCGCCTGGGATATGATCCCCGAGGAGCTTGCCAAATACACCGGCCAGCATTCTATCGGTAAGATGGAATTTGAATATGCCATCTATCCCCACACCGGCGACTGGAAGGATGCGGAGGTCTATCATAAGGCATATGCCTTCAAGACCACAATGAACGCTATCAAGGGCGTTGTTAAGGAAGGCACCCTCCCCGTAAGCGGAAGCTTTGTCACCATTTCCGACGACCGCATTATGACCTCGGCAATTAAGCAGTCTGAGGACGGTAAGGGAACCGTTGTCCGTATCTACAACACCACCGGCGACACCGTTAAATTCGACCTTTCGACAATTCTCCCCGTTTCCAAGGTTGAGGAGGTTAAGCTTAACGAGGACTTTGTTGCGGATGTTGACTTTAAGGACGGAAAGCTCTCCGGAGAGCTCGGACCCCACAAGATCATCACATACAAATTTATGGCCTAAAAACCAACTGCCGACCTCCCGTGTTTTTGCGCGGGAGGTCGTTTAAAGGAGAAAGAAAATGAGCTTTTTTAACATTCCCTCCATTGGTACTTTCGATGAGGACTGCGGCTTTATAAAGCTTGACAAATGCAGCGACGGATTCCACGAGGTCGGCAAAAACGGCGTTAAATCCATAACTGCCACCGGCGACAAAAAGGTTGAGTTTATTTCCTATGAGGACAAGACCATCGCCTATGTAACCTCTTCCATGGGCTATCCCGCATATTATCCCGTCCACGAGGTCAAATTCGAAAAGCCCTTAAAGGCGGTTCTTATGGATCTCGACGGAACAAGCGTAAGATCCGAGGAATTCTGGATCTGGATAATCGAAATGACCACCGCAAGTCTGCTCGGTAATCCCGATTTCAAGCTTGAAGAGGCTGATATGCCCTTCGTTTCGGGACACAGTGTTTCCGAGCATCTTCAGTATTGCATAGACAAATATTGCCCCGAAAAGACCATCGAGGAAGCAAGAAACTACTATTTTGAGCATACCCACAGGGAAATGAACGAAATTTTAGAGGGAAGGGGAAAGGAAGGCGCTTTTGTGCCCTCTCCCGGAATTAAGGAATTTCTGCTTGCCCTTAAAGAAAAGGGCGTTAAGATAGGCCTTGTCACCTCCGGCCTTTACGAAAAGGCATGGCCGGAAATTATGTCGGCTTTCGATACTCTTAAAATGGGCGAAAAAGCCGAGGATTTCTACGATGCATCCATTACCGCGGGATATCCTCTGCGCAAAGGCTCGGTCGGTACTTTGGGCGAGCTTTCTCCCAAGCCCCATCCCTGGCTTTATGCCGAGGTTGCGAGAGTGGGACTTGGAATCCCCTTTGAGGACAGAAATCATGTTGTCGGAATCGAGGACAGCGGTGCAGGCGTCGTTTCCATTAAGCTTGCCGGCTTCCCCACCATCGGTATCGGCGGCGGAAACATCGAAAAAAGCGGCACAAAGCCTCTTTGCGACTACTACTGCGAGAATTTCGACGAGATACTCAAGATCATCGGATAGTCGATGGTTCGATAGGGCGGTTTGATTGACCGCTTGGCAACTTAATACACAATAAAAACCCTTCTGCATAGAATGTTATTAAACAATGCCGGAGCGTCGACAAAGGTGCTGTCTTTTGACGATCTTCGGCCCATGCAGGGGGATTTTTTATGACCGAAGAAATTCTGACCATAGCGGTTTCGCTGCTGGCCGTTTACGGACTGAGTTGTATCGTAATGAAAATTGTCGTGCGGCTGACATCATCGTATCGGGGAGAAAAGGCTTTTATAATCATTCCCATTACCGATATGTCTCAGATAACCGACCGCATAATGTGGGGAAAGCTAAGATTTGATCCTACCTTCCAAAAAAATCAAGTGGAATTTGTGGTTGTGGATTGCGGACTTGAAAGGGCTCAGTCGTCGGTGCTCAAAAGATATTGTGACGGGGAAGGTATTGCGTTTTGCAAGGACGATTGTTTAAAGGATTTTATGCACGATAGTATTTGCAAAGAGTTCCTCGATGGTGTATAATATAATTTAAATGATATGATTGCATAAGAGGCTTTGAGTATAGCCGAAAGCGTTGATCATAATAAATGCAAAGGGAAGGAAAAGGCCGCAAAATGCAGGAAAACGGTTTTGAACAAGACGAATCGGAACAGATCGAAGGAACGGTCGAAGCCATTACATACCGCAACGACGAAAACGGATATACCGTTTTAAAATTCAATACCGATTACGATATAATCACCGCCGTGGGAAGCTTCCCGGTTTTGTCGGCAGGGGATATGCTGCGCCTTTTTGGAAAATTCGAGACCCACAAGGTGTACGGCGAGCAGTTCCATGCCTTTTCCTTTGAACATATAAGACCCGCCACCGCCGAGGCAATACTCAAATACCTTGCGGCGGGAGCAATCAAGGGTATCGGTCCCTCCACGGCGGCAAAAATTGTTGCGAGATTCGGCGAAAACACCCTTGAAATAATGGAAAAGGAGCCTTCCCGCCTTTCGCAGATAAAGGGTATATCACCCAAAAAGGCCGAAAGAATTGGACAGGAATATAAAAACGCGGCCGGAATAAGGGAAACCATGCTTCATTTTGTGGGTATGGGCATTTCGACCGAAGAGAGTCTGAGAATTTATAAGCGATTCGGAAACCGCTCGGTCGAACGGATAAACGAGAATCCCTATGAGCTTTGCAGCGACGAGATAGGATTTTCCTTTGACCGCGCCGATGCCGTGGCAAGAAACCTCGGCGTTTCAAGCGACAACGATTTCAGGGTCGAAAGCGGAATAATATATATACTGCGCCATAATCTTTCAAACGGCCACACCTGCTTGCCGAGGGATAAGGTGGTTTCTCTTGCGGCGCAGCTTTTGGGCGTTTCGGCCGATTCGGCGGATATTGCCTGCGACCGCCTTTGCGAAAGGGGAAAGGCCGCAAGTTTTGAGAGGGAACAAAAGGAATTTATCGCACTTTATAAATATTTTGAGGCCGAAAGCTATACCGCCGGGCGAATGAAAACAATACTCGAATATCCGCCCATTCCCATAACCGCCATTGAAAATCAGATCGACGCCATCGAAAGGGTCAACGGAATAGAGTATGACGAGCATCAGAAACAGGCCATTGTCACTGCCCTTTCAAAGGGAATACTCATTCTGACAGGCGGCCCCGGCACCGGAAAAACCACCACGCTGAAGGCCATTATAACAATTTTGGAGCAGCAGGGGATGGATTTTTTCCTTGCCGCGCCAACCGGCCGCGCGGCCCAGCGTATGAGCGACCTTACGGGATACGAGGCCAAGACCCTCCACCGCCTGCTCGACGCGGGACGGGAGGAAAACGGCAACCTTGTTTTCGGCAAAAACGAGCAAAATCAGCTTGATGCCGATGCGGTTATTGTCGACGAGCTTTCGATGGTCGACAGCCTGCTTTTTGCCGCACTTTTAAAGGCCATGAAGCTTGGATGTCGGCTGATAATGGTGGGCGACCGCAATCAGCTGCCTGCCGTTGGAGCGGGCAATGTGCTGGGAGATCTTTTCGACAGCGGAAAGCTGCCGGTGGTTTGTCTCGATAAAATTTTCCGTCAGGCAATGCAAAGCAGGATCGTGACCAATGCTCATCTGATCGTCGGCGGAAAAAGCCCCGAGTATTCCAAAAAAGAGGGAGATTTCTTCCTTGTCAGGGAGGAAAATCCTCTGCGTGCTGCAAAGCTTGTTGCCGATCTTTGCGCCAGGAGACTGCCGGCGGCCTACGGCTTTGATCCGCTTAAAGATATTCAGGTGCTCTGCCCGTCGAGAAAGGGAGAAACCGGCACCGCCGCCTTAAACGAACGGCTTTGCGAGCTGCTTAATCCCGCCGAGTTTGGAAAGGACGAAATCAGAACCGAGCGGGCCAACCTCCGTGTGGGAGACAAGGTCATACAGACCCGCAACAACTATGACACCGTATGGACGGCCGACGACGGAAAGCAGGGAACAGGGGTCTTTAACGGAGACATAGGCGTGCTTAAATATATCGATCGGGCGGCGGGGGTCGTTTGTGTTAAATTCGGAGATAAAACGGCCATGTATACCGGCAGCGAATCGGACGATCTGGATAAGGCATTTGCCGTTACGGTGCACAAGAGCCAGGGCAGCGAATACGATTGCGTGATCATTCCGACGGTGGGTATCCCTCCTCAGCTGATGTTCAGAAACCTGCTTTACACAGGCGTTACCAGAGCAAAGAAGCTGCTTGTGCTTGTGGGAACCGAGCAAACGGTTACAAGAATGGCCGAAAACGATCGAAAGACCCTGCGGTATACCGCTCTTTCCACCCTCCTTTCGGAAAGCTGAAATTGCGAGCGGGTTAAAAATCCGCGGCCGATTGATAAACAGCGCTGACGCCTTCAAAAAAGGGAACGGCGCACAGTACGGGTTTAAAGCAACAAAAAAAGCGACGGAATGTTCCGTCGCTTTTAAATTGCCTTTTAAAAACTTAAGACTGTTTTAGGTTAAAGCAATCGGTACCCGACTGCCTGCTGCTTAAAAATCAGTCGATTACCTTGATGCTTTCGATGACAGGCTGATTTGCCTTTAGAACGGTACCGTCGCTGTCCGAAACGGGGGTATTTTCGGCCAGATCGTCCACAATGTCCATACCGCTTGTTACATGGCCGAAGGCGGCATACTGTCCGTCTAAATGGGTGGAAGTTTTGTGCATAATAAAGAACTGAGAAGATGCGCTGTTGTATGCCGAGGAACGGGCCATAGAGATAACTCCGCGCTCATGGCTGATGTCGTTTTTGATTCCGTTTGCGGCAAATTCACCCTTAATTTTTTTGTCCGAGCCGCCTGTTCCGTCGCCCTTGGGGTCTCCGCCCTGGATCATAAATCCTTCGATTATGCGGTGGAAGGTCAGTCCGTCGTAAAATCCGCTGTTTGCAAGCTCCACAAAGTTTGTGACCGTAATGGGAGCGGTGTCGGCGTCAAGCTCAACTGCAATAACGCCTTTGTCCTTAACGGCTATTTCTACGTGATGTTTTCCTGTAAGCATATTTTTTGTTTCCTCCGTTGAATTTTCTTTTGAGCCTGCGGTGTTTGACGAGGCTTCTGCGCCGGATGTTGAATCGGTGCCGCAGGATGTAAGTCCCGCCACGATCAGCATGGCTGACAGTAAAAGCGATAAGAATTTTTTCACTGCGATTACTCCTTAAATCAGTTTGTTCGTTGATATTTTCCCCTGCCAAGGGTTGGGGCTTCGGCGTTTTGCCGAAGGGCGCAACGATTAAAATGTACGAAAACATTCTATCAAAATTTCGCGTCTTTGTCAATCGCGTTTTCTTTGTTGGTGCGCTCGATAACAAAATTTTTGTTGCTTTTCATAATGACCTCGGGGATAAAGAGTATCTCCTCGGGATCGGCGGAAAGTTCTCCGCAAAGCATTTTGTAAAACGTCTTGACCACCACCTCGCCCTGCTTCTCGAGGTTTTGGAAGAGTGTGGCGTTTATTATGCCTTTTTCGATGTTGTGGCTGACACCTTCAAAAAGATCGGTGGAAATTATCTTGTATTTGCCGAAAAACCCCAGCTCTTCTATACGTCTGCAAACAGAATCAGAGTTTGCAGAGCAGATGTATATGCCGCCCACATCGGGATGGCTTTTAACAAGCTTGTCGACGGCGAGATAGGCAAGCTGCGGGTCGTCGTGGTTTTCAAAAATCGGTCCTAAAGAAAGGCCGAAGTTGTCGCAACCCTTTTTAAATCCCGCGATGTTTTCGGCGCAAATGGCAATGTCGGCCGAGCTTCCGAAAATGGCCGCTTTGCCGTTTGGTATGAGCATTGCGAGTATTTCGGCTGCCATTTGTCCCTCGCAAAAACCGTTGCATCTGACCGAAAGTACCCGTTTGCTTTCGGGAATGTCGGTTACTATGGTGGCGGTTAAAATGCCGTCCTTTGAAAGGGAATCAATTTCTTCCCGCTGTTTCGGCTGCTCATCGCCGGTGAAGATTATGATACCGTTGACCCTTGCCTTGCGGAACTTGTCGAACCCTCGTTTGTAGCCTAAAAAGCTGTTCTTTTTGTCCTTTTCGACAATATATATTTCGCAAAAGACATTAAGGGTCGAAAGCTCGGCAATGGCCCGTTTCATTCCCGAAAGAACGCCCTGCTGAACCTCGGGAATGGTGTCACATATGATTATGCCTATTTTTATGGCCTTTCTCGAAAGAGCCTGAGCCGCTTTGTTGGCGGTATATCCAAGCTCGGCGGCCGTTTTTATTACCCGCGCCCTGGTGGCTTCGCTTATGCGCGGTTTGTTGTTAAGCGCACGGTTGACGGTAGCAATGGAAACGCCCGCTGCCGCCGCAACATCGTATATTGTGACAATTCGATTTTCCGACATATGCTATCTGTCCCACTTTTCGCAAAGGGCGAGTATCTGATCGGCAAATTTGGCAAGATCCTTGTTTGCGCCGCCGCGGTTTCTGCCCACCACAAGCTGAAGTTTTTTGGCGGCCTCGGTCAGGCGGTCAAAGGCGGGAGAGGCGGCAAAGCCTGATTTGTTTACCGGCTTTTCGATGTGGGTTTTATTGCCTTCGCAAAGACAAATACCGCTTTCAAGATCGTATATGCTTCCTGTGTAGGGGGCGGTGGCCTTTACACCCAATTTTTCCGAAAGATAGTTTGCAAAGTCGGTGGTCACAAGGTCGTTTCCGTGGTTAACAAAGACATGTTTTGCGCCCTTTGCGGCGGCCGAGGCATATTTAAAAAGACCGTCCTTGTCGGCGTGGCCGGAAATTCCCGCCAGCTGCTCGATATGTGCATTGACCGATATGGGTTCGCCGAAAAGCTTGACCTGCTTTTCACCCTCAACAATGGCGCGGCCGAGAGTTCCTACCGCCTGGTATCCCACGAAAAGTATGGTGGACTCGGCTCTCCAGAGATTGTGCTTTAGATGGTGGCGGATACGCCCTGCCTCGCACATTCCGCTGGCCGATAAAATGACCTTGGGTCGTTTGTCGTCGTTTATCATTCTCGATTCGTCGCTTGTGACCGCAACCTTGAGTCCCTCGAAAAAGATTGGGTTAATGCCCTTTTTAACAAGGCCAAGGGTTTCTTCGTCGTAATATTCGGTCATATTGTTGTCGTAGATATGGGTGGTCTCCACAGCAAGGGGACTGTCCACATAGACGGTAAAATCGGGCAGGGTTTTAACAAGCTTTTTTTCCTTTATTTCGCGGATTATATAAAGCAGCTCCTGGGTTCTTCCCACCGCAAAGGAGGGAATGACCACATTCCCGCCCCGCTCAAAGGTTTCGTTTAAGATTTTTGAAAGCTGGATGACATAATCGGGACGCTCGCCGTGCAGCCGGTCGCCGTAGGTCGATTCTATAACAAGATAATCGGCGGGAGGGGGAGTGCCGGGATCGCGTATGAGAGGACGGTCGATATTGCCGATATCTCCCGAAAAAATGAGCTTTTCGGTCTTTCCCTGCTCGGTTACCGAGATTATTATGGAGGACGAGCCGAGAAGGTGTCCCGCGTCCATAAAGCTTATGCTTATGCCGTCAACTATTTCGTAATCCTTGCCGTAATCGCAGCCGACGAACTGGGTGATGCACTTCTGGGCGTCCTCGGTGGTGTAAAGGGGAATGTAGGGGTGGCTTCCGGCACGCTTTGCCTTACGGTTGCGCCATTCGGCTTCAAATTCCTGAATATGGGCCGAATCGAGCAGCATTATAGAACAAAGCTTTGATGTGGCTTTGGTGGAATATATAGGTCCTTCAAATCCCTGAGAGCAAAGCAGAGGGAGTTTGCCGGAGTGGTCGATGTGGGCGTGGGTGAGCAGAATACAGTCGATCTGACCGGGAGCGACCGGAATGTCGCTGTTTAAGAATGTGTCGGGACCCTGCTCCATTCCGCAATCTATGAGAATATTTTTACCGCAGGCGGTAAGCAGTGTGCAGGAACCGGTAACTTCGTGGGCAGCGCCCAAAAACATTAGCTTCATATATTAACCATCCTTTCGGGATTTTTTGTTTTATTTTACCACTCTTTCGGGTGTTTTACAAGGCCTTAGGGTGTTAACCATAATGTACACATACGAACACGATTTTGGCGGAGAAAAATCCCCACATACTGCGTTAAATTGCTCGTTATGCCGCCTATGAGCGATGAACGCGATGCCGCACGGGAAAAGGGACGAACAAAACCGTACGTTGTTCGACCGCCTGTTGCTTAAGCAACAGACGCAATGGGGCGCATCATAACAATATGAAACGTCCGAAAGAGATACCCTCGATTTTACGACCGATCTGAGCAGCTTTCCTTTGCCGCCTTTATTTTTTTGACCGATCTCGACGGATAGAAAAAGAAATCAAGGTACGGCAAGCGGGAAAAGAGCTTTGCGATGAGTATGGGGAAAAGAATACCTGATACACAAGCGGCGCAGATGTGAAGCGCAAGGTTTTGTATACCCATTTTCAAAAGCAGTATTCTTGTTGCGGCGGTGAAAAAGGTGTGCAGAAGATATATGGGGAAGGAGTATTTGCATATATAAATGAGGGAGTGTGAAATTGGCTGAAAATCGACAAAAAGGGAGATGAAACATACCGACGAAAAAATCCCGAGCAGGGTTAACACATCGTCCATTAGAAAATTATCGTAAAATGCCGTTTTAATGGCTAAAGTTGCTGCGGCAGCGTGGAAGATCACTATACCTATCCTCAAAATCGGATGAAGCTTTTGAACATTCAGCGATTTAAGGCAGGTGCCGATTCCGAAGGCCAGCACGCAGTTGAAAGAAGAATCGAGAAATCCTAAATTTACTCCGAAAAATTTAAAAAGCAAAAACGCCGCATAAAGAAGAACGGTTATGGCGATGTTTGAAATGAATCTTGAAAGAAGGGCATAGATAACAAACAGCCAGAATAGGGCGAAAATGAACCAGTATTGAGCAACCGGGCTGTACCATATTTTCAGTATGTCCGAAAGGCTGTTTTCGTTGTTGACACCTGGGGTGAGACTGTTGACGGCGATATATGCGGCCGAAAAAACAAAATAGGGGATCCCAAGGTTTAAAAGCTTTGAAAGTATAAAGCTTATGCGGCTTTTTGCGTGGGAGATGCCTCCGGTAATGCTGTAAACATATCCCGATAGGAACATAAAAAGGTCGATGTGGAAGGACCAGATAAATTTTTCGGTTAAAGGCAGCATGCCCGGCACTGCCATTCCGGAGGTCCTTATGCCGATTATTATATGCCCGAAAACAACCAAAAGGCAGGCATAGCCTTTGAGCATATCGGTGAGCTTATCTCTTTCCACAAATTCATCTCCCTATGCGTGTTTTATCCGCTTCTTATGTTGCTTTTCTTTTGCTTTTGTTTTGTTCTGCGCCTGGCCGAGCGGGTGAAAGGCCTGCCGCCGTTTAAAAAACCGCCGACCCCGCCGATTTAAACGGACGGAGAAAAAATATTATCAAAATGATTTTATCACAAAAAAACCTCCTTGTCTATAATCTTGTATGTAATGTAAGCCGTCAAAATAAAAACTTGACAAAACAGGCAATTTAGTGTATATTTATATAAATATTATGGGTAAACTTGTCGAAAGACAAGGACACAAAGTCATTGTGCCTAAGGTTTAAGCCGACGGGATTTTTTAAAGCGTTGTTTTGTATCGGTTGATATGAAACCTGCAATGTTCGGCCGCTTGAATAAACTATGGTTGACAGACTGCAATTGATACAGATTTTCGAATTTGTATTTGTTGCAGTCTTTTTTATTTTAGCAACAGATGATTGAGAGGTGAGAGGAAAATGAAAAAGAATTATTACCATTCTATCGACCTTGTAAAAATTATGTGTGCCGTTATGATCGTTTGTATACATACATCTCCTCTCGCTTCATACGACAGCCGTGTGAATTCCTTCCTTGTAAACTGTATCTGCCGCGTGGCTGTGCCTTTTTTCTTTATTTCCTCCGGATTTCTGCTTTTTAAAAGGGCGGGAGTAAGCCCCGTAAACGGCAGCACGGTAAAGAACTACCTGAAGCGGATATTAGTGCTTTATCTTTTTTGGTCGGCGGTGTATTTTCCGATTACTGCGGTGGAGATGTACCGGTGTCATGACCCTAAAGCCGCAGGACTGATTTTTTTAAACTGGCTGAAAAACATGATATTTACTGCCGGATACGGATTCCTCTGGTATCTGCCGGCCACCATTGTTGCAGTGGCCGTTGTGGGGCTTTTGCTTAAAAAAGGTGTGTCGGTCAACAAAATAATCGCCGCAGGCCTTGTACTTTTTCTCATCGGCCTTTGCGGGCAGACGTATTACGGCCTTGTTAGCGGAATACCGTTTCCTCAAGGAGTTAAAAGCTTCTTTGCCGGATTTTACGATATCATCGGAACCACCCGCAACGGCATTTTCGAGGGAATTATCTTTGTCGTGCTCGGTGCAAGGCTTTCGCAAAAAGAGCATTTCGGAAAATTAAAAAATTCTTTTTTGATGCTTGTTCTTTCCTTTGCGCTGCTCAGCGTGGAATTTATAACCGTTTCAAAAATGGGCTGGAGACTGGAATATGATATGTATCTTTTCCTCATCCCCTGTGCGTATTACCTGCTTAAATGCGCCTTGTGTCTCGAAGGAAAGCTAAAAAGTCTTGAAACCGCCAAATGGGCAGAGTTTCTCCGTCCATACAGCTCACTCATATATTTTACCCATATGATTTTTGTGGACGGATACTGCTTTTTGACACCCTATAAATACACAAACTCGCTTATTATGTTTGCAATCGGTATTTTGCCGACGCTCCTTCTTTCCACTGTTATTTTGCTTGTTTCAAGAACCAAGACTTTCGGATTTGTAAAAAAGCTGTATTGATAAAAACGGCGGGAGGATAATTATCAACCGATAGAGCTTTTTTCCCGATTTTTCATTTCTCTTTTCAATTCTGTTAAAAGGAGGCACGATGTATGAGCACCCATTCAAAAAAAATAAAATTCAATCTCATATCGGTGGTGCTCTGCCAGATCGTGACCATCGGAATAGGATTTATTCTTCCGAGAATATATATTGAGAATTTCGGTTCGTCGGTTAACGGCGTGCTTTCGACCATTAAGCAGATATTCACATATCTTTGCCTCCTTGAAGCAGGAGTGGGGCTTGCAACAACCCAGGCGCTTTTCGGCCCTGTTGCAAAAAGCGACCATGATCGCATTAACTCCATTTTAGCGGCCACAAGACGGTATTATAACAACATCGGCTTAATATACGGCGGCGCGGTGACTGTTTTTGCGCTGCTTTACGGCTTTGTCATAAATACCGGTATGCCTCCCTTTATGGTCATTGTACTGATATTATTAAACGGCGTTCCCTCTCTTGTCACCTTTTTTATCGAGGGTAAATACGGGATTATGCTCGAAACCGACGGATTGCAGTATGTTATAACAAACTCCCAGATATTTTTGCAGATAACCAGCGGGCTTTTAAAGACGGTGGTATTGCTGCTTACAAACAATTTGATACTTATGCAGACTTCGTTTTGTTTAGTGTCGGTTGCTCAGCTTTTATATGTTACGATTTATGCCAAAAGGCATTATAAATGGCTGGATTTTAAGGCCAAGCCCGATTTTAAGGCCATTTCCCAAAAAAACTCGGTACTGATTCATCAGATATCGGGAATGGTGTTTAACAATACCGACATTATTCTGCTTTCATTTTTAAGCAGCTTTAAAACGGTCAGTATTTACTATATCTATAACCTTTTTTTCTCTCAGGTGGAGGTGTTTATAAACGGCCTTGTTAAGGGATTTAACTTTGCCCTCGGTCAGCTTTTTTCGGTGGATATGGAAACTTTCCAAAAAAAATTCCGCATATATGAGACGGTTTATGTGGCGGCTAATTTTGTGGTTTATACTGCTATGTGCCTTTTCCTGCTGCCCATTATTCAGATATACACCGGCGGCATAAACGACGCCGATTATATAAACCCGCTTCTCATTCTGCTTTTTGTCGTGGCAAAGCTTTTCTCCTGCGCCAAGACCCCGTTGAGTCAGGTGGTCGAATATTCCGGAACATTCGACAAAACGAGATGGCACGCCGTTACCGAAATGGCAATAAACCTGTCCCTTACCGTTTTCGGAATAATCAAATGGGGAATTTGCGGAGCGCTTTTCGGAACGGTGGCCGCGATAATCTTCCGAAACATCGCAACCACCTGCTTTGTCAACCGTAAGGTTTTCGGAAAAAGCCCGATAAAAAGCTTTGTTTTAACCGCTGCAAACGTCCTTGCGTTTGCGCTGATATATTTCTTTTTCGGAACAACAAGATTTTGCGATATGAAATTCTTGCAGCTGTGCTACAATGGGATTTTGAATATGCTTTGGATAATCCCGCTTTATGGAGCGGTCAATTTTGCCGTAAGGCCGGATGTTTTTAAACTGCTTGTAAAAAAGCTTGGGGAGAGGCTGAAAAAATGAAGGAAATCATAAAAAAAGATTTGTACCGCGTATACGGAGAGAAGGGAGAAGGCTTTTTGCACAGGATCTTCCGTTCTCCCGAGGTTAAATTTCTCGTGTGTTTTCGTAAGGCGCAAATCAGCAAAAATCCCTTGAGACTTCTTGCCCTTCGCCGACGTTCGATAAAAACCGGCATACAGATACCCGCCCGCACAAACATAGGAGAGGGCTTTTATATCGGACATTTCGGACGTCTGATAATAAATCCCGAGGCGGTTATCGGAAAGAATGTCAATGTTGCCACAGGGGTGACCATAGGTCGGGAAAACCGAGGTAAAAGGGAAGGCTCGCCCACCGTCGGAGACTGCGTGTGGATAGGCACAAACGCCGTGGTGGTCGGAAAAATTACCATAGGAGACGATGTGCTTATAGCTCCGGGTGCGTTTGTTAATTTTGATGTACCCCCCCACAGCATTGTTGTGGGGAATCCCGCAAAAATCATTTCAAGGGAAAACGCCACCGAAAAATACATCGAAAACAAGGTTTAGAAAAAACAGACTTGACCGGCTGCTTAAAGATTTGCCGATCGGTTAATCAGAGGTATGATAAAAGTTGAGTATTCCGAAGGTTATTAATTACTGCTGGTTTGGAAAGGGCGAGCTTCCCGATCTTGCGAAAAAGTGCATTGCATCGTGGAAAAAGCACTGCCCCGATTACGAAATAAAAAGATGGGACGAGACAAATGTCGGCGAAATAGACAATCTCTATGCGCGGCAGGCCTTCAAGGCGAAAAAATGGGCCTTTGTGAGCGATTATTTCAGACTGAAAATAATATACGAGCAGGGCGGCATATATCTCGACACCGATGTTGAATTGATAAAAAGTCTCGATTCCCTTGTCGAACGGTATGACGGGTTTTTCGGATATGAAAAAGGAGAAAACCTTATTGCCACGGGACTTGGTTTCGGCGCAAAAAAAGGCGATAAATTTGTTAAAGCAATGCTCGATGAGTATGACGGCATCTCATTTTTAGGGGAAAACGGGGAATTTGATACAACCCCTTGCCCAAAGCGCAATACCAAGGCACTTTTAAGTCTCGGCCTTGACACGGCACTGAGAAATCAAGTCATAGACAATGTGTGTTTCTTAAACGAGGATGTCCTTTGCCCGATAAATTTCTTCACCGGCAAAAAGCGGGTTACAAGGGACACGGTTTCAATACATCACTATGGTGCTTCCTGGTGCTCGGAGGTTACGAGAAGGACTTTGCGGCTCAAACGAATCATCGGAAACAAAGCATACTGTTTTATTTACGGAAAAATTCTTCACAGATCTGATAGGTGGGAATGGTAATGAAATTTTTAGAGGCGGAAAAGGTAGATGAAAAAACTGCCGAAAGGCTTGAAAAACTTATTGAAAAGTCATATTATTCTTATTGGAAGAAGAAAAGGATATTTGATGTATCGGTAACAGTTATTATCCTTATCTTTTTGATAATTCCTATTCTCATTACCGCCCTTGTGGTCTTTCTCGACGACCCTAAAGGCAGTCCTTTTTACAAACAGGTGAGGATAGGCCGTCACGGAAAGCCTTTTAATATGTATAAATTCCGCTCCATGTATGTGGACGCCGAAAAGCGCAAAAAGGACCTTATGGACAGCAATGAAATGGACGGGCCGGTCTTTAAAATGAAAAACGATCCACGCATAACAAGGGTGGGACGGGTTCTCCGAAAATATTCCATCGACGAGATTCCCCAGCTTTTTAATGTGCTTATCGGAAATATGAGCATAGTAGGGCCGAGACCCGCTTTGCCCGAAGAAGTGGAGAAGTACAGCGATTACAACAAATTAAGGCTCGTGGTAACGCCGGGTATAACCTGCACATGGCAGATAATGCCCGATAAAAACGATATACCCTATGAAAAATGGCTGGAAATGGACCTTGAATACATAGAAACCAGAACCACCCTTAAAGACATTAAAATCATATTAAAAACGCCCTTTGCAATGCTCAGGGCAAACGGCAGATAGGAAGTTTTAATGAAAATAGCAATGATAGGGCACAAGGCAATTCCCTCCACCCGCGGCGGAATTGAAACGGTGCTGACAAATATCTGTCCCCTGATGGTCGAAAGCGGCAACGAGGTGGTTTGCTATAACCGCACGACCGACCGTCCCGAAAAAGAGTTTGAAAAGGACATGGTTAACGGGGAATATAAAGGGGTTAAGCTTAAAAAAGCGAGAACCCTGAAAATAAAGGGAATATCGGCAATGCTTGCCTCCTTTTCGGCCGCAATAGCCTGCAGCTTTTCAAAATGCGATATTGTGCATTTCCACGCCGAGGGCCCCTCGGCCGCAATGGTCATTCCAAAGTTTTTCGGAAAGAAGTGCGTTGCCACCGTCCACGGACTTGACTGGCAGAGGGAAAAGTGGGGCGGCGGATTTGCTTCAAAATATATAAAGCACGGGGAAAAGACCCTTGTAAAACGCGCCGACGCCGTGATCGTGCTGTCCGAAAGCGCCCGGCAATACTTTGAACAGACCTACGGCCGTAAAACGGTGGTCATTCCAAACGGTATAAGCCGTCCAAGGCTTCTTTCGGACGACATAATAAAAGAAAAATACGGCCTTTGCAGGAAATCCTACATCTGTATGGTGGCAAGACTGACAAAGGAAAAGGGCGCCCACTATCTTATCGAAGCCTATAAACGCCTTGACACTGACAAAAAGCTCGTAATATGCGGCGATACAAGCGACACCGACGATTATGTCGCTCAGCTTAAAAGTATGGCAGGGGATAATAAAAACATTATCTTTACGGGATTTATCTCGGGAGATACCCTCGGTCAGATATATTCAAACAGCTATGCGGTATGCCTTCCTTCCGACCTTGAAGGTATGTCCATAAGCCTTTTGGAGGCGCTTTCCTATTCAAACGCCGTGCTTTGCTCGGATATTCCCGAGAACACAAGCGTTTGCGGAAATGCGGCGCTGACATTTAAGAAGGGAAATGTGGACGATCTGGCGCAAAAGCTTGACTTTTTGCTTAAAAACCCCAAGGCCGCGGAAAAGCTTCGGGAAAATTCGGCCGAATATGTTTTAAGCCGATTCTCGTGGCAAAACACCGCTGAATTGACAACGGAACTTTATGAAAAAATATCAATAGACAAAAAAGGAGGAAACGGCTGATGCAGGATATAAACAGAATGTGGGCACAGATAACGGCCAAGCTTAAATCGAGCCTTTCGGACAGCGATTTCTATGCTTTTGAGAGTACCTTTTGGCTTATAAAGGCGCAGGGAAACACCTTCGTGTTCGGATATAACGACAAGTTTGTTTATAAAGATTTTACTGCCGGGAATCTTAACGCTCTGAGAACTGCACTGAGCGGATTTTCCGATCGGCTTCCCGATATAAAATTCAAATACGACAAAAAGGGAAGTCCGTTTTCTCCCGAAACTTTTTCTCCTGCCGATTTTCAAGTTGACAATGCGTCTTACCCGATGCCCTCTCCCGTGCAAAAGAAAGATCAAAACCGCAGACAGGTCGAAGGGACGTTTGAACGGGAGCAAAAGGCACAATATGTTAAAAGTGAACCGGGCGAAAAAAGCGCAAGGCCCGCAAAGCCCGCATTTTCCGAAACCGATTTGAGAAGCCACGCCAAAAGGCATAAAAAGAACTACAAAAAGGGAGTCAAAAATATCATCGCCTCCTTTGTATGTCTGCTTCTTGCCCTTGTGCTGGCAGTGGTGGGCGTCAACTACATCGCCAACCGCAGCTTCAAGGAAAATTTCTATTCCTTAAGCCTTCGCAACACCTACGACAACTTCAGAATAATTCAGCTTTCCGATCTGCACAACACAAGCTTCGGAAAGAACAACGACAAGCTTTTAAGCAGAATAGAAAAGCTCCGCCCCGACATCATCGTGATGACCGGAGACTGCCTCGATTCCGACGGGGACATAAACGAGATCACCGAGCTTTGCAAAGCTCTTTCCGCCATGGCACCAACCTATTACATCTACGGAAACAACGAGTGGGAAAGAGCCTTTGATTTCGGCTCGACCCTCAACGACATCGACGGATTTTTAAATTCCGACGATTCAAACCGTGATCCCGAAAGGCTTTATGCCGCCGACAATGGTCTTAAAAAGGTTATTGAAGACACCGGCGTAAAGGTGCTTTTCAACAGCTCTGACATCATAGAGATAGGCTCAAACAAGGTCAAGGTATTCGGTACCCTTACCTCCAACCCTTCGGCCTTTTGGCCCTATGCGGGAGAGGAGTTTTACAAGTTCATAAGCGAGGACGACAACTGCGTGAGACTGCTTTTGTGTCACGAGCCTTTGCTTTTCGAGACCCTTTACGAGGAATATTGGGGTGACCTGGTGCTTTGCGGAGACACCCACGGGGGAGTGGTGAGACTGCCCTCCTTCGGCGCGGTGTATTCGAGAAACTTCGGCCTTTTACCCGAAAGAAACAACCATTTAATTTACGGTAAATATAAGGCCGGAAATTCCGATTTGATAGTAAGCTCTGGACTTACAAACAGAGGTGTTCCGAGAATTTTCAATCAACCCGAGCTTGTTGTGGTTGATGTAAACAAATATTGATGGGGGTGTAAAAATGATATCCCAGATACTTGAAGCTGCGGCTGTTGCCGTTCCTGCGGTCATACTTTTGTTTTCGGTCATCGGCATTTTCAAAAAGTCGAGAAACCAGACAAAAAGTCAGACAAAGGCTCAGTTTAAAAAGATAAGGATTTTCAGATTTGCGGCGCTTTTTTTTGCGCTTGTATGCTGCTTTGTTTTTACCCTCGGCTCCTATTTTGATACCGAGAAGCAGGCAAGTGCGGTTATCAGCCTTAACTATTCCGAGGCCTCTCTCGGACAAAACGCCAACGGTACAAGATACAATATGTCGGAAATAATATGCGACGAGGTTATCGAAAGAATGGCCGAAAAGGGTGGAATAGACGATATATCGGTGTCTGACCTTAAAAGCTGCTTTGCGGTATCGCCGCTGACCCAGGGCAATTCATATTCCGAGGACAGCTATCATATTTCCACCGAGTTCGAGGTCGTTTATAACGCCAACAAGAAAACCCAAAAATACGATTCCGAGACGCTTGTTCAGCTGCTTTGCAACTCCTATCGCGATTATTATTTCGACAAATATGTAAACGATTTTCAGATCCAGCTGGAAACGCTGGCAGATGAAACCAAAAACCTCGATTATATCGACGCCGCCGACCTTTTGGGCAAAAAAGCCAACAAGATATTAAACTACCTTTACGGTCTCCAGCAAAAGAATTCCTCGTTCATTTCCGACAACGGGGCGACCTTTGCCTCGGTGGCCGCCAAGGTGGACACCTTAAATGCGGCTCAGATAAACGATATGCTTTACTCCTATATACTGCAAAACGGAATTTCAGACGACGCAAGCCGTCTGCTAAACCGATTCACATATATAAACAAGCAATCGGATTTTGAAAAACAAAAGCTTTCTCAGTCATATGACATAACAAATTCGGCCATTGCGAAATACGACAAGGATATGGCGAGAATCGTGCTTGTGCCCACATGGGATAACGACGGTCAGTATTATATGGGACGCACCAAAATAGGAATAGATACCCTATCGGTGCAGTCGGTGTCTTACAGCAACAATTTGGCCAAAGTGGAAAAAGGAATTAAGGACAATCAGCTTAAAATTACCAAGTTTTCAGAGGCGGCGGGCAACAGCGAGCAAAACCGCACATATGTCAGAGAGCTTATTTCAAGCACCGAGCAAAGCCTTGAAAAGCTGGCCGAGGAAGCCCGTCTTATCGGTCAGGAGTATTACACCAATCAGATGAATCAGTGCATTTCGGCGGTTGTTTATCCCGCTACCGTGCTTTCAAAGGCCAAGAATCTTTTGGCGGTGTTTACTTTTGCTTATATTGCCTTTGCGGCAAAAAAATTCTGTAACGAATTCGGCGATAAAACGGAAGAACAAAACCGAGCCTGAAAACAGACATGATTTCGGACCGGGCTTATCAAACAGATATAAGCAAACAACCGATTTTTCAGCTTTTAAATGACCCGCGTTTGCGGCGTTATCATTTGACCGATGCCTTTCCCGTAAATATCGGAAAGGCGCCGATAGGCAGAACGGAGACATATATGGAAGAGAAAAAAATATTTAATTATATAAAACGGCTCATTCCCTATGTATTGATCATATCGCTGGCACTTTCGCTTTTCATAAATTTTTCGCTGAAAAAACAGCGTACATATGTAGCGTCGGCGGTCATCAACTACAATTTCGAGTCGGCAGAGAAGGGCAAGACCCCTGCCGACACCGATCTTGACGTTGGGGAAATAAAATCCTCAGCCATAATGAGTAAGGTCATAGAAAAGCTTTCCCTTCCGGACGGATATTCGCCCGATAAGCTTTCTTCCCGGGTCACCATAACCGAGGTGCCCGATCCCGACAAGGAGGAGCAAAAGGCCGCTAAGCTCAAGGAGGGCGAGGAATACACCTATGTTCCCACAAAGTATATTGTGGAATTTGCGGCCACAAACAGCGAGGGAAAAAGATTTGCCCAAACCCTTCTTGATGAAATTCTCGATACCTATTTTTCGGTGTTCGGAGAAAAATATATAAACGTCGACCACATCAGCAACAACATTGACAAGCTGTATGACAACGATTATGACTATCTCAGCATGGCCGAGCAGATCGACAACACCATCGAAAACACCGTCAACGCCCTTTATCAGCGGGACAGCGCACATCCTTACTATCGCTCCACCGAAACGGGTACATCCTTCGGAGACCTTATCGACGAGTTTAATTTTATCCGAACGGTCAGCCTTAAGGATATGTTCTCGAAAATATACAGGTATCAGATAACCAAAAGCAAAAGCCTTTTAAATGCCGATTACAACACCCGTATCGACAACAATTCCATAAGCGGCTCAAACGAGCGGGAAATGTTTGACGACATAGAAGAAGTTATCGACGCCTATGTTTTCAAAATGAGAGAATCGGGAAACACCGACATAACCTCGGAATACATTTTAAACGAGGTGCACAACAAGGATATTACCGACGGAGAAGGCAACGTCATTACCAAAAGCGATCAAACGGTCACATACGACCAGCTTATATATGCCTGGCGGGATCATGATTTAAACGATGCGCTGGCGATTATCGATACCGCTTATTGCCGATATGTGCTTGATACATTTAATACCTGCACGGGCGCCTGCGGAGGAAGCTGCGGCGGATCGGACAAAACCTGCGTCCAGCTTTCAAATTCCGACTACACGTTTGAGGAGCAAAGCGTTAAAGAAACCCTGAGGGACATTGTCGACAAGCTGACCGTCCTTTATGACAAAACGGTAAGCACCAACAGCGAATACAACGAATATCTCGGCTGCAAGAACATTTCCATTCTTTCCACCGCCTCCACCACCGAAAGCATCAATGTCACACTTTACAGCGTTATTGCCTTTTTCTTTATAATGGTGGTATGCTGCGGAGGGCTTATACTCATCGGCAGAATGAACGACATCGTTATCGCCAACTTCTATACCGACAAGAAAACAGGATTTTTCAACCGGGCGTATTTTGATAAATACCTCCAAAAGAAGAGCCGTACCATTCTCGACGACGGCACGGTTATGATCTCGGTTTCCATAACCAATCAGAGAGATATAAACAAGAAACACGGAAGAAAAGCGGGAGACGAGGTTATAGAGCTTTTCGCCAAGGAGATAAAAACCGTTCTTTCGAAATCCAAGGCAATGCTGGTTTACAATGAAAATTCCCACTTTATCGCCGTGCTTGAAAAGAGCGATTCCATAACTGCCGAGGATATGATACAGAATCTTGAGGTTTCTCTTGAAAACCGCGAGATCTGTGAAAATATCGAGATAAGGTATAAGGCGGGCGTTGCCGAGACCTTCAGAGAGAGGATCAAATCTCCTCGCGCCCTTCTGGTCGAGGCCATTAAGAATAGCAGGGAATACGACATTAAGCCGAGAAACGACTGAACGGAGCAGACCGAAAAAAGCACTGCGAAGCAATGAAATCAGCAGAACCGACGGTGTTTTAAAAGCGGCGCACCGCTGCAGACCCGACAAAAGCGGCGGCACGGCAAAAACAAACATCAGATTTAACTAAAGGAGGTGGCGATATGGTTACGACGGCAAGGGAAGCGGTTGTAAAGATATATTTTACGGTGCTTATGTTTTTGATGTACTTCTTTCTCAGCGAAACCGCCTATATAGGCGGAAGAGGTATAACCTACCGCCATCTTTTCGCACTTGCAATAATTTTTTCGGCCTTTATTTATTTTCTTATAAGGCCGGATGTTTCGCGGGCAGTGACGTCTATTAAATCGGCTCTTGTTTTTGCCGTGCCGCTGCTTGTGGTGGTGGTGGCGTCATCCCTTGTTTGGATAATTGATAAAAGCGATATTCCCACCATTATGAGAGGTCTGTCGGGCTGTATTATTTATACTAACTGGCTGTCCTGCGCTCTTGCGGCGGGAGCAATACTGCTGGTTTTCGGAAAAAACGGCATATGGTATAATCTTGCCGCCATTTTAGCCTCTAACCTGTTTATGATTTTAAACATAATTATGTCCGACGGTGTGGGTAAATTCTTTAAGGAATTCTTTGAACTTATCATAAGCTTCGCCGGAACGACGGGAGAGACCATTGTAAAGGCCGAGATCCACGAACTGGCATTTTGTCTCGGCGCATATATAATTTATATGCTTTACAGGCCGGTAAAAAAGCCGTGGTTTATTACACTTTTTGCACTGTCCTGCTTCTGCTTTTTGGCCGCGCTTAAAAGAATTGCCGTTTTCGCCATGGTTATTGTGGCGGTCATAAGGATCATAATATGGCTGTTCTCAAAGCTTTCCGAAAGGGCAGAAAAACGGTGCATAAACATAATTATGCTGATCGCCGCGGTGCTGTTGGTGGCTTATATATGGGTCATAAAGGCGGGCGTTTTTACCCTTATGGAAAAGGGCGGAATAGATACCAGCGGCCGTGCCTATATCTATTCTCATGTCAACAATTATTATAGCTTTTCTCCGCTTTTCGTGGGCAACGGTATAGGATTTCTGACATACCAGCTCAACGAGGTGGTATCCTTAGGCGTTTCGGCGGTGCACAACGACTTTTTGCAGTTCTTTGTGGATCTCGGCTTTTTCGGATATATACTGTGGCTTCTTTCCATAACCCTTTTAAGAACCGGCTATTTCGGCCGCGGCGGGGATAACGACACCGCCACAGTGACCGCCCTGCTCACCGTCTATCTCATAATCGTATCAAGCACCGACAACACCATTAACTATCCGCTTCTTACAACGGTCATGGGGGTTATTATAATGGGCAACGGATATGAGCAGAGAGTAAAAACTCAGCAACAGCGATTTGAGACCGGTCCGCTTTTTGGTTAAGGCAATCGGGGGGGACGGCTTTGCTCATCCTTTTTCCGTTACGGCATAGCGGTTGTCGCTCGTAGGCATCAAAAATTACAGCGAGGTTAAAGTATATGAAAATTCTCATGGTCAATAAATTCTTATATCCACGCGGCGGCGCGGAAAGCTATATGTTCGGTATCGGGAAACGGCTTGAAGATACCGGGCACGAGGTCGAATACTTCGGTATGTACGATGAGAAAAACATTGTCGAAAACAAGGACGGCCTTTACACTCAGAACATGGATTTTCATACCTCGTCCCTTAAAAAGCTGTTTTATCCCTTTAAGATAATATATTCTTTAGAAGCTAAAAAGAAGATAGGCAAGGTCATCGACAGAATGAAGCCCGATGTCATCCACCTTAACAATATCAATTTTCAGCTTACCCCTTCGATAATCGATGCGGCCAAAAAGCGGGGCGTTCCCGTTGTGTGGACGCTGCACGATTATCAGCTTATCTGCCCTAACCACCTGCTGTATAACGAGCAAAAAGGCGGGATTTGCGAAAAATGCGTCGGCAAAGGAAAGGCAGGCTGTATTAGGAATAAGTGCATACACGGCTCGACGGCCAAAAGCGTTATCGGAGCGGCCGAATGGCTTTTTTACAGGATAAAAAAGACCTATAAAAAGGTGGATGTCTTTATCTCTCCCGGCAATTTTCATTATTCAAAGCTGTGTGCCGACAGACCGGGGCTTTTTGAAGGCAAAACCGAGGTCGCGCGCAACTACGTCACCGAAAGAAGACTTCCCGAAAATGCCGAAAGCAACTTTGATTTTCCATATGTTGTTTTCGCCGGGAGGCTGAGCAAGGAAAAGGGAACCGACATTCTCGCAAAAACCGCAAAGCTGCTGCCCGATGTTAAATTCGTCGTTATGGGCGACGGTCCCGAAAAAGCGGCCTTCGACAACATCGAAAATGTCGTTGCAACAGGCTTTGTCAGCGGTGCGAAGCTTGACGAAAACATCGCCTTTGCAAAGGCCCTGCTGCTGCCGTCGGTCTGTTTTGAAAACTGCCCGATGTCCATTCTCGAGGCAGAAATGTTCTCGGTGCCCTGTGTTACCATGAATATGGGAGGCATGGCCGAGCTTGTGGAGGACGGAAGGACGGGACTGCTTTCAGGAGGAGTCGACGCCGAAAGCTTTGCTGCGGCGGTAAGGGATATTTTGTCCGATGAAAAACGCCTTGAAACCATGAGAGAAAACTGCAAAAAGAAGTCGGAACAGAATCTGACCCTTGATACCTACTGCAAAAGGCTTTTGGAAATTTACAGGGCGGCGGGGGAAAAGCAATGCCGAAAATAAGCGTGATAGTGCCCGTCTATCGGGTGGAAAAATATCTCGGGCGCTGTGTAAATTCGCTGCTTGGCCAGACCCTTTCCGACATTGAAATAATTCTTGTGGACGATGGCTCTCCCGACGGCTGCCCCGCCCTTTGTGACGAGTTCGCAAAAAAGGACGGCCGTATAAAGGTTCTGCATAAAGAGAACGAGGGACTCGGCCTTGCCAGAAATTCGGGAATGAGCCTTGCTGTCGGCGAATATATCGCCTTTGTTGATTCCGACGACTATGTAAAGAGCGAAATGTATCGCACCCTTTACGAGGCGGCGCAGAGGGAAAATGCCGACATCGCCATGTGCGGGCTGTGCTGTATCGGCGGAATAATGAACGCAAAGGAAAACGACGTTCAGAACATAAACTGCTTTGACGGGTATACCGTTTTCGACGGCAAGGAAGGCATAGACCGCCTTATGCTCGACATTTCGGGCGCTCTTCCGAAGGAAGACCAGGACAGCAGATACGGCTTCAGCAGCGTTAAAAACATCTACCGCAAAGATGTGCTTGAAAAGAACAAAATAAGATTTCTTTCGGAAAAAGAGGTCATGAGCGAGGATGTTTTTTTCCTGCTTGATTTTCTCGACAAATGCGAGTGTGCCGTGGGGGTGCCGGGAGCCTTTTACTGCTATTGCCGAAACGGTCAGTCGCTGTCAAAAAGCTATCGGAGCGACCGCTTTGAAAAGTGTAGGCTTATTATCGACGGTATAAACGGGGTGCTTTCAAAGCGAATGGACGAGAGCGTTTATAAAATATACACCGACCGATTGTTCCAGGCCTATGCCAGGGCGGCCTGTATGCAGGAAATTCAGTTTGCGCCGTCAAACGGCATTGATAAAAAGGAGCTTGACAGGCGCCTTAAAGCCATATGCAATTCAAAGAGGCTTAAAACCACCCTTAAAAATTATCCGTGGCACAAGCTGCCCTTTACCCAGGCGGCCTTTGCCTTTACAATGAGGTTTTCCCTTGTCGGGCTTCAAAAGATTCTTGTTAAAATTAAAGGCAAAGGAGGATAAATTTTACGGGGCGGGCACCGCGGAAGGCAAAGAGACGGATCCCGTTAAAATTTCCGCGGTAATGCCCAAGGTAAGGATAACCGCGCAATTTCGTAAAAACCGAGAAATGGAGAAAGATATGTACTTTTCTGTGATAGTCCCCGTATACGGTGTGGAAAAATATATAAGAGAATGTGTCGACAGCATACTTTGTCAGGATTTTTGCGACTTCGAGCTTATACTTGTGGACGACGGCTCAAAGGATAACTGTCCCGCCATATGCGACGAATACGCCGAGCGGGACGGCAGGGTAAAGGTCATACACAAGCAAAACGGCGGCCTTGTGTCGGCGCGGCAGGAGGGACTGCTTGCCGCAAAGGGAAAATACATAATAAATGTCGACGGAGATGACAGCATCGAGCCGGGTTATTTTAAAAAGGCCTGCGAGCTTTGCGAAAAATATGATCCTGACATTATATCATTCGGAATATATTACGATTACGGCGGTAAAAAGGTGTTTGATCCCGAGCCTGTGGAAAATGGGCTTTACACCGACGAAAGGTTAAAGGAAATACACAAAAAAATGCTGCTTACAAAGGATATGAAGCATATGCACTATTTCCTTTGGGCAAAGGTGTTTAAAAAGCAGGCGGTTTTTGACTGTCAGCAAGCGGTCGACAGAAGAATTTCCATGGGTGAGGATGTGACCTGTCTTATCCCTGCATACCTTAAAGCAAAGCGGATATATATATCGGACGAGGCTGTGTATAACTGCCGCTGCCGAAATGATTCCATGTCGAGAAGCTATAAGCAGAGTCATTTTGATGATATAAGGCTCGGAGTATTGCGGCTTTTAGAGGCGGGAAAAGAAGCAGGAGAAACGACGGGCGCCGATGAAAATTTCAATGGCGCGGTCGACCGATATGCTGCCTTTATGTTTTTTGTCATTTTCGCCTGCGGGGCGCAACAGGGAGAAAAAAACGTCTGTAAATATGCGAAAAGCATTTTCGACGGCTGCTTTTGCGATGCTTTTGAAAGGGCAGAGTTTTCGGAAATAACCGTCAAGAGCAAATGGGCGGTTTTGCTGCTTAAAAAGAAGAAATATAAGACCGCATATACCTTTTTAAGGCTTTGCGGAAAACTTAAAGGAAAAGGATAAAGCAACAAAATGAAAAATGTCACACCTGATATTTCGGTGGTAATGGCCGTTTACAACGGCGAAAAATTTTTAAAAGAGACCCTCGACAGTATTCTTTCTCAGACCTTTGAAAATTTTGAGGTCGTGGTGATAGACGACTGCTCGACCGACGGCACGGCCGATATTCTAAAGGTCTACAGCGAAAAGGACGGCCGTATAAAGGTCTTTAAAAACGAAACCAATATGAAGCTTGCAAGGTCATTAAACCGAGGCATAGAGCTTGCGCAGGGAAAATACATCGTCAGAATGGATGCCGACGACATATGTCTTAAAAACAGATTGGAACGGCAATTTTCCTTTATGGAAAGCCACCCTAAAACCGACCTTTCCTTTTGTAAATTCTTTTCCTTTCACGACGGAGAGACAATTCCCGGGTGCGTCGGCCGCAAGACCGATAAAGACAGCATAAAGGCTATGTTTTTGTTTTTCTGCCCGGTGCTTCATCCCGGGGTTATAGTGAAATCGTCGGTTATGAAAAAATATAAATACGACCCGAGTCACACCTGCTCGGAGGATCTTGATCTTTGGATAAGGATGGTGTGCGATGGGGTGAGCATTTCCTCAAGCGGCGATTTTCTTATGCTTTACCGTATCCATGGCGGCTCCATAACCGCCAATTCCCTTGAACGGCAAAAAAACGAGGTGCTGATTAGCGAAAAATTCTTTTACGAAAAAATGCTCGCAGGTTTTCCAAAAGAGCTGGAGCGTTTCTATATAAACGGAATTTATTTTAAAACCGATTTCGACAAAAACAAGCTTTGCGCTTTTTATAAATACATTTCCGCCGAAAACGACAAAAAAAGATCCTTTTCAAAGCAGGGAATAGTTGATTCCTTCGCCGAGATTTTGGCTGAATACAAGCGGCAGGGCAAACTCAGTGCAAAAGAAATACCCTTCATACTGCGATTCGGTGGACTTAAAATGGTAAGGGCGCTTGTCGGCAAAAAGGCAAGAGCAAAAAATGACATAAAATCGGCGCGGCAGGCGGCGGCCGAAAACGGATTTGTGCTAAATAGAGAGGAAAACGGTCTGCCGATATATTGTTTGGAGAAGAGATAAGATGAAAAGTAGTAATATTTTAACCGTTGTGGTGCTTGCGGCGGTATTCATTGTGCTGCTGGGCCTTGGAATGTTTTTCATTCTGCGTGCCCTTAAACACTTTGGCGAAAAAAAGCCGACCGATTTCAAACCGCTGCTTAGCGTGCAGAAAAAATACGACAAAATACGGCGGGTAACAAGAATCCCCTGCGGCGTTATTTACATTATGTCCTCGGACGATAAAAGCGCCCTTTCCCATAAGGGCGGGCACAGTCTTGCATATACCCGCCTTGAGGATACGGTGCTTGCCTCTTTCGACGGGCGGGATGATGTCGTTTCGAGAATAAAGAACGGTGAGTTTCTAGTGCTTACGAGAATGAGCGAATCCCGTCTTGCGGCGGTTATCGGGCAGATAAATCAGGATGTCCTGCTCTTTTCAAAGACCCATCCCGGTGAGCCTTCGCTGACGCTGAGTTTCGGAGCCTACCTTATCCCGGCAGGAAACATAGATTTTGAGGAAACGGTGTCGAGGGCAAAGATAGCCTGCGCCGAGGCCAAAAACAGCAAGCGGGATTACGTGGCATGGGATTATAACCTTCAGACAGATTACGAAAATCACGTGGCCGTTGAAAAGGATCTGCGAAGCGGTGTTGAAAACAACAATTTCTTTTTGGAATTTCAGCCCATAATCGATATTTCCAACGGCAACATCATCGGCGGCGAGGTGCTTACAAGGCTCAACGCCAATTCAAAGGTGCTTCTTCCGGCCGATTTTATCGCAGCGGTCAAGGACAGAAATATGGATGCCGAGTTTGACTTTTTCGTGCTGGGAAAGATGTGCCAGTGGATATCGGCACATGAAGATGTGTGCAAACGCATAAGCTATATTTCGGTCAATTTTTCGAGAATAACCCTTTCACAAGAGAACACAGGACAAAAAATTCTCGAAACGCTTGAAAAATACGGTGTTGCAAAGCCATTTGTGGCGGTGGAACTACTTGAAAATATCGGAGAAAACAAGTATAATACAGAAAACATACAGAAAAATCTGGCACAGCTTAAAAATGCCGGCATAGCCATACTGCTGGACGATTTTGGAGACGGATACAGCTCCTTCGACGATCTTAAAAATTATTCGGTCGACGCTATTAAGATCAGTAAGACCATTGTCGAGAATGTCTCCAGTCAGATAGGCCTGAGAGTCTTTAAGAGTATGATAAATGTGGCAAAAAATATGGGTGTGGTTATTGTTTGCGAGGGCGCAGAAACCCTTGAACAGATAGAAATTTTAAGAGACTGCGGAGTGGTTTTTGTACAGGGATATTATTTTTACCGCTCGGTCAGTCCCGACCAGTTTGAAAAGGCAATTATAAAAAACAGAACAAGACAAGGAGATAACTGATTATGAAAGTAAGCTTATTCGGATATAACCGCAAGGAGACCGACGATTATTTTGACTATCTTACAAAAACCAATGCCGAGCTGTCACGTCAGATCGAGGAGCTTGAGCAAAAGGTGGCTGAAATGGAAAAATCCCTTTCTGAATACCGTGACCTCGATGGGGTAAACAAAAAGGAAATAGAGGTGCTCAACGAAAAGCTGACCGGATATGAGCTGACCGAGGATGATTATAAGCGCCAGTTGGACGAGCTTACCCGCCAGCTCAATGCTAAGGCCGATATGCCCGACACCGAGAAGCTTGGCATAATTTTTGCCGTTGCCTACCGCGACATAGAAAACAAAAACAAGGCGGTAAGTGAAAAGATAAGAGAATACGCTAATATGATGTTCAACCGTATGGCAAAATATCAGAATGAGGTGGCCGATATTGTCGATTCGGTCAACGAGATGCAGAAGAAGCAGAAGGAAGCGTTGACAAAATTATGCGGCGAGGCGGTTGAAAAGCTTGATATGCTGACCGCCGCATCGGATCAGACCATAAGGGATATGCACAAGATCGAAACCAGCCGCGACGCCATTACCGGTCAGATTGAAAATATGATAAGCGAGACCATCGACACACAGAAAGCCCTTAATTCCCGCACTGATTTTTAAGCTGTGAGTCGATTGGTGCTTCTAGATCGGCAATGTACGACATAATTTGCTTTTTGCTGTTGGAAAAAATGAAAGACTGAAGGATATTGTTATGTCTGAAAAAACTTTAATGCCCGAAAAGCTTTTTGCGCTTTTAAAATCTAAAATTAATAATATCCGTACGACCGCCTTTTTGTCGGCGCTGCTTTGCGGAATTGCCGCCCATTTTTACCGAATTACCAACTGGCTTCCCAATTGGGATTCTCTGGTCTTTCGCAACGACCCTCAGCATATGGAACCCCTCGGACGGTGGTTTTTATCCTTTGCCTCAAGTTTAAGCACGGGGTATGAACTGCCTTGGCTTAACGGAATTTTGGCACTGCTTTTTGTGGCGCTGGCATCTGTATTTGTGTGTGAGACGCTTGATGTTAAAAAGCGGGCGTCGGCCGCCATGATAGGCGGAATGACCGCTGTATTCCCCACCGTTATATCCACCTTTACATATTGCTATGTTGTCGATGCTTACTGCCTGTCTTTCCTTTTTGTGTGCATCGCCTGCTTTCTTCTGACACGCAAAAAGGGTGTTTTGAACACTGTCGCTGCGGTGGTGCTTATGACCCTGTCGCTGGGCATATATCAGGCATATATTATGGTGGCTGTAGCGCTTCTTACCTGTGTGCTCATTCTCGGCCTTGTCACAAAAGCCGACAGTCACCTATGTTCTCTTAAAAAGCTTGCGAAATACGCCCTGTGCGTTGTGACGGCGGTTCTGTGTTACTATCTTATCTGGCAGGCGGTAATGGCACTCGGGCATATGTCGCCGTCGGATTATCAGGGTATTTCACAAACCACCGAGCTTAAAAACTTTTCTCTTTCTTTTGCTGTGAGCGCATCACTTTATTACTTCTTTAAATTCTTTGTGGATTTTTCCACCGGCATAAATGTTTATTCGATCGTTAATCTGGCAATTTTTGCCGTGGTGGGAGCGGGATATGTAGCCTTGGCGGCCAAAAAGGTCAGAGGATGGGCGCTTCCGCTGCTAATCGCATATGTTATATCGGTGCCCTTCGGTTGCTCGGCCATTTATTTTGCAAAAAGCAGTCTTGATTATCATACCCTTATGAAAATGAGCTTTTTCGTAGTATATATATATCTGATAATGCTTTATGAAAAACTGGAATTTAAAATTCAGCCTTTAAACGCCGTCAAATGTTGGGCAATAGTCGGACTGTGCGCCGCTATTACATATTCAAACATCTGCACCGCAAATGTGGCCTACCACAAGCTTCAGATGGCCTTTGAAAAATCCTACGGAATACTGGTCAGAATATCCGACCGCATCGAGCTGCTCGACGGCTTTGACAGGGCAGAGAGAATATTGGTTATCGGAAGACTTGAAAATTCCGACGATTATTCCATCGATTTCCCGCCCGAGATAACCGGTACAACCAACGGACTTATCGTGCGTCACGACGACGAGGTGGTGGGGCAGAGCGTAATGACATCGGCCCTTAACGATTACTGTGATCTATCCCTCGATTTTGTTTCCGGAACCGAGGCGCAAGGAATCGAAAGCCGCCCGCAGATCGCGGCAATGCCCTGCTGGCCTAATGAAGGCTCGGTTGTTAAAACCGAGGATGGAATTATCGTTGTTAAGCTGAGCGAGCCCCTCGTCGGAAAAACCGAGACCACGTCCGACGGTACAGCTGAATAACAGAATCCATGGACCTGCGGCGGGGCTGAAAGCGCCGCAAAAATCAGCAAAAAAACAGTCGGTTAACAGTCGATCAGCAGTCGAAAAACCGTTTGTCGAAATTTCGCTGAAAAAATCGTTTAAAGGCGTTTTTGAAACGGGAGAAAGGGGAGTATCAAGTGGGATTTGAACCGCACATTTATTATTGCGCCGATGATTTCGGCCTGACCGAAAAGAGCTGCGTCCGTATTGAAGAATGCTTTAAAAAGGGCTGCTTAAATAAAATAAGCGTGCTTTCAAACTCTCCCGTTTCCGACATAAAACAAAAAACCGACAGGCTTTTCGGCGCAAGACTTTGCATCCACCTTAATTTTGTCGAGGGGCACTGCGTCGGGCAAAAAGAAAAGCTTTCCCTTTTGACCGATAAAGACGGAAATTTCAAATGCTCCTTTGTGGGTCTTTTGAAGCTGTCGATTTTTAAGAGAAAAGAATTTATCCGCCAGATAAAACACGAAATGGCGGCGCAGATAAAAAAAATGCGCTCGGTTTTCGGTCAGGATGCGCCGGTCTTTTTGGACAGCCATCAGCACACTCATATGATACCCGCCGTTTTTTCCGCCCTATGCGAGGTTTTAGATGAACAGGGAACAGCGGCAGATTACATAAGGATTCCTTGCGAGCCGACAACCCCGTTTTTAAAAACTCCCTCACTTTATTTGCGGTATCTTTCAAAAAATCTTATAAAACAGATGCTGCTTAATTTTTTCGGCCGTATAAATCGGAAGAAGTTCAAAAAAACAGGAGCAAAAACAGCGGCTTTTTTCGGAATAATGTTTTCGGGGAATATGGAGCAAAGGACGCTCGAAAAGCTGCTGCCCAAATATGTTGACTACGCCCAAAAGCACGGCTGCGACATCGAGGTGCTTTTCCACCCCGGTTTTGTAGAGACTGATGAGCAAAATGAAATTCCGGGCAACATAAAATTCAAGGGTTTTTACCTTTCAGTGGGCAGGAAAAATGAGTATAGGGCTGTTATGTCGCTGAAGTAAACGGTACCCGACCGCAGTATGTTTTACGAGACAATAAAAAAGGAGCAACGGTGAAAATCCGTTGTTCCTTTTTTTATTAGGCTTTTTGTTTCCTTAAAACGTTTATGGCGAGGGTCCATTGGTGCCTCTGCTTTTTTAGATTGTATCCGCTTTATTCGTCGAGAAATTCGTCGATGATATATCTCGGGCGGGCCTGTACCTCTTCATATATCCGCGCAATGTAATGCCCGATTATTCCAAGGGTCAGCATTATTATACTTCCGATAAAAAGCAGCAGGAATATGACGGTGGTCATACCTTCAATGGCTCTGCCGACTATCTTGTCAACCAGGCTCCATATGCCCACGATTATCGAAATGATAAAAACCAGCGCTCCGCACCAAGTCACCATCTGCATGGGGTGGGTGGTAAAGCTCGAAATGGAGGTCATGGCATATTTAAAAAGCTGCTTGGTTGACCATTTTGAGCTGCCGCCGATCCTTTCCCGTACGTCGTATGTCACCGATGTGCTTTTGTATCCAACCCATGACGAAAGGGTGCGGAAAAACATTTTGTGCTCGGGCATTTTTGTCAGCGTGTTGACCACCTTGCGGTCGAGCAGTTTGAAGTCGGAGGCGTTGCGCATATCTATCTTGGTTATTTTGGACATTATGTTGTAAAAGAAATTTGCAAAGGTGCGGTGCAAAACGCCCTCCCGACCGCGGCAGGATTTTACCCCTTCAATGACCTCAAAGCCCTGTTCCCACAACCGATACATCTCGGGCAGCTTTTCGGGCGGGTGCTGAAGGTCGCAGTCCAAAACGGCCGCACAGTCGCCTTTGCAGTGTTTAAGACCGGCAAAGATTGCCGCGTCCTTTCCGAAATTGCGGGTAAATCTTACGCCCTTTATCCGGTTGTCCTTTTGGTGTTCGTCGCAAATGATCTGCCAGGATCTGTCCCTTGAACCGTCGTCCACAAAAACCATTTCAAAGGCAATACGCTCGTCGGTCAGTATCCTTTTTATTTCTTTTACCGCCCCAGAGACGGTTTCCTCTTCATTATAAACGGGAATGACAATCGAAAGCATTTTAGTCCCCACCGTTCCTTAAAATGTCATAAACTGATCAAAAACAATTATATAACATTTTTTCCCGTTTTGCAACAAAAACCTCAGAGTTTTTGACAGGGATTTTGCGAAAAAAGATTAGCTGTAAAAGCTTAATACTTTGACAAAATAAAATCAAAAAATGTCAGCTTCTTTGTCTGTTTGCCCGGGGGCGCTCCTCGCTATTTAAAGCGAAGAAGAACGGCATCCGCTCCCGATATTTGAAGTTGCCACCGGAAAAATGCGAGGCCTTTTGGCAGCGGCCCGATTTAGAGCAGGCAGAGCTGCCGGAGATTGTGACCGCGCAGACAGCGGCAGAACTTGTCGGACACAACCCGCAGCACATTCACGAATGAATACGGGAAGAAATTCTAACAGGCATCAAGCTTGGCAGTATACGGTACTTTGCCAAAACGAAACTTGTCTTTTGGGTCTTGTCTTTTCGGAAAGCCCATGTTAAAATATTTATAATAGAATAAAGGAGGTCGATCGCAATGGATCAAAGTCTTTCCCCGCTGTTTACTCCCTGGAAAATTGGGAACTGTGAAATCAAAAACCGTTTTGTCCTGACCAGCATGGGTGGAACCGATCTGTTCGGCTGGATGGAAAAAAACCATTTTGACAAGGATGGCGCACGCTTTATTATGGAAGTCGCCAAGAACGATGCAGGTCTTGTTATGCCCGGATGTCAGCCGGTATATAACCCCATGTTCGGCCAGTGGCTGCACAAGAATAAGAAGATGTTCGCTGATCTGAAAAAATGGATGCCGGAATTCCACAAGACCGGCGCAAAGCTCTTTGTACAGCTGACGGCGGGCTTTGGCCGTTCCTTTACCATCAGCAAGATGATGGAGAACCTCTACACAAACAAATTCCTGCGCGTTGTCAGTAAGCCTTTTATGGATCTCGATAAAATAACCGCATCAGCCAGCCCCTCTCCGAACCGCTGGTCAGACAAGGTGCCCTCCCGTGAAATGACGGTTGAGGAAATCCGCCGCTTTGTCGATGCCTTTGCACAAAGTGCCAAGCTTCTGAAGGATGCGGGGGTGGACGGCGTTGAGGTTCATGCCGTGCACGAAGGGTATCTTCTCGATCAGTTTACACTGCTGTATGTCAATAAACGCACGGACGAATACGGCGGTTCCTTTGAAAACCGTTATCGCTTTGCAGTAGAGATCGTGCAGGCAATCAAAAAGGCCTGCGGCAATGATTTTCCCGTTTCTCTGAGATACAGTGTGCTTTCAAAGACCAAGGGTTTCCGTAAAGGAGCTCTGCCCGGGGAGGACTATGTTGAGGCAGGCCGCGATATGGCGGAGTCGGAACGGGCCGCAAAATATCTGCAGGATGCGGGCTATGACTGCCTGAACTGCGACAACGGCACCTATGATGCCTGGTACTGGGCGCATCCTCCTGTCTATATGCCGGAAAACTGCAACCTCGCCGATGTTGAACATATTAAAAAGTTTGTAGACATTCCTGTAATTTGCGCCGGACGGCTTGATCCCCGCACGGCGGCGGAGTCCGTCGCAGCAGGGCAGCTTGACGGTGCCGGTTTTGCCCGTCCCTTCCTTGCCGACCGGCAATGGATTGTCAAATTGAAGGAGGGTAGGGAAGAGGATATCCGTCCATGTATTCTCTGCCACAACGGCTGCTTCAATATGTGTCACTACAAAGGCGTTCCGAACGATCAGGATCTTTCGGACAGTCTGCACCTTGCCCGCTGTGCCGTCAATGCCGAAACCATGCAGTGGAACAAGCATTACATCCGCCAAGCATCCTCTCCGAAGACGGTGCATATCATCGGCGGAGGTATCGGTGGAATGGAGACCGCCCGTGTGCTCAAACTGCGCGGACATAATCCGATAATTCATGAAAAAACCGGCGAGCTCGGCGGAGCATTTATCGCGGCCAGTGCCGAATCCTACAAGGGCAAGTTGCGTGATCTGCTTGCCTGGTACCGTCGTCAAATGGCGGAGATGGAAATTGAAGTGCATCTGAACGAACAGGTAAAAGATGTTTCGGCATTCCGGGGATATCCCGTTATTGTTGCCACCGGTGCAACGCCGCGCATTCTGCGTCGTGTTCCGGGACACGAAAAGATGATTGAGGCGTGTGAATATCTCCGCGGCGCGCCGACCGGGGAAACCGTTGCCGTCATTGGCGGTGGACTTACCGGCTCGGAAATCGCCTATGAACTCGCCCTACAGGGCAAGAAGCCCGTTATTGTTGAAATGAAGGATGATCTGGTCAGTCAGAAGGGTGTATGTCTTGCGAATTCTTCCTATCTGCGTGAGTGGTTTGAGCTGCACAAGGTGCCTGTTTATCTTCAAACGGTCCTGAAAGAGGTGCGCGACGGAAGCATACTCTGCACCGAAAAGGACGGGAAGGAACTGGAAATCCCCTGCGACAGCGTGATTTCATGTGCAGGATACATCTCTGCACCGCTTCCGGAGGCAGGAAAGGCCAGGCTTGTGGGCGATTGCCGTCAGGTCGGAAATTTGCGCAGTGTCGTTTGGGATGCCTATGAAGCGGCAATGAAGATCTAAGAAAGGAATGGGCAGCAATGGAATATCAAATGAAACTCACACCGGAGCAGCAGGAAATCCTGAATGGCTCCCGGGGTGAAACCATGGCAAAAGTTATGCAGACACTCATACGTTACGGAGAACTGTTCGGTGCGGATGAAATGGTGCCTGTGACAAGCAAGTACAACCACCTGGTTACCTCTTTCGGCCTCAAGGCCCTTGGACCGGTTTATCACCTGATGGAGCAGCTGCTTGATGCCGGTGCGGTTTCTGCGCAGAAGTTTTCTGCCGACCCGCGTCCGCTGGATCCGAAGGTTCCCAGCAGCTTTTTGCAAAACTTTGTGTTTAATCATTTTATGTATACAAGGCAGGACTACTATGAAAAGCAGCTGGGCAAGCTCGGGCTGATGGATCCGGATGCCTTCACCTGCACCTGCTATATGGACGAAGTCGGTAATACGCCCGGCTTCGGAGAAGTTCTCTCGTGGTCGGAATCGTCGGCGGTTGTTTATGCAAACTCGGTGCTTGGCGCGCGCTGTAACCGCAATTCAGGCATTATTGACCTGATGGGCTCTGTTGTCGGATATGTTCCCTCTTTTGGCCTTTTGAAGGATGAAGGACGGCGCGCCGACTGGATCGTCGAGGTGCGCACAACAAAAAAGCCGGAGGCACAACTGCTTGGTTCTGCTATCGGGATGAAGGTTATGGAGGATGTTCCCTTTATCCGCGGCCTTGACAAGTGGCTTGGAGGAACGCTGGACGATGCCGCCAAGACCTATTTGAAGGATTTCGGTGCGGCAACCGCATCCAACGGCGCCGTTGGCCTGTACCATGTTGAAAACATTACGCCCGAAGCGGTCAAATACGGTCAGGAACTTGTGCGGGAGAATGCGCAGGTTTATGTAATCGATGATGCCGAACTTCAGCGTGTTTATGACAGCTATCCCGTGATCTGGAAAAAGAAGGACGCCAAACCCAAGCTTTGCTTTATGGGTTGCCCGCATATGAGCTTGGAACAGCTGATTTCCTGGACACAGCGCGTAGAGGAGGGTCTGAAAGCCGCCGGGAACAGCCGCGTGGTCATTCCCACCGTTTTTACTGCGGCCCCTGCCGTGCTGAAAAAATTTCAGAGTACGCCCTATGCCGCCCGTCTGGAAAAAACCGGCGTCATTACAAGCTTCATCTGCCCGCTGATGTATATGAATAACCCGCTGAGCACCAGTATGCCGGTGATTACCTCCAGCAATAAACTGCGCACCTACACCAGCGCACGCTACTACACCGATGACGAAATTCTCGAGCAGATCACAAAAGGAGGAAGCAAGGCATGAAAAAGACTTTTCAAGGCAGAGTTGTTGCAGCAGGACAAGTGACGGCAGAAGCGTTGGTTTCCCACGGCGGCCTGAACACGCTTGCATCTTTTCAGAAAGCGCTGCAATTCGGCGACAAGAAGGCCACCTGCGGAGATCAGAACAACCCCGATCTCTACGGGAAGCAGATGCTGGGCAAGGCACTGTGCCTGCCGCGTACCATCGGATCGACAACGGGGGGACTGGTGCTGTACTGCGCCTGCTCTATGGGACGAAATCCTGCGTGTATGCTTTTTTCCGAACCCATCGATTCGCTTGCCGCTGCCGGAGCAATCCTCTCAGATGTGTGGCTGGAAGGCGAAAATATGCCGGTTATTGATACGCTTGGCGAGGAATTTCTTGCCTATGTTAAGGACGGTATGAAGATTACCGTTTCCGAGAACGGATTAGTAACGGTTGAATAAAAAGAAAACGACAAAAGAGGTCATCCCGATTTGCAGATTGGGATGACCTCTTTATGTTCAATTTGAAATCATCGAAAATGTCAATCACTTCCGCTGTATTGACGAGGTCATTGAAAGCGCAAAACCGCAGCTCAGCGGAAACTTTATCAAGCACCTGCAATTTATTCTGAAAACCGGAACAAGCAACGCAAGGAAAGATTGGTTTGCCGTCGGCGATTACAAAAAGCTGCCGAATGAGGTCGGCAGGCGGGAAACAACCTTGCCCGAGCAAGTGCCGGCGGGAATGAAAAGGCTGCTCGATGCGTATAACGGCAAGGAAACGGTGACGCTTGAAGATGTCCTTGCATTTCATGTGCGGTTTGAGCGCATTCATCCCTTTCCGGGACGGCAACGGACGTGTCGGGCGGCTGATTATGTTCAAGGAATTCCTGAAACACAATATATTGAATGTTTTGTTCCGGGTTTAATGCCCTGCGTGCTTTGTGCGGTATTCGCCGGGCGTGATACCTGCATATTTACGGAATGTTCTTGAAAAATGACTTTGCGAGGAAAAGCCGAGATAGGCGGAAATCGCTGCAAGAGATTTGTCAGTATAGCGGAGAAGGCGTTTTGCCTCCTCCGTTTTCTCTTTCAGAATATAATCCGAAAGAGTTATGCCGGCTTCTTTGTGAAAGCGCGCTGACAGGTGCGTACGGCTGATATAGAGTGAAGCGGCAATCTGTTCGGTTGTGATCGGCTCGGAGAGGTGATGCTGAATATAGCTTAATACGGCGGTAACAAGTTGAGACGGGTTGCTTCCGATGTGCAGAGATTCTACTCGTGCAGTATAATCCGAAATCATATTGAATTGAAGATTTGAGATTTCCTCCGCCGTGTTCGTAAGCTCACAGCGCTGAATGTATCGGTCGGAAAGCATCAGTGCATCATCCGCATCCATTCCTCCTTTGATAGCGGCACGGGACGCAAGTGTAACGGACACGATAAACATATTCTTCATCTGGCGCAGTTGATCAAAGGCGATGACTCCGCCGCGAACGGCCGGCGCGTTTTTTGCCCATTCCGCAAGCACCGCCGTATCGCCCTTGTGTACGATGTTCATCAATGTTTGTTCAAGCGAAAGCGTGTTATGCAGCGCCGCCGTCTGCTCGGATGTATCAAGCGGTTTTTCGGATGCCATCTGCAACGAAAATCCCGATTGCATTTCGTCATAAACGGTCAAGTCGGCAAGGGTGACTTTTTCGTCGTTGAGAATATAATTGACGGCGCAAAGTGTCTGCATCACGCTTTCGAGCGGCATAGGAACAATGCTTTTCATTCCTGCAACAAAGTCATCGGTATCGTCCGGCGGGACGTCTGCGAGAAATGCAAGAGAACGCAATTCCGCATCGCTGACATTGACCTGCCGGGTCGGACCCATCACAACTCTTGTTTTTCCGCGCTTGACAACACCGTAATACTGAAACTGTGAAGTCATATAGTAGCCGATATGTTTTTTAATTGCGAAAATTTCTTTTCGATAGATGTCCATAGGGTCACGCGGGAGTCTGCCGACGAAAGAATAAAAAGTCTTGTTTTCTCCGTGAAAGATCCGCACCGGAACTCCGGACAGACCGGCTATTACCGAACACAAATATTCAAAATCAGTCTTTCCCATTGACCTTACCTCAATTCGATACAATTGTATCATAATTAGTACAATTATGCAATACAAAGGAGGGCGCATTTGATATAATGGCAATAGACTGAACTTGGGAGGGGTCTACCTATGAAAAACAAGGCTTCTGAACTTACAATAAAAGAAAAGTCTGCGCTCTTGCAGGGCACGGATTTTATGTATACCTGCGGAGTACCGCGGCTGAGCATTCCGCGCCTTTCCATGGCAGACGGCCCTCACGGACTGCGCAAGCAGATCGACAGTGGGGACAACGGGGTCTCAAAAAGTGAGCCGGCAACCGCATTTCCGACGGCGGCGTGCATGGCGTCCTCTTGGAATCCCGAAAATGCCGAAAAGGTCGGACAGGCGATCGGGGAGGAATGTCGCTGTTATGGGGTGCATATGCTCTTGGGGCCCGGCGTCAACATCAAGCGTAACCCGCTTTGCGGCAGAAATTTTGAATATTACAGCGAAGACCCTCTTCTTGCGGGGAAATTCGGCGCGGCGTTCGTGCGCGGTGTGCAGTCAATGGGCGTGAGTGCCTGCGTCAAGCACTTTGCGCTCAACAATCAGGAAAACTTCCGTTCTGTCGGTAATTCCGTTGCCGATGAAAGAGCCGTGCGGGAAATTTATCTAAAACCGTTTGAAACGGCCGTAAAGGAAGGAAAGCCCGGAGCTGTAATGTCCTCATATAATCGGATAAACGGCACTTTTTCTTCCGAAAACAAGTGGCTTCTTACCGATGTTCTGCGAACGGAATGGGGCTTTGACGGCATCGTGATGAGTGACTGGGGCGGCACGCATGACCGCATTGCCGGAATCCGCGCCGGAGAGGACTTAGAAATGCCGGGAGATATGGAGGTCAGCCTGAAAAAGATTTATGACGCGCTATCTGACGGCAGCCTTTCCGAGAATGAAGCCAATACCTGCGTTTCCCGCATCCTTACCGCGACTGAAAAATATGCGGATGCGGCAACAAGAACGGATGATTTTGACCGCGACGCTCATGCGGAGCTTGCCTCAGAAGTTGCGGCGGACAGCGCTGTGCTGATGAAGAATGACGGTGCATTACCGCTTGATCGGACAAAACCGATCTGTGTCATCGGCGAGCTGTTTGAAAAAATGCGCTATCAGGGCTCAGGCAGCTCGATGATCTCACCCACAAGGGTTGTTACGCACAAAGACGCATTTGATTCGCGCGGAATAAAATACGAATATGCACGCGGTTACAGCGCTGGAGTCGATCCCGCGGAAGGCAAGCCGATTGCGGAGGCGGTTGCGCTCGCGGAGAAATACGAGACTGTTCTTTTGTACATCGGGCTTACCGACCTTGCCGAAAGCGAGGGCGGCGACAGAGCGCATATGCGCCTTCCGGACGATCAGTCGGAACTGGTCAATGCTTTGATAAAAACGGGCAAAAAGATTGTCGTTGTGTTTTCGGGCGGCTCGCCTGCGGAGCTTCCCTTTGCAGAGGGCGTCAATGCCATTTTGAATCTGTATCTGCCGGGTCAATGCGGCGGCGAAGCGGGGGCAAGGCTGATTTTCGGCGAAGCCAATCCGTCGGGCAAGCTTGCGGAGACCTGGTACAAACACTATGCCGATGTTCCTTACGGCGAAGAATACAGCAAAAAGGTAAACGAGCTTTACAAGGAGAGTGTTTTCGTCGGCTACCGCTATGCCAAAACAGCAAAGGTGAAGCCCGCTTTCCCGTTCGGCTTCGGGCTGTCCTACACGGATTTTGAATACAAAGACCTTGCCGTGACGAGCAAAAACGGGGTTGTTACCGCGGCTCTGACCGTTTGCAATACAGGCGGCCGCGACGGCGCGGAGGTCGTTCAGCTTTATGTGAAAAACAATGAAGATTCTGCTGTTTTCAAGCCGGAAAGCGAACTGCGTGCATTCCGAAAAATATATCTAAAAGCGGGTGAAGAAAGGGCTGTCACACTCTCGTTTACTTTGTCGGAACTTGCGTTTTGGAATACCAAAACAAAATCATGGGCGCTTGAAAACGGAGAATATACGATTGAAGTCGGCGCATCAAGTGAGGATATCCGCCTGACCGCCCCGCTGACGGTGTCGGAAGGTGTGAGAGCAACGTCGCCCTATCCGTATAATATCAACGAAATAATGAAAGGTGCAAAGCCCGTCGGCAACACTGAATTTGCCGATTTGCTCGGCAGACCGCTGCCCGACGAGCCGCCTGTTCTTCCTCTGACAATGGAAAGCCGCTTCTGCGATTTTCAGAAAACTTTTATGGGCAGGATTCTGTACAATGCCGTTTGCGGTGCAGCAAAGAAGCAGCTGAAAAAAGCAAAAAAACTGCCCGCGGGACTTAAGCGGGACAACCACATCAAGGGGGCCATTTTTATGCAGCGGATTTTTGACACAAACTGTGTGCGCACACTTTCTCTTTCGGCCGGAAAATCCATGCAGTGGAATCTTTCCGAGGGCCTCGTGGAACTCGGAAACGGTCATATTGTTCGCGGAATTGCCACGATATGTAAATCTTATAAAATCGATGAAGTTGATGAAAAATAAAAGGCGGGATGTTGTCGGCATAATTGTTTGACAGTCGCATTCATTCGCAGAATGTCACAGGCAAAGAAAAATGGCTCGGCTACTCTGTCGGTGCGAAAAACCGGGAGCGTTACAGAATCGCCCTCAAATTCACGCTGATATTTGCCTTTTCCCTCAGCACCGTACTGACGCTGATCTGCTGCCTCTTTACCGGGCAGATCGTCAGCGTATTCCTCACGGATGCGGCGGCGTATGACTGCGGCGTTTCCTTTGCCCGCATTCTCCTTTGCACCAGCTTCCTGTTTGACGTATTCTATGTGCTGATCAGCGCGCTGCAAACACACGGCGCGGCAACGGAATCCCTAATCGTCAATATCTCCCGTCAGGGTCTTATTTACACTCCGGCTATGTTCATCCTCGGCGCGACCTTTCACGAAACAGGACTGTTCCGGGCGCAGCCTGTGGCGGATGTACTTTCTCTGCTGCTGGCGTTTTACTGTATATGAGAAGCTCGAAAAGATTACTAAACAACCAATAAAAGAGCATTTGCCGATTCCCCAACGAATACGATAGAGGCCAAAAACAAAAAGCCCATTAAGGAAGATCAATATCTCCTCGATGGGCTTTTGGTTTGCTTTAGTTGTTTGAACCCTATCATTCCGCGCGGCGTTTTTTGAGCGCATACAGGATCATTCCGAGAAGCATAATCATACATATCTACATCCTTCCCCCTTAAAAAGGAAATAAGAAAAGAGCCGATTTCTCGACTCTTACCACAGATATAACATTAGGGAACATATTCGCAATTCAGATCGAGATTTGCCCCCAATATAGCTGCTGCTTACTTTTGCAATATAGGTATGGAAAAACCGCACAAATGCAAGGCTTTGATAAGGATGGTTGAGAAAAACAAGTAAAATCAAGGCTTTGTGGACAGTGACAGACAATGCAACCATCAAAAATTGAATAAGTTTACAGAGCAGGGATACTATTTTCACGAATGGTATCCCTTTTCTGTTGTCTTCCGCTCCCACATAAGCGAAGCATGGCACAAGCCGCAGGCATAAAAAACCTGTGGCTTTTTTGTTGCCCATTTTAGGAAGGAGCCGGATAAATGAATTTAAGTGAAGCTGAAAAAAGGATGATCTATCAGGTCGAGGGCACCAGCCAGGGGGCCGCTCTGAATGAAATTTACATGACCTGGCGCTATGCACCTGACAAGGCCATGAAGGACACGGCGGAAGGCCTTTTGAAAAAGCTCCGTCCTCTCTCCGATAAGGAGTGCATGGATGTGATCCGGGATGTTCAGAAGAATTACCGTCTGCCCGGCAAGGCAAGGACTATCGGGGAAATGTTGGCGGAGGCCAGGCAGCAATCCGGTGCCCAGAAGATGACCGGTCACGATATCATGGCCCTGGAGCGGTTCGATCCCGATACCCGCCACATGATCGTCTTTGACGTCCTCTCCCATGAGTCCCCCATGGGATACAAGGGTGATAAAATGCGCCTGTTCCTGACCGAAGCCGGATACGGAAAGGCCCTGGAGAACCAGGACAAGGGATTTATCAAAATAAAGAACCATGCGAAGGTCATAGCTGGCAACCTCCGCTATGACCACAAAGACCGTGAATTGTAGGGAACTGAAAACTGTATCAAAAAAGGTGGAAAATCCGCTGTTCCTTCCCCTCTGTGCCACGAACCGAAAGGGGCATGGATGTTTTCCCATGTGAAGGGTATGGGAGAGATACAGACGGAGGAAACACCGAAAATCAACACTTTTCAAACCATGAGGAAGGAGGTATCAGGCATGGCAGTTTTTCGCATTGAAAAGACCAGAGATTACACGGTCATGTCAAACCATC
>CAJJNV010000002.1 GCA_905193225.1 uncultured Oscillospiraceae bacterium | reverse complement strand
TCAGCGAACTGCAATATATAACGGTTGAGGCGGTAAAACAGGGCGAAGCGGTTGTAAATTGCAAAGCGAAAACACGGTCGGTGTTTATTGTAAAAGAGCTAAAACAAAAATTGCTCCGCTACGCAGCCGAGCAAAATATTAAAACCGGTATGATTTTTGTTACACGAACAGGCAAGCCGATAAGCCGCACGAACATTTGGAGGGAAATGAAAGCGTTGTGTGAAGAGGCTAATGTCAACCCCAAAAAGGTATTTCCGCACAACCTGCGCCATTTGTTCGCAAGGGTGTTTTACGGCATTGAAAAGGACATTGCCAAGCTTGCGGATATTCTCGGTCACAGTAGCATCAATACCACAAGAATTTATATCATCTCAACAGGGACTGAACACCAAAAGCAGTTGGAAAATATGCGGCTCATAATATGAAAAAAGCCACCGAAATCGGCGGCAGAAACATAATCATTATTATGTTTCATTTAATCCCCTTAATAATACCAAAAAACCAATTTTATGCACTTTATTATAGCATGGTGTGAGCCATTTGTAAAGTAATTCAATTAAAAAAGTATGAATAAATTTAGAATTGTCAAAAACTGAACATGGCAATAAAGCCTTTTCTTATCATCTTTTTTAACGATTTTAAGAAGGCTTGCCTTGCTATACTCTTTTTTGATCTGTCCTCTTTGTGGCAGGCTATTTTATTGTTATATGTACAACATAATAATGATTATGTCGTAAAAGGAGGATGTATTATGGCTCTTGCAAAAATCATCAAATATGAAGGAGACAATTCTGTATTTGTGTGGAAATCACCAATCGAGGATTTTAACACATTGTCACAGTTAATTGTCCATGAAAACCAGGAAGCAATATTCTTTATGAACGGTCAGGCACTCGATCTGTTTGGGCCGGGGCGCTACACGCTTGAAACACAAAATATTCCGCTTATAGGTAAAGCTCTTAACCGTTCAACGGGCGACAAAACGCCCTTTCACTGCGAGGTTTATTTCATAAATAAAACCGAGCAAATGTCAATTAAATGGGGCACCGACTCAAAGGTGCAGTTTTTAGAGCCAACCTACGGTTTCCCTATTTCGATAGGCGCAAGCGGAGAAATGAGCCTTAGAGCTGAGGACAGCCGAAAACTCCTTTTAAAACTTGTGGGAACCGAAAACTTTTTAGGTCAGCAAAAACTAGTCAGCTTTTTCCGCGCCTTTTTAATGACAAGAGTTAAAACCTATATAGCGCAGGTTATGAAAACCAATGCAATAAATATTTTTGAGATTGACGAAAATCTCACATCATTTTCAGACAGCATTAAAAAGCTGCTGGTTCCCGATTTTGCGGATTACGGCATAAGTCTTGAAAGATTTTTTGTAACTACGGTTGTAAAACCGGACGGCGACAGACAGTATGAAAAATTCAAGGAGCTGCATTTCCGCCAATATGCCGATATTGCCGAGGCAAAACTGAAACAGCAGGCCGAAATTATAAGCGCAGAAACTGAGGCGCAGAAAACGGTTATAGACTCAAAGGCGCAGGCTACAAAACGCGCGCAGGAGGGCTATACCTATGCACAGGAGCGCGGCTTTGATGTTGCCGAACAGGTTGCACAAAACGAAGCGGTCGGGCAGTTCACCAATATGGGCGTGGGACTCGGCACTATGGCAGGCGTGGGCGGCGCGGTAGGTTCGGTTGTTGGAAATGCTGTAAGCGGATCTATGAACGCTGCGCAGGCAGAACAGCCTGCCGCTCAAACGGACGATATGGCGGCATTTAGGTCCAGGGTTGAAAAATTGACGCTTATGAAGGACTCGGGAATTATCAGCCAAGAAGAATTCGACAACTTAAAATCAAAACTGCTTTCTGAAATAATGTAAGGAGTGACAAACATGAAAAAGGGATTTAAATTTTACGCTCTTTGCTGGGCAATTTTATTTGTGCTGTTCAATGTTATATGCTTTGCAACACCGAGCGAATTAAAAGGATACTCAAAATTTGCAGGAGCTTTTTTGTGTGGTTACGGTTTTATAACCGCCGCATTTATCGGTCAACTGGTCTGCGCATACATAGCATTCAAGACCGAAAATCTAAAAAAACTTTTTTATAACCTTCCTCTCGTCAGAATAAGTTATACCGGACTTTGCCTGACAGTTGTTTTCGGGGCGCTTTGCATGGCAGTTCCCGATCTCCCGAACTGGATCGGTATTATTGTCTGCCTGCTCATCCTTTCTTTCAACATTATCGCAATAATAAAAGCAAAGCTCGCGGCCGAGACGATCGGTGAAATCGACGAAAATGTCAGAGCAAAGACCATGTTTACAACAGAACTTACGCTCCAAGCCCAAAACATTTTAACCGACGCAAAAACCGACACCCAAAAGCAATCGGTCAAAAAGGTTTTTGATGCCATACATTACTCCGATCCCGTAAGCGACAACGAGCTTTTTGATGTTGAAACAAACATAAAAATGATGCTGAATCGGCTTTCAACCTCCGTAAAAAACAATGATGAAGAAAATGTCGTTTCGCTTTCTAATTCGATAACAGAACTCATAAAGCAACGAAACGCCATATGCAAGGCATATAAGAAATAAAAACAGAAATAGGAGAGCCGACCATGATTTTCAAATGCAAAATGTGCGGAGGCACAATAGAATTTCAAAAAGGAGACACTATAGGAATCTGCGATTCCTGCGGAACCAAGCAAACGCTGCCTAGGCTTGACGGCGACAGAAAAGCTAACCTCTACGACAGGGCAAACCATTTTCGCCGAAACAACGACTATGACAAGGCCGCCGGAATATACGAGCAAATTTTAAGCGAGGACAACACCGACGCCGAAGCATACTGGTCGCTGGTGCTTTGCCGCTACGGTATTGAATATGTCGAAGACCCCACGACCCACAAGCGCATTCCCACCGTCAATCGTGCACAATTTACATCAATTTTCGCAGACGAGGATTATAAATCAGCTTTGAAACACGCCGATAATTCCCAAAAAGAAATATATGAACAGGAAGCAAAGGCAATTGACGAAATTCAAAAGGGTATTCTCGCCATTTCCCAAAAGGAGAAGCCCTTTGATGTATTCATCTGTTACAAGGAAACCGACGACAACGGCAGAAGAACTCACGACAGTGTTCTTGCAAACGACCTTTATCATCAGCTGACCCAAGAGGGATTTAAGGTCTTTTTCAGCCGAATCACCTTGGAGGATAAACTGGGCACCGCCTTTGAACCGTACATTTTTGCGGCTCTCAATTCTGCGAAGGTCATGGTCGTTCTCGGCACAAAGCCGGAATATTTTAATGCCGTGTGGGTGAAAAACGAGTGGAGCCGTTATCTTGCCCTCGTTTCCAAATCAAACGGTAAAAAGGTGCTCATCCCCGCATATCGTGGCATGGATCCCTACGATCTGCCCGAAGAGTTTTCTCATCTTCAGGCTCAGGACATGTCAAAGCTCGGTTTCATGCAGGATCTTATAAGAGGCATAAACAAAATCGTGTCGGCGGATTCGTCCAAGGAATCGCAGAAGGAAACCGTTATTTTAAACACAGGCAACACCAACACCGCTCCGCTTTTAAAGCGAGTTTTTATGTTTTTGGAGGATGGAGATTGGCTAAGCGCCGACGAATATTGCGAAAAGGTGCTGGATATCGACCCCGAATGTGCCAGAGCATATCTCGGTAAGCTTTTGGCCGAATTAAAACTTCACAGAGAAAGTGACCTTTCGAAAAAGGAAATTGATCTTGAAAACAACAGCAATTATCAAAAGGCCATGCGTTTCGGCGACGAACAATTCAAAAACGAGCTCAACATATATGTTGAAGAGATTTTAAAAAGGCAAAAATACAACCAAGCAAAAAGTGTTATCAAATACGGAGCTGTTACCGCCCTAAAAAAATCTATCGAAACATTTGAATCAATCAGCCCGTTTGAAGATTGCGACAAACTGATCGAGCAATGCAAGAAAAGAATTGCACAGATCGAGGCCGAAAGAGAAAGGGAGCGCATTGAACGGGAAAAAGCCCTTGAAGAAAAGCGCCTTGCCGAAGAAAGGTCCAAAAGGCTGAGAAAACGGCTGATAATAATTTTCACTCCCGCCATTATTATCTTTATTGTTTTTCTGATAATTTTTAACACGGTCATTGTTCCAAACAAGAAATATAATCAATCAATCGAGATGATAAACTCCGGCAATGTTGTTGAAGGGTATGAAACGCTCGAAAAGCTTAACGGATATAAGGACAGTAAGGAAAAGGCCTTGTCGCTTTTCGGTGATTATATTGCCACGGCCAAAACGGCGGGCAGCACAGTAACCTTCGGTGCATACGAACAGGATAACGACACATCAAACGGCAAAGAACCGATAGAATGGCGAATACTGAACATACAATCCGACGGCGTGACTTTGATAAGCGAATACGCTCTCGATTGTCAACCTTACAATACCACCGATGAAAACACCACTTGGGAAAGCTGTTCTCTCCGTGCCTGGCTTAACGGCACTTTTATCAACGAAGCATTTTCCGCCGAAGAACAGGCATTGATCGGAGATACAAATGTTGAGCTTAATGAATACAATGCATATGGCTTTATTTCAATATCCGCAAAAAAGACTTTAGATAAAATTTTTATAATAAGTGCAAATGAATTAAATGTAAGCAACTATAACACTCCCAGCGTTTTAAACAGCGTATGTTCACCAACTAAATATGCCTTTGCGAAAGGGGGATTCTTAGATTATGGTAGCACCTATTGGTGGCTTAGAAATCAGGGCAAGGAACAGAACAAGGCGACTTATGTGCAATCTGATGGGTCAGAATACGATTCCGGCACTGTCGTCAGTTCAAAAAATGTCTGCGTGCGACCGTGTATATTTATCAAGAAAAGTCAAGCCGAGCAAGTCAACCAGGATGTCAGTATGAATAAGGAGTTATTTGAAGGGCTTGGTAAATTAACATACGGAGATGTTGTTGCAAAATACGGACAACCAACCAGTGATAGCACATACAGTCAAACATTTTCAAACGATTTATTTGTAACTCGCTCATTCGGTAGTGAATATTATACAGGACAGTCCAAACCAAAAAACAGTGATGCATGGGTATCTGGGATATGTTCGGCAAAGGATCTTTTCGACGGATTGTCAGGTACGATTAAGATATCTGAGCTTTCGGAAAAAATAGGAGTTCAAATTAAACATGGCACCAATATAAGCGAAGGGGATTCCGTCAGCTTTACTTACAATGACATTTATTTCGGTATTTACCTAAGTAACAACTTTTTCGGAGAACCATACATTACCACGGACAACAATGTAATAATTGTACAAAAATAGAACGGCAACTAGCATGCATGCAAAAGACAAGTTTTCATGCATAAAAAAATTACTCTAAATATTTATTTTAACGGAGAACCATATATATCCCCAGACGATTATGTGAATTTCTTTTAATCAAGAATAAAGTATAGAACTTTTTAAAGCTTTTAAAAATCTAAGCCGAACAAATCAAAAGGAGAATTTATATGTGTATAATTAACACTGAATCATTTAAAGAAAATTCAAGAAACGATAATTATACTGTGGTTAAGAAAAGCAAAAAACAGGAATAATAATTTCCTACGCCAAAAATTTGTGCAAAGATTTAAACAACACATACTCATTATGTTTAAACTATTCCGAATCCGACCTCAAAGATTATGCAAAGTTTAAAGAATTTGTTGATGAATTAGACAAAAAAGGGTTTTACATTTTTCAGTTAACAAGACTGTAACCCTCTTTATTTTACTTTGGCGTAGCAAATAAGTAAATGATTTTAAGATAAGGTTTTTGATGCCATACGTTACTCCGATCCAGTAAGCGACAACGAGCTTTTTGATGTTGAAACAAACATAAAAATGATGCTGAATCGGCTTTCAACCTCCGTAAAAAACAACGATGAAGAAATTGTCGTTTCACTTTCTAATTCGATAACAGAACTCATAAAGCAACGAAACGCCATTCCACTGCGAAGTCTATTTTATTAACAAAACCGAGCAGATGGCTATTAAGTGGGGTACGGACAGTAAGGTTCAGTATGTCGAGCCTACATACAAGTTCCCGTTATCAATCGGTGCAAGCGGTGAAATGGCTTTGAGTGTGGAAGATTCCCGAAAATTGCTTGTAAAATTGGTTGGTACTGAACGAGTGATTGACCGAAATCAGCTTACCACCTTCTTCCGCGCTTTCTTGATGACAAGGGTTAAGACATATATCGCACAGGAAATGAAAGCAAGTGCTATCAATATTTTTGAAATTGACGAAAGCCTTGAAGTCTTTTCAAACGATATAAAAACTCGGTTGCTCGGCGATTTCGAGGAATACGGTGTTACATTAAACCGATTTTTTGTAACAACTATCGTAAAACCGGACGGTGACCCTCAATACGAAAAATTCAAAGAATTACACTTCCGTCAGTATGCAGATATTACCGAAGCAAAGTTAAAACAACAAACCGATGTTATTTACGCCCAAACCGAAGCACAGAAAACGGTTATCGAATCAAAAGCATTGGCGCAAAAGCGTGCAACCGAAGGTTATACCTACCAACAAGAGCGTGGATTTGATGTTGCGGAACAAGCCGCACAAAACGAAGGTGTCGGTGAATTTACAAATATGGGCATCGGTCTTGGTGTGATGTCGGGCATTGGCGGAACAGTCGGCGGCATGGTCGGCGGAGCAGTAAATGATGCTTTTACAGGTGTCGGCACTCAATCTCAGCCCACAACTAATGCTTTTTGTGAAAACTGCGGTGCTAAACTAACACCCGGTGCGGCATTTTGCGATGAATGCGGAACGCAGGTTTCAGCACCCGATACTTGTTCTAATTGCGGTTTTAAGTTTATTAAGCCCGGAAAATTCTGCCCTAAATGCGGCACAAAAAGGGAGGGTTAATAAATGAAAAAGAATAAAGGTATGACTTATGCCGTTTTGGGTATAGCATTTGTATTATTTAATGTTATCGCCTTTGCAATTCCTACAGTAAAAACATCAACCTTTTGGGTAGCATATGTGTTTACCGCTGTTGCATTTATTTCTCAAATTGCCATTTGGAAGGTTGCATTTAAAGGTGCAGATACTCTGAAAAGCAAATTTCTCGGTATTCCGTTAATCTCGGTTGGAATTACATACTTAATTATTCAACTTTTTGCATTTGCAATATTTATGGCACTTCCGTTAACTGCAAGTTGGGTTGCTATTGTGGTATGTGCTTTAATACTTGGCATTTCGGGAATTTGCTTAATCGGTACAGAAACCGGCAGAGAAGAAATTAACCGTGTGGAAGAAAAGGTTGAGAAAAAAGTTTTCTATATTAAATCACTTCAAGTTGATATTGAAATGTTGGCAAACTCGGAAACCGATGCCGAAACAAAAGCGGCACTTACAAAGCTTGCCGAGAAAATACGGTTTAGTGACCCTATGAGTAATGAAGTACTTGCAGATTTGGACACAAAAATCAGCGAAAAAGCAACGGAACTCAAAAAGTCTGACAATAAATCGGAAATTATTGCGGAACTTGATTTACTTTTAACGGAATGGAATAAAAAAACAAAAATATTGAAATGATATGGAGGAACAGAAATGAAGCAATTAACTTGCGAAATGTGCGGCGGAACAGATCTTATAAAGCAGGATGGTGTGTTCGTTTGTCAAAACTGCGGATGTAAATATTCTATTGAAGAAGCAAAGAAGATGATGATCGAAGGAACTGTTGATGTTCAAGGCACAGTAAAGGTAGATGTTTCAGATAAAGTTAAGAATTTATATATAATGGCAAGACGTGCAAAAGACGATGATAATGCGGAGTTAGCGTCAAAATACTATGAAATGATTACATTTGAAAATCCTCATGATTGGGAATCATTATTTTATTTTAATTACTTCAAAGTTATGCAAACCAGTTTGAAAAATATGGCGGATTCAGCGACTCGCCTTGCTAATTCATTAGACAGTGTATTCGATTTGATTGACAAAAGTGACAAAACGATAGACGAAAAATGGAATATTGCAAAAGAAATAATTACAAAAATCGATACTCTTTGTGAGCTCTGTATCTATACGGCAAAATCTCAATATAGAAAATATTCGCAATTAGACGACACTGTTGCAACGCTTGCATGTCAAACATCTGCTATTGCCGAGCTTCAAAAAAACATGGCAGACCTTTTAGAAAAATATTTTGCCGAAAATTCGACACAAATAGTGGTATCCTATTTAAAATCATATGTTGATAACTATTTATTGCTTGATACTTTAGACAAAGTATACGTCAATGAAATATTAAAACATCATTCGAATAAGTTAATAAAAGCAGAAGAAAGAATAAAAGCATTAGATCCGAGTTATGTACCGTTAATTAATGCAAATACTCAAAGTGTCTCTGCAACAAATCAAAATGCAAATACTCAAAGTGGCTCTGCAACAAATCAAAATTCAAATAGCTCTATGGAAGTTAACAGTCTAACCGGAGAAGATTTCTATTGCCCATTAATAGGCTATATTTTATGGGCGTTATTGGCTGGAATTATATTTTTTGTTGTAGTAATACCTAGAATTGACTCGGTGCCATTTTTGGCCTTTTTACTACTTATAATATTTCTTTGCCCTTGTGTTTTATTGATTCGTTTAATTATAAAAAAAATAAAAAGTAAAAAGTAAATTCGAAATATGGTATCTACTATACTCAATTAAATAATTACCATTGAAAGGAAAATAACAATGATTATCGCAAAAGAAAATGCAAAAAACGAGCAATATATTTTTCAGTATAAAAACGGCTGTTTTAGCGAGGTAATAACCTATAGGAAACACTTGATTAATAAAATTAAGGCCGATCTGAATGCGCAAGAAAACGTGGAAATTCAAGCCTTTTCTTCTGAAAATGTAACAGGTGAGAAATTAGAAGCATTTATACGGATCGCAAAGGCTGCGGGATATACCATTTATAAAGTTGTAAAACTATAAAACATAATAATTGATAGTAAAAATCCGATGAACACAAATCTCTTTCGGTTCATCGGATTTTTGCATTTTATTCGGTGGTTGTTAAGAATATCGGAGCAGCGTTAACCGTAAATGAAATAGTTGTATATCGTTTCTGTAATTCTGTTACAGATGTTATTCATTCGCCGAACCCATTCCATTTGATTTTCCGCTTTAAGCTGCTCCGTCACGCCCTCTTGCTCTGCCATCTGTTTTACCGGCTAAAAAACATATTCTCCGCCTGTCGGTCAACTTCAGTAAGGTGCACATTCAGTTTCCCGCTCGTCAGTAAATTATAATACAGGATTTTACGGTGCAGTTTTAAGTACCTCGCGTTCCGACGTTTCCATTCGCCGATAAACAGTTCTTCTTCGATTGGTAATTTAAGCTTTGGAAGTTCATGGTCGCCTTGCCGTCGATTTGTTCCACCTGCTATTTCATAAATGCTTTTCATCATAAACCCTCCTGTATTTTAGTATACTTTCATTTTACAGAGGATTTTTTTGGAAAACCAATGTGCCGATTGCAGAGTATAGCCAAAAACACCGCCTTAGAACTTAATCTAAAGCGGTGTTTTCTGTTTCGTATCAGAGCGGACATTTCACGGAGAAGCCGCCTGCGAAAAAGCAGTTGTTCGTCTGAGTACGGTTTGGTGGAGGCGACGGGAATCGAACCCGTGTCCGAAAACTCTTTCCCAAAACCTTCTCCGAGCGCAGTCGTTTATTTAAAATTCCCTCACCCTTCCGCCAAACGACAGGCAAAAAGGCTCGGTAGCCTCTAAATCACAAACCGAGTCGAGACCCCCTTCGGCTTGCGTTCACCGCTAATCGACGCCTTTATCCCGACCGCGGTACTTCGGGTAAAGACGGCTGCTTAATTAAGCAGCGTAGGCAACAGTATTGTTGTCGTTTAATTTTAAAGTTACGGCGTTTAAAGCGTGTCCGCAACGCTGCTCGCTTATTTCGGTTCCGAATCCCCGTCGAAGCCTTTACGCCCCCGTATGTATATGGGAATTCTTATGCCCTGCCGAAGCAGGTTAAACCTTGCAAAAAAGATTTTTCTCCCCTTTGCAAGGTTATTATCTCACAATCTCTTTAAAAAGTCAACGCAAAGCTTTTTCCAGCCTTCACATTCCTTCGACACCATCTCGCTGGTCTCGTCGCAGACCGACAGCCCGTGAGGCCCGCTCTCGTACATATGAAGTTCAAACGGCACCCCTGCCCTTTTGAGAGCCGAAGCCATAATGAGCGAATTTTCCGAAGGGACAATATCATCATCCACCGTCTGCCAGATAAATGCGGGAGGGGAATTTTTCGTGACCATCCTCTCGCAGGAAAGGTCGGGAAGCTCGGATCTTTCACGAAAATCCTCACAGCCGAAAAGATTGACGAAGGAGCCTTCGTTTGCAAGTCCTTTTTCGCCTGTTATGACCGGATAGCAAAGCACCTGACCGTTGGGTTTGGAAAGGGTCTCGTCGATTTTAAGACTCTTTGCAAGGTCGCTTCCGCAACCGTTTGAAAGCCATGCCGCAAGATGTCCGCCGGCCGAAAAGCCCATGACAAACACCCTTGACGGGTCGACATTGAATTCATCGCAGTTTTGACGGATATATTCCACAGCCTTTGCCGCCTGATAAAGGGGCGCGGGAAAGCAGGCCTCCCCCTGATTTACGGTATATCGGAGCACAAAGCAATTGAAGCCCGCGGCATTAAAATATCTTGCCACCGGCTCGCCCTCTCTGTCCGACACAAAGCCGTATCCCCCACCGGGCAAAACAAGAATTGTCGGGCGTTTTTTAAAGGGACGGCCGTCCACCGCCTTTTCGATGAGCATAGGTTTAAGGTATGCGGCCTTCCCGTTATACTCGATTTTCTTTATTTCTTTTGTTATGTCCACTGTGCTTCACCTTTTATTTGGCAAGAATGAATTTTTACTATTAAACCCCTTCGATAAACTCGGCAGGGGTTTTAAGTACAACAATATTTACTTTTTGGAATTATTGCGCTTTATATTTCGGTTCGGAAAAATGCTTTTATCTGAAATTACGTTCCTTGATTGCACGGTCGATGTTGCGTTTGGCATCCCTCTTTGCGGCGTCATCCCGCTTATCGTATATTTTTTTACCCTTGCAAAGACCTACGCTGACCTTAACAAGGGACCCCTTGAAATAGACCGAAAGAGGTATAAGGGTCAGTCCCTGCTGTTTTAAGGTGCCGTAAAGGCGCATTATTTCCTTTTTGTGCATCAGGAGCTTTCGCACGCGATAGCTGTCGCAGTTGAAAACATTTCCCTTATCATAGGGGCTGATGTGCATACCGTTGACAAAAATCTCTCCGCCCTCGATGGCGCACCAGGAGTCCTTCAAATTGACTCCGCCGGCTCTTATGGCCTTGACCTCGGTGCCGAAAAGCTCTATTCCTGCTTCAAATCGCTCTTCCACAAAATAATCGTGGAAGGCTTTTTTGTTGTTGGCAATTGGTTTTACGGATTCTCTCTCCACGGTCATTCTCCTTTTTGCGAATTTGTAATTATAATTGCGGACGGTCTATGAGCCGCAACACTCATGCTCATATGTGTGCGTTATGGCCGCACAATCGGTGGTCGAGCACCGTTTGCTTAACCACAGCGTACATATCCGAACACGCCTGAAACGGCCTATTAATGGTGCTTTTCGGCTTGTCGTCGCATATAGGCGCCAGCCTTATATGTTCCTCCGCACCGAAAATCCCTCATTACTACGCTCATTTCAGGTCGTAGAATTTTGTCGGTAAGAAAAATTCTCAGATACAAGGCAAAAGCGCAGTTTATCCTGTCGGATTAACGAGCATTTTAACGCAGTATATGGGGATTTTTCTCCGCCAAAATCGCGTTCGTATGTGTGCGCTATGGTTAAGTTCAAAAAACAACGAAGCTGCCCTTTAAAGCTCGTTTCGGCCCTCCAGCGCCCTCGAAAGGGTGACCTCATCGGCATACTGAAGGTCGCCTCCGACAGGTATACCGTAGGCAAGTCGGGAAATTTTTATGCCAAGGGGCTTTAAAAGCTTTGAAATGTACATGGCCGTTGCTTCTCCCTCAACGGTGGGATTAGTGGCCATAATGACCTCTTTAACCTCGTCTCCGCCCAGTCTCGAAAGCAGCTCCTTTATGCGTATCTGATCGGGACCCACCCCGTCCATGGGGGAAATGACCCCGTGCAGCACATGATAGAGTCCGTTATAATCTCTCGTCCGCTCAAAAGCCATAACATCCCTCGGGTCCTCCACAACGCATATAATGGATCTGTCCCTTGCAGAGGACGAGCAGATAGAGCAGCATTCCCCGTCGGTGAGATTTTGGCAGACCTTGCAGGAATGTATCTTTTTATGAGCCTCTAAAATGGCATCGGCAAACTTTTCGGCCTCACCGTCGGGCAGGCCGAGCACATAAAAGGAAAGCCGCTGAGCCGTTTTCCGCCCTATTCCGGGCAGACGGGCAAATTGGTCTATAAGCTCCTCGAGAGGGGCTACATTATAGGATGCCATTGTTTAAAACATTCCTCCGAGTCCCGGTATGTTCATTCCCCCGGTTATCTTGCCCATTTCCTCGGCTGCCGTGTCGTCGGCCTTCTGCTGAGCCTCGTTGACCGCCGCAACGATCATATCCTCAAGCATTTCCACATCGTCGGGATCGACCGCCTCGGGTTTAATGTTTATGCTTTTGATTTTGTGGTCGCCGGTAACGGTAACCTCTACCATTCCGCCCGAAACGGCAGTGTATTCTCTGGTTTCAAGCTCGCCCTGCAGCGCCTCTGCATCGGCCTGCATTTTCTGAGCCTGCTTGATCATACTGTTCATATTGCCCGGTCCGCCGCCGTAGCCCTTAGGTAATCTTGCCTTCATATTTATCTGTCCTTTCGGTTTTAACATTTGAGTTTTTAATTATGAGTTTTTAATTGAAATTTTGCAAAATGCGGCTTTTAATAATGCCGTTTTCGCAGAAAATTATACCACAGCCCGCAGGCTTTGTAAACTATTGCTTTTCGACAATGTTTATGCCCTTTTGCTTCATATCTTCGAGGAATACCATCATAGGATCGGCCTTAGGCTTTACCGTTCCCTGCTCATAAGGTCCGAGACGGAACTGCTTGCCGGTAATTTTCATAAGAGCCGCGCGAATGTCGCTTTTATTTTTGGATTCCTTTCGGATAAGCTCGAAAAACATGGGGTTTTCGGATTTTATGAGCAAAAGGCTGTCGCCTTTTATATATGCCGAGCTCTCCCTAAGGGTGGAAGAAAGCATACGGTTGATTTCCGACAGAGCCTCAAGCACCTCGGGCCATTTGCCGAATTTCTCTGGCTGTCGGTCGTCTTTTGAATTGTTTTCCCTTTCGGCCGCGGCGACACCGCTTTCAGCCTGCGTGCTTTGCCCAACCCTTTGAGGTGCGAAAGCGGTATTCGATGCAGATGCATTTCCGACAAAACTGCCGACGATCGGTACATTATCGGTAGGGTTATTATCAATCGGGGTATTATCTGCCGGTGCATTGTCGACCGGTGTGTTATCGCTGTCGGCCGCAGTGTTGACCATTTCGTTATCAGGTGATTCACTGCCGGCAAAGGGATTTTCAACCGACATATCGTCACCGGTCGTATTAACAGCTGTCTCGCTATCGGCCGGAGTCGCATTATCGTTTGGCGCTGCATTGTCAGCTGCAATGTCGGCAGTTTCTCTTTCAGCCGTCATATCATCAGGATTGCCCATGTCATTTCTTTGACCTTCATCAGCGCCGATGCCTGACATTTCCGACTGTACGCTCGATTGCTGCTCCGCTTGCCCGTCGGGATGGCCGTTATTTTCGGCTGCCTGCTCCATTCTTTCCTCATAAGGCAAAAAATCGGCTGTTTCCTCGTCCCATGGGGGCAGATCATCTTCGGCTGAGCCACGATATTTTTCGGCCGCACGCTCGGCAAGCTCAATGGAGCTTTGGTCGCTTTCAGACCACGGCAGACGGTCGGGCTGCGGTTCGTATTTTTCTTTTAAATTTTCTTCATTGCCCGGCATATACTGAGTTTTTGATTTTTCCTCAACACTTGAATCGCCTTGACTGCTAAGCTTGTCGGAAAAACTGCCGGTCGTTTTGTCGGTCGGAATGTCGAATGGGTTGTGCCCGGTTCTGTCGGCAAAAGCAGCTTTTTTAAGAGCGGCAATTTTTTCGGCCACCGAGGCTTTATCGGAAACGGAAAATCTGCCGTCAGCGGGCGCTTTACCGTTGGCTGTGTCATTCCCGCCGACAGAGTCTTTTTCGGAATCGGACAGGCTTCCACCGGCTGTTCCGTTACCGGCATCTGCCGTTTTTCTTTCCGCAGCAGTCACGCTGCCGTCGGCAAAGGGTACACCGCTTTGGTCGGTGTTTTGAAGGTTATGTCCAATCTGCGTTCCTTCGGAAAATCCGTTTTGCGCGGCATTTCGGAAGTTCTGCGCACCAACGGCAGATGTGCTTTGGAAGCTATGCGTTCCGCCCGGATCACCATTTTGAACGGGCACTTCTCCCACCGCCTTGCTCTGCTCGTTTACGCAAAGCGAAACAAAGGCCATTTCAAGTTCCACGCGCTTTGAGGCCGCTTTTTTCATTTTCTCGGCCGTTTGTTGGAAAGCATCGAGAATTTCAAGTATTCTCGCCATAGAAAAGCCCTCGCCCGCGTTCATATAGCGCACAAGCTCTTCCTTTTGGCAAACGATAAGCTCCCCGGGTTTTTTAACTGCCTTGGCTATCATTATATTTCTGAAATGACCGACAAGCTGCTCGGCGACCCTTGAAATGTCGCTGCTGCTGTCGTTCATCTGTTTTATTATTTCAAGGCAAAGGGCAAGATTTCTGTCTGAAAGGGCGGAGGAAATCGCAAAAAGGCTTTCCTTTGAAGCGAGACCGAGTATCTCCCCCGCCATCTTAGCGGTTACGGCCGCCCCTGTGTTGCATCGGTCGAGAAGCGAAAGGGCGTCTCTCATTCCCCCGTCGGCAAGACCGGCAATAAGCAGTGCCGCCTCATCGTCCAGCTCTATGCATTCGTTTTTGGCCACCGCTTTAAGTCTTCCGGCAATGTCCTCGGAGGATATACGGCCAAAATCGAATCTTTGACAGCGGGAAAGGATGGTGGCAGGAAGCTTGTGCACCTCGGTTGTGGCAAGTATAAAAATAACGTGCGCCGGCGGCTCTTCAAGGGTTTTGAGCAGGGCATTAAACGCACCCGGAGACAGCATATGCACCTCATCAATGATGTATACCCTGTATTTTGCCTTAGCGGGAGTGAAGTTTACTTCGTCTCTTATCTCCCTGATGTTGTCAACGCCGTTGTTTGAGGCGGCGTCGATTTCCTCCACATCAAGCACGGTGCCATCGTCTATTCCGCGGCATATTTCGCACTCGTTGCAGGGCTCTCCGTCCTTAGAGCACAGGCAGTTGACCGCCTTTGCAAAAATTTTGGCGCAGGTGGTTTTTCCCGTGCCTCTCGAGCCGGTAAAAAGATAGGCATGGGATATCTTGCCGGTGGCTATTTCATTTTTAAGGGTGGCGATTATCGCCCTTTGGCCGACCACATCGGAAAAATTCCTTGGACGCCATTTTCGGTAAAGCACCTGATACATTTTACCCCTCCTGCATTTTTCGCAAATTTCATTGCATTTTGCACCTTTTTGCTCGGCAAAGCACTTTTTTGCCGATACAATCAAAAAAGGAGCAAGATCATATACTTTGGTGTATGCACGCACAGACTTACTGCGTCGCACCGAACGGATCACTTAATGCTGCTCGGTTCCCCGCCTGACATGGTTCGTGATTGTCGGTCGCTCAGGGCCCGCGCGTACATACGCCGAAATATATGAAATTACTCCGTAAAAAAGCTGTGCCTTTATCCTTTTAAGAATAACACACTCGAGCATTAAAATCAATCAATTTTTCGCTTTTTCTCAAAAAAATCAGAAAGAATCTTTCCGCACTTTTCCGAAAGCACCCCTGTTGTAAGGGCGGGGGTATGATTATATCCGACCGCAAAAAGATTTATAAGGCTGCCGACGCTCCCGGCCTTGTCATCACTCGCACCGTAAACCACTCTGCCCACACGGGCGTTTATTATGGCGCCGGCGCACATGGGGCAAGGTTCGAGAGTGACGTAAAGTGTGCAGTCGCAAAGCCGCCAGCCGCCTAAGTTTTCGGCTGCCTCGCACAGGGCGGAAATTTCGGCGTGACCGAGAGGATTTTTTTGCTCTTCTCTGGTATTGCGGCCTTTTCCGACAATTTCGCCGTCCTTAACGACCACCGCGCCGACCGGCACCTCTCCCGCTTCTGCGGCCTGCTTTGCAAGCATCAGCGCCTGTTCCATAAATTTTGCATCAATTTCTCTGTCAGCCCTCATAGTGACACCAATCCGTTGATTGCAAAAGCATACACCACATAAACAATTGCGGCAACTATAAACGCGGGAGAAGACACGGCCGTTCCGGGTATCGAACGGGGATCGAGACAACCCTCATAGCACTTGAGAGCGGGCGCACCCTTAAGTCTTCTGTCGTGAATTTTGACAAGCAAAAATCCCAAAAGTCCCAAAAGAATCCAGACCGCATAAAGGGCATATCCAAACCAAGCCTCGTTCATAAAGGCAAACCTGGCCGAGTTTGAGGAAAGGGTCGAAAGTGCGGTAGACATAGCGTTGTTGACAAAATGAATTGCAATGGACGTCCAAAGGCACTCGGTTCGCACATAGGCATATCCCATAAAAATTCCTGCCAAAAACGTGGCCGGCATCTGTATAAGGTTTCCGTGCACAAGCGCAAAAATTACCGAGCCCATAATTATGGCAAATTTATCTCCCCACCTGCGAAGTCCGCCGGTCACAATGCCTCTGAATGCAAGCTCTTCCATAAGTGCGGGAATGGCGGCGGCATATAAAAGCTCGGTTATCACCGCGCGCATATTTTCCGCAGCAGGCAAGCTTGCCGCCTCAGAGGAGCTTTCGAGAACAGGGAAAAGTGTTGTTAGCATATCTGCCGCCATATTTCCGGCAGTTATTCCCCAAAATGCCAAAAAGAACACGCCTATTCCCAAAAGCGGACTGTGCTTTTTAAATGTTGCCACATCAGAAACATGGTTTTTGCATGCCCTTGATGCGATTACAAAAGGCAGCACAATACAAAGGGGCGAAAAGAAAACATAAATAAAGGCATTTTCATAAAAATCGGTCATATTAAGACCGAAAGACATAAACAGCAGCATAGCAAGCGATGAAAATACAATTTCAAATGCCAGCGTCAGCAAAGCCGCTCCGCCAAACCAGTTCATTGATTTTTTAAGGCTTTTGCGTTCTTTTCTGCGCTGAGCCTCGTGTGGATCGAGCCATATAGGCTGACCGTAAAACCCACCGTACGGCGGCTGTGGGCTGTATTGATGATAGGGCGGTACACTGCCGTTATAGTTTCCCTGATACGGGGAATTTCCGTTATATCCGTTAGGGTTATTCGGGTACATAGCTTTCCTCCGTTGTCTGTCTTTTGTATATAATTCGGTGATAATTGAACTCGCCGGGGGCTCGTATGTCTCCGGCTCAAGCATCAATCGGTTTCCGGACTGCCCGTTAACCGTTTCATTGTTTTAAAGTATATCAGCAATTTATGAATAAATCTATGATTTAACATCAAGCTCACAAAAAATTTTTCAATCCAAAATCAGCCCGTAAAAGCAAAGTCCCTTCGCAAAACAAAAACAGCTTTGCAAAGGGGCTTTTAAAGGATTTGTTATTTAAAAATTAAAACTTGCTTTTGGCCGCATAGGTGGTATGGAGAAGCTCGTGAGCCTTATGTCCGCCAATCTCGCCGAGATACTCGTCATAAAGCTTTTTGACCTCGTCGTTTTCGTGGGACTTGCGCTTTGCCTTGCCGGCGTCCTCGTCATAGAGAGCCTTTGCGCGAAGTTCCTTAACATTGAGATACATAAGATCCTTGGAGCAAACAATGGGCTGGCCGCCGCCTGTTACGCAGCCGCCGGGGCATCCCATAACCTCGATGAAGTGGTACTTCTTCTCGCCCTTTTTGACCGATTCAAGAAGCTTTTTGGCATTGCCGGTGCTGTGAGCAACCGCAACATTAACCTTGATTCCGTTAAGGTCGATTTCAGCTTCCTTAACGCCGTCAATTCCGCGTACTGCGGTGAAATCAACGCTGTCGAGGGTGTTGCCGGTAACGATCTCGTAAACGGTACGCAGAGCCGCTTCCATAACGCCGCCGGTTGCGCCGAAGATGACGCTGGCGCCGGTGGATTCGCCGAGCATTGTATCAAAATTCTCGTCGGGAAGACGGGCATAGTCGATACCGGCCTGTTTAAGCATTCTGGCAAGCTCGCGAACTGTCAGAACGGCGTCCACGTCGGGAAGTCCGTTTTCCGAAAGCTCGGGGCGCTTTGCCTCATACTTTTTAGCGGTACAGGGCATTACAGAAACAACATATATGGACTTGGGATCGATGCCCATTTTCTCTGCAAAATAGCTCTTGATAACCGCGCCGGTCATCTCGTGGGGCGATTTGCAGGAGGAAAGATTGGGAATAAACTCGGGATAGAATTTTTCGCAATAGCTGATCCATCCGGGCGAGCAGGAGGTTATCATGGGAAGCACTCCGCCGTTGTTTATACGGTCGATAAGCTCGGTACCCTCTTCCATAATGGTAAGGTCGGCGCCGAAATCGGTGTCAAACACCTTGTCAAATCCCAGTCTGCGGAGCGAAGCGGCAAGCTTGCCGGTGGTGGCAACTCCCATGGGAAGACCGAATTCCTCACCGATAGAAGCACGCACGGCGGGAGCGGGCTGAACAACAACATACTTATCAGGATCGCCAAGAGCATCCCATACAGCCTTGGTGCTGTCCTTTTCGTGAAGTGCGCCGACGGGGCAGGCAACGATACACTGGCCGCAGTTTATGCAGGGAGAATCGTTGAGGCTGCGGTCGAAGGCGCAGGTGATAGCGGTTTTGATTCCGCGGTTGGTTGCACCGATAGCGCCGACCTGCTGAATATTGTTACAGGTGGCAACGCAGCGGCGGCAATGAACGCACTTGGAATTGTCGCGGACGATAGAGGGCGAAAGATCATCGATCTTGGTTTCGCTCTTTGCTCCGTCAAAAGGATATCCGTCCACGCCGTATTCGTTACAAAGCGCCGCAAGCTCGCATTTACCCGAGCGGACGCAGGAAGTACATTCACGGTTGTGGTTGGAAAGCAGCAGCTCGAGGTTGACCTTTCTGCCCTCGCGGATCTGGGGGGTGTTGGTTTTAACCTCCATACCCTCGCCCACAGGCATAACACAGGCGGCAGCAAGAGATCTTGCTCCCTTTATTTCCACAAGGCAGAGGCGGCAGGCGCCGATCTGCTGAACATCTTTAAGATAGCAAAGGGTGGGAATATTGATGTTTGCTTCCTTTGCGGCTTCGAGGACGGTAGATCCTTCCGGTACAGATACCGGAATGCCGTCTATGGTGAGATTTATCATTTTCATCGTATATTCCTCCTTTATTACTTCTTTTCGATTGCGCCGAATTTGCAGGTGTCGATACAAGCGCCGCACTTAATGCACTTGGCCTGATCGATCTCATAAGGCGATCTGACCTGACCGCTGATGGCGGTAACGGGGCACTTTCTGGCGCAGGCAGAACAGCCCTTACACTTATCTGCATCAATAACAAAGCGGGCAAGCTTTTTACATACGCCTGCGGGGCAGCGTTTTTCGTAAATATGAGCCTCATATTCGTCGCGGAAGTAACGGAGGGTTGAAAGAACGGGGTTGGGAGCGGTCTGACCCAGTCCGCAAAGAGCGGTGGATTTAATGGTTTTTGCAAGCTCCTCAAGCTTTTCAATATCGCCGTCCTCGCCCTTTCCGGCGGTTATTCTTTCAAGGATTTCAAGCATTCTTCTTGTGCCTATGCGGCAGGGGGTGCATTTACCGCAGGACTCGTCCACCGTAAATTCAAGGAAGAATTTCGCTATGTCGACCATACAGTTATCCTCGTCCATAACGATAAGTCCGCCCGATCCCATCATGGAACCGATGGCGATAAGAGAATCGTAATCAACAGGAGTGTCGATGAGCGAAGCGGGAATACATCCGCCCGAAGGTCCGCCGGTCTGGGCAGCCTTGAATTTCTTTCCGTTGGGAATGCCGCCGCCGATCTCATAAACGATCTCGCGAAGAGTGGTACCCATGGGAATCTCCACAAGGCCGGTGTTGGTAATCTTTCCGCCCAAGGCAAAAACCTTTGTTCCCTTAGACTTTTCGGTACCCATGGAAGCAAACCACTCGGGTCCGTTGAGAATTATTCTCGGAACGTTGGCATAGGTCTCAACATTGTTGAGAATGGTAGGCTTGCCGAAAAGTCCCTTAACTGCCGGGAAGGGCGGACGGGGTCTCGGCTCGCCGCGATGGCCTTCGATACTGGTCATAAGAGCGGTTTCCTCGCCGCAGACGAATGCACCGGCGCCGAGACGGATGTCGATGTCGAAATCAAATCCGGTACCGAAAATATCTTTACCGAGCAGGCCGTATTCTCTGGCCTGATCAATGGCTATCTGGAGACGTTTAACGGCAATGGGATACTCGGCACGAACATATATGTAGCCCTGATTTGCGCCGATTGCATAACCGGCGATTGCCATAGCTTCAAGCACAACGTGGGGGTCGCCCTCAAGCACCGAGCGATCCATAAACGCACCGGGGTCGCCTTCGTCGGCGTTACAGCAAACATATTTCTGATCGGCATCATTGCCTCTGGCAAATTTCCATTTAAGGCCGGTGGGGAATCCTGCGCCGCCGCGTCCGCGAAGGCCGCTGTCCAGCATGGTCTGGATGACCTCGTCGGGGGTCATTTCGGTAAGCACCTTACCGAGAGCCTGATATCCGTCCATGGCAATGTACTCGTCGATAACCTCGGGGTTGATAACGCCGCAGTTACGAAGAGCAACGCGCTTTTGCTTTTTATAGAAGGGAGTGTCGTTAAGAGAGGTTGCGGCTCCCTCGCCCTCTGCCTTTTCATTGTAGGCAAGGCGGTCGACAACACGTCCCTTTAACAGATGTTCCTCAACGATCTCGGGGATGTCTTCTACCGCTACCTGGCTGTAAAATGTGCCTTCGGGGTAGATTATCATAACCGGGCCGAGAGCGCAAAGTCCGAAACATCCGGTCTTTACGATTTTTACCTCGTCTTCAAGTCCTGCGGCTTTAAGCTCCATTTCAAGAGCCTGTGCAAGCTGAACGCTTCCCGATGAAGTACATCCGGTACCGCCGCAGATAAGTACATGTGATCTTATCATTTTTTACCCTCCAAATTATGCTTCAATGCTTCCGATGGTGTATTCGGTCACAATATTTCCGCCTTTAATGTGTTCGGCCATGACCCTCTTTACCTTTTCGGGAGTCATTTTAACATAAGTTACCTTTTCCTTATCGCCTTCGAATATCTCAACGACAGGCTCATACTGGCAAATACCGATACATCCGGTCTGAGAAACGGTTACGGTTTCCGAAAGACCTTCCTTTGCAACCTCTTCAACAAAGGCGTTGAGCACCGGTCTTGCACCTGCCGAAATACCGCAGGTGGCCATTCCGACGACTATTCTTGTGCCGGCGTGTCCCTCGCGCAGTGCAACCTTATCCTTCATTTTGTCTCTGATTGCGGCAAGCTCTGCCAATGATTTCATAATAACAAATCCTTTCTGTTTAAGGCCTCGGAGCACCTTGGCCTATCTTTTTGTATACTGATCGGACAAAAATTCTTTTATCCAAATAATAACCTCGGGGCTTGAGAGGGGTACGTCCCCCAAAACCTCTTTAAGTTCCCTTGTATCAAGCTCTACCACCCGTCCGTCGGGCAAAGAGTGGGAATAGACAAGCTCGATATCGGGGCTTCCCTGGATGAATGTCGTCACGGTCGAGACGATGTCGCCTAAGGGGAGAAAATCGATATGATTTTTATAAAACAAAGCGGTAGTGACCGTTCCGTGGTGCTGCTTGTCGAGCTGTTCACTTACCGATGTGATGGACATATGTCCGCCGGTCTGCTCGCAAAGCATTTTTAAAAGGGGTATTCCCAGTCCCACCTTTCTGGTGGTGCGGGAGGTGAAAAACGGGTCGGTGACCATTTTAAGCTTTTCAGGGGTCATACCGCAGCCGTCGTCCGAAACCGAAAATTCAAAGGTTTCATCGGTTTCTTTAAGGCTAAGCTCCACCTTTTTTGCTCCCGCTTTAACCGAATTTTCGGCAATATCGAGAATGTTTAAGGAAAGCTCCTTCAACCCTGTTCACCGCCCTTCAAAAGTTTAAAAACCTCTTTTCTTACCCTGTCGCCGCTGTAAGGCTCGTCGTCTATAACAAGGAAATTTTCAGCCTCGTTAATGTCCCACAAATAATGGGCGTCCGAGCTGACAATAACCGCCTTTCCCTTCAAATTCGGAAAGCGTTTTTCATATTCGGCTCTTTTTTCCCCGTCCCGATATTCAACACAGCAAAAATCAGGCGCATCGGGAAATGTACCGAGGGTGGCGACAATGCCGTTTGCCTCCCTGTCTATGTGTGCGGGATAGCAAAATCCGCCGTACTCATTTGCAAGAGCAAACCCCTGTTCGACGGACAGGTTGGTGGCGTTGGGAAGAAGATGTTTTTCAATTCCGCTTTGTTTGTCGTCTTTATCGTAAATGATCTGATCTCCGAAAATGTCGATCCTGTTTTCGATGAGATTGCGTTCGCTTTGTATGCGTTCATCGAAACGCATAGCGTCGTCGAGGCTTTCAAAAAGCGTCACGATATGAATGTCCTCGGCGGTGGTAAGCTCCATACCCGCAATGGGAATTATGCCGTTCTTTTTGCAGGCGGCAAAAAACGCCGGGCAGTTTTTACAGGAATTATGATCGGTCAGCGCCAGAATGTTAAGTCCTTTTAAGGAGGCCATCCCGGCAATGTTTTCGGGGGTCATATCGTTGTCGCCGCAGGGCGACAGGCAGGAATGTATGTGAAAATCGTAAAAATATTTATTCATCGCAAAGCTTATATATCCGCCCGCAAAGCTCATATGCGGGAAGCTCGCTTCTCAAAAGGTTAATACCCTGTGCCTCGGCCCTTTTAATCACCTCGTCGGGAACATCGGTTCCTTCGGCAAAGATAACGCAGGACACATCGGCAAGACTCGCCACCGCCACAACATTGATGTTGTTCATAATGGTTATCCAAGCGTTTCCGCTTTTGGCTCTTCCCATTACCCAGCTGAGCAGGTCTCCGCAGTATCCGTACTGAATTTTTCTCTCCCCTTCGGGCAGGCAGAGCGTTTCAAGTTCAAGCTGCTTAACAAGACATTCAACCGTCATTTTGTTGCTCCTTATTCTTGGCGTTAAGGTGTTCAAGCATTTCTCTCATACGCACGATGCATCCGTCCTCTTCGGCCTCTCCCTTAACAATGTCCTCGGCAAAGGCGCGGCAGGTTGGTGCTCCGCAGGAACCGCAGTCGAGGCATGGAAGAGCTTCGTATATCCGCTGAATGTCGGCCATCATCCTGATGGAAACCTGACGATCGTCGTCCAGCTGATTTATCGGACGGTATTCAAGCTGCTTTTTGATGTAAAAATCGTCCGGCACACCGGTCTTTTCGCTTTCAAAATCCCAGTTCTGAGAAACCGGCATATATCTGCGAAGGGTCTGAAGTCTGGCCTTTGCGATAAAAGGATTCTCCACCGTCATTACCCCTCCGACGCAGCCGCCCGGGCAGGCATTAAGCTCAATAAACTCAAGCTTCGGCAAATCGTCGTTTTCGATCTTGTCGAGCACGCGGATTATATTTTCGATTCCGTCGGCCGCAAGATATTTGTCGTTGAAAATGGCGGTTGATTCTCCCCCCGACGTGGCCCAGCTCAGTCCGATCATTCCGGTGCCCGAGCTGATCTTGGGAGTTTTTGATCTATCCATATGGTTAAGCAGTTCAAAATAGATATCGCTTACCGAGACCACGCAGTCCACAAAGCTCGGTTCCTGCTTGCTGCGGTTTTTAACATAGCTGACCTTGGCGGGACAGGGAGAAATGAAACACACTCCTATATCCTCTTTTGAAAGCTCGGGGTGAGCTTTCTGTGCCTCCCTTTTGGCCAGCATCGCAGCAATTTCCATAGGCGGAAGCAGCTTCATAACATTTTCGCAAAGATAAGGAAACCTTAAGCTTATAAGCCTGACCGCTACGGGGCAGGCAGAGCTTATAACCGGTTTTTTAAGGTCGGAGCGTTTCATATACTCTCGGGTATATGCCGAAACAAGCTCGGCCGCTCTCGCCACCTCATAAACCTCGTCGAATCCATAATCGATAAGGCCCTGCAGGACATAGTCGATATCGTCGAGATTGTCAAACTGACCGTAAAGAGTAGGTGCAGGCAGAGCAATCTTCCATTTGAAGCGGGATATCTCGCTGAGCTTGTCGTACACCGCTTTTTTTGCCTTATAGGGACATACCCTGATACATTCGCCGCAGTCGATACAGCGGGACGAATCAATGACCGCCCGGCCCTCTCTTATGCGTATGGCCTCGGTGGGACAATGCTTGAGACAATGGGTACAGCCTTTACACTTTGCTGCGTCAAGCAACACCGAGTGCTGATATGTATTCATTGTTCTCACCTCGCATCAAAGCCTTTTATTGTGATTTATGAACCGTGCCCTAAAAAAGCGTCTGAGCTCTTTTTCCACACAAGAATTCAAGGAATTATAACCATTGTAACGGTGGTTCCGACGCCTACGGTCGACTGAATGTCCATTTCATCCGAATACCGCTTCATATTGGGAAGTCCCATTCCGGCGCCGAATCCAAGCGATCTGATGTGATCGGGGGCGGTGGAATAGCCCTCTTTCATAGCAAGGGCAACGTCCTTTATTCCCGGGCCGTGATCCTTAAGTATGATTTCGATACGGTCGGACGACACATTGACATCGGCATATCCTCCGCCGGCGTGAATGACCATATTGATCTCGCCTTCGTACATGGCGATGGAGACTCTGCGAATGACCTCGGTCGGGAATCCCATCTGACGGAGTTGTTTTTTCACATTGACCGAGGCTTCCCCCGCCGATGTGAAGTTTTCGCCGTCAACATCGTAATGCAGCTTTATTACATCCGACATAGCGATCACCCTTTGCTGCTTTTATTGCTTTTCAGCCCGCCTGCATAAAGTTTTCCGCAGGCCTCATACATACGCTTTTTGGTGCACATAACGACAATGCCGCTGTCCTTGGCAAGCTCGAGCATTTCTTCGGTCGGCCGTTTACTTCTCACAAAAACAATGCATACCATATCCATCATTTCAGCCGTCCTGATAACCTGGGAATTGACAAGACCGGTGAGCAACACCGCCTGATCCTTAACATAGGCCAGAACATCGCTCATCATATCGCTTCCGCAGGCCGAAAAGACCTCTCGGTCGCTGCAATCCTCACCGGTCAGCAGCTCGGCGTCAAGCAGATCTCTTATCTCTGAGATTTTCACTTTATTTCCTCCCTGACAATATATCAGTATTTGGCGAGAATATCCTTCATCATTTCGGGAGTGACCTTTCCGTATACATCATCGTTTATAACCACGACCGGAGCAAGTCCGCAACATCCGAGACATCGCGTTCCCTGAAGGGTAAATTTACCGTCCTTGCTGGTTTTGCCGCAGGGAATTCCCAGTTCCTTTTCGGCTTCGTCAACAACGGCCTGCGCTCCCTTAACATAGCAGGCAGTACCGGTGCAGATGCTTATGATGTTTTCGCCCTTGGGCTCAAGGGAGAACTGAGCATAAAACGTAGCCACGCCGTAAACCTCCGATACGGGGATGCCGAGTGAGTCGGCAATAAGGCTCTGGGTTTCGAGAGGAAGGAATCCGAAAAGATCCTGCGCCTTTTGCATAATGGGCATAAGGGGACCCTTGCTGTCCTTATGTTCGGCAATAAATACTCTCAATTCCTGAAGCTTTTGCTCCTTTTGTTCGTTTGTAAGTGCCATTCATATTCCTCCTGATTTCTGTTTCAAGTATACAGTTATGGCTTTTACACATAACACTTATGATTATAACACATAACTCTAAAAAAACAATAGGAAAATGATTTGTTTTGACAGTTTTTCCACAAAAAATAAAGGCATTTTTTTGTGCACTATTTCCCTTTTACATTATATGTTTTTTAACAGACAAGATGTCCCGCGCCGATGTGTAATATCCTTGCATTTCTTTTTTAAAAAACCGATTATCCAACTCAAAAAGTGCAATCAAAAACATAAGATTTCCCGTTTCCAAAATTCGTTGTCTTGAAAAGCACCGTTAAATCTATGCATTTTCAAGCGAAAAGAGCGAAACAGGAACTCAAACATTTTTGAGCTGCACACTAATGTTATTGAAAACAAAAACGGAAACCGGCAAAACCGGTTCCCGTTTGTTGTTTTTTAATTCAGCAATCTGAAAACCAATCGGTATTCATCCGTTAAATTATCTTTTCGAAAAATCCGACAAGTGAATTTAACTTAATCCGATTAAAGTTTTTTTATCCGAATCAGAAGTTCCAGAATTGTCTTACAAGGCCGATTTCATCAAGATAGAAGCCTTTACCCTGCATACTTACATCCGAGTAGTCGAAGAACATAAACATTTCTTTAACCACGGTATCGGAAGAAATGGCCGTCGAATTTTCACCGGCAGAAACAAAGTCGCTGACCGGGAAGGCAAGCCAACCCTTGAAGTCCTTAACGCTTATGCCCTGAGATGTTCCGAAGCAGCCGTCGCCGCCGTTTCTGAGGGTCTTCCAGCTTTCCTGACCTTCGGCAAGGTAATAGAAGCAGGTCCCGGCCTCGTTCTTATTGTCGGTGGAATAGATTGTTCCGTCCTCGGCAACAAGGCCAAAGCTTGCTGCGCGGAAATCGATCTTGGAGAAGTCTACCCATACTCTCAGATATTTGGTCTTTCCGAGGGTTTGGGGATTGTCGAGAGAAATTGCAAGAGCGGTGTTGTCTATTCTGCCCTTATCGTCGGGAGCGGTAACCTTTCCGCCCTTATAGATCGAAAGGCCTGCGGATCTGTTATAACCTCTGTTGCTGTTCACCGAAACAATGGCGTTGGAGGCAGCCGATTTATCGAAGGGAGTTTCGTCATATCCGGAAACGCGCTTTTGAATGCTCTTTCCTGCTTCAATAGCGACAACCTCTCCGTCGAAGGGGCCTTCGCCGATTTCGGTGGTTTTATCCGAACCGTTGGTCTCACGGATCCAGTCGTATGCTACCCACTCGTTGGAAACGGTGGCGGGGTTGCCGTTTTCGCCCTGCTTAATGGTGAAAATACGGCCTCCCTGGGTCTCGGGGCTAACCTGAACGGGGTTGCCTGCGGCGTTGTAGCTGCCGTACATATCGGTGGTAAGAGCGCCGGCAAAGCCAAGCTCAATGCCCTGCCACATGCCCGAGGAATTGTTAATATGATCGTGTCCCACATAGAAGCCGGTGATGTCGCCGCGCTGCTTCATAGTGTCGAACATATGGGAGTTAACAGGACCGGTGGCAAAGCCCTCCTTGTTCATTCCCTTGAAGTTCACTTCGGGGTCGTTCTTGTGAGTGTCAACCAGCTCGTGCTCGGGCAAACAAACATGAGCAAAAAATGCTCCGGGAATTTTTGCACCGTTGTAGTTTTCCATAATCATTGAGGTGTTGTAGTACCAAAGCTGCTGGTCATATTTAACAAAGTCATATTTACTGCCGGGATCATAGCTGGTGTAGTAGCCTTTGTTAATAAGGTCCTGATTTTTGTAATCGTAATAAAGTCCGTCGGTGTTGAGATTCTGGTTGTAGTCGCCGGTATCAATGCACCATACATTAAAAGCAATGGAGCTTTCATCGTTTGTAAGAATGGGAAGAACATAGTTGCCTATTCCGAAGACTCCCTCAGGTCCTGCGGAGGCTACGCAGTGGGGATAGGATTCGTAAATCTCCTGCTGACGCCATTTTCTGACATCGGTGCGTATGGCATCAAAATCACCCATATCATTGTCGTGGTTACCGTAGGTTATGGCCCAGGGAATACCCTCGTTTTCCAGCTTAGCAACCATTTTGTCGACATAAGCTCTGAACTGATCTTCGGTTTCAAGAGGGCAGGGCCAAATATTGTCGCCGGTGATAACAACGAGATCGGGATCGGCCTCGTCTATCATGGCGTTAAAGCGCTGCACGGTGCCGTCCTTAATAACCTGGCCGGCCGCACAGTTATCCTGGAAGTCGGAAACCTGAAGAACCTTAAAGGTTCCGTCCTCGTGGCATTTAAGCTTTATTTTAAGATTAAGAGCCTGGTCCACAACGGCCTTTTCGGCGCCGAAAACGACAGGCAGACGAACCGAACGCTGAAGCGTCTGAAGGGCATCGGTTACGGTAATCATATCCTTGTCCTTGTCATCCTTTGAACCGTCAACGTTGGCACGTGCCGTCTGATACTCGGTAAGCTGACGGGTTTCCACCGAAGCCTGAAGGGTCATCAGTGCATCGTTAGCGGTAATTGCCGAGTCATAATCAATATCTCCGTAGTAAATTGTCGACCTTTTGGAATCGTCAAGAGCCGGAATGGTAATGGAATCGGGGGTTCCGGAATAGCGGTCTTTGGGGTCGATGGTATAATTCAGCGCCGAAGAAGAAAGCCCCAAGGGTACGGCAACCGAAGCGGCCAAAGCAAGGGTCAAGGCTGCTCTGACTGTTTTTTTAACAAAGTTCATTTGCTGTTTCTCCTTTTTTAATGTTTTAAACGAGACAGAAATAATCCGTTCCCGATTTAACCGAAAAATTCGTATGTTCGGCAGAGCCGCCGCAGGGCGGCCGTTTCCCGTTTTCCTGCGTTTTTCAGCAGGCTGTAATGTCGCTTAAAACACCCAGTATTCGGGAACCATGCCAAGCTCGTCAATGTAGAAGGTGCTTCCCTGCATCGAAAGCTCGGTGAAGTCGAAGAAGAGGAATACCTCCTTCATGACCACCGAGGAGCCGGGGCCTGCGGGCGAGCTCGTGGAGGCGGCGAAATCCTCAATGGGGAACGCAAGCCATCCCTTATAATCCCTAACGCTTGAGCCCTGTGCGGCTCCGAAGCAGCCGTCTCCTCCGTGATAAAGCTTCTTCCAGGTCTTTTCACCGTCGGGAAGATAATAGAAGGGTGTTTCCGAATTGTCTTTGTTGTCGGTGGTGTAAACCGTTCCGTTCTGAGCGATAAGGCCGAGATTTGCCTTTCTGAAATCAACGCCGGTAAGATCCACCCATATTCTCAGATACTTGCTGTTTCCGACGGCCGTCGGAGTATCAAGAGAAATACCGATGCTGCTGTTGTCTATTCTTCCGATGCCGTCGAAAGAGGTCTGATTGCCGTTTTTGAGTATGGCAAGAGCGGCGGAATTTCTGAATCCCTTTCCGTTTGCGAGAGAAAGAACGGCGGGCGTTTTGGCATTGCAATCGAAGGGAACCGCGTCAAAGCCCTTAATGCGGGCTGTGGGGAGCTTTCCTGCCTCGAGGTCGATGATCTGTCCCGCGAAGGGGCTGTCTCCGATGGTCTCGGTGGTTTCGCCCTTCTCGGCTGATTTAACGCTGTCGTAGGAGATCCATTTGTTTGTTACGGTGGCGGCATTGCCGTTTTCACCCTGCTTAATGGTAAAGATACGGCCTCCCTGTGTTTCGGGACTGGGCTGGTTTGTGTTATAGCTGCCGTACATATCGGTGGTAAGAGCACCGCCAAAGCCAAGCTCTATTCCCTTCCACATTCCGGAGGAATTGTTGATATGGTCGTGTCCGACATAGAAGCCCTTGACGTCTCCGCGGGCAAGAAGGGTATCAAACATATGGGAGTTGACCGGACCGCAGGAGCAGCCCTCCTTATTCACTCCGGTAAAGTTGACCGAAGCGTCGTTTCTGTTTTCATAAACATCAATAAACTCAGGCAGGCAAATATGGCCAAACATAATTGCCGGGATCTCAGCCTTGTTGTAGTTTTCCATAATGGTGGAGGTGTTGTAGTACCAAAGCTGCTGATCGTATTTTATAAAGTCGTATGTGCTGTTTTCGTGACCGGAAACCGAAGTGTAATAGCCGTTTTTGATGTACTCGCTGTCCTTGAATTTATAAACCGACTTGTCAAGATTTTCGTTGTAATCACCGGTGTCGAGGCACCATACATTAAAGGCAATGGAGGATTCGTCGTTTGTCAGAATGGGAAGAACATAGTTGCCTATTCCGAAAATATCTTCTGGACCGGCAGTGGCCACGCAGTGAGCATAGCTTTCGTAAATTTCCTGCTGGCGCCATTTTCTGACATTAGTGTTAATGGCATCGTGTTTACCAACGTCGTTATCATGGTTACCGTAAACAACCGCCCAGGGAATACCGTCCTTTTCAAGTCTTCCGACCATAATATCCACATAGCGGATAAAGTCCTTTTCGTCATTCAAAGGATTGGGCCAGATCTGGTCTCCCGTGATCACGACAAGGTCGGGATCGGTGGCGTCAACCATGGCATTAAAGCGCTTCATGGTTCCGTCCTTAATGGTTTCGTTGGCATTGCAGTTGTCCTGAAAATCGGAAACCTGAAGAACATTAAAGGTTCCGTCCTCGCGGCATTTAAGCTTGACCTTCATATTGAGGGCCTTTTCCACAACCGCCTTTTCGGCCGGGAAATCAACATCTTTTCCAACCGTGCGCTGCAGAATGAGCAGAGCATCGGAAGCCTCTACGGTGGCCTTTCCCTGAGCATCTGCCGATCCGTCGACATTTGCACGGATCTTCTGTCCATCTGTAAGTGTAATCTTATCAACCGAATTAAGCAGTACCATCAAGGCGTCGACAGCGCTTATATCCGAAGAAAAGTTGACATCTCCGTAATAAACATTGGATTGTTTCGATTCCTCAAGAGCGGGAATGGTTATTTCGTCTGCAGTTCCGGTATATCCTTCTCTTGGGTCGGAGGCATCTGCCGAAGCAAAAATCAATCCCGAAAGAGCAACCGCCACTGCAAGAACAGCCGAAAGACCCGTTTTCGCCATATCTTTGAACAGTTTCATCTTGATTCTCCTTTTCGTACCGCAGCCGTCCTAAAATGCTTTGTTGTCCTCCTCAAATCATTCTTTGACACATTTACGGCACAATTTTTTCATTCGAAAGGCACCGAGTTCTACCGACACCTATATTTAATAGAATAATATCACAAATACATTTAATAGTCAACCGCAAATTTTTATTTATTTGACGAAATTCCAAATAAAAACACCAATTTGCAAATTTTAACTACCTATAAAACAATTTATTCCTTAAAATCAAAAAAATCCATAAAATCCATCTAAGGGCAGAATAAAAAAGACGGAGGCGCAAAACCCGCGCTATCCGTCAGATATGCTGTTTATTTTCCTTTAGAAACGGCCGTTTTTCAAGCCTGCCGCCGTTGTCATACCGATGTTTTTTTCACAACAGTTTTCAAATCAACTAATTTGCTTTATATAGCCGTAAGTAATCGGTGCTCTACCATCGACCTGAATTTTTCTTTCATTTGATACTGTAAGGCCGCAGCGCTACTTGGCCGTGCGGTCAATAAATCTCGCCGTAAGCTTTGAATAGACGATCTTCTGGCTACTGTAAAGTCCGTAATATCCCGAAAGGGCAAAACTGACCGCGCAGGCAACGGCAAAAAACACCGCTCCCTCTCCCCCGAAAAGCTCAATGCTTAAAAATATCGAAGCCACAGGGCAGTTGACCGCTCCGCAGAATGTAGCGACAAGACCAATAGCGGCAGCAAAGCCGGGATCAACCCCTAAAAGACTCCCTGCAACGCAGCCGAAGGAAGCACCCACCGCAAAAACCGGTACAATTTCTCCGCCTCGGAATCCCACGGCCAGTGATATGGCGGTAAAAACAAGCTTTAGGGCAAAGTCCCAAGGCTCGGCCTGCCCCTGCAAAACCGCCTGTTCGACAATGTTCATTCCGGTTCCGTTGTATTTCTGCGAACCCACCGCAAGGGTCAGCACCACCACAACAACCGAACCTAATATCATTCTGATGTAAACATTCTTTAAAAGTGATTTTATGTATCTTGCCGTTGCTTTCATAGATATGCAGAATGCAATGCTAAGCAGTGCGCAAAGACCGCCGAGAAGCACGATTTTGGCCGTATTTCCCACCGAAAATACGGGCACGGCAACGCCTGAAAAACGCTCGGGAATCGTTCCAAAAAGCCCTGAAACGCCAAAGGCAGTAACGGACGAAGCAAGGCAAGGAAGCAGAGCAGCATAATATAGCTGTCCCACGCTTATAACCTCGATTGTGAAAATGGCAGCGGTCAGCGGCGTGCCGAAAACGGCCGAAAAGACGGCGCTCATTCCGCACATTACCACAACGCTCATATCTTTTTCGTCAAGCCGAAAGAGCTTTCCCACCGCAGAGCCTATACTTCCGCCAAGCTGCAGGGAAGCCCCTTCCTTTCCGGCCGAGCCGCCCACAAGGCTTGTTATGGCGGTGGAAACAAATATGAGAGGGGCAATTATAACCGGCGGATAATCTTTATCTCTCACCGAGCTTATAACCTGATTGGTGCCTCCGTTGTCGCTCATTTTATTTATGCGGTAAAGGTGGGCGATGATAAGGCCGCCCACAGGCATTAAAAAAATTGTGTTGGGATATTTCCCGCGAAACTCGGCTGCTCCGCTGACAAGGGCGTAAAAGAGCGCCCCTACAGCTCCTCCGACCGCTCCCACAAGAAGGGCTATTCCCGCCCATTTCAAAAATCCCGTTATAAAACGAGCGAATGGCTCGGATTCTTTTTTGGTGTTAATGTTCATTTCTACTCCCGTCATTTTACGTTGAATAATCGATAATCAATTCAATTAAATGCGCACATCCCGCCGTTTTCATAGGTTGTATAGCAGTTGTATAGCGGACAGCGGGATCCTTGTTTGCGGGCGTTCCGTTTTGCCGCGCCGCTGTGCTCCCTTAGGTAACGGTATGTTCTTTAAGTACCCTGTTTTGTGTCGCTGCAACATACCGTTTTACCTGACCGAAAAGAAAATGTGCGGCCGCTTTTCGGGGCAGCTTTCCCCGAAGGTCAACGCCCTTTTAAAATGCTCGGCAGCCGGATTCAGAAGGCCTTTGTCCGACGCATATAATACGGCCAGCGTATCTCCCTTTTTGATTCTGTCCCCCACCGTTTTTTTCATTTCAATTCCTGCGCCGAAGTCGATAGAGTCATCCTTGGTTTTTCTGCCCGCTCCGAGGGCGGCGGCGCAAAGACCTATGCTTTCGGCGTTTACGGCGGTGATAAATCCGTTCTTTTCCGACTTTATCTCAAAGGAATACTCCGCTTTTTTGAGGGACGAAAGGTCTCCTCCCTGAGCGGTTATCCAGCTTTCGAATTTTTCAAAGGCGCTTCCGTTTTCAAGTGCCGCTCTCGCAAGGTTCTCGGCCGATTCCACCGGAATACTCTTGCAAAGCGACAACATATTAGCCGACAGCTCGACGCATATATCCTCAAATTCTCCATGTCGGCGGCCTTTGAGCACCTCTATGGCTTCCATCACTTCCAAAGCGTTTCCCACAGTCTTTCCGAGTGGTTTGTCCATATCGGTTATAAGGGCGGCAGTGTTTCTGCCGTGAGCCTTTCCTATTTTAACGCATATTTCGGCCAGTTTTTTGCCCTCCTCGGGGGTTTTCATAAAGGCGCCGCTTCCCACCTTTACGTCAAGCACGATGTTTTTTGCTCCCGCCGCAAGCTTTTTACACATAACGCTCGAGGCAATAAGCGGAATGCTGTCCACCGTTCCGGTGACATCCCTAAGGGCGTAAAGCTTTTTATCGGCGGGGGTAAGCTCGCCGGTCTGACCGATGACCGCAACGCCTATTTCCTTCGCCTGAGATTTAAATCGATCTTCCGAAAGAAAGGCGTTATATCCCGCTATACTTTCCAATTTGTCGATAGTCCCGCCGGTGTGGCCGAGGCCTCTGCCCGACATTTTTGCAACAACTCCTCCAAGGCAGGCAACAAGCGGCGCAACCACAAGGGTGGTCTTATCCCCCACCCCGCCGGTACTGTGTTTGTCGCAAGTAAGATGGCCGAAATCCGACAGATCAAGACACTGCCCCGAAAGGGTCATACACTCGGTAAGATCCACCGTTTCCCTTTCGGTCATACCCTTAAAATATATAGCCATAAGCAGGGCCGACGCCTGGTAATCGGGAATATGTCCGTCGGTATATCCCTTTATAAAAAACTCGATCTGCTCTTTTGAAAGCTCTCTGCCCTGTTTTTTGTCGGTTATAATGTCATACATTCTCATAAACCAGTCTCCTTAATCGGCGGAGGTATTTTTGTGTCCTTTGTGTTATGCCCCGAGACGTTAAGCAATCAATTCCTCAAGTCACAGCCTCTTATACATCGGCACACAAGAAATTATCGTTTCAATATCAAAGTGAAAAGCCGAGGGGCATAATGTCCTTTAGCTTAAAGGTTTTAATCTTTTGTCCGTTTGTTAAAATTATATCAAAGTTTTCCTTGCAAAACTCGGTCAGCACCTGCCGGCAGGCTCCGCAGGGAGGACAGTATTTTTCTATTTTATGATTTTTTCCGCCCACAATGGCAATGGCCTTAAAATCCCGTTCCCCGTCGTTAACTGCGCGAAAAACTGCGTTTCGCTCGGCACAGCAGCAAAGGGAAAATGATGAGTTTTCGATATTCGCGCCGAGATAAACCTTTCCGTCTCCGCAGTAAAGGGCCGCTCCAACATTGAAATGAGAATAGGGTGCATAGGATTTTTCCATAGCCTTTTTTGCGGCATTTATAAGTTCCTGTTCCTTCATATCGTCATCTCCTTTAAAAAGCTCTTTCCGTTTTCGGGCTGCTCTACTCCCAAGAAGTCGCAAACGGTCGCTCCGATGTCGGAAAATCCGCTTCTTATGCCGAGGTTTACGGGTTTAACCGATTTGCCGTAAACAATCAGAGGAATATATTCCCGCGTGTGGTCGGTGGAATCGGTTTTTGAAGGATCGCAGCCGTGATCGGCGGTTATCATCAGAATATCGTCCTCCCGCAAATGGGGAAGAAAATTGAAAAGCCATCCGTCAAACTCGGTCAGCGCCGCCGCATATCCGTCGGGATTTCTCCTGTGGCCGTAAAGCATATCGAAATCCACAAGATTTAAAAAAACAAGCCCATCAAAATCCCGTTGTGCAATCAGCAGAGTCTTTGCCATTCCGTCGGCGTTGCCCTTTGTGGGAATTTCCTCGGTGGTGCCGGTGTGGGCGAAAATATCGCCAATCTTGCCGACGGCAATAACGCTTTTTCCCGCCTTTTTAATATTATCAAGCATCGTGCCCTCAGGCGGCACAAGAGAAAAATCGTGGCGGTTGGGAGTACGTTCAAAATTCGGATACTCTCCGATAAAGGGGCGGGCGATGACCCTTCCGACGGCATTGTTTCCCTGCAAAATTTGCCTTGCCACGCGGCAATATTCATACAGCTTTTCGGGGGGTACAACGTCCTCGTGGGCGGCAATCTGAAAAACACTGTCGGCCGAGGTATAAACTATAAGATCGCCGGTTTTTATGTGCTCTCTGCCGTAGTCCTTTATGACCCGAGTGCCCGAATAGGGCTTGTTGCAAAGCACCTTTCTGCCTGTCGCCTTTTCAAACTTTTCTATGATTTCTTTGGGAAAGCCGTTTGGATAGGTGGGGAAAGGGGTCTTTGAAACGATTCCCGCAATTTCAAAATGGCCGGTGGTTGTGTCCTTTCCGACCGACAGCTCGCGAAGCTTCATATGCGCGGCAGAAGGATCATTCACGGGATTCCCCGCATCTATTCCGTCAATATTGAAAAGCCCCATTTTGCCCATCTCGGTCAGATGAAACATTTCCGAAGCTGCGGCCGCCTTAATTGTCGACGCTCCCTTATCTCCGAATTTTTCGGCATCGGGAGCCTGCCCTGCGCCAAAGCTGTCCAGCACGATTAAAAACACTCTTTTCAAGATACCTTTCCCCTTTCAAAAAATATTGTATGCAAACAAAAATCCGGTAAACAAATAAAAAACGAATCGATAAACCGATCGATCGGACAGTCGGTTGATTGATTTTCCGTCCGACAAACCGATCGGTCCGACAACCGCAGTATCCGTAAAACTCGGTCTTAACAACAGCAATTATCATAACGGAAAATTTATACGGATATACAGCACAAGAAAAAGCGACATCGGGAAAATTCCCAAAGCCGCTTTTTATAATCTGCTTTAATTAGTTTTCAAGAGCCTTTGCAGCTTTGACAACGCGGCTGGTTCCCAGTCTCGAAGCGCCAAGCTCGATAAACTTTTCTGCGTCCTCAACGCTTTTGATTCCGGCAGAAGCCTTGATCTTGAGAGCATCAGACTTGTTCTCGTTGAAGATCTTGATGTCTTCCTCGCTTGCGCCGCGGGAAGAATAACCGGTGGAGGTCTTTATGTAATCTGCGCCCGATTCGGAAACAATCTTGGTGATTTTTGCTCTTTCATCAGCGTCAAGCTCACTGGTCTCAACAATGACCTTTAAAAGCTTGCCGTGGCAGGCAGCCTTGATGGCCTTAATCTCGCCGAGAACATCATCGTATTTCTTGTCCTTCATCCAGCTGATGTTGATGACCATATCGATCTCGTCGGCGCCGTTTTTAACAGCATCCTCGGTTTCGAAAACCTTGGTGGCGGTGGTGTTGGAACCGTGGGGAAAACCGATAACGGTGCAGATGGGGAGCTTGTCTCCTACATATTCCTTGGCCTGCTTAACATAGATGGGGGGAATGCAGCAGGAAGCGCAGCCGTATTTGATACCGTCGTCGAGCACGCCCTTGATCTGTTCCCAGGTGCAGCCGGGAGCAAGCAGGGTATGGTCAACCTTTGCAAGAATGTCTTTAAGTTCCATTTTTATTATCTCCTTTGGATTAACTTCTCACATTAGTATATCATATATTTTATTTTTTTCAAGATAATTTTACCTAAAAAAAGCGGCAGAACAAAAATTTTGTCCCGCCGACATTTTGACTTTAAAATTTCATTTATGAAATGGCATCATATCGGCATAAAACACTGCCGATAAAACCTTGTATGGCAGTTTGTCGTACCGAAAAAAACGCCATTTATAAAACCTTTGAAAGGAAATCCTTGAGCCTCGGATTTTTCGGATTTTTGAAAAACTCTTCCGGCTCGGCTTCCTCCTGAATTATGCCTTCGTCGATAAAGAGCACCCTCGAGGCCACCTCTCTTGCAAAGCCCATTTCGTGGGTAACAACCGCCATGGTCATTCCCTGAGCTGCAAGATCCTTCATAACCTCAAGCACCTCGCCCACCATTTCAGGATCAAGAGCCGAGGTGGGTTCGTCGAAAAGCATAACATCGGGATCCATTGCAAGCGCGCGGACGATTGCCACACGCTGCTTCTGCCCGCCCGAAAGCTGGGAAGGATAATCTCCCGCCCTGTCCTCAAGGCCTACCCTTGCAAGCAGCTCAAGAGCCTTTTTATCAGCCTCATCCTTAGTCAGCTTTTTAAGCTTGACGGGAGCGAGGGTAATGTTCTGCAAAATGGTAAGATGGGGGAAAAGGTTAAAATGCTGAAAAACCATACCCATCTTCTGACGGTGAAGGTTAATATCGGTTTTAGGATCGGTTATGTCGGTTCCCTCAAAATATATCTTGCCCGAAGTAGGCTGTTCAAGAAGATTGAGAGTGCGCAAAAAGGTGGATTTTCCCGATCCTGACGGTCCGATTATAACCACAACGTCGCCCTGTTCGATATTAAGATCAATGCCTCTTAAAACATTATTGTCGCCGAAACTTTTGTGTAAATTTTCAACCTTGATAATTTCCATATCTTTGCCCTCCTTACCGCGCTTCGGATTTTCTCAGCCGTCTTTCGATAACGCCGAGTCCCAGTGTGAGCAGCTTTATGATGACAAAGTATATGACCGCCGTTCCGATAAGAGGCATAAAGGCCTCGAAGGTTGCGCTCTTGATAAAGTCGCCTGCCTTTTGTATGTCCACAAGTCCCACATATCCCACAATGGCCGTTTCCTTAATAAGCACGATGAATTCGTTGCAAAGGGCGGGAAATATGTTTTTGACCGCCTGGGGAATGACGATGCTGAGCATTGTCTGACGGCCGTTAAGTCCGAGAGAGCGGCCGGCCTCGGTTTGTCCCTTGTCGATGGACAGAATTCCCGCGCGGATTATTTCCGAAACATACGCACCGGAGTTTATTCCGAAAGCGATGGCGGCTATTATCCATTTTTCCCACTGAACGGTGGCAAAAATGACAAAGTAAATTATCATCAGCTGTGTGACCGAAGGGGTTCCGCGGATAACATCGGTATAGACCTTTCCGATGCCGCGGAGAAGTCTTCTGTGCGAAAGATTGCAAAGGGCTATGAGAAGTCCGATAAGTATGCCTAAAGCAACGGCAAGCAGCGACACCTTAATGGTGACGCCGATACCGTTTAAAAGAAGCATATAGCGATCGTCGCGGATAAAACATCTGTAAAAGGTGTTGCTTATATCAGCAAACCATTCTGAAAACCATTCCATAAAAAATTCCTTTCCTCAAAGTCGGGTAAGGGTCGAATTTTTTGCACGACATTCGGCCGCTGTCGGCCTTACGCCGACGATTGCCAACCTAAAAGGGAGAGTTTGTCGTATCTAAAGCAAAAGATGTGGGTTTATCAAAGCCAAGCCGTATTAAAAGCTTAAAAAGGGACCATCGCTGACAAGTGACAGTCCCTTAATTGTTTTTAAAGGATTATTCCTCGGTTACCTCGGCATATTTTGCGGCATACTCGTTAACCTTTCCGTCGGCGAGAAGCTTATCGATAGCCTTGTTGATTTTTTCAAGAAGCTCGGTGTTGTCCTTGTTTACGGCAACTGCATATTCCTCGGTTTCGAATGCCTCAGAGTCCTCAACGATTTTGAGGCCGGGGTTATCTTTAACATACTTGGAGGCGGTGGCCGAGTCGATAACAACAACATCGCACTTGCCGTTTACAAGCTCCATAACGGCCTCGGTGCCCTTCTTAAAGGACTCGTAGTTATAGCCCATATCCTTAACACAGGTCTCACCGGTATATCCCTGGATAACAACAATCTTCTTGTCGGCCATGTCGGCTGCCTTTGCGATGGTGGAATCTTCTTTAACGATCATAACCTGGGTTGCCTTGTAGTAAGGAGTGGAGAAGTTGACCGATTCTTTACGCTCGTCGGTAGCGGTCATTCCGGCAATAACGGCGTCGATCTGCTTGTTCTGAAGAGCAACGAGAAGGGAGTCGAATTCCATATTCTCGATTTTTGCGGTTGCGCCGTTCTGCTCGGCGATCTCCTTTGCGATGCATATGTCGATTCCGTCGAACTCGTCGATGACGCCGTTGGCGGCAACAAACTCAAAGGGAGGAAATTCGGCGTTGGTTCCGAATTTTATAACTTCGGCTGTTTTCTGAGCTTCGCTTGCGTCGGAAGCGGTTTTGTCATCGTTTTTTCCGCAGCCTGCAAAAAGGCAGGCGGTAAGGCACACTGCAAGTACCAGACAAATAATTTTTTTCATAATAATTTCTCCTTGATTTTTTCTTCTGAATTAAATTCTGACGGTATAATAACACACTGTTTTTGAAAAATCAAGTGCTTTTTGAAATTTTTTTCACTTTTTATGAATTTTATTTCAGTCCTCGTCGAAATAATCCTTTTCGTTAAGTCTGAGCGTGCGCCCGTTTTTAAGATGAATAAGTATTTTATCGTCGTTTACATCACGGCTTGCCTCTGCCGCTTCGATGTTATATTCTCCGTCGGGAGAGGGCTCAAAAATCGTCACAAACCGCATGTTTTCGCCATTTATCTCACATTCAGCCGTGGGGAGCGGCCAAAAAACTCCCGGCACCTCGTTACATCTGAAGCCCTGAAAATGCTTCTCGTCGGCGCGATAAACGGCAGTGCTTTCAAGGGTGTGTATCATCTTTATTCCCACGCTGCTTTTTGTTTTAACCCTAAAGCTTTTGTCGGAAAATTCATATTCCCCGTCGGCAAAATGCCATATGGCGGTGTATTTATGCATATTTTTATCGTCATTATACATTCTGTCGATAACCGCCACAAGGGGATTTGTCCCCTCGGGATTTTTTATCCAGATGACCCTGCGAAAATGCCGCACGGCCACATCCTCTTTACCGTAATGCTCGTCATACCACCCGGAAGCGCAATCAAAATAATCATCAGATTTAAAATACACGTCGGCCTTGGCGGTAAGAACGGCAGGGTCCCATTTGTGGTTATCCCTGCACCGCTGTGAAAGCCCGTCCACCGTAACCGTGTTGTGTCCCGGGGTGAGCAGCGAATAGTTAAAAAGCTTTGAGCCGTCGTAGGCTGCCCTGCCCGCCTCGGGCAAAAGATATTCTCCGTAGGCGTGTATAAGCACCTCCAGCTTGTCCTCGTGCTGGTGGCCGAAGCCGAAGCGCGCCGCATTAAAGAAGCACCAAAATGCCTTTTCGCTCCAGTCGCTTCTAAAGGTCACATATCCCGAATAGGGCAATATATTTGAAAGAATTTCAGGCTCCTCTCCTTCACTTCTGTTTGTTTTAAGATAGAGGAAATCCTTTCTTTCGGGGAAGAAATCGGCAGAACGGGCAAGGGTAAAGCTTGTATTGAAATCCGCTCCGTCGTTTAAATTAGGAACATTAAGGTCGGGCTTGACAATGCAGGGGTATACATCATACATCTTTTCAAGAGCCGCCAGCATCTCTTTCGGAGGCTGTTTGCCCGCCTTTTTAAAGACAAGCATAACCTCCTCGTAATTGTTGACCACCACCTGATGATAATTGGTGGTAAGCTCCTGCTGAAATCCGTCGGCAAAAAGCTGAGCGGTCAGCTGCTCCAAAAGCTTTGCTGTGGCAAAATGTTCCCACTCCCCGGCCTTTTTGAAAAACGGGAAAAGCACGGCAATATGGGTAAGGCCGTTCATCTCCATAATGAGCCAGTTGGAGGTGGTAAACCACTTGGTTATTCTCAGGGCATGCTCATAAACGCATTTGAAGATGTTGACGAAATCCCGCCCGTTAAGGGAGGGAGAACGGGAAAATGTGCATATAGCCACAGGCCAGCTTCCCAGCATTCTTATGCCGCATTCTATGGTGCGCCAGAAGTCGGTCTCCCCGCCCGCAACATCGAGAGGTGCCGGAGAGGCCTGCATTATCCAGCTCATAATAAGCTCGCGGAATCCCACGGCATATTTTTCGTCTCCCGTTTCGCGGTAGGCGTTCATAAGGTAGAAAAATTCGTGATGCCGCTGGAACTGCCAGGTGAATTCGCGATATCCGTCAGGAGTGGGATTGTAAAGCCAGTCGACCACATCTTTGTCGAACTGATGCTCCACCCCGCAGGAAACAAAATCGTGGCGAAGCACCCTGTCGGCCGCTTCAAGGGGTGTATCGGTATTAACGCAGTCCACACCCGCCATACTGACCCCCACATCGTCGAACATATGAGGGTCCAAAAAGCCTTTTATAAACTTTTCAAACTTGTCAAGGGCGCCGTCGATGTCTCCGCTTTGAGCCATTTTGTCGGCACCGCGAAGGGCGTCGTATTTATCGCAATCGATGACCTGCGAAAAAAAGAATTCATCGCTTACCTGGTTTTCAATTGCCTGTCGGTCATATTTTTTAAAAGTCATATTTTTCCCCTGAAATCGATTGATTTTTGTTTCAAAAAGCGGTTTATAAACCTTTGCGGCTGCCGCTTTGAAGGGACAGCCTTGTTTTTAAACCGCCGTTTTTAAGATTTTTATTCTATAATTTCAAACTTTCCGCTTGCGGTGACGCGATATTTTGGCTCGGCTCTGTAAATATTTCCGACCGCCATAACCTTATCAACCGTTTTTTCGACATTGAAATCATAGTTGTTATGTCCAAAGTCGTTAAATATTCCCGAAACATAAATGTCTCCGCCGAAGCAGTCGAAAAGGGTGGCTCCCGCGTTGTTTACGTATCCGCCAAACAGCTCGACTCTTCCGCTTCCGAAAATTCTGAAAGAGAATTTCGGCCTTCCCCAGCAGGCAAGATTCACGGCCGAAATTTTGCCCGAAAAATCGTGGCCGGTTAAAATATAGTTAAGGTCGTTTCCGGGGAGGTTGACAAGCTGAGGATCGATGAGCTTTATTTCACCCGATCCCTCGGCATAAACCGAGATGTTGCCGCAATCAACTCCGTGACTTATCGCCGTTGCATTTTTGGCTCCGTCAAGCACGGTAAGACCCTTATATGCACCGTAAACAAAATTGTGGAAAAGCAGCTCGTTTTCGGAAGCTCCGATAACAAAGGGCTGACTGTTCGCCTTGACATATTCAAGACGGGTGTCAAAATCGGAATGAGCCTTCTGCTCTAAACGGTCTTTGGCGGTATACCAGGCGTTGGGGGTATAATGTACATCCCGTATAATACCGTCGGCACTTCCCGCTCCCACAACTATCCCGCGATATATCGGTGTTCCCCAAATGTATTCGACATAGTGCCGATCACACTTCTCGCTTGCAAAATCCACGCCGTTATAGGAATTGATAAAAGCGGTATTTATAATATAGACATCACTTCCCGCTCCCCTGGCCGTAAAGGCAAAGGGGCGAATATCATCGGTGGATTGCAGATAATAGTGAACGCCGATTCCCCTTAATCCGGCGTTGGATTTAAGGGTGAAAAGCGCCTGCCCGTTCTCGTTGTCCCTTCCGTAATCGGTGTATATCATGGTTTTTGGGAAGTAGTTTGGAATGTCCTCGCATCCCCTTATTTCTATTCCCTCATAAACAGTTACAGGGGCGGTCATATAGTAATATCCGCCGGGAATATACACCGTTCCGCCTGTTTCCTTTAGGCTGTCGACGGCGTTTTGCAAGGCACTGCTTATATCGGTGCGCTGAGCCACCGTATCGTTAAGATTGACAAAGGCGTCGCTCTTGGGATAAAGGTCGGTCCTGCGGGAGCAGTCAACCTGTGTATCGGGCAGCTGGGATGCGTTACTGAGGAGCTTGTATTTATCCCCTCCCGACGAAAAGGAAGTATCCACAAAGGAATATTTATCGGTATAGGTAAGATAAGGCGCGTCTCCGTTTGAACTGATCCCGCACCTTTCTGCCACAAGGGTGCTTTGTCCCTCGTTCAGTATAGCGTATTTTCCGCAGCTTTCGACCTTGCAGTCGGCAAGTGTCAGTGCGGTGACGGAAGTTTTGTCGATATAGATTGCCGCAGCGCCTTCGTTTCCGTAGGCGGTAAATTCACAATTCGTAAAGTTGAGCCACTTGTTATTGTTTATGTATAACGCATAATAGCAATCGGTAAATTTCGAACCGTACAAATGGCCGTTGGCCGAGCCCTTTTCGGTGGGCTCAAATCTTATTCCGATGTTGTAGCCCTCGATATTGAAGTCGGAAAAATATGTCCAGTCGACCATTCCCGCTTCAAACCCGACGGCATTTCTCAAAAGCCAGGTGCGGAGCACCTTTTTATCGGGCAGGTTTTGCTCGCCGCTTTCAAGCCAGTATTTATAGGAAAAGTTTATCCCCTCAAATCTGCCGATGTCAAGACTTCCGTCAAGAGCAATACCCGTTTTAAGAGGCGTTCCGCTGATGTTCCTCAGGGTCTGGAGAGAATTGTTTTCCCCGGACGAAAGGTCGACCGCTTTGTATGAATTTATGAAATTAACATTTTCGAGCAGTATACCCTCGCTTCCGTTTTGGGTAACGGTGTAAGGATACGGAATGGGAGCGCCGTAGAAAAACTGCTGTTCGGGATAATAAAAGGCTATGTTTTTAAGAGCGCTTTGAAAGTCCATAACAACGGCGCTTTGAGCCTCCTCGTCTCCCTTGTCGCCGTATATAAGAAGAAAGGAGGCGGGTTTTCCGTCTTTGTCGGTTTCCCCTTCAAGGGCAACGCCGGTGGGCAGCTTAATGCTGTCCGACAAAACATATTTGCCGGCCGGTACAAACACCGTCCCGCCCTTTTTCGAAATCTGAGCCACCGCATCGATAAAGGCAAGGGTGCTGTCTGTCTTTCCGTCTCCCGACGCACCGAAATCGGTAACGTTCATATCGGCAACCACCGTCCGTCCGTTCCCGTTTTCGGGTCGCAAAAGTTTCGCAGAGCGATCCTCGGGAAAGGAATTTTCGCCCGGTTCAAAGGTGGCTGCGGCGGGATATTCGGGCTTTTGTTCAACGGCGGCCAGGGCGCTTTCCACCGTTTTACTGCTTTTAAAAGCGGTTCTCTGAGGGCTTAAAAGGACAGATACTGCCAAAAGTGCGATTCCCGCCGCACAAAGGCAGGCCGCAAGCAGTGCAAAGGGCTTCCTTTTCTTTAAAAGAAAGAGCACGAAAAAAACAATTCCGCAGAAAAGAGTTGCCCCGCCTATCACCGCAATCGGTATATTTATTTTATAGGCCACGGTTTTAAAATCGTATCCGCCGAAATTAGGGACGGCCGAAGAACTGTCGGGCAGTTTAACGCCCACATCATCGCTTAATGCCGGCTCGGTCATGGGGTCGCTCACATCGTCAAGGCCCGGGTCCCCGTCGCTTATGCCGTCGGTCTTGTCACTGCAAAGCAGGGCGGAATATGTGCCTCTGTCTGCGGCTAAAACCGAAAAGCAAAGACATACTGCCAAAAGGACAGTTAAAATAACGGTGGCGGTTTTTTTCATTATACATCCTCTTTCTGTATGTTGGCAAAGGCTCCCCCGCGGGACAGGCTCTGTGCCGTAAGGTATATATTTGTTGTGCCGATTTTACACAACCCTTATCTTATAAAGTTGGTTTGAAAATTTCTTTCGGGAGCCGGGGGCTCGATACCCTGCTTTTTGCCCGCCTCGAAGCATTTGAGCATCCATGCCATATTTCTTGCAAGATTTCGCATGGTCTGGAGTCCCTCGAGGTCGTTTGCCGTCTGCTCGGCGGTATTTCCGTGGACATTGTTCCAGTAGGTAGAGGGAACGGTGGGCATTCCGGCAATTCCGAAATACTTGTTCACGTCGTCAAGAGAGGCGGTCGTTCCCGCTCTTCTTGCAGAGGCAACGGCGGCGCCGGGCTTATGGGTAAAAACGGCGCTTGCCGAATAAAACACCCTGTCAAGCACCGAAAGAAGCCTTCCCGAGGCGTGGGCATAATAAACCGGCGTTCCGAATATAAATCCGTCGCATTCCTTTGCCTTGTTGATGATAACATTTACAATGTCGTCGTCGAAAACGCATTTGCAGTCGAGCTTCCGGCAGGCCTTACATCCGATACAGTCACGTACCTCGGCCTTTCCGAGATAAAGTATCTCGCTCTCGATTCCCTGCTTTTCAAGCTCTTTTGCAATTTCCGAAAGAGCGGTAAAGGTACATCCCTGCTTGTGAGGACTTCCGTTTAACATTAAGACTTTCATAAAAATACCTCCGTTTTATAAAATAAATGATAACGGCTTTTTTGTGCGGCACAAATAATAATATGCAGCCCGCAAAAGCAATATTTTTGCGGGTAAGCTTTTTACCCGTAAAGCATCTCAAATCACTGTCGATTCCCGCCCGCAAAAGGCTTTGCCTCATAATTTAAAATCATTTTGCGATGTTGACGGGATTTCCCGAAAGATAGCTGCCCAAGTTGTCGGCTGCAAGAGAAATGAGCCTTTCTCTTGTTTCCCTTGCCGCCCAGGCTATGTGAGGGGTCATAATGCAGTTTTTGGCGGTCAGCAGAGGATTATCCTCCTCGGGCGGTTCCTTTGTACAAACGTCAAGTCCCGCTCCCGCGATCACTCCGTTGTTTAACGCGTCGGCAAGGTCTTTATCCACCACCGACGGCCCTCTTGCCGTATTTATGAGCCATGCCGTGCTCTTCATCTTTTTAAGATTTTCGGCGTTTATAATGCCTGTTGTTTCATCGTTTAAGGGGCAATGGAGCGACACAATGTCGCTTTCCTTAAGCAGCGTATCAAGATCGACCTGCCTGTCCGGCTGCTCGCCCATGTCCCGATGGGAATAAAAAATGACATTCATATTGAAGGCGCGGGCAATTTTGGCCGTTTCTCTTCCTATTCTGCCGTAGCCGATAATGCCGAGTGTTTTGCCTTTAAGCTCGAAAAGCGGGGTGTTCCAGAAGCAGAATTTCCGATAATCCCGCCACTGACCCGCCGTTACCGCGTCGGCATGAAGGGCAATGTGGTTTGAAAGCTCCAGAATCAGAGCAAAGGTGTGCTGAGCCACCGCCTCGGTGCCGTAGGTCGGAACAAATGTCACGGTAATCCCAAGCTCGGCCGCTGCCTTTACATCGACTACATTATATCCCGTGGAAATCAGACCGATGTATTTCGGGCGGGTAATCTGCTGCAGAATTTCCCTTGTGAAAACCGTCTTGTTGCTGATTATTATGTCTGCCGAATTACAGCGATCGATAACATCGGCGCGGCGGGTATAGTCGAAAGCCTCTACCTCGCCGTATTTTTCAAAAGGTGCCCAGGAAAGATCCCCGGGATTGCAGGTGTATCCGTCAAGAATTGTTATTTTCATATGTCTTCTCCATTCTTTCCTTGCAATAACGGCATATATATGTTATGATTGTCGGGCAGCGCGTTGCAAGACGCTCTTTCCCGACGGCAAAAGCATCGCCGCTTAATTTAAAACAGATTTAATAAACAAGCGATATCTGATTTAACATTAGCATTATAAAATTAAGAGTGTGTAAATTCAAAATAAAGGGGTATTTTCATGGCAGAAACATTAACCGCGTTTTTCCAGGGTCTCGGTCTTTCAAACGAAGTGGTAATTTTCATTATATCCATGCTTCCGGTGGTGGAGCTGCGCGGCGGAATAATTATGGCCGCCGTGCTCGGTATGAAATGGTATGTGGCAGTACCCATCTGCATTGTGGGAAACCTGCTTCCCATTCCGCTGGTGCTTAAATTTGTCCGCAAGATTCTCGATTTTCTCAAAAAATCAAAACACCTGAAAAAAATCATCGAATGGTTTGAAAACCGCACCAAAAACAAGGGTAAAAACATCCAAAACGGATGGCTCGCGGGACTTATGATATTTGTGGGCATTCCCCTTCCCGGAACCGGTGCCTGGACAGGTGCACTGGCCGCCGATCTTTTCCACATAGAGTTTAAAAAGAGCATGATCGCCATTGTGCTGGGAGTGCTCATTGCCTCGGCCATTATGACGGTGGTCTGCTATGTGCCCAGTCTTTTCTTCTAAAGCGACAGGATATCGGCAAAAGCACGGCAGCAAACAATCCTTTTTCAAAAGCCGATATTTCATCGGACGAATCGTCAACGGCAACGGCCAAACAATAATAACAAATCCATTCTCGGGCGGCGGATTTTTTCCGACCGTCCGATTTTTATTTTTCTGCAATAATCGGCTTTATCCCCTTGCGCCGCACCCGCAAAGTATTATTGCTCCTCGGAAATAATATCTCTTATCTTTATAAAGTCCTCGAAAGCGGCGGGCTTGTTATTGGGATTTCTAAGCAGTGCTGCGGGATGAAAGGTTCCCATCATTTTAACGCTGTTTTTTTCATATATTTCACCGTGCTGCACCGTAACCTTAAAGGAAGGATCAATAAGGCGCTGAGCGGAAATTCTTCCGAGACATACAATGATCTTCGGGCGTATTATCCTGACCTGTTCTCTTAAATATCCGATACAGGCCTCCTGCTCCTCCGGCTTTGGGTCGCGGTTTTTGGGCGGTCGGCATTTAACCATATTGGCAATGTATATCATTGTTCGGTCGAGGTCGATTGCCGCAAGAAATTTGTCTAAAAGCTGACCCGCCCTTCCCACAAAAGGCTCACCCTTCAGATCCTCGTTTTCGCCGGGACCTTCTCCCACAAACATTACCTTTGCATGCTCGCTTCCTACGCCGAAAACAACGTTTGTGCGTGTTTTGGCAAGCTCACATTTTTGGCAGCCGTTACATTCAGATTTAAGTTGATCTAAAGTCATTTTTTCACCGCTTTTCAGCATTTTCTATTATTTTATCACACTTTTTTTAAATACTCAACGGTTATGACTTGAAAAAAAGTGATTTTTCTGTTAATATTATCGATAGAATTTAAATTGGAGTTGATTTTTATGTCAAAACCCGTTCTTATTGAAACATCCGCCCGCCACGTTCACGTGTCCAAAGAGGATCTCGAAACCCTCTTCGGCAAGGGATATGAGCTGACCCCCAAAAAGGATCTTTCTCAGCCCGGCCAGTTTGCCTGCGAAGAGAGAGTTACCGTTGTCGGCCCCAAGAGAGAGCTTAAGGGCGTTTCCATTCTGGGACCCGTACGTCCCGAGACTCAGGTTGAGATTTCCCTTACCGACGCACGTTCAATCGGCGTTAACGCACTTATCCGCGAATCGGGCGATACCGAGGGAACAAACGGATGTAAGCTTGTCGGCCCCGCCGGCGAGGTTGAGCTTGACCACGGTGTAATCTGTGCCAAACGCCACATTCATATGACCCCTGCCGATGCCGAGAAATACGGTCTTGAAAACAAGCAGATCGTTTCGGTAAAGGTTGAAGGCACCGGCAGAGAGACCGTTTTCGGCGATGTTGTTGTAAGAGTAAGCGACAAGTTTTCCCTTGCAATGCACATTGACACCGACGAATGCAATGCCGCCGGAATATCTCCCAACTTCACGGGAGAGATAATCGACTGAATTTTTCGGCACACCTAAAGTCCCAAAAAGCGGCGCTTTCGGTACAGCCTGATGTTTTATCTACCCTTCGGCAAAATTCCGCGCTTTGGAATTTTGCCGAAATTTCTTTGGATCGGCGCAGGATAAGCCGGATCTTTTACCCGAAACGAAGGTTAATTTATTTATATGAGATACTTATGTTTATTTAATCCCCTTGCAGGCAACGGCAAAGGCGCAATGGCTGCCGAGGAGCTTATGCCTCTTATGAAGGGGGATAAGCTTGAATTCTGCGATCTGACAAAGATAAAAGATTATAAAGAATTCTTTGAAAAGGCGGGAGACACTCCGCTCATACTGTGCGGAGGAGACGGTACCCTCAACCACTTTATCAACGACACCGACGGTATCGAGCTTCCCTCCTCTGTGTTTTACTATGCCACCGGAAGCGGAAACGACTTTTTAAACGACGTTGGCAAGAAAAAGGGCGACCGTCCCTTTAAGATAAACAAATACCTGAAGTTTCTCCCAAAGGTCACGGTAAACGGAAAAACCTCAGCCTTTATAAACGGTATCGGATACGGTATCGACGGATATTGCTGTGAAGAAGGAGATAAAAAACGCAACCTAAACGGCAAGCGCATAAACTATACTCCTATTGCAATAAAAGGCCTTTTCGGAGGATATGAGCCTGTCGACGCCACCGTAACGGTGGACGGAAAAACGGCATCATATAAGCGGGTGTGGCTCGCCCCAACAATGAACGGCCGATTTTTCGGCGGCGGAATGATGGCGGCGCCCAATCAGAACCGCTTAAACCCCCTTCACACCGTTTCCCTTATGGTTATGCACGGAAAAAGCAGGCTTCATACCCTTCGCGCCTTTCCGTCTATTTTCAAGGGAGAGCATATAACCAAGCACAAGGATATGGTCAAGGAATTTTTCGGCCACGAGATAACCGTAAAATTCGACCGACCCACCGCCCTTCAAATCGACGGCGAGACCATTTCCGGCGTAACGGAATATTCGGTCAGCGCCTGCACGATGCAAAACGAAGGCAAGAACGGCAAAATTCCTGTGTCGGCCGAAACCTGACCGCCTGTTTTCACAGGCCGTTTAAGGCTCATTGCCCTTTATACGGCAAATCATAACCGGGGGCGTTTTTATTAAGGCTTTTAAAGGCCTTTTATACAGGATGCCGCCGACGGATATGGCTTATAAACAGAAAAAAACGGCCAAAAGAAAACCGACCGTTAACAGACATAAAAACCCGCTGCGGCTTTTTTGACGCAGCGGGTTTTTTAAGAATAATTTAAGAATAATCAGGCCGTCAAGCCGATTATTTTGCCTTGGGATATTCGTTTCCGAGAAGATAGAGAGGAGCCTCATCCTCTTCAACCTCGGGGAAGCGGCCGACCTTGGCATAAAAACGGGCAGATGAAGTGTCTGCATCCTTGATTGCACCTTTGTAGGGCTCGGTATCGACAGGCTCATAGAAGCGATTGTCCTTGGAGTCGTCGTTGCACTGGCTGACCTCACCCACAAGCACCTTTCCGTGGCCTTCCTCGCCCCAGAAGGAGTGATAAAGCTTTTTGGTGTTGGTGAGACTCATGCCGGGGGTAAGACGGACAACGGTGCCGGCAGGAACGGTATAATGTCTGCCGTCGACCTGAATTTCAACGTCCTCGTCCGAAAGCTCATCGTTTTCGTCGGCTCCGTACACCTTGATCATAAGGTTTCCGCCGCCGCGGTTGATGATGTCCTCCTGCTTATACCAATGATAATGGTAAGGAGTGACCTGATTTTCTTCAACGATCATGATTTTTTCGGCATAAACTTTTTTGTCGTCGGGATTGTGCGCGTTGCCGTTGCGGAGAGTGAAAAGGAAAAGACCGCAGCTGCGGAAATCGCCCGAGCCGAAATCCGTGATGTCCCAACCGAGAACATTGTTTCGGATTTCATCATATTCGTGATTTTTTTCCTTCCATTCCTCGGGGGTGAAGTATGCGAAGGGAGGAAGCAGGAACTTATGCTCGTCGAGGAAGGCGATGGCATCTTTTATGATTTTGTTGATTTCGGATCGTTTCATTTTAAAATCTCCTTTGATTAAAGGGCAACCTCGTCGGTATGCTCCTCCATAAATTTATAAATTTCGGCAAGAGGCTTAATGCCTGTGGAAGCGCCAAGCTCCATAACGCAGTGGGTTCCGACCGCGTTGCCCAGCTTTGCGGATTTTTCAAAATCGAAATCCTGAGCAAGTCCCGCAAGGAAGCCCGCGCAGAAGGAATCTCCCGCGCCGGTGGTATCGGTGGGCTTTATGGAAAGGTAGGTGGGAGCAAAATAGCCCTCCTTACCGCCCTCGCGGATGTATGCGCCCTTTTTGCCGGCCTTTATGATAACATTTTTAACGCCCTTTGCAAAGAACACGTCGGCAATGTCGTCGAAGTCTTCTTTTCCGGCGATTTTCTGAGCTTCTTCGATGCTTGGCATAAAGAGATCAAGATGGGGCAGAGCCGCCTCAACGCCCTTCATCCAACGGCCGGTAGGATCCCAGGCGGTATCCATAACGGTGAATTTGCCCATACCCTGAGCCTTTGCAAACATCTTTGCGGCAGGCTCGCCGTCGAGGCCGTGGGTCAGCAGTGCTCCGGCCAGGAATACAATGTCGGCGTCGGCAATAAGCTCGTCGGAAATGTCCTTGTCGGTCATGGCAGAGGTGGAACCGCCGTTATAAAGGAAACTTCTCTCGCCGTCGGAGTTGACGCAAACGATAGAAGTGGTGGTCTGAACGCCTTCGTCCATAACACAGCCTCTCACGTCAACGCCCGCCTCTTTGCAGGTGTCGTAAACAAAGTGGCCGAAAAGGTCCTTACCCAGCTTTACGCAAAGGGATACCGGCACGCCCAGCTTTGCAAGGTCGATGGAGGCATTGGAAGCACATCCGCCGACAAACATAGACGAGCTGTCGATAAACTGAAGCTCACCGGGAGTGGGCAGAGCGTCAACAGGTTTGATGATAACATCGGTCGTGACCGAGCCGATACAAAGTACTTTTTTCATTATAATTCCTCCAAATTAAGAAGATCTATCCACCTGATTATATAGCAGTTTTCCCTCAAGGTCAAGGGCAAAACCAAAAGTTTAATGTAATTAAGCAATTTCTCACAGGGTTTGACAAGGCCATATACATTAAAAAATGCATTGATTAAAAGTTTGCCAAGCGATTGCACAGCCGCCGCGCTTTTCGCGAATCCTTCGATTATTTAAGCCGTCCTCTCCACTGGGCATTCATAAACCACCTGGGAAAAAATCTTGCGGCAAAACGATGGAACTTGACAAAGCTGCCGAAAACCGAAAATTTCTTCCCCTTGTCGGCGTCGGCCACCGCCCTTTTGACCACATCCTTGGCGGTATAAAGGGGCTTGTATTTTTTAGGGGCGTGCTTGGCGCTTTCCTCATCGGTATGGTCGAAAAATTCCGTCGCCACCCATCCGGGACTTACCTGGGTAACCGAGATTTTCTTGGGTTTAAGCTCAAGTGCCAAGGCATAGCTGTAATGCTGAACAAAGGCCTTTGTTGAGGCATAACAATCAAAAAAGGGGAGCGGATAAAAGGCCGAAGAAGAGCAAAGTTCAATTATATGGCTGCCCTTGTCCATAAAGGGTACGGTCAGCTGGGTAATCACCGCAAGGGCTTTGGCGTTAAGGTCGATCATATCGCAGGTGGCATCGATCCCCACCTCGGCCACGCTTCCCATTTTGCCGAATCCCGCACAGTTAACAAGATAAGAAACTTCCGGCTTATCAAGGAAAAGCTGCTTTGAATATTCGTCAAAGCTTTCCTTTTTCAAAAGGTCGAGAGGCATAATTCTTACAGGGGTTTTAAGCTCATCTTTAAGCTCTAAAAGTCTTCCCTCCCGCCTTGCGATAAGCCACAGCTCGTCCAGTCCTTTTTTGTCCAGCTCCTTGGCAAAGCACCGTCCCATTCCCGAGGACGCGCCGGTTATAACGCCTATGTTCATTTTTTCTCTGCCTCCTTGCACACGTCTATGAATTCATCCCGACCGATGACCCTTTTAAGCTCGTCGAGGGTGATCTCGACCGCCGTGTTGGCCGTACCGGCCGCAGGATAAACCTTTTCAAATCTGTTTAAAGAAACGTCAAGATAAACCTCCGCTTCCTCTTTCGCTCCGAATGGGCTCACCCCGCCCACGGGGTGGCCGGTCTTTTGCTCGACTTCATCGAATTTCAGCATTTTAGGTTTAAATCCAAACTGCTGTTTAAATTTTTTGCTGCAAAGCTTGTTGTCTCCCGCCGCAACTATAAGAATACAGCCTTCCCCGCTCTTATCCGAAACGGCAATGGTTTTGGCGATAACCTCGGGCGGGACATCAAGAGCTGCAGCCGCAAGCTCGACCGTTGCGCTTGAAACGGTAAATTCCCTGATACGGTCGAAAAGGCCGAAACTTTCCAGCTGTTTTTTCACCTTTTCAATTGACATAAAAAACACTTCCTGAAAGGTATAAACATGATCTACGGCAAGCCTCATAAAAGATTAAAAGGCGTTTTCGATTAACACAAGACCCTTTTATTTAAAATACAAGTCCCTTCTTTATATATGCGGTCATATGCTCGGTATCAAGAGTAGCCGCGGCCTTTTCATAAGCCTTGTAAAGTGCGGCCGGCTTTACTGCCAGGTCGACCGTCGTGCGGCCTGCGCCATAGCGATTGCGATAGGCCTGAGGATAAACCGGATCGGGATTGTATATGGCGGAAGAGGTATCCACGCTTTCCGATTCCCCGTTTCTCACCATTCTCGCCGCAATAACAAGCCGGGCATTGTTAAAGTCATAAATGCAGGTCGAAAGGGTGAGGATCTTGTCGTTTTTGGTTACGTCCTGCACCGGCGTGGTTATAATCGACCGCTGATAACAGTTCTGCAAAAACTCGTTAAGCTCGCTGTCGGAACTAAAGGTGTTCTTCATATAGTTAAAGACATTTCCGTTGTCGTCCGAAGGATCGGTGTTTGTAATAAAGACCGAGAAAACCTTCCAGTGAGTAACTTTCGGAGAATATATGGTGGTAAAATCGATAACGGGATTTTCTTTATAAAAATCAAGCTCACGATACTTTTTAAGTTCGCCCATCATCTGTCCGTCACGCATATGGTGTCCGTAAAGAATGGTGTTTTGGCTGAGCTCCGGTCCAACGGCAAAGGTGTTGTTCATATCGGCAAAGATTGCGCCGTATCTGCTGCTTTCACCCTCAAAATTGGTGGTGAGATATTTGTCGTTATCGGTGGTTTTAACAACAGGGTTGTGTGTCTGGGTGTTGGGCACATTGAGCCATCCCACCGTTTCGGGATTTTTATTTAAAAGCTCGTAAAAAGAGGTGTTAATGCCGTTTTCGTCAAGCAATCCGTTTTGGTCGAAAAGGCTGTTTATGCGGTCGACCTCGTTACGGTTTTTAATGCTCTGATAAACATAATCGCCGATGTATGTGGCCGACGCTGCAAAAATAATAACGCACAGCACAAGGATAACCTTTCTCACCATGTCGGCTGCAGGTTTTTTCTTTCTTTTTTTGCCGCCTGTCGATTTACCCTGGGCGCTTTTTCCCTGAGCGGATTTTGTTGTGCTCGATTTGGATGTGCTTCTTGGGGCCATTTGGCTGTTTTGCTCCTTTCCGCTGTTGCCGCCGTTTTTCGGCATATCCTTAAAGACATTTTCCTTTGAAAATGCACAGTCGGAAGGATTTACCCCGCCGAAAGCAGGTGCTCCCGCCGACATTCCGACCTGATTTTGCGGGGAAATAAAGGGCTTTACCGCTCCCGAAAAGACATCGCGGGAGGGGTCGTTAAACGCCTTTTTCGTCGAAAGAAAATCGGCGTCCTTAAATATATAAAGCCTTACCATATTGAGCGCTTCCATTGCGCTTCTCAGCCTTATTTCCTCTCTGCCCTTGGAGGAAGGGATGTTGAGCTGTTTTGTATAGAAATTTTTTCCGTCGAAAAGCGACACAAAAACCAGTCCCACTGGCTTTTTATCGGTTCCGCCGTCTGGTCCCGCGAGGCCGGTTATACCTATACCGATGTCGGCTCTGCCCTCGGTTCTTGCACCTTTTGCCATTGCCTCGGCCACCTCTGCGCTAACCGCTCCTACCCTGCGGAGCAGCTCGTCGCTGACCCCTAACTTTTCGTTTTTAATGCGGTTTGCGTAGGCCGAAATTCCGTATTCAAAAACCTGCGACGACCCTGATACGTCGGTCAGCATTTTTGAGAGCAGTCCCGCCGTGCAGCTTTCGGCTGTAGCTATTTTAAGGTTTCTGACCCTTAGATTTTCCACAACAACGCTTTGAAGATCAAGTCCCCTGTCGCTGTATACGGCACTTTTGAGTCTGTCCTCGATTTCTCCCGCCGTTTTGTCGCAAAGAGCTCTTAGCTCACTTTCATCTTTGCCCGAGGCGGTTATTTTTATTCTGACATCCCCGCCGGCCTCGATATATGTGGCGACGGTAGGACGTTTTCTTTCGATTATATCGGCGATAGCCTCGGCAACGCCCGATTCCCCGGGACCGAAAGCCTTAAGATTTCTCACAACCGATTTAAGGTCGAGAAAATCCGCAAGATATTCCTTGACCTGAGAAAACATCGGCCTAAGCTCTCTCGGCGGGCCGGGAAGAAGCACAAGACACTGGGTGCCCGATCGAACGGCGCATCCGTCGGCCGTTCCGCAGCTGTTTTCAAAGATCTTTGCACTTTTCGGAAACATTGCCTGCTTTTCGTTTGCTGCCGGCATCTGCTCGCCCTTGGCCTCAAAATATTTCTTTATTCTTTCAAACGATTGCTCGTTTCGCGAAAGCTCAAGTCCCACGGCTTTAAAAACCGTTTCCTTGGTTATGTCGTCGGGAGTGGGGCCGAGTCCGCCGGTAAAAATGATGATGTGGCTCCTCGAAACCGCCGCTCTCAGCGCTTCGATTATGCGGCCGGCATTATCGTCCACTGCGGTCTGATAGTTGACCTCTATGCCGAGATCGGTCAGCTCCTCGGACAAAAATGCCGCGTTTGTGTTGGTTATGTCGCCCGTGGTTATTTCCGAACCGACGGTTATTATTTCGCAATTCATAAAATCAAATCACCTTTATCTTATGAAAATCAAGTTGTCTTATGATTTAAAATTATTGTTTTTTAAAGCACGTCCCGCGCTTTAAGCGGTTGCTTTTTCCTGCCTTGCCGCTGTTTTCTGCCGCGACACTTAAATGCGTATTGCGGTTTCGGCAGTTTTTAGGCTATCTTATGATTTCAAGCCTTACGCCGTCCACCGCACGTTTTATAAGGCCGTCGATATCGAGAGCCTGCTCAGCCTTTTCGATCATATCAAGGCGGGGCTTGGTTCTCGGATGCTTTGGCGTAAATACGGTACAGCAATCCTCAAATGGCAGAATAGAGGTTTCAAAAGCGCCGATCTTTCGCGATACCGTAATGATCTCGTCCTTGTCGTTTCCGATGAGAGGGCGGAAAACAGGCATTTCACAAACCTTGTCGGTGCAGCAGATGGCATCCATGGTCTGACTTGCCACCTGACCGACGCTTTCGCCGGTTATAAGCGCCTTGCAGTCCTCTTTTTTTGCGATTATCTGGGCGATTTTCATCATAAACCGCCTCATAATAACCGTAAAAAGCTCCTCGGGGCATTTTTCGTCTATTTCAAGCTGTATTTCGGTAAAAGGCACGATAAAAAAAGGAATCCTTCCGCTGTACTGCGAAACTATGGTAAGAAGATCCCTGACCTTCTGCTCGGCGCGGGGGCCGGTGTAAGGGGGGCTTGCAAAATGAACTCCCACAAGCTCGATTCCCCTTTTGGCCATTGTGTAGGCCGCCACGGGAGAATCTATTCCTCCGGAAATAAGTATTACGGCTCTTCCGCCCGTTCCGACAGGCATTCCGCCTGCGCCCTTAATCTGATCTCCGTGGACATATGCACCGTTTTCCCTGACCTCCACCGTAACGGTAATGTCGGGATTATGCACATCGACCTTGAGATGGTGGAATTTCGACAAAATATATCCGCCGAGCTCCCTTGCAATTTCGGGGCTTTTAAACGGGAAGGTCTTGTCGGCCCGCTTGGCCTCAACCTTAAAGGTTTTGGCTGCAGAAAGACTGTCGGCAAGGTATTCCGCCGCCGTCTTTTTAATGCATTCCATATTCTTTTCGGTCACTGCCGCCCTCGTGAAAGCAGCAATTCCGAATACTTTTCCTATGCGGTTTTGCGCCTCGTCCATATCAAACCCCTCATCGGCAGGCTCGATGTATATTGTCGACTGAGCGGCGCGTATGTTAACCGTCCCTAAGGGCTTTATTCTGCGGCGTATGTTTTTTATAAGAATTTCTTCAAATCCGCGGCGATTTTGACCCTTAAGAGCAAGCTCGCCGTTCTTTATAAGTATAATTTCCTTCATTATTTCTTCCTTCTTAAAATTTTTGCACCGGATTTCACACATTCGGCAAAGGCCGCCGCCTGTTGCTCGGTGGTATCGTGGGAAAAGCTGACCCTAATTGCACTGTCGATAATTTCAGGAGAAAGATTTTGCGCCGACAGAGCGTGGCTGCGTTTGCCCTTTGAGCAAGCGCTTCCGCCCGACACAAATATTCCGTATTCTTCCAAAAAGTGTATCATAACCTCCGACGGAACTTTCGGCAAAGAGAAGTTGACTATGTAAGGCAGTGCATCGTCGGGAGAATTGAATACGATTCCTTCGATCTCGGAAAGAGAATTTTTCACAAAATCGCTCAGCTTTGCCGTCCTTTCAAGGGCCTCTTTTTCATTTGGAAGCTCTTCGGCCGCCACTCCGAAAGCAGCGATGGCCGGAACATTTTCGGTTCCCGAGCGCATTCCCTTTTCCTGCCCTCCGCCGAAAAGTATATTGTTTATTTTAACGCCGTTTTTAACATAAAGTGCACCTACACCTTTTGGTGCGTGTATCTTGTGTCCGCTTACCGAAAGCAGATCCACACCAAGGTCCTTAACGGTATCGCCGGTCTTTCCGAATCCCTGCACCATATCGCAGTGGAAAAGTGCATTTTTGCAAAGGCGTTTTGTAAGGCTTGCGGCCTCTTTTACCGGCTGAACAGCACCGGTCTCGTTGTTGACAAGCATTATCGACACGAGAATAACCGACTCGTCAAGTTCCTTTTTGAAATCGTCGAGCTTTATCTTTCCGTCGCCGTAAACCGGCAGAAAAACCACCTCAAATCCCCGCTTTTCAAGCTCCTTTGCGGCGTTTAAAACCGACGGGTGTTCTATGGATGTTGTTATGATTTTTTTACCGGTCTTTTTTAGGGCGTCGGCCGCTCCGAAAAGGGCAAGATTGTTGGCCTCGGTTCCGCAGGAGGTAAATAAAATCTCCTTTTCGCTGCATCCAAGCCGTTTGGCCACCGATTCTCTCGCCTTTTTGACCTCCCTTTCGGCGTCAAGACCGAGAGAGTATACCGACGAGGGATTTCCGAAATTTTTTGTCATCATCTCGGCCGCCTTCAAGGCCGCTTTTTCGCTCACCCTTGTGGTGGCGCTGTTGTCAAGGTAATTCAAAATCATTAAATGCTATTTCTCCTCAGGAGAGCAAAGGCTTTTTTTCAAAAGCTCTCCGTTCAATATTATCGTTTAATTATACTACATACATATTAAATAAGCAAGAATTATTTGTAACAGAAAGCGGCCGACCGACCGCAAAGAGGGCCCTCGACCGCAGTATATCCTATTATTCCTTTTTTCGATTATTTCTGGCGCTCGCAGCCATAGAAAAACACAGCAACCGTACCGACGCCGGTATGGGAGGCAATGGTGGTTCCGATGTTGCCCATAACTATCTTGCCCTTAACATTCGGAAAGCGTTTTTCCAACTCCTCGATGGTGGCCTTTGCAAGATCGGGACAATGGGAGTGGGAAACAAACATTTTGCCGCTGTAATTTCTTCCGTCCTTTATGTTCTTTTCGACCTCATCGACGGTTTTAATAATGGAATTTTTCTTGCCTCTGACCTTTCCGTAGGCTATAATTCTGCCCTCGCTGTTAAGGTGCATTATGGGGCAGATATTCAGCACGGTGGCCACCGCCGCCGCAGGACCGGAAACGCGCCCGCCTCTTCTGAACAGCTTCAGATCGGTGGCAAAGAACTGATGATGGATAGTGTTTCTCACCGAAAGTGTCCATTTTTCCACCGCTTCGGCGGTTTCTCCGCCGTCACGCAGATCGGCCGCATCGTCCACAAGGAGACCGTATCCCGTGCAGCTGCCGAGGGAATCGACCACCCTTATCACCCTGCCGGGATGCTTTTCCATAACCTTTTTTGCGGCGTCGTAGGCATTGTTTACCGAGGGGGTCATTCCCGAGCCGAAGGCGATATGCAGAATCTCGCCGTCGTATTTTTCGATAACAGATTCAAAAAAGTTTTCGTATTTGAAAACATTTATCTGGGATGTGGAGGGAAGATGTCCCTCGTCCAGCAGCTTATAAAAATTATCAAGGGAGGAGGGATCCTTTCCCATATCGTCCTCATACTCTTTTCCGTCTACCGTATATGTATAAAAAAGAACCGGAATATTTCTTTTGCAAACGTATTCGTATGGCAAATCCACCGTCGATTCGCATGTAAGGATAAACTTGTTTTCCATAATGTCACACCTTTCAGAAAAATCTATGTCCAAGTATATTACAGCATGACCTTAAAATCAATCTATCGTAATAAAATTCATTCCACCGAAAAATATATCCTCTCTACCCATAGTAGAAATTTCGGTTTTAAGCCGTTTTGGGTAAATTCCGTTTTTTCGGCCGTTCTCATTTTTATAAACCCGTTATGCATTTTATGCAACAGAAAAATGTCGAATTTTTTTCTAAAATCCCCTTGACATTAAAAATGAGATGTGCTATATTGATGACAACAAAGGCTGTGACGAAGACGGCTTAGAACGCTTAGCCTTGCAGAGAGACGGTGGTTGGTGTAAACCGTCGGCGGTGTTCTTCGTAGCCCATCCCTTCCGAGCCGGAAGTCTGAAAAGATTCATCTGAGTAGGCGCTTCCCGTCTTGCCGCGTAAAGGCATAAGGATTGTTTGATCCTGAGTGGCAGTTCTACTGCAATTTGAGTGGTACCGCGAGTGAAAACATTCACCCGTCTCAAAGAAACTTTCTTTGGGGCGGTTTTTTTATTGCCCCGCAAAAAAGACAGGGAGGAACCGAAAATGACAAATGTAGACACCGAAAAGCTTCTGGAGGTTGCCCGCAGAATTCGCGAAATGCGTGAAATTGTCGGGCTGACCGTAGAGGAAATGGCCGAAAAGACCGAAGTAACCATCGACGATTATCTTAAATATGAAGCGGGTCAGCTTGACTTCCCCTTCACATTTATCCACAAATGCTCTCTTGCCTTCGGCATCGGCATCACCGACCTTCTGGAAGGTCAGAGTGCCCACCTTTCTTCCTACACCGTCACCCGAAAGGGAATGGGTCAGGAAACGGCCAAGGAGGACGGCATAAACATTCAGAATCTGGCTCCGCTTTTCCGCAAAAAAATTGCCGAGCCTTACTGGGTACGTTACGATTACAGCGAAGAGCTTCAGCACAAGCCCATTCATCTCACCAAGCACTCGGGTCAGGAATTCGACCTTGTGCTTAAAGGAAAAATGAAGGTACAGGTCGGCGACAACGTCGAGTATCTCGAAGAGGGCGACAGCATCTATTATAACAGCTCTACCCCCCACGGAATGATCGCCGTTGACGGCAGCGAGGTGCTCTTTTTGGCGGTGGTTCTCCCGGGAGAGGCCCACACCGAGACGGTCGTCCGCGACACTCTCATCCCCGGAAGGGTTCCCGGAAAGACCTTTGTCAGCGAAAAATTCATAAAGACGGTCGAGGACGAAAACGGCGTGCTTAAAAGCATCGATTTCGTCAACGAGGACAGCTATAATTTTGCTTTTGATACCGTGGATGCTATTGCCAAGAAGGATCCCACCAAGCTTGCAATGCTGCACATTTCCAAGGACAAGACCGAGCGCCGCTTTACCTTTAATGATATGAAGCGTTACTCGGCACAGTGTGCAAACTACTTTACCTCTCTCGGAATCAAAAAGGGAGACAGGGTTATGCTGGTGCTCAAAAGGCACTATCAGTTCTGGTTTGCCTTCCTTGCTTTAAACAAGATCGGCGCAGTGGCCATTCCCGCCACCCACCAGCTCAAGGCTCACGATTTTGAATATCGCTTTAAAGCGGCCGATGTTTCGGCAATAATCTGCACCGAGGACGACGGCGTGCCCGGTTGCGTCGACGAAGTGGCCGGCAACTGTCCTACACTTAAGGTCAAGGTAGTGGTCGGAAAGGACAGAGACGGATGGCACAATTTTGATTCGGAATTTCACCTTTTCAGCGCCCACTATCACCGCACGGCCGACACCGCCTGCGGAGACGATAATATGCTTATGTTCTTCACATCCGGCACCACCGGATATCCTAAAATCGCCACCCATTCCTGCAAATACGCCCTCGGTCACTACATCACCGCAAAATACTGGCACGGTGTCAGCGACGACGGCCTGCACTTTACCATTTCCGACACCGGTTGGGGCAAGGCGCTGTGGGGCAAAATGTTCGGCCAGTGGCTGTGCGAAGGGGCGGTCTTTACCTACGATTTCGACCGTTTCTCGGCCGCCGACATTCTTCCCATGTTCGCAAAATACAAAATCACCACCTTCTGCGCTCCTCCCACAATGCTCCGTATGATGGTCAAGGAGGACATCTCAAAATACGACCTTTCCTCTATCCGTCATATGACCACCGCCGGCGAGGCGCTGAATCCCGAGGTTTACAAGCAATTTGAAAAGGCCACCGGCCTTAAGATAATGGAGGGCTTCGGCCAGACCGAAACCACCCTTGCCATCGCCAACCTTATGGGTCAGCCCCACAAGATCGGCTCTATGGGCAAACCCTCTCCCCAGTTCGATATCACCCTTCTCGACAGCGACGGAAATCCCGTTCCCGACGGCGAATCGGGCGAGATCGTCATCAAAACCTCCGATAAGGTTCCCTGCGGACTGTTCAAGGGCTACTATAAAAACGAGGAAAAGACCAAAGAGGTCTGGCACGACGGATATTATCATACCGGCGACGTTGCATGGCGTGATGAGGATGGATTCTACTGGTATGTCAGCCGCGTGGATGATGTCATCAAGTCCTCCGGATACCGCATCGGGCCGTTTGAGATCGAAAGCGTCATCATGGAGCTGCCCTATGTTCTTGAATGTGCCGTCACCGCCGCTCCCGACGAGGTCAGAGGTCAGGTCGTTAAGGCAAACGTCGTGCTTACAAAAGGCACCGAGCCTTCCGACCAGCTCAAAAAGGAAATCCAAAACTATGTTAAAAAGAACACCGCGCCCTACAAATATCCCCGCATAGTGGAGTTTAAGGACGAGCTGCCCAAGACCATCAGCGGAAAGATCCAGCGCAACAAGCTTTAATTTGTGCGGACGGTGCGGTGGAAACACACGGAAAGGTGTCACTCCGCAAAAACATCATTTGCTCATACAAACAACCTGAGCTTTTAATAAAAGTTAAAAATTTAATTCTTTTTCAGAATTTTAAGGAGGGAGAAAAATGTACAATTATAAAAGAGTTACCCTCCTTTGCGGCCATTACGGAAGCGGAAAGACCAACGCGGCGGTAAACATGGCTCTCGACCTTGCAAGGAGCGGAAAAAAGACGTTGCTTGCCGACCTCGACATTGTCAATCCCTACTTTCGCGCCAAGGACAGCTCAGACGACCTTAAAAAACACGGAATAAGGCTTATTTGCTCGGAATACGCCAACACAAACCTCGACATTCCCGCCCTTCCCCAGGACATTTACACCATAACCGACGACAGAACATACAGTGCGGTAATTGATGTGGGCGGGGACGACCGAGGGGCATATGCTTTGGGCAGAATTGCTCCTGCTTTAAAAGAGGAAAACGATTTTGACTGTTTGCTTGTCATAAACAAGTTTCGACCGCTGACCCCCGACGCGCGTTCGGTGGACGAGGTGAGAAAAGAGATCGAAACGGCCGGAAGGCTCCCCTTTACCGGAATAATCAACAATTCCAATTTGGGAGCGCAGACCACCGCCGAGGATGTGCTTTCATCCGTGGACTTTGCAAACGAGGTGTCGGCTTTAACGGGTCTTCCGGTTGTTATGACCTGCTTTGAAAAGCGGCTTTCAAAAGAGCTTTCGGAAAAGGTTGAAAATCCCTTTGTCCTTACCCTGCAAAGGCGGCCTGTTTGATGCGGAAAAATTCCGATTTACAGATATGTCTTCTTAATACATTTAAATATAGCAAAACCGTAAACACAAAAACCTTTAAAAGGAGCGAAAACTATGGCAAAGCTTACCTTTAAAACCGACAATTGCAAGGGCTGCGGGCTGTGCGTCGACGTATGTCCCAAGGGCCTTTTAAAGCTGTCGGAACAAAAAATCAACAAAAAGGGACATCATCCCGCCGAGCTTACCGATGAAGCGGCTTGCATCGGCTGCGCGTCCTGCGCCATAATGTGTCCCGATTGCATCATTAAGGTAGAGAGGTGAAGGAAAATGTCTGAAAAGGTTCTTATGAAAGGAAACGAAGCCATCGCCGAGGCGGCCATTCTTGCAGGCTGCCGCCACTACTTCGGCTATCCAATTACACCTCAGACCGAAATTGCGGCATATATGGCCAAAAAGATGCCTAAAATCGGCGGAGTGTTCTTACAGGCCGAAAGTGAAATTGCTGCCATCAATATGGTTTATGGCGTTTCGTCGGCCGGAAAGAGGGTTATGACCTCTTCCTCAAGCCCCGGAATTTCACTTAAAGGTGAGGGCATTTCCTACCTTGCGGGCGCAGATCTTCCCGCTCTCGTGGTAAACGTTCAGCGCGGCGGTCCGGGACTGGGCGGAATACAGCCCAGCCAGTCGGATTATTTCCAGGCCACAAAGGGCGGCGGCCACGGCGATTTTCATATGATCGTGCTGGCTCCCGCGTCGGTTCAGGAAATGGCTGAGCTTACCGTCAAGGGCTTTGAGCTTGCCGACAAATACCGCGTTACATCAATGATTATGGCCGACGGTACGATGGGTCAGATGATGGAGCCGGTGGAGCTTGATTTTAAGGTTGCTCCCCCTCCCGAAAAGCCTTGGGCGACCACCGGCACAAAAATGAGCCGTCCCCACAACATAGTAAATTCCCTGTCCCTCGTTCCCGAGGAGCTTGAGCAGTTCAACTTCGAAAGATTTGAACGTTATAAGACCATCGAGCAAAACGAGGCTTTGTATGAAGAATATATGATGGACGACGCCGACATCTGCCTTGTGGCATTCGGCATTGCCGCCCGCGTGTCCAAAAACGCCGTCAACGAGGCGAGAAAGCAGGGCATCAAGGTCGGTCTTATCCGTCCCATAACCCTCTGGCCCTTCCCCGTTGCTCCCTTTGAAAAGGCTGCCGAAAGGGTCGAAAGATTTATCTCGGTAGAGCTTTCCATGGGTCAGATGATCGAGGACATTAAGCTTGCCGTCAAATGCAAAAAGCCGGTTGAGCTTTGCAACCGCGCCGGCGGTATGATTCCCTCGCCCGAGCAGGTGCTCGAAGCAATCAAAAACGGAGGTGTAAGGTAATGGTTGTGTTTGACAGACCCCATTCTCTCATAGATGTTCCTATGCATTATTGCCCCGGATGTACCCACGGTATCGTCCACCGCCTTGTGGCCGAAACCATCGACGAACTGGGTATCGAAGGAAAAACCATCGGCATTGCACCGGTAGGATGCTCGGTTATGGCCTATAACTATTTCAACTGCGATATGATCGAGGCGGCTCACGGACGCGCTCCTGCAGTTGCTACCGGCGTTAAACGTGCCGATCCCGACAATCACATTGTCTTTACATATCAGGGAGACGGCGATCTTGCCTCCATCGGTATGGCCGAAACGGTGCACGCCGCCGCAAGAAACGAAAACATCACTGTAATTTTCATAAACAACGCAATTTACGGAATGACCGGCGGTCAGATGGCTCCCACCTCCCTTCCCGGTCAGGTCACCCAGACCTCGCCCTACGGCCGCGATCCCAAGCTTTGCGGATATCCCGTTAAGGTTTGCGAAATGCTCTCTCAGCTTGAAGGGCCCGAATATCTCGAACGGGTGACGGTCAACAGCGTTAAAAATGTCAGAGCCGCCAAAAAGGCCATTAAAAAGGCTTTTCAGAATCAGATCGACGGCAAGGGCTTTTCCCTTATCGAGGTCGTTTCCTCCTGTCCCACCAACTGGGGAATGACCCCCAAGGCCGCCCTTAAATGGATCGACGACAATATGCTCCCCTACTATCCCCTGGGAGTATACAAAGACAGAACGGCCGAAAAGGCGCAGGCACAGGCCGAAAGCGGTCAGGATGCATCAAAAGGCCAAAAAGCGGAAGGAGAGCGGTAAAAATGAGCACTAAAAACATACTGCTTTCGGGATTCGGCGGACAGGGCATACTTTTTGCCGGAAAGCTGCTTGCATACAAAGGACTTATCGAGGACAAAAACGTCAGCTGGCTTCCCTCTTACGGTCCGGAAATGCGCGGAGGCACCGCAAGCTGCAGCGTCATTATAAGCGATCAGCCGGTTGGCTCGCCCATTGTTTCAAACCCCGACATTTTGGTGGCTATGAACCTGCCCTCTCTCGATAAGTTTGAGCACTCGGTCAAAAGCGGCGGAATGATATTTGTCGACAGCTCCCTCGTCGAACGAAAGGTCAAAAGGGACGATGTAACGGTGTTTTATGTTCCCGCAACAAAAACCGCCGGCGAAAAGGGCTTCCCCACACTTGCAAATATGGTGGTTATGGGAAAGCTTCTTAAGGAGACCGACGGATTTGACGATCAAGCGGTTGAAAAGGCCGTTTCAAAGGTCATTTCGGCCAAGCATAAGGATATGATGCAGGTCAATATGAACGCCCTTAAAACAGGTGCGGAATTTTAATCGGGCACCAACGTTAAGCTTCTGAATTTAAGATTATTAAAAGGAGATTACCGATATGGACATTAAAATAACCAAAGCGGCCGTACTTAAAGAAAAGCCCGATCCCTCTACCCTGGGATTCGGCAAAATCTTCACCGACCATATGTTTGTTATGGACTATTCCCGCGAGCAGGGCTGGCACGACGCAAGAATCGTACCCTTCGGCTACCTTTCGATACATCCCGCTTCCACCGTGCTTCATTACGGTTCGGAAATTTTTGAGGGACTTAAAGCCTATCGCCGTGCCGACGGAAAGGTTCAGCTTTTCCGCCCCATTGAAAATGTTAAGAGAATGAACAACTCGGCCGAGCGCCTTTGTCTGCCTCAAATCCCCGAGGAGGACGCACTCAAAGCTCTCACAACCTTTGTAGAGCTTGAGCAGGACTGGGTACCCAATCAGTTCGGCACCTCACTTTATCTGCGTCCCTTTATGTTCGGAAACGACGAATCTCTGGGAGTTCACGCCGTTCACAATGCCACGTTTATGATAATCGCCTCCCCCTCGGGAAGCTATTATGCCGAGGGCATCAACCCGGTTAAAATTATGATCGAGGATGAGGATGTCAGAGCGGTAAGAGGCGGAACCGGATATGCCAAATGCGGCGGAAACTATGCCGCAAGCAACCGCGCAGGCGAGCGCGCCGAAAAGCAGGGTTATTCTCAGGTACTGTGGCTTGACGGTGTTGAGCGCAAATACATCGAAGAAGTGGGCGCCATGAACGTCATGTTCAAAATAGGCAACGAGGTGGTCACACCAAAGCTGACCGGCTCGATTTTACCCGGTATCACGAGAAAATCCTGCATCGAAGTGCTGGCAAAGGAAGGCATCACCGTAAGCGAGCGGCTTTTAAGCGTTGACGAGCTTGAAAAAGCCATGGACGAAGGCACCCTCGAGGAGGCCTGGGGCTGCGGCACGGCGGCGGTGGTTTCCCCCATCGGAGAGCTTTGCTACAAGGGTAAAAAATGCACCGTCAACGGTGGTAAGATCGGTCCCCTCACGCAGCATCTTTACGATACCCTCACCGGAATCCAGTGGGGCAAGATTGAGGATAAATTCGGCTGGACGGTAGAGATCTGACCGATTGCGTTTTTCCATAAAGACACATATGATGTACCGCTTAAATCAAGTCTGTTGCGCAACGAGCTCTTGCGGGGAAGTCCGACTCCTGATTTTTTGGAAACAATAAGTTTACAATTACCCCGCTTGACAAACCTAAAAGCAGGTGCTAAAATTTCAGTATAGTGAATATCTTAAATGCGATGAAGGAGTTATTTTTCACCTCATCTTCGTTTCAGAGAGCCGCCGTTCGGTGAAAGGCGGTACGAAAGGGCGAAAAAGTCTCGCTCCCCAGCAGAGCCGCCGAAAAAACAGTGAAAGGCAGTGAAATGGAATGGCAGTTTGCCGTTTGTCGTTTATCCGACAGTCGGTTGCCTGTTTGCCCGTCGATCCTGACCGATCGCCGAACTAAGCGGCTACGGAACGCCCCGTTACCATGGCGAAAGGCTTGATTGAGCCTGATTTGAGTTGACCGTTTAACGGTAAACAGGGTGGTACCGCGAAAAAAGATTTTCGTCCCTGAGGTTTTGCAAAAGACCTCGGGGATTTTGTTTTTTCGGCACATTTATCGCATCTGACGGGTGCTGTGCTTTTCCCGCCGTTAACGTAACCCGCCGACCCAAAAAGAAATATAAGGCTCGTCTGAAAAAATCGGCCGCATTTTTTAACCAATCAGAAGAAAGGAACAGTTTTTATGAGAACAATCAAAATTGCCGACACAACGCTTTCAAAACCCGAAAGCAGCTTTAGCTTTAAGGAAAAGATCGAGATCGCCCGTCAGCTTGAAAAGCTTAACGTGGATGTTATCGAATTCCCTGAGATCGAGATACCGAGAACCGACATTCTTCTTATAAAAACCCTGTCGTCCTTTGTAAAAAACGCCGTTATTTCAGTGGCCGCAGGGGTAGGCGAACAAAGTATAGAACACGCCGCAAATGCCATTTGTGACATTGCCCGCCGCTCGATACGCATTGAGCTTCCCCTTTCTCCCGTAGGGATGGAATACACCTGTCACAAGAAACCGGAAAAGATGCTTGAATACATTGCATCGGCCGTGCAGGACGCAAAGCAAAAGGCCGGCAATGTTGAATTTTGCGCAGGCGACGCCACAAGAGCCGAGACCGACTTCCTCAAAAAAGCAGTCAAAGCTGCCGAAAATGCCGGTGCCGATGCCATTACCCTTTGCGACGACGCAGCCGAAATGATGCCCGATGATTTTGCCCGGTTTGTAAAGGAAATATCAGCCGAAACCGATATCCCCGTAGGGGTAAAATGCAGCAACAAAAACGGCATTTCCTCGGCCTGCTCCATTCTTGCCGTAAAAGACGGGGTATGTACAGTCAAGACAGGCGTTTGCTGCGACGCGGCCGAGCTCGATTCCTTCGTTTCCATGATAATAAGCTGCGGCAACAGCTATGACATCAAAACAAACATCAAAACCACCGAGATACACCGCACGGTCAAGCAAATAAAATGGATAATCGGCAACGCCAAAAATGAGCAGACCGCCGTAACCGTAAGCTCGGCCGAGCAAAGCGGTGAAAAGCTGGATATTAAGGACAGCAAAAATGATGTTTCGGCCGCCGTAAGAAAACTCGGATATGACCTTTCGGAAGAGGACGAACAAAGGGTATACGATGAATTTTTGAGAGTGGCCGCCAAAAAAGCGGTGGGTCAAAAGGAGCTTGACGCCATAGTCGCCAGCACCGCCCTTCAGGTTCCCGCCACATACACCCTCAAATCCTATGTCATCAACAACGGAAATATAATCACCGCCAGCGCCCATATCGTTCTTTTAAAGGACGGAAAGGAAATTCAGGGTATAAGCGTAGGCGACGGTCCTATCGATGCCGCGTTTTTAAGCATCAACCAGATAATCGGCCGCCACTTTGAGCTTGACGATTTTCAGATACAGGCCGTTACCGAAGGAAAAGAGGCAATGGGCTCGGCGCTGGTAAGACTGCGCTCGGGCGGAAAGCTCTATTCCGGCAACGGTATTTCCACCGACATTATCGGCGCCAGCATCAGGGCTTATATCGGCGCCGTCAACAAGATTGTTTACGAGGAGGTTTAAAAAATGAAACTGTCATTTTCCACCCGCGGCTGGCACAACAACAGCTTTGAAGAATTTTGCGATATAGCCGTCGATCTCGGATTTGAAGGCATTGAACTTCACAACATCCACAACCGCCTTTTCACCGAAAAAGACGGAGCCTTCCACGATTACGCCGCAGCCGCTACCCTCCGCCGTCTTTACGAAAAGAATCTTTCCATTCCCTGTATTGATGCCGTTTGTAATACGGCCGACGAACAAAAGGCCGATGAGGCTTTTCAAGAAATCGCCAAATGCGCCGAGATTGCAAAAAATCTTAAAATTCCCACCATCCGCTTAAAGGCGGTAGGCGACCCCGCAAACGAGCAGGGCTTTGAAACCACCGCCCGCCTCATCGAAAGGGTGCTTCCTGTTGCAAAGCAAAACGGCGTTACCCTCCTTCTTGAAACGTCAGGAGTTTTCGGCAACACCGTCGCTTTGAGAGATATGCTCAATCGCTTTGCCGACGATAATCTCGCCGCTCTCTGGAATCTTTCAGCCGCATATTTTTCGGGAAAAGAGACCCCCGAGCAGATAATAACAAACCTCGGTGCCTATGTGCGCCTTGTCCATTTCAGCGACGCAGAAATGACCGACGAGGGAATATCTCACTGCCTTGCGGGAGAGGGCGAGCTGCCCATAAAAGACATTATGCTGGCCCTGCGCTCGGTCAACTACGACGGATTTATCTCTCTTGTGTGGGATCCGACCTGGTGCCCCGAGCTTGACGACAGCGAGATCATCTTTTCCCAGTTTATTAACTTTATCAGACAGTTCAGCGACACATCCAAAAACGAAAAGGTTCTTTACCACAACAAGCGCCACACCGGCGTTTTCCCCTGGAAAAAAGATCTTCTTATCGAAGCCACATTTTCTGATGTGCTTGACCGTATGGTTGAAGAATTTCCCGATCAATATGCCTTTAAATACACCACTCTCGATTACACCCGCACATACAGCCAGTTCAGGGATGATGTAGACACCTTTGCCCGCGCCCTCATTGCAATGGGAGTAAAGGCAGGTTCTCACATCGCCGTATGGGCATCAAACGTCCCCCAGTGGTACATTTCCTTCTGGGCGGCGGTAAAAATCGGTGCGGTGCTCGTAACCGTCAATACCGCCTACAAAATTCACGAGGCTGAGTATCTTTTAAAGCAGTCGGATACCCACACCCTCATTATGACCAAAGGCTCAAAGGACACCGATTACGGTCAGATTGTGGCCGAGCTTTGCCCCGAGCTTAAAAACACCAAAAACGGCGGCCAGCTCCACAGCAAACGCCTGCCCTTCCTGAGAAATGTCATAACGGTGGGTTACCGCCAGAAAGGGTGTCTTACCTGGAACGAGGCGGTCGACCGCGCCTCCCAGGTGCCCGTGGAGGAGGTCTACCGTATGGCTTCCCGTGTGGACAAGGACGATGTATGCAATATGCAGTACACCTCCGGCACGACCGGTTTTCCAAAGGGCGTTATGCTTACCCACTATAACATTGTCAACAACGGCAAATGCATAGGCGACCGAATGGATCTTTCCACCGCCGACCGTATGATGATTCAGGTGCCTATGTTCCACTGCTTCGGAATGGTGCTTGCAATGACGGCGGCAATGACCCACGGTGCAACCCTCCTGCCCCTTCCATATTTTTCGCCCAAGCCTGCTCTTGCCTGCATCAACAACGAACATATCACCGCATTCCACGGCGTTCCCACAATGTTCATTGCTCTGCTTTCCCATCCCGATTTTGAAAAGACAGATTTTTCGTATATGCGTACCGGCATAATGGCCGGAAGCCCCTGCCCCGTTTCGGCAATGAACGATGTTATCAACAAAATGAATATGAAGGAAATAACCATCGTTTACGGACAGACCGAATCCTCTCCCGGCTGCACAATGTCCTCAACCGACGACAGCGTGGAGGTCAGAGTCAACACGGTGGGGCGTCCTCTCCCCGAGATCGAGTGCAAAATTGTCGATCCCGAGACAGGCCTTGACTGCGACGACGAGGTTATAGGTGAATTTGTGGCCAGAGGATATAACATTATGAAGGGTTACTACAAAATGCCCAAGGCCACCGCTTCGGCCATCGACAAGGACGGATGGCTCCACACGGGCGATCTTGCCTGCCGCACGCCCGAAGGGAATTACCGCATAACAGGCCGCCTTAAGGATATGATAATCCGCGGCGGAGAAAACATCTATCCCAAGGAAATAGAGGAGTTTATCTACACTCATCCCAAGGTCAGCGATGTACAGGTCATCGGCGTACCCGACGAAAAATACGGCGAGGAGGTTATGGCCTGCATAATCCTCAAGGAGGGTGAACAGATGACCGAGCAGGAAATGAAGGACTTTATCGGCGCAAATATGGCTCGTCACAAGGTGCCGAGATATGTGGAATTTGTAGATTCCTTCCCCATGAACGCCGCCGGAAAGATTCTTAAATTCAAGATGAGAGACGATGCCGCAAAGCGCCTGGGGCTTAAATCCAACTGATCCTGCATATCAAAACACCGTTGTTGATATGAGCTTTCAACACTGCTCCTTATGCTGCTGCAGCAAAAGACAATAATAAATAGATAGACAAAATAACACCCGTTTTAAGAGGCCGTTCTCCTGAAACGGGTGTGTCTTTTATTTGTATTGTTTAAGATGTGCAAAGAGCATTGCTCCTTCGCCCACATTAAAAACGGCTTTAAGGGTCATTTTTCAAAGGCAATTTTGCAGATTCCGTCCTCCCACTGCTGAATAAAGCATTTACCGTCGATATAGGCCTTGGCGCTTTCTCCGTAAAATGCCTCACTCATTTCGAGGGTGTTTTTGTCGGCAAAGGCAATAAGGCGGTTAAAGCTTTTTGTGGGGCAAAAACTCTCTGGGAGGTAGGTCATAAGCTTTGCTAAGATTTCATTTTTCTGCTCGTTTTCAAGCTTTTCGGAGGTCTTTGTCGTGTCGTAAAGGTCGCTTCCGTCGTAAAAATATTTTTTACCCGCAAGCTCGCCGTACTGCTCTCCCGAAAGCTCAAAGGTATATTTATTCCCGTCGCCGTCGACATTCTTCTTTATGACCGATTTTTGCCCGGTAAAAATGTAAAAGGTGTATCCGCTTTCCGAAAGCTTGGCGGCAAGCTCGTCGTAAAGCACTCCCGAAAGGGCGGTGTTTTCGGTTTCGGTGGCATCGGAATTGTTCTCAAGCTTTTTAATGCTGCTTTCAAGCTGATTTTCCACCGACTGCGCCGTTTCGCTTTTAAAGGGATTTACAATTATCGCAACAATAAGAACTACCACAATTATCAAAAGAAACGCCCGTGTTTTTTTGGTGGCGGGGTTTGTAAACCATCCGTTTTCCAGTGCTTTTTTGAAAATTTCCATTTTTAGCTTTCATCCTTTCGGCGGCAAAAAGCATTTTTAATCACATTAAAACCATAGCACATTTTCCCCTTGATTGCAATAGAAAAAGAGCCTTTGGAAAAATCCAAAGGCTCTTTACAGTGACAGCACTTAAGCTTTAAATGCGCGTTCATGGCTTTAAATGTGTATTCAACACTTTAAGGTCACTTTAAAATCTCGGCAATATCGGGAAAAGCCTCGACCGAGCGGCCGAGAATACCGTGCATCTGTGCAATGGCAATGCCGTAGTTTGTTATGGGCACATTTTTCTCAACGCACCGTCTTATACGGGATTTCATTTCCCGCTCGCCGAGCATACAGCCTCCGCAGTGTATAACAAGATCAAAGCCTGTCGGATCGTCGGGGAATTCCCCGCCCGAGGTAAATTCAAAGCTCAGCTTTTTACCGGTGTATTTTTCTACCCATTTAGGCATTTTGACCGTGCCAATGTCGTCGCACTGGCGGTGGTGGGTACAGCCTTCGGAAATGAGAACCCTGCTGCCGTCGTTAAGGCTGTCAAGTGCCGCCGCTCCCTTTACCGCCTCTTTAAGATCGCCCTTATACCGGGCAAAAAGTATCGAAAAGGAGGTAAGGGTTATATCCCTCGGCGTGATTTTATCGACCTGCTCAAAAGCCTGGGAATCGGTTATGACAATTTTAGGCTTATCTTTAAGTGAGGAAAGGGTGGCTTCAAGTTCCTTTTCCCTCGTGACAACCGCGATTGCTCCCGCGTCGAGAATTGCCCGAATGGTCTGCTGCTGGGGCAGTATCAGTCTGCCCTTAGGCGCCGCCGAATCAATGGGCACAACAAGCACCGCCACATCTTCCGGTCCAATAAGATCGGAAATGAGCGGGCGCTCGGTTTTGGCGATTTTAGCCGCCCTACCTATCATTTCTTTAAGGTCGTATATTCCCTCGCCGCTTGTGGCGCACACGTATATCTCGTTTTGCCCGGCAGCAGGTATCTTCTCAAGCTTGTCCGATTTGTTGAACACCTTTATGTAGGTAATGTTTTTTTGCTCAAAAAGTTCTATAAGATGCCTATCGGCAGGCGACAATCCCTTTTGTCCGTCGATTATGAGCAGAGCAATGTCGGTCTGCTCAAGCACCTGCATTGTGCGCTTTACACGCATTTCGCCAAGCACGCCGCTGTCGTCGATACCGGGAGTGTCGATTATTACAACCGGGCCTATGGGTAAAAGCTCCATGGCCTTTTTCACCGGGTCGGTGGTGGTGCCCTTAATGTCCGAAACGAGGGACAGCTTCTGCCCCGTAACGGCGTTTACCACGCTGGATTTTCCGGCGTTTCTCAGTCCGAAAAATCCGATGTGGGGTCTTTCGGCCGATACCGTGTCGTTAAGTCCCATTTTCCCTTCCCCCTTAAAAGCGAAAATCCCTGCGGTTGGAATTTTTGATCTGCTCGATGTTGGCCTTTGCTATTTCCCTGACCTTATCCTTGGGAATTTTTTTAAGTTCCTCTTCAATAAGCTTATATCCCACCTTTTTGGTGTCCTCGCTTGCATAATCCTCAAGATATTCGGTAAGTGTCATAAGGGCGTTGGGGTGGCAGCAATTGAGTATCTGGCCGCTCTTACATAGGCTCATAAATCTGTCGCCGGTTCTTCCCTCGCGATAGCAGGCGGTGCAGAATGAGGGCACAAATCCCATTTTCATAAGCCAGTTTACCACCTCGTCGAGGGTACGCTGATCCGATACGTCAAACTGCTCGGAATCGTGGGGACGTTCCTCCTCGCAATATCCGCCAACCGATGTTCGGGAGGCACCGCTTATTTGGGAAACGCCCAGCTGAAGCATTTTTTCTCTTACTTCCTGGCTCTCTCTTGTGGAAATAATCATTCCGGTATAGGGAACGGCGATACGGATACAGGCAGCAATCTTTTCAAAAATTTCGTCGTCAAGACCGTTGTCAAAGGCATCGGGATCGATGTCATCGGCGTGTTTGACTCTGGGCACGCTTATGGTGTGAGGTCCCACTCCGTGCACCGCCTCAAGATGCTCGGCATGCATAAGCAGTCCGGCAAATTCATACTGATATCCTTCAAGACCGAAAAGCACACCCAGTCCCACATCGTCTATTCCTCCGTCCATGGCTCTGTCCATAGCCTCGGTGTGATAATCGTAATCGTGCTTGGGACCTGTGGGATGAAGCTCAAGATAGCTCTTTTTGTTGTATGTTTCCTGGAAGAGGATGTATGTGCCTATTCCCGCTTCCTTAAGTTTTCGGTAGTTTTCCACCGTGGTGGCGGCGATGTTGACGTTAACACGCCTGATATCACCGTTTTTGTGATGTATGGAATAGATGGTCTTTATGGATTCGAGAATGTATTCTATGGGGTTGTTTACAGGATCCTCTCCTGCCTCAATTGCAAGGCGCTTGTGTCCCATATCCTGAAGAGCAATAACCTCTCTTTTAATGTCCTCCTGAGAAAGCTTTATACGGGCGATGTGCTTGTTTTTAAGGTGATAGGGGCAGTAAAGACATCCGTTGACGCAATAATTTGATAGATAAAGGGGGGCAAACATAACGATACGGTTGCCGTAAAAGGCCAGCTTTATCTCCTCGGCAAGGCGATACATTTCCTCGATCTTTTCGGGAATGTCGCAGGCAAGAAGCACCGACGCTTCCCTGTGGGAAAGACCGGCGCAGTGTGTCTCGTTGCCCTTTTTAACCGGGCGGGCCTTTTCAAGTATACTGTCGATAAGCTCGATGTTATGTTTGTTTTGCTCAGCGTATTTAATGGTTTCGAGGATTTCCTCGTGATTGATAAATTCCTCGGCTTTAAGGGATTTAGGATTGTAGATTGACATATTTTTTTCTTCCTTTCTTACGGTCAGAATCTTTAATAAAGTCTTTCCGTCAGACTTATTTTTTTATATCTCCCCTGTCGGTGACTATCTCGTATCCTATCGACTCCATTCGTCTGTTGAGGCAGCAGCGGCACTGAGCCGATTCCTCCCCGGTACAGATCTTGTTGTCGTAGAGGGCGTATTTTTTTCTGACTTCAACGGGAGAAAGATTCGGCATAACCACATTTGCTCCTGCCTGTATGCCCTTTTCTCGGCCAAATCGATCGATGGTGCCGAGGGCGGTGGTTGAAGGGAGCAGAATGTTTGGCTTTATGAGGCGGATGAGCGACAGCAAAAACACCGTCTGCTCGGCGCTTCCGGCGGGACAATCTTCAAAAGGAGTGTTCTCAGCCGGAATAAAGGGGCCTATTCCGCACATATCGGGGGAAAACTCCTCGATAAATTTAAGATCCTTTGCAAGACATTCGGCCGTTTGGAAAGGCGATCCCACCATAAATCCGCAGCCCACCTGAAAACCGATATCCTTTAGGTCATAAAGACATCTCATACGGCGCTCAAAGGACATGCCCTTTGGGTGAAGCTTTTCATAGTGCTCCTTGTCTGCTGTTTCGTGGCGGAGAAGATATCGGTCGGCTCCTGCCGAAAAGAAGGCCTCAAAAACCTCTCTCTCATATTCTCCGAGAGACAGGGTAACGGCGCAATCGGGGAACATTTCCTTAAGCTTTTTGACCGTTAGGCATATCACGTCGGGAGCAAAGACTCCTTCCCCTCCCTGCAGCACGAAGGTGCGAAAGCCCAGCTCATACCCCTGTTTTGCACAATGCAAAATATCCTTTTCTTTAAGGATATATCGATCGCAATGCCCGTTTGATTTGCGTATTCCGCAATAAAAGCAGTCGTTTTTGCAGACATTGCCTATTTCGATAAGACCTCTGACATAAACCGCGTTGCCGTAGATGCTTTTTCTCGCCTTGTCGGCCTTTTTTGCCGCATATTCAAAAAGAGATGGGGTCTGTCCCTCTATAAGCTCGGTGTATTCAGAAAGAGAAAGCGATCGATTTTTCTCAAGGGAGTCAACAAGGGCAAAAAGTCGGTTATTCATTGCCTTTTACGGTGGAATATGCCGTTTTAACACTAAGTCCCTCGATATTGCCAAGCTTACCCGCAAGTGCGGAAATGGTATCTGCGGGAGCGTCCAGCGCCACCGACACAATGTTTATATTCTTTTCTCTGTGGGGGATTCCCATTCTTCCGATTATGAAATCCCGATATTGGTGGAGCAGTGAATTAAGGCCCTCCACAGCCTCCCCTTTTTCAACGATTATGGCCATAACTGCAACTCTTGTTTCCATGTCAAAACCTCTTTTCAAAATTTCAATAAAATAAAATGATAAAGTAAAACCGCCGCATCTGTAAAAAAGATACGGCGGCGGATAAAAGTCGTTTTTCGTTGGCTCGTACCTTCACTCAGAATACTCTTTATGTCGGAAAAAAGCAGAAATATGTATTTAACCATAACGCACACATACGAACACGATTTTGGCGGAGAAAAATCCCCACATACTGCGTTAAAATGCTCGTTAATCCGACAGGATTAACTGCGCTTTTGCCTTGCTTGTGTGCATTTTTCTTACCGACAAAATTCTTCGACCTGAAATGAGCGTAGTAATGAGGAATTTTCGGTGCGGAGGAGTTCATAAGGCTTATCGCTGCTGGGCGACGACAAGCCGAAAAGCACCATTAACAGGCCGTTTCAGGCGTGTTTGGATATGTGCGCTATGGTTATTCTGTTTTTAAAGCTGTTTCAAGGCTTTTTTCATTACCTGAAAGGAATTAGTTTATTCAGCCTCAAATGCGTCCTTTGTAAGACCGCAAACGGGACATACCCAATCATCGGGAATATCTTCAAATGCAGTGCCGGGAGCAATACCGCTGTCGGGATCTCCGATTTCGGGATCATAAACATATCCGCAGGGACATACATACTTCATAATTATTATCTCCTTTTTCAGTTAAAATATTTTTATCTGTCAGCCGCTTATGATTTCGGAAATGACACCCATAATTTTGTCGTGACATCCTCCGCAGCCCGTTGAACAATTTGTGACCTTTTGCACCTCTTCAAATTCCTTTTCCAAATCGGGAAAACGGGTGTGCTCATGGACCGCCCTTTCAATATCGGCATAGCTGACTTTTTTACATTTGCAAATAAGTTCGTTTTCGGCATTATTCACTTTTCTCACCTACTTTTTTAAATAGACGCCATTTAAGGTAACTTTATTTTACCACACTTGGCCTCGGATGTCTACATTATTCAATGTTTTTTAACAAAAAGTTTTTTTCAGCATGCCCTTGCCGAGGTATTTTTTTCTATAAAATCCTCACCCGTCGGCCGGGTAAAAATCCGCAACCGCAAGGTTATTTTTTAAGCCGTTTGTCACACTTCTTTGTCAGCGCCGTTCCAACCGATTGGAAGACCTGCACAAGCACTATAAGAAGCACCACTGCAAGCAGCATAACAAGGTATTTATAGCGGTAATAACCGTAGTTAATGGCTATTTTTCCAAGACCGCCGCCGCCGATTATACCGCTCATGGCAGTGTATCCGAGAATGGTGGTAATGGCAATGGTGATGTTGGAAATAAGGGAAGGCATACTTTCGGGAAGCATTACCTTAATTATAATCTGGAAAGGCGATGCACCCATACTCTGCGCCATTTCGATAACGTTGGGATTGACCTCCCTAAGGCTGCTTTCCACAAGTCTGACCACAAAGGGAAAGGCTGCAATGGTAAGGGGTACCACCGACGCCGCCGTTCCCACAGCCGTTCCCATTATGGCTCTGGTGAGCGGGAAGACAAGAATCATCAGTATGAGAAAAGGCACCGATCTTAACAGGTTTATTATGATATTAAGCACCTGCATAACCGCTTTCGGCAGCGGAAGCACGCCGCCCTTTTCCCCCGCCACAAGCAGTACTCCTAAAGGCAGGCCGATTATTATGGCAAGAGCCGTTGAAAGCACGGTCACATAAAGTGTCTCCCATATTGCCGATAAAAACTGGGTCTTTACTATTTCGGCCGTTTCGATCCAATCGGGAGAATTAAAAAAGTCAGTCAGCATTTCCGGTCACCTCCTCAGCGGATATATCTTCGCTTTTGGTCAAAAAGTTTATGGCACGATTCAGGTTGTCATCTTTATTTTTAACGGCAAGAAGCATTGTACCGTAGGCCTTACCGCCGATGCTTTTGGTGGAAGCATAGCATATGCTGGCTTCTATGCCCTCCTTGACTGCCATCTGAGCTATCATAGGCTCATCGGTAGCGTCGGCACCGTTAAATACAACGCGTATGTAGCGGTAATTTTCATCCTTTTCGGCAAAGAACTCCTCGGAAGCGCCTTCGGGAAAAACAAGGCGTTTTGCCGCAGAGGATTTAGGATGGGAGAAAACCTCCGAAACAGTTCCCTCTTCGGCTACCTCGCCGTTTTCGAGAATCGCTACCCTGTCGCACACGCGCTCGACGGCGCTCATTTGATGGGTAATTATTATAACCGAAATGCCGGTTTTTTTATTTATTGTCTGCACGAGGTCAAGAATGGAGTTGGTGGTTTTTGGGTCGAGAGCGCTGGTGGCTTCGTCGCAGAGCAGCACCTTAGGCTCGGTTGCAAGGGCACGGGCAATGGCTACCCTCTGCTGCTGGCCGCCCGAAAGCTGCGCCGGATAGGCTTTGGCCTTCTCGGCAAGTCCCACAAGCTCAAGAAGCTCGGCAGCCTTTTTCTTTGCCTCGGCTTTGGGCACTCCCGCAAGTTCAAGGGGAAAGCACACATTTTTAAGGCAGTTTTTCTGCATAAGCAGATTAAAGCCCTGAAATATCATGGTTATTTTTCTTCTTGTTTCCCTAAGCTCCTTCTGGCTTAAAGAGCCCATATCCACGCCGTCGAAAATAACGTTTCCCGACGTTGGCCGTTCAAGCATATTTATGCATCGCACAAGGGTACTTTTCCCGGCTCCGCTCATGCCGATTATGCCGTATATTTCGCCGTCATTTACGGTCAGCGAAACATTTTTTAGCGCCTCCACCTCTCCCGATGCAAGGGTAAAGGTCTTGGTCAGATTTTTTATTTCAATCATTTTTTCACCTCATCGGCCGAAAATAGGATTAAGCAACATATGCTCTAACAGCAATTACTTAATCAAACAACTGCCTAAACAAACAGTTGCTTAAACAACAATTGGTACCATGGTAAAATCATACCACAGTACCAATCAAAACGCAATTTAATTTTTTGTTATCAGCCCTTGAGAGCGTCAAGAGAGGTCTGCTTTCCGCCGTAGAGTCCGAGAGGCTCAACGTGAATGGCGGCAGCCGAAACAATGTGGGTGTTGTTTTCGGCGTTGAAATCGTCAAGATAGGGCTTATGCTGGAAGTAGTTTGCCAGCACGGTACCGTCCTCCACAACATTGTTGGGAACGACATAATCACTGAATTCCTGAATATCGAGGTTTATGTTCTTTTCGGCAAGGATGTCCTTTGCAACGGCAAGTATCTCGGCATGGGGTGCGGGAGAAGCGGCTACCGAAATTGTCTTGCCCGAAAGAGAGGCATAATCGACCGATGAGTCAAATCCGTCGCCGGGATTGTCAACAACCGAAACGACCGAACCGGAATATTTCTCGGTGATGAAATCTGCAACCTTTTTGCTGGAAAGTGCGGCGACAAGAGCCTTTACAAGCGGATCGTTTTCGTTGCCCTCTTTAACGGCCACAATGTTTGAATAGGCCGAGGAAGAACCTTCGATAACAAGAGCATCCTTTGCGGGATTGAGATTTGCAGCAATGGCATAGTTTGAATTGATTACCGCATAGTCGACATCCTTAAGAACATTGGGCAGCTGAGCAGCCTCAACCTCGTTGAATTTGATGTTGTGAGGATTTTCTTCTATGTCAAGAACGGTGGCGGTTATTCCGGCACCGTCTTTAAGCTTTATAATGCCCTGCTCCTGAAGAAGCAGAAGAGCTCTTGCTTCGTTGGTGGTGTCGTTGGGAACGGCAATGGTAAGGCTGTCTTTTTTATCGTCGGACGAGCCTTGTCCGCAGGAAGCAAAGGACAAAACAAGGGAAAGAGTAAGTACTGCGGCTAAAATTATTGATAATGTCTTTTTCATAATAAATTTTCCTTTCGGGTAATAATTTTTTAAATGTGTTGTCTGTTAAACGCTTTTATTTTGTACAGCGACACATTCGCCCGAAACGGAAATTAGATCTGACAAGCTTTTCAAAAAAGTTTTTCATGTCTTCCCCTCCAAAACGGCATTGCCGTAACTTTACAGGTGCAAATTTCGAAAGCGATTTGTCCGTGTTTTCGGCAAAATCCGCTGCCAAAACATCCTGCACTCTCCAAAACATCCTGCACTCTGTTAATACCATAAAACCCGGCGTCTGTCAAGAGTATTTGCTGTGTTTTTGTCGGTTTTAATTCCTACCTATTTCGTAGGTTGGTAAGATAATAGCACAATTATATTGCTTTGTCAACATCTTTTTTAAAAAAATTTTAACTGCGCCCGAGGGTTCAGAGCGGAAGTACCGATCTGAAGAGAGATGCCCCGAGCGCAGCTTTTCAAGGATGCTTGTATTTTTTTAAGTCGGCCGACGGCCGAAAATCATCAGGCGTTCTTTTTACGGTTGTTGAAGGAATTGAGCAACACCGCTCCGATGATGAGCAGTCCCTGTACCACATACTGCATATCGGAGGATACGCCGGTAAGGGTCATAATATTGTTGATAATTCCAAGGAAGATAATGCCGATAAAGGTGCCCCAAGAGGTTCCGAGACCGCCTGCAAGACTTGCACCGCCGATGATAACCGACGCGATAACGTCCATTTCCCAGCCGCGTCCGAAGGTGTATGTGCCCGACATAACCTGTGCGGACATCATTATTCCGGCGAAGGCGGCGCAGAACTGTACGATCATCATAACGATAATTCTGACCTTTTTAACATTGATACCCGAAAGACGGGCAGATTCTGCGTTTCCGCCCACCGCATAAACCGAGCGGCCGAACTTGGTCTTTCTCAAAACAATCAGGGTCACGATAAAGAACAGCGCAAGGAACATTGCGGGTACTGGCAGGAAACCGAAGAGGGTGCCCGAGCCGAACCATTTATACCATTCGGGAAGGCCTGTTACCGGATAGGGCGCAAGCAGAGCCGCCACGCCGTAAAGCACATTGACCATACCGAGGGTAACGATGAAGGAGGGCATATTGAAGTAGGTCATAAGCAGACCGTTTATAAGTCCGATAAGAGAACAGGCGATAAGCGTTCCGGCAATGGCAATGACGCCGGCAAGTACGCCGTTTACACCCGCCGCAAGGGTGGCCTTTAAAATGAGTGCGGCCACGATTCCGCTGAGTCCTACTGTCGAGCCTATCGAAAGATCAATCTCGCCGCAGATGATGACAAAGGTCATACCGAATGCGATAACGCCCTTGAGGGACGCGGTACGGAGAACATTGAGAAGGTTGCCAGAGGTAAGGAAGGAGGGAGAGAGGAAGGTGGCAACGATAAACACCACCACAAGAATTATTTCAAGTTTAAAGCGGTCGGCCGCCGAAGCTACCTTCAAAAGCGGAGACGCGGGAGCTTTTGTTTTAGTCATAATTTTCACCTCGTTAATTATTTTGGGAAGGAATGTCGATTTGTTCTTTTTCTCCCGAGCTGTCGCCCATACAGAGAGCATAAAGCTCGTTGGTGGAAACCTCGTCGGGATCGATTTGGCCGACTATTTTTCCTTCGCACATAATCAGTATTCTCTGACACACCTCAAGCAGTTCCTCCAGCTCACTGGAAACCATAATGCTTGAAATTCCTTTTCTCGACTGATCCCACATTATTTTGAAGATCTGCTGCTTTGCGGCAACATCGATGCCTCGGGAGGGCTCATCGAAAAGCATGACGGTGGGGTCGGTGTTGAGCCAGTTGCCCACAACCACCTTCTGCTGGTTTCCTCCCGAAAGAGAGGTTACCGGAAGGGCCGTGGATGCAACCTTTATCTGCAGTTCGTCCACCTGTCTGTCTATATACTGTTTTTCTTTTTTCTCATTCATAAAGCCAAACTTCGACAAAGCGCCGAGGCTTGCATAAACCAAATTACGGTTAATGGATGACATCAGTACCAATCCTTCGGTCTTTCGATCCTCGGGGGTAAGCGCCATACCAAGTGATTTCATCTTTTTAAGGCTGGAATGATGTTTATTTATGGTCTGACCGCCGAACTCAACCGTTCCGCCGTCAAATTTGTCGGCTCCGAAAATAGATTTGAGAAGCTCTGTTCTTCCCGAGCCGAGCATTCCGGCTATTCCGAGGACCTCACCCTTGTGAAGCTCAAAGGAAACGTTTTCAAACTTTCCTTCTCTGGTCAGGTTATTGACCCTAAGCACCACTTTGTCCGAAACCATAAGATCGTCGGGACGGGTCTGAACCTGCGTATCGCCGAACATCATATCAATAAGCTCACGGTGGGTAAGCTCCGACATGTTCTTTTTGCCGATATATTTTCCGTCGCGAATGACGGTACAGTCATCGGCTATTTCCCAAAGCTCCTGAAGCTTATGGGAAACATATGTGATAATAACATCCTTTTCCTTCAGCTTTCTCACCATCTTAAAGAGGGCGGCAACCTCGTGTCGTGCAAGAGACGAAGTGGGCTCGTCAAGCTGAAGCACCTTAGGATTAAAGCTCATTGCTTTCGCAATTTCTATCATCTGCCGCTGCCACATACTAAGCGTTGACACCTTGGCGGTAACCGGTATGTCAATGCTCAGCTCCTGCAAAAGGCTCTTAACCTGAGAATTTGCGGCATTCCAGTCTATCATTCCGTATTTCATCGGCATTCTTCCGAGCAGAATGTTCTCGGTTACCGAAAGTGTCGGGATAAGACTGAGCTCCTGGTACACGGTGGCGATGCCGTCCTTAAAGGCGTCGGTTGTGGAGGCTATCTTTACCTCTTTGCCGTCGAGTATAAGCACTCCGGAAGTGGCCTGCTGTGCACCCGATATTATTTTGAGCAAGGTGGATTTTCCCGATCCGTTCTTACCGACGATGGCGTGCACCTTGCCACTGTCAAAGGAAACCGATACATCGTCAAGAGCGACCGTTCCGGGAAATACCTTTGTAATATTACGGGCTTCTAAAACGCTCATTAAAATTCCTCATTCCTTTGATTATGTTGTTTTGTATTCCCCGGAGAAGTCGCCGTTTTAAAGCGGCCTCTCCGGGGAAAAACTACTCAAACCTCTTTGTGCAAAAGGTTCAACATTTTATTTGCAACGGCAAAAATTTAAATTCGGCCGTTTAAAAGCACAAAGGTGGTAAAAGAAGTACAACGTGTACTGTTGTAATATTACGCTGACAAAAGACTGTCTTTTGTCCTTTGCGACTATCGGTCATCAGCCGATCTTTTTAAGATCGTCGAGATAGGTCTTGATGCCGTCGGGATTGGTGCGGGTAAGCAGAATTCCGTCAACGGTCTTAACCTGACCTGCATTGCCGGTGTTCTCGCCCTTGATGGCTTTAATAAGCATCTGCATGCTCTGATAGCCCATCTGATATGCGTCCTGACCGGTAACGGCCTGGAGAACATTTTTGTCGTTCTTGAGATAGGAGGCTATCTGCTCGGAAGCGTCGATACCGAATACATAAACATCTTTAAGACCCTTGTTTTCAATGGCCATGGTCGAACCGACTGTTCCGCCGTCGTTGGCAGCATAGATAAGCTTTACATTGGGATGAGCGGTTAAAATACCGTCAACAGTGGTAACAGCCTTATCCTGCTCCCATGCGTCCTGACGGTCAACAACCTTTACAAGGTCGCCGACTTCGCCGAGGAATCCGTCAACACGGGCACCGGATTTTTCGGGAAGAAGGGAGTCAAAGCAAACAACTGCTATTTCAACGGGATTTTCTTTGGTAGCGCCGAGAGTTTTCTCGAGGAATTCTTTTGCAGCCTTACCGGTGGAAGCGCCCAGCTGTTTCTGGTCGGAGGTAAATCCGCCTACCAGGAAGGAGCCGTCGGTCAGGGTGGAGTCGGTAAGAACAACCTTAACTCCGGCGTTTGCAGCGCTCTTAACAGCCTCAATGGAGGAGTCCTGATTAAGAGGAGCAATTGCTATACCGTCAATTTTGTCCTGAACATAGGTATTGATGGTTTGGGTTTCCTTTGCCTGGTCCTGGTTGCAGTTAAATTCACGGTAGTTGGCACCTGCTTCGTTAGCAGCAGCTTTATATCCTGCGCTCATCATACGCATAAACTGATCCTCAAGGTAAACCATACCGGCCACCTTGACCTGACTGCCGTCCTTGCTGGTGTCATCTCCGCCTGACTGGCTGCATGAGGTGAATGCCGCGATCATGGCGACTGACAACAATAGTGCGATTAGCTTCTTCATTTTTTGTTTCTCCTTTTTTTGAGTTTTTCCCTCATCGGGCAAGCCCATTATATATTACATAAGCAATTATATTCTACATATTTTATTGCCTAATATTATATTATTTTGTCATTTTCAACTACAATAACAAAAAGTAACACCGAAAGGATAAATTTCTGTGCTTTTTTCACCTATAAAAATGTGCACGTCAAAACATTCCAATTACAGCGTCTGCTTTACACACGTCTTTATAAATCAAGTGTTTGCCGGCTTTTAAGCATCGCCGCTAAATAAGCCTTTGCCGCAGTTTGCGGTGATTCATCATATCTTATTTTTTGCACGGCATTTAATTGTCACAATATCGCAAGTCTTAAAAGCCTAAGGTCGGATATGATGTTATGTGATGCACGATGAGAATTTGTAATATTGTTTGCATATTAAAAAATAATATTCAAAAAATCGACAGGAAAAAGCGCTTCAGGCAGGTGAAAAAAGCACCGTTTAAAAACAAAAAACTCCCCTTTCCCAAGGTTTTGGTCCTCGGGAAAGAGGAGAAACACAAGACTGCCGAATTTCTTCGACAAATGGAAAGAAAGACTTTGTTCAAAAACCTGCCGACTGCGGAAGATTATTGTTTAAGATACCGCCGATCCGTCGGTTTTTTGCCCGGACGGCAATCAGGGCTTAACCATAACAGCCTTTAAGGCAGTGGCCTTGTCCTCATAGTATTTTTTCATAGCCTCGGGGAGATTCTCGAGAGCAAATGTGTGGGAAACAAGACTCTTGACATCCACAATACCCGCCTTTACAAGGTCGATGCACAGTGGGAAATACAGTGCCGGAATGGCGTTTGAGCCTCTGATCTGAAGCTTGTTCAGATGTACCACATTTGAATCAAAGGTAACTGTGGGCTCGTTATAGCTTATGCCGAGAAATGCAACTATTCCGCCGGTATTGCAGACATTGCAGGCAGTGCCGATGGTTTTGGGCGGTGCGGTTACAAGCACGCGGTCTACTCCGCCCTTTTCAAATTTATAATCCTCAAGCTTAACCTTATCGGTATAAATAATCTCGTCGGCGCCGAATTTTTTTGCCATTTCGCATCTTGCCGTTGCGGTGGAAAACTCTGCGGCATAGATCTTTCTTGCCCCGCCGGCTTTAGCCATCTGAAGTGCCATAAGACCGATGGGTCCGCAGCCAAGCACCAGCACATCGTTGTTAAGCTTTATGTCTGAAGTCATAAACAGATCATAAGCAACTCCCATAGGCTCCATAATGGCCGCTTCCTCAAAGGTCATACCGTCAAATTTAACGCAGAGACTTGCCGGAACAATGGCCTTTTCGGCAAAGCCCATGCCCGTACGGAAGCCCTTGTCAAGCTCCATAAAGCTGTCTCCGCAGGGGGTGTTGTCAAAATCCGGACGACCGTTTCGCGAGCAATCGAGAAGAGGGTCAAAGGTGGCCGTTTCGACACAAACCCTATCCCCTACCTTAACATTGGTGACAAGCTTTCCGACCTTTTCCACGATTCCCGAAAACTCATGGCCGAAGGGCTCCCAGTCCTTAGCCTGATAGGAGGCCAAAATGTTGTCGTGTCCGCAAAATCCGCAGGCCTTAACATCCACAATAACCTCGGTATCCTTGATTTCCCTAAGCTCAACATCTCTGACCTCAAACATATAAGGCGCTTTTAAATATGCAACTTTCATTTTATTACCTCCGAATTTTTAAATTGAAAATGTCCAAGGATTATTATATCCCCGATTTTTCAATGTAATTCTACCACTGTCTTTGGATAAAGTCTTTATATTATTTTGCTTTTTATTAAGTTTTTTTGTCAATGTAACCATAGAACATAATTTTATGTCAGGTTCTTAAATTGATTGTATTTTTACAGCTCCCGTATTTTCAAAAACGCAAAGGAATCAATACTATCAAGCGATAAAAAATCGACCTCCGGCCTTTAAACGCTTGCGCAAATATAAAAAACAGCGCTGCCACTGCTTTCCCTCTGTGACTGCGCTGCTTTTCGCCGGTTCTTTTTGCTTGTTTTTTGACCTTTTAAATATCTTTCTGATTGTCTTTTTTTGCACCTTTTTTAATAGCCGTATACAACTTTACAATGCAATAATTCCGGATCAATCGGAGGAAAAGAGCAGGTGGTTGCGGTAGAAGGACGGAGAAACGCCGGTGGTGTCGCGGAACACCTTGTTAAAGTACTGCACATCGCTGTACCCCACCTCCTCGGAAATTTCATATATCTTCATCTTGGGATCCCTCAAAAGATCAATGGCCTTTTCTATCCTTACCCAGGTCAGATAATCGGCAAAGCTCTCACCGATCTCACTTTTGAACAGCTTACAAAAATAAGATACGCTAAGCTCGCAAAGCTCGGCCAAATCCTCCAGGGTTATCTTTTCGGAATAATGCGAGTTGATATAGCTCACCGCAGTATCTATCTGCAGGCGTTTTTTGCTCTTTTCCTTTGTGCCCGAAAGCTTGAAAAGCGATTCAAGGTATGCCCCCGCTTCCTCGGTATAGCTTTGGGAATCCTTTACCCTTGCCACCATTTCAAATATATTGAGATTTGCCGAACACACCCTGCGGTCGGATTTTGCGGAGGCTCCGGTGCTCATCGAAAGACATACAACCGTTTCAAGAAAGAAAAACTTATAATCTATAGGGCGAAGAGAATCGTTCATTTTCTCAAGAGCTTCTCTTATTTCCTCGATGTTTTGCTTTGCGTCGATAAGGCTTCCCTTTCTCACCGATGAGGACAGCCGCTTTTCACAGGGCAATGCATAAGGACAGTCGGGCAAAACCTGTCGTGGCTCGGTATAGGTATATATTCTGTCGCCGCCGGTATATTCCCTGCGGTCGAGGCATTTTTTTGCCGCCGCAAAGGATGTGCCAAGCTTGGAAAGCTCGTAGACTATCTCCCCCACTCCCACCGTGACCGTCTCCTCGGTGGCAAGCTCAAGACGGGTCTTAATCTCCTCAGCCGACTCGTAAACAATGCGGTCGAATTTTGTCCTGTTGTCGGGCAGAGATAAAACTCCCAAAACCGTAGCATTCGGAAGGGATATGGCAAAGCCTCTGCCGTGCTTTCTGAGCATTTCCTGAACAAGGCCGGCGGGGTCGATAAGGGCAGAGGTAAGAGGTATTTTATCGGCCGAAAAAAGCATACATACATATTGATAATCAACCGCCGGAACGCCCAAACGGGTAGCCTCTCTCTTTGCGCCGGCAGGATTGTAGCTTCCGCTGAGCAGGCCCATTATAAAATGCTCCCATCTCAGCTCGACAATGTGCATGCCGCTGTCCGCCGTTCTCTTTTCCACCAAAATCACCTCCGTAAACACCGTGCCGCAAAGTGTAACCAATGCTTATGCCCGTTTTCTGATTAAAGCCTTTGACACTGTATCGGTTTTTTCGCCGTTACAGTTTTAATTATTTATCTCCATTATATCACAAAAACGAAAATGTCGAATATAGTTTTTGTATATTTTAAATAATTTTGGCTTTTTATAATTCCATAATGACACAATAAAAAACATTTGTCAAGTATTTTAGGCCATTTCTTGTGTAGTTTGTATAATCAATAAGCATAAAATGCACTGCTTATTTTATCATTATGTAAAAAGTCAAAACAATTTGTAAATGTGAGGCCGATTTTACCGTTTTTTGTAAAAATCGTCTGCAAAATAACCGCCGTTTAAATATTTTTTTACAAATTATTATATTTTAAAAATACCCCTTGACAAATTGAAAAAAAAAGAGTACGATGAGAAAAAATAAGGAGGACACAGATATGCTTCGTACTAATATCTTTTCATATTATTATTACTTTATTACGGACTGTCTGTGTGCTTGCTGATTTTTTTCAAACAAGTTAACAGACGGCCCGCAAATTGTTATGTGCAGAAATTGCAAATTAACAGGTTGCGGGTTTTTTTATGAGATTTTTTCGGGGGGATATTATGGCGGACATAAACAAGGCGCGGCAGGAAATAAACGAAATAGACGGAAAAATGGCCGAGCTTTTTTGCAGGCGTATGGACGCGGTGAAGGAAGTAGGTCAGTATAAAAAGGAGCGAGGCCTTCCCATATTCAACTTTGAGAGAGAACGTCAGGTCATAAGCGAAGGTGCAAAGCGGATCGACAGTCCCGATTACCGCGATTACTATGTTAACTTTATCGAATATGTTATGGAGCTTTCAAAGCGCTATCAAAGCCGCCTTATGGACGGAATGAAGATTGCATACAGCGGCGTGGAAGGTGCTTTTTCCAATATCGCCGCCAAAAAGATTTTCAAAAACGGCATTCCCCTTCCCTATCCCGATTTTAAATCGGCATATGAGGCAGTGGAGAAGGGAGAATGCGACTGTGCCGTGCTTCCAATTGAAAACAGCTACAACGGCGACGTGGGACAGGTTATGGATCTTGCCTTTTTCGGCGGACTTTATATTCACCAGTTAAGAGAAATAGAAATAGTTCAAAATCTTATTGCAAACAGCGATGCCACACTTGAGAGCATTAAGGAGGTCAAAAGCCATCCCCAGGCTCTCGGTCAGTGCGGAGAATACATTCACCGCCACGGATTTAAGGCTGTTGAGGCAGAAAACACCGCCATTGCGGCGCAGGAGGTCGCCGCCTCCGGCAGGACAGACGTTGCCGCCATCGGAAGTGAGCTTGCAGCCGAAAAATACGGTCTTAAGGTCGTCGACGCTCACATTAACGAATCGGGCACCAACACGACCCGCTTTGCGGTCTTTTCAAAACTTGAAAAGCTCCCTTCAAAGAACGACGACCATTTTGTTATGGTTTTCACGGTGCGAAACGAGGCCGGCGCCTTGGGTGAGGCCATAAATATCATCGGCCGACACGGCTTCAACCTTTCCTCCCTTAAAAGCCGTCCCACCAAAAAGCTCATATGGACATACTATTTTTTCGCCGAAGGCGACGGCAACATCGAAAGCCCCGAAGGCAAGGAAATGTTAAGCGAGCTTGCAGGCTGCTGTTCCGATTTAAAGGTGCTCGGAAGTTTTTCAAGGGAGTGAGAAAAAATGAAGGTACAAACTCAAAACGGAAGCTATGAAATAACAATTATGCACGGAGCTTTGTCCCGTGCCGATAAGTTTTTCAATCTCGACCGAAAGGTGCTTATAGTCACCGATTACGATGTCCCGGCGGTGTACGCAAAAACCGTGGCCGCCCGCTGCAAACAGCCCTTCATAACCGCTATTCCATCGGGTGAGCGTTCAAAAAGCCTCGAAAACTACAAAATACTGCTCACCAAAATGGTGGAAAAGGGATTTACCCGTTCCGACTGCGTTGTGGCGGTGGGCGGCGGAGTGGTCGGAGACCTTGCGGGATTTGTTGCCGCAAGCTTTATGAGAGGCGTGGATTTTTACAATATTCCTACCACCGTGCTGTCTCAGGTTGATTCATCGGTAGGCGGAAAAACTGCAATCGATTTTTGCGGAATTAAAAATATTGTGGGATCATTCTGGCCGCCAAAAGGTGTGCTTATCGATCCCGACACATTAAAGACACTTTCTCCCCGCCAGATATCCAATGGCCTTGCCGAGGCGGTAAAAATGGCCGCAACCTGCGACGCCGAGCTTTTCTCGCTTTTTGAACGGGATGATTTTTCCATTGAAAAGCACCTCGATCTGGTAATCACCCGAGCAGTAACCATAAAAAAGAGCATTGTCGAACAGGATGAAAAGGAAAGCGGGCTGCGGAGGGTGCTCAATTTCGGACACACCCTTGCCCACGGCGTCGAAAGCAAACAAAAGGAGCTTTTCCACGGGGAATGCGTGGCCATCGGAATGGTGCCCATGTGCTCGGTAAATGCGGGAAAAAGGCTTGTCCCGGTGCTTTTAAAGCTTGGACTTCCCACCCGTCTGCCCCTTTCGGCCGACGAGATAATCGAGGCTATGTCCCACGACAAAAAGCGTGACGGCGATAAGATAACTATTGTATACGTCCCCGAGATCGGGCGGTTTGAGTTTAAGGAAATGGATTTTTCGGCCTTTGCCGAGCAGATAAAAAGGACGGTGCAAAAATGAAAAACACATTTGGGAACGCCCTTTGCGTAACCATTTTCGGCGAAAGCCACGGAAAAAGCATCGGTGCGGTCATCGACGGACTTGCCCCGGGAATGGAGATAAACCTCGATTATATAAATGAAAAGATGGCGCTGCGCCGCCCTGCCGGAGCCATTTCCACCGCACGAAGAGAGCACGATCCCATAAGCTTTGAAAGCGGCGTGTTTGAAGGAAAAACTACCGGCACTCCTCTTTGCATAAGGATCGAAAACAGCGACACAAAATCCTCCGATTATGCAGCTATGAAGTCGATAGCCCGCCCGGGGCACGCCGATTATTCGGGCTACTGCAAATATGAGGGATTCGGTGATTATCGCGGCGGCGGCCACTTCAGCGGAAGGATAACAGCCGCTCTTGTGGCAGCGGGAAGCATTGTCAGGTATACTCTTGAGCAGAAGGACATTTTGATAGGTTCACACATAAAGGAAATCGCCGGAATATCCGACAGTCCCTTTGAAAATCCAAAGGAGCAGATTCCTCTTGTTTTTAAAAGTCCATTTCCCCTGCTCGACCGATCGGTTGAAGATGCAATGAAGGAAGAAATTCTCAAAGCCAAAGAGGATCTCGACAGCGTGGGCGGAATTATCGAAACGGCCGTCACGGGTCTTGACGCAGGCCTCGGAGAACCGTTTTTCGATACGGTCGAGGGTGTCATCTCCCACGGGGTATTTTCCGTCCCCGCCGTTAAGGGTATAGAGTTCGGCGAGGGCTTTAACCTTGCAAAAATGCGGGGCAGCGAAGCCAACGATCCCTTCGGCATAAAGGACGGAAAAATTGTCACCCTTTCAAACCGTAACGGCGGCATAAACGGCGGCATAACAAACGGCAGCGACATAATTTTCAAAACGATCATAAAACCCACACCCACCATTGCAAAAAAGCAAAGCACGGTGGATTTTGATCAGAAAAAAGCGGTGGAGCTTGAAGCAAAAGGACGTCACGACCCCTGCATCGTTCATCGCGCGGCGGTGGTCATCGACAGCGTTACCGCCCTTGCTTTAGGCGATCTTTTAACCTTAAAATACGGAACGGAATGGACGAAGGCAATATGAGATACGGTCTTTTGGGAGAAAAGCTTTCCCACAGCTTTTCTGCCGAAATACACAAAAGCCTCGGCGGCTACGATTATGAGCTTATTGAGGTCGAAAAAAAGGATTTAAAGTCATTTTTAAAGAAAAAAGATTTTTCCGCCATCAATGTGACCATTCCCTATAAGCAGGATGTCATACCCTATCTTTATTATATAAGCGATACTGCAAAGGCCATCGGCGCCGTAAACACGGTGGTAAACAAGGACGGAAAACTTTACGGATACAACACCGATTTTCTCGGTATGAGAGCGCTGATACTAAAAAACGGCATCGACCTTAACGGCAAAAAGGTGCTCATTGCAGGCAGCGGCGGCACATCAAAAACCGCACTTGCAGTGGCAAAGGATTTAGGCGCAAAAGAGGTTTATCGCCTGTCGAGAAACCCCAAAGACGACCTTATAAGCTATGAACAGGCCGAAAAGCAGCATTCCGATACTAACGTGATAATCAACACAACCCCTGCGGGAATGTATCCGAAAATAGAGGGTGCGGCTCTTGACATAAATAAATTCGATGGGCTTTGCGGCGTTATCGACGCGGTGTATAATCCCCTGAGAAGCGAGCTTGTGCAAAAAGCTCTTGACAAAGGCATACCGGCCGAGGGCGGGCTTTATATGCTGGTGGCGCAGGCGGCCTATGCCTGTGAAAAATTCATAGATACCGAAATTTCAGTTAATGAAATCAACAGGGTCTTTAAAAAGCTTGAAAGAAACAAGCAAAACATCGTGCTTGTGGGTATGCCCGGCAGCGGAAAAACCACCATCGGCAAAGAGCTTGCAAAAAAACTCGGACGGGAATTTATCGACACCGACGACGTTATAAAGGAACGATTCGGCGACATTTCCGAAATTTTTAAAGTAAACGGCGAACAGTATTTCCGAAAGCTCGAAAGGGATGTCATTCTCGAAACGGCGGCAAAATGCGGTGCGGTTATCGCCACCGGCGGCGGAGCGGTGCTTTGCAGCGAAAATGTCTTTCGTTTAAGGCAAAACGGAAAAATATATTTTCTCGACCGTCCGCTCGAGCAGATAATTCCCACCTCCGATCGTCCCCTTGCCCTTGACAGGGAGGCGATCAAAAAGCGATATGACGAACGGTACGACACATATCTTGCTTCGGGAAAAAGAATTAAAATGAACGGCGTTGTAAGCGACGCCGCAGATGAGATTTGCGAGGATTTTGAAGGATGAAGATACTTGTTTTAAACGGTCCCAACATCAATATGCTGGGCATTCGCGAGCCTGATATTTACGGAAAGGAAACCTACGACGACCTTTGCCAAAAGATAAAAAACTATGCCAAAAAGAAGGGCGTCGAGGTAAAGCTTTTCCAATCCAATCACGAGGGCGACCTTGTTGACGAAATACAGGCGGCATATAATAAATTTGACGGCATAGTCATCAATCCCGCCGCATATACCCACACAAGCGTGGCGCTTCTCGACGCCGTTAAGGCTGTGGGCATTAAAACGGTGGAGGTACACATTTCCGACGTCGGCTCAAGGGAGGATTTCCGCCAGACAAGCTACATAAGAAAGGCTGCTGTTGCCACCGTATCGGGACTTGGTACAGACGGATATTTAAAGGCCATGGACATTCTTGCGGAGGGATTTTGATGAAAGCGGTATTTTCCCCATCGGCACCCTTCGGTAGAGTCGGCGCCCCGCCATCCAAAAGTATGGCTCACCGATATATGATATGCGGTGCATTAAGTGAGCAAAGCAGGGTCAATAACATTGCCAAAAGCGACGATATAGAGGCCACCGCAAGGTGCTTGAAAGCGCTTTCGAGCCGTGTTGAATTTGATAAAAGCAGTATTTTGCTGGGAGGGCTTCTTAATGGTATAAAGAGCTCTTTCACCTCTGCCGATAACGAAAAGAAAACCGTTCTCGATTGCGGAGAAAGCGGCTCCACCTTAAGATTTCTTCTTCCTATTACACTGCTTTTTGATAAGGAAATAACCCTGACCGGTTCACCGAGACTTCTTGAACGGGGAGCCGGACTTTACGAAAAAATGTGCCTTGACCACGGTCTTTACTTTAAAAAATCCGAAAACGGCATAACCGTTAAAGGTCCCCTCAAAGCGGGAACATACACCTTAAACGGCGGCATATCCAGCCAGTATTTCAGCGGTATGCTTTTTGCCCTTTCGACACTTGAAGGGGACAGCGAGCTTAAGGTGGAGGGCGTGCTTCAAAGCCGCCCTTATGTGGAGCTGACAATAAAGGCCCTTGCGGATTTCGGAATAAAAATAAAACGGATCCCGGCGGGATTTTTCATTGCCGGAGGACAAAAGTTTTTAAGCCAGGAAAAAGAGGTTGAGGGAGACTGGTCAAACGCTGCTTTCCTTTCGGCTCTTTCAGAAAAGGTGACTGTAGAAGGGCTTGACCAAAACAGCCTTCAGGGGGACAGGCTCTATCCCCAGCTTTTCAGAAATATCGGAAGCTATCAGATCGACCTTTCCAACACTCCCGATCTTGCCCCCGTGCTTTTTGCTATGGCCGCCCTTAAGGGAAAGGGCGATTTTGTCGGTACAAAGCGGCTGAAAATAAAGGAAAGCGACCGCTCTAATGCCATGAAAACCGAACTTTTGAAATTCGGAATAAACACGATCGTCTACGACGACAGGGTGGTCATTTCGGGCGAGCTGCGCGCTCCCGACAGTGAGCTTTTCGGCCACAACGACCACCGTATAGTTATGGCGCTGAGCGTTCTCACCGCAAGGGTGGGAGGAACCATAAACGGCGCTCAGGCCGTTAACAAAAGCTTCCCCGACTTTTTCGAAAAAATAAAACAACTCAGCGTGAAGGTGAATTTAATTGAAGCTTGATAAAAACCTCAACATTTTAATAATCGGACTGGGTCTCATGGGCGGAAGCTACGCCAAGGCCTTAAAGGAAAACGGATATACCGTAAACGCCATAACAAAAGAAAAATCCGACGCCGACTATGCCCTTGCCCACGGTTTTGCCGACAAGGCCGTAACAAACATCGACGAGGCGCTTGTTAAAAATGCCGATCTGATAATTTTTGCCCTTTATCCCCATGTCTTTTTGCAATGGATAAATGAAAACCAGCAACTTTTTAAAAGCGGTGCCGTTATAACCGATGTGACCGGCGTAAAGGGCTGCATCGTCGGAAAGATTCAGTCGGCTCTTCGCCCAGATGTGGAATTTATCGCCGCCCACCCCATGGCCGGTCGGGAGCGCAGCGGCATACTTTTTGCCGACTCGTCGATTTTCAAGGTGGCAAACTACATCGTCACTCCCACCGAAAAAAATACCGAAAAGGCAATCGGGCTTTGCAGGGCTTTGGGCGAAACGCTCGGCTTTGCCCGCATTTCCGAGCTTTCCCCCGAGCGGCACGATGAAATAATCGCATTTTTGTCCCAGCTGACCCACTGCATCGCCGTATCCCTTATGTGCTCCAGCGACGACCACGGCCTTGTCAACTACACCGGCGACTCCTTCCGCGACCTTACCCGCATTGCCCGCATAAACGATGAAATGTGGAGCGAGCTTTTCCTCGACAACAAGCCCGCCCTTTTAAAGGAAATGAAGGCTTTTAGAGATAATTTTGATAAAATGTATACGGCGGTGGAAAAGGACGACCGCGAGGGCCTTCGTGAAATGATGAGGACCTCCACCGAGCGCAGAAGCTGGTTTGACAGATAACATCAGGCCGCGGTTATAAACAGCTCGCAAAGCAGCTGACAGTTATCCGTCGCAGCCTGCTTCGTACTGCGACACACGAGCCAACTGCACCCTGTACTCAAAAACATCAGTTCACAAGCCACTATACACACCACCGCACAGAAACACGTTTTTTCCGCATTACAGCCACACAAAACAAACTTGAGATTAAGAAGGATTTTGTCTTATGAATAATATGAATTTCAAACGAAAGCTCCCCATACCGAAGGATTTAAAGGCGATGTATCCCGCAAGCGACGATATGCTTGCGGTCAAAAACGATCGTGCACAGCAGATCAAAAGCATCTTTTCGGGAGAGGACAACCGTTTTATACTGGTTATAGGTCCCTGCTCGGCCGACAATCCCGTCGCCGTACTCGATTACATATCCCGCCTTGCAAGGCTGTCGGAGCAGGTAAAGGACAAGATTTTTATCATTCCGAGAATTTACACCAACAAGCCCCGCACCACCGGCGACGGATACAAGGGCCTTCTTCATCAGCCCGATCCTGAGGCCAAGCCCGATATGCTCAGCGGCATTATAGCCATAAGAAAGCTTCATATGAAGGCGGTTAAGGACTATGGTTTTACCTGTGCCGACGAAATGCTTTATCCCGAAAACCACCGCTATTTAAACGACCTGTTGGCCTATGTGGCGGTGGGCGCGCGCTCGGTGGAAAATCAGCAGCATCGCCTGACCGCCAGCGGTCTGGACATTCCGGTAGGTATGAAAAACCCCACCGGCGGAGATCTTCATATAATGATGAATTCCATAACCGCCGCACAGCATCCCCACACCTTTATATACCGCGGATGGGAGGTCGAAAGCAGCGGAAATCCCCTCGCCCACGCCATTTTAAGGGGCAGCCTCGATACAAGCGGTCATTACATTTCAAATTATCACTACGAAAATCTTTTAGAGCTTTCCGATCTTTACGAACACAGCGGGCTTAAAAACCCCTCGGTCATAGTTGACGTAAACCACGCAAACTCGTGCAAAAAGTTTATGGAGCAAATAAGAATTTCCAAAAACGTTGTTGAATCCTGCAATCTAAATTCCGACATAAGAAAGCTGGTCAAGGGCCTGATGATAGAAAGCTATCTTGTGGACGGAGCGCAGAAAATAAGCGATCACGAATACGGCAAATCCATAACCGATCCCTGCCTCGGCTGGGAAAAGACCGAAAAGCTTGTACTTGAAATTGCCGATTCTCTCAAATAACAGATAAAGGTTAAAAAGGTCGGCAAATATAAGCAGCTGCAAACGACCCGCGCATTGTAAATCACACAAAAATGATCCTCCTGCCGCCCATATGACATACGGCGGCAGGCAGGCAAGCACCAATCAACATATAATTTTAAGGCACAAAAGGCTGCATTTACGGTACATTGAAATTCCCGTAAATACAGCCTTTTTTATAACAAAACGGGGGCATCGGGGAAAAACCCGATACCCCTTTGATTTTTGCTTTTAAAACATCTATGCCGCGTTTATATAAAGAATATCCGAGGAGCGAGCCGAGAGGGTCAGTTCAACCCCGCCGAGCATAAGCTCCCGTCCGGTGGCCGTCACATTAAGGTTAGTATCGGTGGAGGTAACGGTGTAATTCTTGTCGGGCAAAAGTCCCTTAAAGCGTATGGTCTTTGTGCCGACGTCGGTACGTTCTCTGGCGTAGACAATGGCATACCCCTTATTTTGTTCAGAATTGAAGAACTCGTAGGAAAGCCAGTCGGTAACGCCGATGCTCCATTCGGTCAGCTCATAATACTGATCGTAGATGAAATTCTGAAGTCCCGCAACCTCTTTGGAGAGGCCTGCAATCTGGTTCCAGTCGACGCTTCCGTTTTCGGTGGGCACATTATAGATAAACTCGGTCCAGGGACGGAAGGAGCTGCGGAGGTTGTATTTACCTTCTGCACCGGTACCCGCCGCGCCCGAAGTATTGGCACCGAAGTAGGGCATCCAGCGATACATTACCATAGCGCCGCCCTGCTTTGCGTTCCATGCCGAATAAAGAGCGTCGGTGGGATGGAGGAATACCGCTCTTCTCAGCGACTGGAGATCGTTGCGGTTACCGCCCGATGCGCAGCAATCGATGAAATATCCCGCTTCAATAAGATCGTCCCAGAACTTATAGTGGCCCTGAACGCTGAGGTTTTCGGTTATTCCCTGTCTGCCCTCGGTGTCTCCGAGCTTCCAGTATTCGGCAGGGATGATATTGAAGTCCTCGCGGTAGAGGTCGAAATTTGCCGCTTTGAGAATGCTTATAACGCGGTTTGTGACCCACTCTCTGGCCTCGTCGTTTCCGAGGTTAACCATATGCTGGCCCGCCACGTCAAATCCGAGGGTGCCATAGTCGGTCATCCATTCCTTTTTAAGTGTAGTTCCGTCGTCCTTAAGATCGTTTACGTTAAGGGCAAAGCGCTCGGGTTCAAACCACAGAAGCACCTTTTTGCCCTTATCATGAGCGTTTTTGCCCACTTCCGAGAAATCGCCGTAACGGCTGGACACCGTCCAGTTGCCGACTGCTGCCCAGGAAGAGGTGGTTTTGTCGTCGTCAAAGGATGTAGGATACCATCCGGCATCTATCCACCACCAGTTAAGGTCAACGCCCTTATCAAGCAGATAGTTGAACTGTTCAATCTGGGTGTTCTGGTTTCCGATTTTGTTGGTGTCCTCACTGCCGGTAACCGAAGCGCCGCGTCCGCCCTTCATTATCTCTCCGTTTTCATCCTTGCGCATATTGCAGTCGATGATCCATTTTCTCCAAAGATTGGCCGAACGGGAAAGATCTCTGCCACTGTATTCCACAAAAGCAACGGTGGGAGTGGCTACCCGCTCGCCGGCTTTAAGGTAGGAATCGAAGGTCTGCTGTTTTGCGGTAACGGTGGTGGTGCTGCCGTCGAAAGCGATATCCGACTGCCAGGTTCCCGACCAACCGATAGCCATAAATGTGCCGTCGCTGCCGTGCTCGATATTATAATAGGGAAATACATTTTCGGTCGAACGGCCGGTGGAAGGAGCAAAGGTGTATTCATCTCCCGATTTAAGGTAAAGCTCCATTGGCATATAGGGGGCGGTATTGGCGTTATTTATATCGGAATAGGATGTTCCGATATAGGGATTTGCGCCTTCAAAGGAAGCCTTTGCGGCTACAGGGTTGGTTATTTTAGCAGTATTTCCGTTGCGGCTCATTGTGTTTGAGCCGACCGAACACTGGAGAATGATGAGTGCGTCGCTGGTAGTGATCTCTCCGTCGCCGTTAACGTCGGTAACAAATATATCTTCACCCTCGGGGTTATATGTTCCCACGAAGGTCTGAAGGGCTCTGAGAGCGTCAACTGCCTCAATTTTTCCGTTCTTGTCGAGATCGCCGTAGGAAGAGGGATTGGTATAATAAATCGTCCACTCATATGCGGCATAATCGGGATATGCAGAAAATTCCACCGTCAGATTGACCTTGCTTTCCTTATTTACAAGGTAAACGGTGGTGTTCTGCTTGCCGTAATCCTTATCCTCGGAGGTCTCGGTTTTCATTCTTGCAAAATGCTCCGCCGACAGTCCCTCATAGGTCTTTCCGTCGAGGGTCATGGAAACGGGCAGGGTCGAAAGGTCGTTTATATAGCCTTCGATCTTCTGCTTGGCTCTTTGCTTTTCCTCGTCGGTAAAGGAATCGGTATTGTCGGTGTTTTCCTCCGGCTCGGTCTTGCCCTTTATGGAGTTAAAGCAGCTTGCCGAATTGCCTTCAAACATTACCGACATTTCGGGGAATGCTCCGGTATAGGTTCCGTCGGTATAAACAAATCCGTAATCGCTTTTCGATGCTCTTGTGCTTATGCCGTCGTAAACCACAAGGAGATATTCCCCGGGCTGTGCAACCTGATCGAGCACCACTTTAAGCGAGCCGCCAGAAACAGCCAGTTTGTCGTTTTTATAAATCGGTGTTGCCTGAAGCGAGCGGTTGAAGGAATGGGTGTATTTATAAAGAGCAACCTCTTTTTCTCCCGAAGAGGAGGTGTGGAGCGAAAGCTGTGAAAATCCCTGTGCGGCCGAAAATCTCGCTCCGAAATTATATTTCGAATTGACCGCAGTGGCCGACGAAGCGGAAAATTCGCTCTTCTCGTTTTTGTTAAGGGAGCTTTCCGAGCGGCAAAGTATCGGCTCGATCCAGTCTGCCGCATTGCCCGAGATTCCCTCGGTTGTAACGGCTCGAAGGGTAAGGATCGAGGCATTCGCCGGAACCGTCGCGGTGATGAGCTGGCTTTGGCCGGGTGCCATTTCGTTAGACAAGGCAATCTGTCTGCCGTCGGCAAGAACATAGAATCTCACGCGGTTTTCGGTATTGCCGAAATCGTCGCGTCCCACGGTTGCGCGGAAATAGGTATAATCAAAATCGGAAATATCAAAGTTGGCGTCCATATTGGAAGCGTTGTTGGGCAGACAGCAAAGTCCTTCGTGTGACAGCACCTTTTGGCTTCCCACCGAAAGAATCTTTCCCAGGTGGTTTTGGTTGCGGTAATAGGAAGACGAGCTATAGGAACCTTCGGCAAGCTGGAAGTTGTTAAGCTTTATTATGTCTCCCTTTTGAGCCAGCACCTTGGTGCTGTAAACCGTCTTTTGAGCCGAAAGCTCCTTCGACACTATTTCGAGGGTGTTTTCTCCGGCGGGAACGGTGAAGTTAAAGCTGAATGCGCCAAAGGGATCGATCTCGGAAGCGGCCGAAAGAACACTCGAATTGAGCACAACCGCAGGATTGACCGAACGGGCAACACCCTTCATATCGATGCTGTAAGAAGGCACAACCAGATCAGGATAGATCTGCGGAGAGGTAACATAAGCCTCTCCTCTGTCAAGCTCACGGTAAAGGGTGGGCTCAAACCAGCCCGAGCTGTCGCAGTTGTAGAAATCGTTGCTCATATTAAGCTCGATGGTAAGTATGTTTACGCCGGTTATATCAACCGAGGTAAAGAAATACTGGAGGAAATCGATACGGTCGGTGGAGCTTAACAGCACATCGTCTCCGTATATCATAAACTGGACATAATAGGGATATGGCGAATCGAGGGGAATCCATCTGTCGCGCTTGCCCACATATGCCGAAAAACGGGTGTAACCCAGTCCGGTAAGATCATATTTTGCAACGGCACTGCTGGTTCCGTTGGGATGGGAAGCAATACCCTTGCTGAACTGACGGCCGGCACACAAAAGATCCTTTGCATCGGGGGTAGTGTTGTAGCCCTCGGAGGCATCAAGGTAATATGTAGGCAGGGTGGTAAGCGAAACGGTATCAACAAAGGCAGTCTTTCCGTGATTTTCGGAAATTTCGCCCTCAAAGGTAAGTCTCGCATCGGCAAACACCGACTGGCAGCCGTCCGAGCCGTTTTCAGGGGTGACGCGAAGGGAGAGAGACTTATATCCCCTGATGGAAACATCGATCTCCTCAACGGTTTTATCGTCCTTTATGACGGCCGATTTATAAAGCTCAACACCGTCTCCGTAAACGGTAAATACAACGCCGTTTCCGGCAGCAGCGCCGTAAAGACAGAGTCCGACCGTCGCCTTGAATCGGTCGGCGGTGATGCCGGTAAGGCTGTAATGAAGCTGAGATGGGATGGGCCTCGGTGTGCCGTATCCATCATATGTTGTGGGATTTACAAGCAATCCCTTTTTATATGCTTTTCCGCCGGCCACAAGGTTTTTCATGCCCGATTTATCTTTTATAACATCGCCCTTGTTTGTGTAGTCCGAAAGCGCCATATCGCTGACATAAAGCACCGACTGCTCGTTTTCGGGGGCTTTAATATACACGGCAGGATCGGCAAAAACAGCCGCCTCGCCCGTGGATCCGTCTCCGCCGTCACTGTTTACAATGCGGATGGATTTAGCGTCGGAAATGTCGCAGTAAATACGATAGTATTCGCCGACCTTCATAAGGGGAGTTTCAATTTTTTCTCCCTTGTCAAAGCCCTGTCCCTTGTCAATGGTCAGGGCAAACTTGGTGTTCCCTGCCGAGGCGGTGGACTTTTTAGAATCAAGACCAACATATGCAGAGAATTTTGATGCCTTTAAGTTAGAGATATCATACTGCACATATCTTTCTCCCGAGACCTCATTAAAACAAATACCGGTATCAAATTCAAATCCGTTGAAGCTGCCGTTTTTGCGATACCGGGCGGCATTTCCCGAAAGAACAAATGTCTTGTCGGTATCGCCGAACAGTTTTTCAAGACGGTTGGTCGATTCAACTCCGGAAAGAGAGAGCAGCGATACCTTGTCGTAATTGACAGCAGTGAGGCTGTCATCCTTCTCGAGCGAAGGGCTGAGGAAATAGGCAAGATCGCCGGCATTGTCGCCGTTCGATTCGATTTTCAGACAAATGTCCGAAGCTCCGTCAATATTGACCGTTTGCTCAACCGGTGCAATTTTGTTCAAAGCGCCGCTGTTGTAGGCTTCCCTGCCGTCGACGATTACCTTATAGATAACGCCGTTTCCGGTGTTGTCAGATGCCTTTGCCACCGCAAAGGAAAGGGTTTTAAAGCCCATATCGGTCAAGTCGTAGTGAATAAAGGCAGGATTATCTGCACCGGGAGTCATGGCTATACTGTTTGGATAATCTTTTCCATCGGCTTTTTGAGTACCGAAGGTTGCACCCGAAGCAAAGTCGAGCTGACTGCTGCTTTCGGCCGCAAGATCGGTCAGGTAAACGGTGTTTTTGCTTTTGGTTTCAAGGCCGTTTGCGCCAAACGACGAAACCATAGCGGTTGTCAAAAGCAGGCTCAGCGAAAGCATCAGGCTGAGAGACGCTTTTAACATTCTGTGTTTCATTTTCATTTTTTCGCCCCTTTTCGGTTTGCTGCGGCACACAAAAAGTCTCAGTCTTTTGTAATTTCGACACTGCGATTCCACCCGCCGCAAAATCAATAATAAGTTCTGTCGCAAAAATGCAACTCTCACACACCAAATTTAGCATATTTAAATAAAATAGTCAAGCAAAGGGATTGATTTTTTTGACTTTTTTGGGTTCTTTGCTTTTTTCTTACACTCGACAGATTTTTGTTGTGCTTTGTTGATTTTTTTCACGCCGTTCGTACGAATATACCTAAAAAATGTCTGTTTGCTGTAATTTGCGGATACTTTTGCCTGCATTTGCCCATTGCGGCCGATAATCCCGTAATTTTTATAAAAACACGGCCGACGGCAAAAACGAAATTGCCGTCGGCCGTCCCCTGCTTTGCCGCAAGGGTATTTGTACAAGAGCTTTTCGGAAGATCTGCTTTTTGTCACTCAAACTTTTCCGCCGCTTTTTTAAAAATCGGTTCAAAGACAAATATTTTGTCGTAAAGCTTTCCGAAAAGCCCGATAATTGTACCGTTCAAGAAGGCCATTATGACCGTGCCCACGCCTATGCCCTTTATTCCACCGAAAAAAGCCAGTGACAGTATAAGGGCGGTCAGAAGACAGACTATATCGAAAAATGTTTTGAATTTAGGCAGTGGCACCGAAAACTTACCGCTTACCGTTTTTACAAAAAAATCATAAACCTGCGGGCAAAGGTATACTTTAAAAAAGAGCGCCACCGAGGCTGATGTGAGCAGCGAGCCAAGCACAAAAAGGGTTATTCTCACCGGCATCGAAAAGCTCCCCGGGGCAGTAACCGACGGATTGAGAGCGGGAACGGCGCTTCGCCACAGATCCAACACAAAGCCGTAAAACAGGCAGGTGAAAAAGGAAAAGAAATAAGTAAGCTTCACCTTTTTCATAATAATACAAAATGCGATAAAAAGCAGCCCCTGGACAATATATTCTGCCGTTCCGAAGGTTAAGAAGCTTACCTTCAGGCTTACTATGTAGGCCGTACCGACAATCATCGAAACGCCGAAATCCGCCGCCGCGATCATGGCCACCGAAAGAGCCAAAAGCACCGTGGCAAGAACATAGGTCGGCTCTTCATAAAGCTTTATTTTTTTCATTTTTATCCCTCCGAAAAAAGCACGCAGCTCAGGCGGCCGCCGATATTGCAGCCGTCCCGTCTCCCATATCCCAAACCACAACGCAGCTCATCCTGTCGGATTAACGGGCATTTTAACACGGGACGCTGGGATTTTTTCTCCGCCGAAAGCGTGTTCGTCTGTGTGCGTGACGGTTAAAATTATACAACATAATTTATTTAATGACAATATCTTTTCCGTCGAAAAAAGCTCTTTTTCCGTCTGTGCCGTGCTCCGTATTAAAACATTTTTTAAACATATTGCTTTAACTCTTGAAAAGTTAACAATTAAATGATATAATACAAAAATGAAGAGCAAGGGCGTTCTCATTTTTATGGGGGCGTCCTGAATTTTTTTAGGGATTTATCCGTTACACCCGAAAAGCCGACTTGTGTAATATATTATAACCTTTAAAAGGGAGTGTTTTCGTGAAAAAACCGATAATAGGAGTATCTCCTCTTTATGATATTCAAAGGGAATCCCTATGGATGCTCCCGGGGTATATGAACGGTATTGAAGCGGCAGGCGGCACCCCTATAATGCTTCCCTTAACCGACAGCGAGGAGGTCATAAAAAGAGCCGCCGAGCTTTGCGACGGATTGCTTTTGACCGGCGGTCAGGATGTTTCTCCCGATGTTTACGGCCGCGAAAGGCTTTCCTGCTGCGGAGAGCTTTGCCCCGCAAGAGACAGGGAGGAAGCCCTTCTTTTGGATTTGTTTATAAAAACCGACCGCCCTATTCTCGGAATATGCAGGGGCATACAATTTTTAAACGCCCATCTCGGCGGTACCCTTTATCAGGATCTTGACACCCAGTACGGAGGCACCGTGGAACACCATATGTCACCGCCATACGATCGCGGAATACACACCGTCTCTATTGTTAAAGGCACACCGCTGCACGACCTTCTTGATCTTAACGAAATGAGCGTCAACAGCTACCATCATCAGGCCGTTAAACGGCTTGCCGGCCCTCTTTGCGAATGTGCAATATCCGGCGACGGGCTTATCGAAGGGGTATTTATGCCCGACAAAAAATTTGTGTGGGCGGTACAGTGGCATCCTGAATTTTCATATAAAAAAGATGAGGTATCCCTTAAAATATTAAAGGCCTTTGTCGCCGCCGCGGCCGAAAAATGACTTTTTCCCCTGTTTTCAAAACAAAACAGCCGGCAGAAATCCCGGCAAAAAACTGCTTTAATTAACGGATAACATTTAATATACAGCAAAAATTGGAGGAAAGATTATGAGAAGGACAAAAATAATATGCACTCTCGGTCCCGCCAGCGGGGACAAAAAAACCGTAAACAAAATGATTGATGCCGGAATGAACGTGGCGCGTCTCAATTTTTCCCACGGCACCCACGAGGGTCATCAGAAATACATCGATATGGTCAAGGAAATAAGGAAGGAACGGGGCTGCCCTCTTGCAATAATGCTCGACACAAAGGGGCCTGAAATCCGCACAGGAACCATAAAAGACGGACCGGTAAAGCTTTGTGAGGGGCAGGATTTCACACTTACCTCGCGCAATGTCGAAGGCAGCGAAAAAGAGGTTTCCATATCCTATGCTTCTCTCCCCTCTCAGCTTAAAAAGGGCAATACCATCCTTGTGGACGACGGCGCAATTAAGTTGACGGTAAAATCCGCCACCGACACCGATATTTTCTGCACGGTGGACGCAGGCGGACGTCTTTCCGACCGCAAGGGCATCAATGTTCCCTATGTGGCGGTGGATATGCCGTATTTAAGCGAGCAGGACAAAAGTGATCTGCTTTTCGGCATTAAAAACGACGTGGATTTTGTGGCCGCATCCTTTGTCAGAAGCAAGGATGATGTCATCGCACTGAGAAAATTCATCGATTACAACGGCGGTCACGACATTCGCATAATTTCCAAAATAGAAAATCTTCAGGGCATTGAGGCCTTTGACGAAATTCTCGAACTTTCGGACGGAATAATGATCGCAAGGGGCGATATGGGAGTCGAGGTGGAATATGAACGGCTGCCCGGCCTTCAAAAGCGGTTTATAAGAAAATGTTACCGTGCCGGAAAGATGGTCATAACCGCCACCCAGATGCTCGAATCGATGATAAGCCGCCAGCTTCCCACAAGGGCCGAAATAACCGACGTTGCCAACGCCGTTTTCGACGGTACATCGGCCGTTATGCTTTCGGGCGAGACGGCATCCGGAAAATTTCCGATAAAATCGGTTTGTGCAATGGCAAAAATCGCCGAGCAGGCCGAAAACGATGCCTTTGACATTGCCACATTCAGAGGCATTAAATACGATATGGATGCCAAAGACACCACAAACGCCGTTTGCGACGCTGCCTGCACCACCGCCAAGGACATAGATGCCGCCGCCATAATTGCCCTTACAAAATACGGTCAAACGGCCAGAAGAATGTCGAAATTCCGTCCCGATGTGCCCATAGTCGCCGCCACGCCGGTGGAAAAGACCTTCCACCAGCTTTCCCTTTCCTGGGGCGTTTATCCGGTCATCGCAAGATATCAAAATACCACCGATCAGCTCTTTGTGCACGCCGTAGACTGCGCCAAGCAGATCGATCTCGTGTCCGACGGAGACCGGGTGGTGGTCGTTGCGGGAATTCCTCTCGACACTCCCGGCAACACCAACATTTTAAAGGTCGAGCTCGTGGGAAATCAGTTGAGGTAGGTATCCGACAGTCGGCCGCCGAAAAAAGCATTTCATCAACCGCGAAAATAAGATGTACACAAGTATTTCCATAGGTCGGGAAAGGAACGGAATATTATACGGAAGGGCCTCCCACCCCCGGCGATGATAAAAATTCTTACATCACCCAAATTGCCTTGCCGATCAAATTTGTTTAATGTAGCACCTGCGTTTGCGGTAAACAGCCCTGCTTCCACCGTTTTATCCGCGGCGGTGCAGTCGCACTCCCTTTCTGTTCTATAAGCAAACGGCCGGACGAATTGTCAGTTGAACTGACATTCGTCCGGCCGTATTTTTATGATTTTTTATTTCTTTTTTTCGGCCATGGCACTGTTTCCCGAAGTATAGGAATAAGCTTTTCGGTAAGCTCGGTATCTTCAATGTCGAGAATATAATGTTCTTTAGCCCCGTCATAAGGAAATCCCACGTCGCAATGCTTCATCATTTCCGAAATCTCGGGCAGTTTTTTGACGAAAACCGTGTTGTCGCACACAAGCAGCACAGGTCTGTCGTCAACATAGACCATATATTCGCCGAACATCTTTTTATACCGCGCATTTTCGGTGCCGATTCGGCCGAGGCTTTCCATTACAAATTCGATATAATCGATTGCCGTAGCCATAAACTTATCTGTAATGTCTCGGCAGTTTCTCGCGGTATTCCATAAGCAGGCTGCCGGGAGCGCTTTCGAGGGCAACATTATAGCTCATAAGCTCGGCTCCCGAAAGTACCTCAGTCTTTGCCTTTTCATATCCGTAGTAGAAATCGACCTCATATTTTTTCTTGGGATCGAGGCCCTTAAGGCCAATGGTAGCCATGGGATAGGGAGAATTGTCTCTGCGGAAGACAAAGACGCAGCCCTTGCTCTCCTCGGGGACATTATACTGATAGGAGCACCAGGAATAGGGATCGTAACCGTCGTTTATAAGACGGTAGAAGTCGCCTAAGAAATACTGGCGGAGTCTTCTGACCTCGGCATATGCCTTGCGAAGCTCTGCCTTGTCGAAATCGGGCTTTCTAAGATCCATATTGATGGTAAGACCGCCGTTAAATCCGCTTCTTACGGTATAGGGATCATAGTTGCAGGTGGCGCAGACCGTAAAAGGTACAAAGCGGTTAAGGCTCATGTTGATAACCTGATTAAGCACCGGGTGGCGGAGCATATCGCCGAGCACGTGATACCATACCGATGTGTCGGTTCTCCAAAGAGAATAGGAACGGGAGCAAAGCTCAAGATCAAGTCTTGTGCCGCCGCCGCAGCAGTTGTCAACGATAAGACCGGGATTGCGCTCGCGGATGCCGTCCCACAGCTTATAAAGTCCCTCGACCACCTTAATTTCCAGTACGCCCTCGCGGTTTTCCTCCTCGTTGGCGAAAACATCGCCCCAGTGGATACCGTCGTCGGTTCTGAAAACGTCAACTCCGTAGGTCTTGATGCACTCGTCAAGGTAGCGAATCATATAGTCAAGAGCCTCTTCGCTTGCCATATTAAGGGTACCGCCCCTGCGGCCGGGCTCGCGAAGAATATACTCGGGATGCTCGTTGGCCATGGTGCAGTTTTCGGGATAAAACTCGGGTGAGAACCACAGCATGAATTTATAGCCCTTTTCGTGAGCTATGTCGCCGAGAATTTTAACGCCTCTGGGATAACGCTCGTGGTCGACATTTTTCTCGATGGGGAAGGTGTAATTTCCCTGACCCGCAGGGAATCCTCCCACGTGCCACCAGGCGTCGTGCCAATAAAGCTCTGCACCGGTGTCGTCCATAACATTCTGCACCCAGTTGATCTCGTTTTCGCCGTTGGTGGCGTTTTCGTCGGGGCAGGGGGAAGAAATGGGCGGGAACATAATTTTTCCGTCGATGTCTCTCGGCGCGATGTAATTTATGTAGGCTCTGCGGAAGGCATTGTATCCGTCCTCAGGCTCGCCCTCCCAGTATACATACATAACTCTGGGCATACGAAGCTTTTCGCCCGGCTTCATATAGAAATTGCAGCGTTTAAGGCCGCCTTTAAAGGACATAACTCCCTCTTTAATGTGGAAATATGCCTTCCAGAATCCGCTCCAACCGAGAGCCAGACAAACCCCGCCGCCCGGCCAGTCGGTTATAAAGTAGGGAGAGTAATATTCTCCGCAGGAGCAGCCGGTGCATTCAAAGCTTTCGTCCTCTTTAAGGGTCTTAAACTCCTCGCTCATTTCCTCAAGAGTGGCATACTTGCATCCCTCATTGCCGCGCATAAGGTGGATCATGGGGCGTTTTTCGTCGTCCATGGTGTACTTGGGATTTTCCCAGTGAGATGACATATCCACGGGTCCCTCAAAAGGCGGGGTAAATTTAAGGTCATAGGCATTTATTTCGGTCAACTGCTTGGTGTTTTCGCTTCCGGTGTTTTCAAAGTACACCGTAAAATCGACCACGCGATTGTCATAAAAATGACCCTTCATCTCAACCGCAAGGCCGTCCTCGAGAACGGTGCGGCGGAAAATTTCCTGGTTGTTTTCCTCTCCGGTGACCTTTTCTTCGCACTTTGCTTCGTGGAGAGAAATTTCTTTTCCGTCATATTTAAAACTTACCGGAATGCCCTTGGGGAAGGCGGCGGCATGGGATTTTTTTTGCGTTCCCTGCTCGTCTTTTCCCGAAAGCATACTGATACAGTCGTCGTTACAAATCATTGCCATAAGTATGTTCCTCCGAAAGAATTACAGTGTGCCGAAAATTCTGTCGCCGGCGTCGCCGAGACCGGGTACGATGTATGCGTTTTCGTTGAGCTTTTCGTCAACCGCAGCGGTAAATACCGGTACATCGGGATGTGCCTCGGTGAAGGCCTTAAGTCCCTCGGGAGCGGCGATCATGCAAACGAATTTAATGCTGTGTGGCTTTCTCTCCTTGATTTGGGAAACGGCATCGATAGCCGAGCCGCCGGTAGCAAGCATAGGATCGACAACAATAACGTCTCTCTCGGGCATATCCTCAGGCAGCTTGCAGTAATATTCAACCGGCTTGTGGGTGTCGGGATCGCGATAAAGACCGATGTGTCCGACCTTTGCGGCGGGAAGCAGGGTCATCATACCGTCGACCATTCCGAGACCTGCGCGGAGAATGGGCACAACAACCAGCTTTCTTCCGGCGACCACCTTGGTGGTGGTCTTCTGAATGGGGGTTTCGATCTCGATGTCCATAAGGGGCAGATCGCGGGTTGCTTCATAGCAAAGCAGTGTGGCGATTTCCGATACAAGTGCACGGAATTCCTTGGAACCGGTGTCCTTTTTGCGGATAAAGGTCAGCTTATGCTGAACGAGAGGATGGTTTACGACTGTTACATTTTCCATAGTATATTCTCCTTAATAGTGTTACTGTTTTGCACCGCACCGAGTGGACACGGCACCTGCCGCACAGGCAATGCGCAGCGTTTTTTATTACAAAGCGTCCGAAATCACATCCGATTTTCAAATTACCCTTTCAAACCGCACAGTGTCCGAGCACCTCGCAAAAGCAAGGCAAGATCACATCTTTCCCTGCTCAATATCGCTTATCATTTGTACCCTTTTGGCGTGGCGTCCGCCTTCATATTCGGTGTCGACAAAAAGGTCGGCAAGCTCAAGACCTACTCCGGGGCCTACTACTCTTCCGCCCATGCAGAGAATGTTGGCGTCGTTGTGAAGTCTTGTGTATTTGGCGCTGAAGTGGTCGGAGCATACGGCGGCGCGGATGCCCTTAACCTTGTTGGCGGCGATGGACATACCGATTCCGGTACCGCAAACGAGTATTCCCCGATCGCATTTTCCGTCGGCAACGGCGTGCGCCACCTTAACGGCAATTTCGGGATAATCGACCTTTTTAAGCTCGGTAATGCCGAAATCCTCAACCTCGAAGCCTCTGTCCCTAAGATGGTCCCTGATCTCGTTTTTCAGTTCAAATCCGCCGTGGTCACAGCCAATAGCGATTTTCATATTATCATTTCCTTTCAGAAATATATTTTGTTTTGCAGATTTCTGCAAAGGTTTATTTAAACCTACATTCAAATCCGGTTTATCAGTTTTCTTCTCAATCTGTTTTTTTCAGGTTTCCTTTTGCTTTTCCTTAAGATTTCTCACCGCCTGGGGAAGCCGCAGATAGGAAGGAAGAAGCTCTCCTGCCGAGACGCTCTGTCCCTTTGAAAGAGCTGTCTGCGCCGCTTTTATTACCCCGCTCGCCCGCTGAAATCTCTGTCCCTCGGGAGCGATGTGAGCATCAAAAAGGCTGTCCTTTAATCTATTATAACACAACAACGCCCCGTCTCCAACAAAAATTATAGGTTTTTTTTCATTTTTAAGCTCGCTTCCAAGTTCATCCACCGTAAGCACCCTGTCGTCGCAAAGTCTTGAAAGCTCCCCGTTGTTAAATTCAAAAAGAGCATTGTAAACCTGGCTGCACCGCGCATCCATAACCGAGCATATTATGCCCTTTACACATTCGAGATTATAAGCCATAGCCTCAAGGGTAGATACTCCCACACAGGGCCTGTCCTTTTCAAAAGCCATTCCCTTGACCGCCGCAATGCCTATTCTGACCCCCGTAAAGGAACCGGGGCCTTTTGAGACGGCAAAGCAGTCCACATCCGAAATGGAAATCTCGGTGCATTTAAAGGCGCTTTCGATCATAGGCGCCAGCGTGCGGGAATGCTGAAGTCCGGCGTTTGTATAAAATTCAAAGATAATTTTTCCATCCTCGGCCAGCGCACAGGAAGCGGCCACCGCCGAGGTATCTATTGCGAAAATTTTCATTTTGTTCCTTGTCCTTAATCGGTTTTACTCGGCAGAACGGCTTTTATTTCCCCATCTGCTCAACGGTTATTACGCGGCAGTCGTCACCGTCGCCTCTTTTTATCTCAACCTTCAAATAATCATCGGGAAGCGCGCCGACTATGTTTTCGCTCCATTCCACCGCCAGTATCCCCTGCCCCAGATAATCGAAAAACCCGCAGGAATAAAGATCCTCAACGCCGGAAATGCGATACATATCAAAGTGATAGACCGTCTTTTTTCCGCCTTCGTATTCGTGAACGATGGCAAAGGTGGGGGAGGAAACGTCTCCGTTATATCCGACGCCTTTGCAAAGGCCCCGTATGAAGGCCGTTTTTCCCATTCCCATTCCGCCGAAAAAGGCTATTACCTCGGGTTCATTTTTTTCGGCAAGTTCTTTTCCAAGCTGTTCGCCCGCTGCTTCAGTTTGAGCGGCACAGCAGGTTTTAATTTCTCTTTTCACAAAAAGCTCCTCACAGAAACCTTCCGCCGCACACTTCGGAAAAACCTTTGCATATTTCGGAAAAGCTTCTCAAGCACATATATTTTTTCTATTGTACCACACTTTATTTTTAAAGAAAAGTATTTTTACTTGAATATATTAAGAAAATCTAATATAATAAAACAAAAACGCCTTTGAGGTTTTATTATGATAAAATTTTTTGAAAGAATAGCCGACTACATCCGCGAAACAGACAAGATTCTTATACTTCTCTGTACCGCCGCCAGCCTTTTCGGTGCGGTAATGGTGCTTTCGGCAACATACATCAGCAGCGGTGCTCAAAAATTTGCCGTTCAGCTCATCGGATTTGCTCTCGGTCTTTTTGTGGCCATTCTCATTTCCCTTGTGGACTATCAGTTTTTCATAAAAAGATGGTACATCTTCGCCGCCTTTGCCACAGGGCTTGTACTTTTAACCTTTAAATTCGGCTTCGCTCCCGAGGGCACCGACGATAAAGCCTGGCTCCAACTTCCCTTCGGACAGACCATTCAGCCCTCCGAGCTTTTGAAAATCGGCTTTATAATCTCTTTTTCAAAGCACATTTCCTCCATAAAGCCCGAAAGAATAAGCGACTTCAAAAACGTCCTTCTGCTTTGCATACACGGAATGATCCCGGTCGCCCTCATACATTTCCAGGGTGACGACGGCAGCGCAATGGTAATCTTTTTCATCTTTTTAACCATGCTGTTTGTATCGGGAGTCAGACCCGTCTATTTTGCCGCGGCAGGCGGAATTATCGCTGCCGCCCTTCCGATAATGTGGTTTTTTGTTATGAACACCGACCAGAAAAGCCGACTGCTTGCGCTTTTCGATCCCGCAAGCTTCACAGACATAATCTATCAGCAATCCCGCGGACAGACGGCCATCGGCTCGGGAGGACTTTTCGGCCACGGTCTTTTCCACGGTCCTTATGTTCAGGACGGAAAAATTCCCTTAGGCTTTAACGATTTCATATTTGCCTCCATCGGCGAAGAGCTTGGTTTTATCGGATGTCTCGCCGCCATGGGACTTATCGCCGCCATATGCTTCCGCATACTCAAGGTAGGCAAAAAGGCAAGAGACAAATCGGGCAAAATCATCTGTTCGGGCGTTTTTGCAATGTTTGCCGGCCAGTGCATAATAAACATCGGTATGTGCCTGTCGCTCCTGCCGGTTATCGGCGTTACCCTTCCCTTCTTCAGCGCCGGCGGCACCTCAACGGTCTGTCTCTATCTCGGAATAGGCCTTGTGCTCAGCGTGTTCTGCCACCGCAACATCAAGCCTATCGTGCTCGGAGAATAACCGACTTTACAGATCATTCTCAAAGGATTGCGTTTTTTCCTTGCGCATTTTGCCGAACGCATTTAATCAACAGCATTGCTTTATCCTGATATTCATATGTTCCCGCCTCTGCCCTCTTTGCGGTACCGCATTTTTTCGCAGAGGCGGTTTGCGTTTGCCCTTACATTTATCTTTAAAAAAGATATTTTTGCGCCTTTTTAAATTTTACCGTCAAACCCCTTGACAAACAAATTGTAGTTTGGTATAATTCAAAGGCTCGTTAAGCGAAGAACGAGGGCCATTAGCTCAGTTGGTTAGAGCAACCGGCTCATAACCGGTCGGTCCGGGGTTCGAGTCCCTGATGGCCCACCAACAAAAATCCCGTTGATTATCAGCGGGATTTTTGATTTAAGATTTGATTTAATTACAAAGACCGATTAAATCCGTTGCAAAACTAAAAGTCCTATCAAAAAAACGATAGGACTTTTTTCTTTTTGCAAAAAATTCAATTTGCTTTCTGCTGCATAAATTCCCGACTTTGCTCGTTGCTTGTCAGACAAACATTTTTGATCGATAACTCAAACTTAAAAAACTGCATATCAAATTTCTCCTACATTACGACATTTTTAACCGTTTGCCAACCAATTTGCTCACCACCGTAAAGGGCATAATGTACTCTTTTGTGAATGTACTTTTGGTGTGCATTTGCCGATTCATCGGCAGCTTACTCTCATATAATATCATTTTGTATGCACCATAATCGGTACACAACAAAAAGCACTTTCAAATTTAAAGTCCCCTTGGTTTTATATTTTTGCCGCTTTGCCGTTTTGCCCGTTCTTTTTCATTTAAACAACAGGTGCTTAACCATATTTTTTTAAGACCTGCACCGATCAAATATTAAACAAAACCCGGCGCAGCCCATAGGGACTGCGCCGGGTTAATCATCATTCTTATTATTGCCCTGTTTATACCGTCTTAACGGCAGGGTTCCGCGATCACGGAGACAACTTTTCTTTGCAAAAGCCGTTAACTTTCAAGAAAACGATTACTTGCTTTCCTCCTCGGTTTTGACCGAAGGAATGTTCTGCTTAAGAGAGGCTCTTGTTCTGCGCAGCTCGGAAAGATTCTGGGTAAGCTCCTCGTCCGAACGGCGCATAATGTCGTCCACAAACTCCTGAGCGGCCTTTCTCATATCGCGGCTCTTGGTCTGAGCCTGGGAAACAATCTCGTGAGCCTTGGCCTGAGCCATCTTGGTGATTTCTTCCTGAGCCACAATGGCACGGGCACGCTCCTCGGCGCTTCTGACAATACCCTCGGCCTCTTTTTTTGCGGTGGTGATAATGTCGGCGCGATCGGAAACGATACTCTTGGCTTGTTTTATCTCGTTGGGCATATTAAGGCGGATATCGTCGATAAGCTCTCTGAGCTTTTCAACCTCAATAACGCGGCGGCCGCCGGGAAAGCTCCAGCCCTTTTCCATAATATCGTCTAACTGATCCAGCAATTCTTCAACATTCATTTTTTATCTTCCTTTCAGCCTTAAAATAATATCCTCATAAATTTCAGCGGGAACAAAATCCCGTATATCCCCGTTCATACTCCCGATTTGCTTAACAATGGACGAACTGAGATACATATTTTCTGCCTTGGCGGTAAGAAAAACCGTTTCCGCCTCGGGGCAGAGTTTTTTATTGGTAAGCGCCATCTGGAATTCATATTCAAAATCCGAGACAGCGCGCAGACCCTTAACAATGGCGCCCGCGCCAACCTTTTTGATGTAGTCGGCAAGAAGTCCGTGGAAGCAATCGACCTCGACATTTTCAAGGTTTTTTACCGATTTTTTTATAAGCTCCACCCGTTCCTCAAGGGAAAAGGTGGGCGATTTCGCAACATTGGGAACCACAAGAACAATGACCCTTGTAAACATTTTTGCCGCACGGGCGATAATGTCGTAGTGTCCCATAGTCATTGGGTCAAAGCTCCCGGGACAAACAGCAATTATTTCCTTCAAGTGATTTCCTGTTCCTTTCTGTAAAAGCTGAAAACCGTTCGGCCGTAGGCCTTTCTTCGGAAAAGTTCAAGCCCTTCAAAGCTTTCGGGAAGCTTGTCGGAAGCGTCGTGTTCGCAGACAATGACTCCGCCCTTCTCAAGCGCCTTTGCCGAAAGGGGTATTGCGTCGAGCAAAATATCTTTGCCGTAAGGCGGGTCGAGAAAGACAAGATTAAAGCTTTCCCTTGCCGAGGAAATGTATGTTTTCCATTCACGGCAGTGCACCTGCGCCTTGTTTAAGAATCCGGTCGCTTCAAGATTCTTTTTGACCACGGCGGCAGCCTTTTTAGAGCTGTCCACAAAAACCGCCGAGCTTGCTCCGCGGCTCAGCGCCTCTATACCCAGTTGCCCGCTGCCTGCGAAAAGATCAAGCACCTTTCTTCCCTCAACATCGAACTGTATAACGCTGAAAAGCGCTTCCTTATTTCTTTGGGAGGTGGGGCGGGTATCAAGTCCCTCAAGGGTGGAAAGTCTCCTTCCCCTTGCGACACCTGTAATGACTCGCATAAAAATCATCCTTCTGATATCTCTATATATTATCACATTATTTAGGTCTTATGTCAACAGGAAATTTTAAAACTTTTGTTTTTTCCGATTAAAATTCCTTAATATTGATTTTACAAAGGCAAAAGCCGACATTTTTTTGGACACTTCTCCATTTTTGCTCATATTTCACACAACCGTCTAAATCTGTATGTTGAGGAAATTTTTTCAGGGTATTATAATGAACAAAACAAAAAAGATATAAGAGGATACAAAAATGCTTTTTTCCAATCAATCAAAAAACAACAAGCTTGAACAGCTTTTTATTTCCCGCCTTTCATCCAAAGAGGTGCAGTCATATGCAAAGACCCGCGCCCGCCCTTATCAGGAGCTTATGGCATATTACAAATGCGCCATAATGGAGGTCACCACAAAATTCAATGTGTTAAACGAGGAGTTGTCCCTTGAATACGACCGCAATCCCATTGAAACGGTCAAAAGCCGCCTTAAATCGCCCGAAAGCATTATGGAAAAAATGGAGCGCAAAAAGCTTCCCTTTACGGTAGAGGCTATCGAGCAAAATATAAACGATATTGCGGGAGTTAGAG
>CAJJNV010000001.1 GCA_905193225.1 uncultured Oscillospiraceae bacterium | reverse complement strand
GAACCCTGACCGACGCACAAAAGAAGGTCTCGGATGTTAATAAGGACGGCAAGGTCAACGCCGTCGACGCCCTTATGATACTTCAGGCCTCGGTCGGAAAAAGAGCACTGTAAGCAGGCCTTGATTTCTGACAATTCGAAATTTTAAAACTTAAATTGTTTCATTATTTTTACGGAGAATAAAATGGCGCAAAAAAATAAAACGGTATATATATGCGAAAATTGCGGCTATAAGGCTTCGAGATGGAGCGGTCAATGCCCTTCCTGCAACGAGTGGAATACCCTTGCGGAGGGACTTGCTCCCGAGCCTGCAGTAAAAACAACTTCCACAAGGTCGAGTGCCGTGGCAAATGCACATTGTCTTTCGGAAATTTCGTCTGAAAACGAGATCCGATATAAAACCGGGTTCAAAGAGCTTGACCGAGTGCTTGGCGGCGGAATCGTCAAGGGCGAGGTTATGCTTATCTCGGGCGATCCGGGAATAGGCAAGTCGACAATTATGCTTCAGATCTGCCAAAAGCTTGAGGGACTGAGCATTCTATATGTATCGGGAGAGGAATCGGCCCGGCAGATCAAGCTGCGGGCCGACCGACTGGGCGTTTTTTGCGATGAGCTAATGATTATGACCTCCACCGATGTGGAGGCCATAATAAACTTTGTCAATATCAATAAACCCGACGTGGTCATAATCGATTCCATTCAGACTATGAATCTGTCGCCTCTCAATTCTTCCCCGGGAAGCGTTCCGCAGATAAGGGAATCCACCAACGCCTTTATGCACACCGCTAAAGAAAATGACATTCCGTTTTTCATTGTCGGTCACGTCAATAAGGACGGTGCCATTGCCGGACCAAAGGTGCTTGAACACATTGTCGATGCCGTACTCTACTTTGAGGGCGAGAGAAATATGTCCTACCGCATATTAAGGGCGGTTAAAAACCGTTTTGGCTCGACCAATGAGATCGGTGTTTTTGAAATGACCGAGCAGGGACTCAGAGAGGTGGAAAATCCATCACTTATGCTGCTTTCGGGACGTCCGAAAAATGCGGCGGGTACCTGCGTTGCCTGCGTTATGGAAGGATCGCGCCCCATTCTTGCAGAAGTTCAGGCTCTTGTTTCATCAAGCTCTTTCGGAAATCCGAGAAGAATGTCAACCGGATTCGATTATAACCGTATGAATGTGCTGCTTGCGGTGCTTGAAAAACGGGCGGGATATTTCTTTTCCAATCTTGATGCATATGTTAACATTGTCGGGGGTCTCAGAATAGACGAGCCTGCAGCCGATCTGACGGTGGCGATGGCCCTCGTTTCCAGCCTTAAGGATATGGTTATTCCCGAAAAGGTCATTTGCTTCGGAGAAATAGGTCTTGCAGGTGAGATCAGAGGAATAAGCCGCGCCAACGAACGAATCAACGAGGCCGCAAGACTTGGATTTGAACGATGCATTATCCCTTCATCAAATGTCAAAGGACTCACTTCCATTCCGAAGGGAATGGAGGTTATCGGCGTTAACACAGTCAGAAAGGCGGTTGAAGCGCTGGGATAACCACGCTTAAATGTCGATTATGTTTTTTTCGGCTTGCACAACAATAGCTAAAAACTATATCTTTTCATACTGTTCGTAAAGTGCTTTAAGGGCTCTTTTTTCTATTCTCGAAACATAGGATCGGGAAATGTTAAGCTCCCTTGCGATCTCGTTTTGGGTGCGTTCCTTTTTTCCGAAAAGGCCATAGCGTTCGCAAATGATTTTTTTCTCCCTTTTGTCAAGACAGCTGTCGATATATTCTTTAAGCTTTGAAATTTTGATTTTATTGTCGATTTTTTCGACAATATTGTCGTCCTCGGCGATTATATCAACAAGGGTCAGAGGGTTGCCGCTTTTGTCGAAATCAAGAGGATCGTTCATATAAACGTCCTGACTGGATTTTTTCCGATTTCTCAGGCTCATTAAAATCTCGTTTTCAATGCACCTGGAAATGTATGTTACAAGCTTATAATTCTTTTCGGGATTGAAGGAATCAATGCCTTTTATAAGCCCCACTGTGCCGATGGAAATTATGTCGTCCTGATCCCGGACGGCTGAATAATATTTTTTTGAAAGATGAGCTACAAGTCTTAAATTGTGTTCGATAAGTTTTTGGCGGGCCTGCATATCTCCCTCCTTCATTTTTTCGAGAGCCTCGCTTTCCTCCTTTTCCGAAAGGGGACTGGGAAAGGAATTTCCGCCGGTTATGTGCAGAGCAAAATATGCGATATTTGACAGAATTAAACCGATAATATATCCAAACAATTTCATCACCCATACAGTTTATGATGAAAGACGGCGGAATTTGCAAGTCCTTTATTTCTGATCAAAATCTTCCAAAAGGCTGTTAAGCTCGTCCTTTGAATATATTTCGATCCCTTCTTCGAGGCTGTCGATATCTTTCTTCGGCAGTTTTCTCACGGTCACATTAACCAGCCGTACCGGCTCGTTTTCGCCGTAATTATATATTCCGATTATTTCGCCGTAGCTTTTCATAACATACATGGGCGATGAATTGCCCGAAAGGCCGGATGGCGGAAGGGGAGAGGCTGTTTCATCTTTGGCTGTTTGGGTAAAAAGAACAATAACGGCCAACAAAACGGTCAGCAGAAAGAAAACGAAAAATAAAGGCGGCTTTTTTCGCAATTTTATCACCTCGTTTTTATTATTTTCAAAAAACACTCTTTTAATCGTAACTAACAATGAAATTGAACAAAAAATCGATAAAATCCATGCAAAATGCGATGGGATGCGTGGGACGGCTTGGTTTCCGTTTTTTAATGTAATTATGAATTTTTTAAGAAACAATGAATTTTAAGCCGGTTAAAAAATTGTTATACACAAAAGGTAAATGTTGTGGTATAATGTAAACGCCGTAATGTGCTTTGAAACAAAGCGTAGAAATTACGGCTTTCAGGCTTTGAAAACAAATGCATTTTGGGGCTGAAACCCTCTTTAAAAGGCATTGATATATTTCATCAATAGTTGCTTTATCCGCTTGATTGGAGGCAGAATTAGTGAGTAACCGCAATAACGGCGAAAGAGACACAGAGCAATTTTCGCCCATAGACAATTTAAACGGTCCGAAAACGGGCGCCGACAAATCCGATCCCTGGAGTATTAATTCCATTTTCGGTGAACAGACGGAGGATGTTTTTTCAGGTGCCGATAAAAGCACGTTGGAAGGGGTTGACACTTCCACCGACATTTACAGCGGCAGGCCCAAGGAAACGACCGAGAGGAATGTTAACCTTTCTTCGGGATATTCTTCTGCGGCAAGCAAAAGCCGTAAGCGCAAACGTAAAAAAATGGGTAGAGTCAAAAGAACACTTTTATCCCTTTTCCTCATTTGCATAATTACCGTTTGCCTTGTTGCCGGAGCCTTTGGCGTGTATGTTTTCGCATTTGTGGACGGCAGCATTCCTTATGACCTTAACAACCTCAATCTCCAGTATACCAGTATTGTTTACGCCTACGACAGCGACATTGAACAATACTACGAAATGTCCAGCTTCCACGGCACCGAAAACCGCATATGGGTGGATGCCAAGGACTTTTCTCCCTACCTTGAAAACGCCATTGTATCCATTGAGGACAAGCGATTTTACGACCACGAGGGCGTCGACTGGAAACGTACCTTCAGCGCCTTCCTCAATATGTTCTTCGACTTTTACGGCGACAAGCAGGGCGGTTCCACCATTACCCAGCAGCTTGTTAAAAACCTCACCAAGGACAACGAGCAGACCTCCGACCGTAAAATCCGCGAGATCGTTCGTGCCCGTAACCTTGAAAGCAAATACACTAAATCGACAATAATCGAGTGCTACATCAACACCGTTCATTTCGGAAACGGATGTGACGGAATCGAAACGGCGGCAAAATACTATTTCAACAAAGAGGCCAAGGATCTGACGCTGCTCGAATGCGCCTCCCTCGCTGCTACCATTCAGACTCCCAACAAGATAAACCCCATCGACGGACCAGAGGAAAACAAGACCCGCCGCGAGATCTGCCTTAAAGAAATGCTCGGCAGCGAATATATTACCGAGGCCGAGTATAACCAGGCAATGTCCGAAACGCTTGTGCTTGCCAGCAGTGCCGGCGATCTCCCCACCGATTCAGACAATCCCGCCAGCAAAACAAAGATCAACAACTATTTCACCGATACGGTCATTGAAAACGTTATAAGCGACCTTCAGAAAAAGTATGACTATTCATACTCTGAAGCCGAAAATATGATCTATTCCGGCGGACTCAAGATTTATTCCACCATGAACAAGCAGGTTCAGGAAAATCTTGAGGAATCCTTTAAGGACGACAGCCTTTTCCCTGAAAACGGCAGCGGCGAAAGACCCCAGTCGGCTCAGTGTATAATGGATTACACGGGTCATATTGTGGGAATCGTCGGCGGACGTGGGGAAAAGACCGAAAACCGTTCGCTCAACCGTGCATACGGAACCACCCGTCAGCCCGGATCGAGTATCAAGCCCATTTCGGTGTATGCTCCCGGAATCGAAAACAACCTTATTACCTATTCTTCAAAGCTTTACGACTTCCATCTTCAGCTCAGCAACAACACATACTATCCCGCCAAAAGCGGTACGGGATCTTATGTGACGGTGCAGTATGCCGTTCAGAATTCATACAACGCCACCGCCGTTCGAATGGCCGACAAGCTGGGTGTTGATACCTGCTTCGACTTCCTCACAAGGCGGTTTGGAATATCGACTCTTGTGGACAGCTATGAGGACGAAAACGGCGGAATCCATACCGATAAGACCTATTCCTCAATGGCTTTGGGCGGAACGGTCAACGGTATTTCGGTAACCGAAATGACGGCAGCCTTTGCCACCTTCGGCAACGGCGGCGTCTATTATAAACCCACCACATACACCGTTGTTTACGACACATTCGGAAATGTCGTTCTCGAGCAGGATGAACAGGGCTCCCAGGTCATCAGCTCAGATACATCCACCATTATGAACAAGATCCTTCAGACGGTTGTAACCGGCGGAACGGGCACCAGAGCGCAGATAGGCGACTGGCCCCTATTCGGCAAGACCGGCACCACTGATAACAACCACGACTTCTGGTTTGTGGGCGGCTCGCCTTATTATGTCAGCGGAGTTTGGACCGGTTACGACGCTTCCAAAAATGTCCGCGACGGATACAATCCCTCTCCGGTAATCTGGAAGGAAACAATGTCAAAGATCTTAAAGAACAAGACCCTTTGTGATTTCCGTCCTTCCGACAGTGTCAGCTATCGTCCCTATTGCACATCCACCGGCCTTTGCGCCACCTCTTCCTGCGGCGATACGGCTATGGGATATTTCAAGAATGATTATTCGCCCGTTTGCGAACACGGAAGTGCCCTCCTGGACAGCAGCTCCTTCCCCGAACCCGCCGGCGGAAAATATGTTGAGATTGAGCCTATCACAAAGCCCGCATTTGACGCATATAAGGAAAGCGAATACGAATGGGTGGACGCTTCCGATGTTTCGAGCAATTAAGCGGTTGACGATCGGACGAACAATTATTCGACGGTTGACTAATTCTCCGACTGAATGGTGTACTGTCGGGCAAAGCACGTTTTTTTCGACAAAATAATATGATAAACTACCCCTGTACTTCGACTTAAAAAGCCGAGGTACAGGGGTATAATTTTTATAGAAAGAACGGCCGTCTAAAAATCAGTAGCATTCAAAACGATAAACCGTTAAAAGCTGAAAATCAAGCTTTTTAAGCGGTGGGCGGATTTGCCGTTGCAGGACTTGGAAATGTACCTTTTGTGCTTTAGCAGTTTATCCAAGATACCGAAAGGGAAGGGGGCAATTCCGTTGAAGGTAATTTATATTGACGTGCTAATCTTCGTCAATTTCATCGTTAATTATTTTATCCTGCTTGCCACCCAAAGAATCTGCCGTCAGAGGGCGGGAACACTGAGAATTTTTCTTGCCGATGCCCTTGCTTCGGCCTGCTCTCTTGCGGTGTTTCTTCCCGAAACGGGTGCAATTTCAGGAGTGTTATTAAGGCTTGTCGTTTCATCGGCCGTTGTGCTGACCGCTTTCGGATTTAGAAACTGCAAAAGATTTTTTTCGCTGCTCGGCGGATTCTTTGCCGTTTCTTTTGCTTATGCGGGCATATGTTTCGGAATATGGGCGGTCTTTAAACCTAAAGGTATGATAATAAAAAACGACATTGTTTATTTTGATGTGTCGCCGCTGCTGCTTATTTGTACATCGGCCGTTTGCTACGTCCTTCTGATGCTGCTTAAAAAGCATTTTTCAAAGGATGAGGGCACTTCCCCCGAGTACACCGTTGAAATAACAATAAACGGACAAACAAGCAGTCTTAAGGGGTTTCTCGACACCGGCAATATGCTTTACGATTGCTTTTCCGAATGTCCTGTTATAATTGCAAAAAAGCAATATATATGCAATTGCGCAAATTTTAGCTGCGGCAATTCAAAGGGGAAGAAGCGTCATGAAAGTGTTGGCAACGGTATTGATAGCTTTTTAAGTGATGGCCTTGGTAATAGCTTGGATGATAGCCATGGCGGCAGCTTTTGTGACAACCTTGGTGATAGTCTCGGCGGCCGTTTTAGCAACGAATTTGATAAACTTGAAAACCTAAAGGGATTCAGGTTGATTCCGTACAGCGTTGTAGGCTCCAAAGGAGTGCTGCCCGCATTTATGCCGGACAGGGTAATTATTTTCGATGAAAAAAAGGAATACAAGCCCGATTGCTGCCTTGTGGCGCTTAGTGATGAGCAAACAGGAGAGTGGGAGGCACTGCTTGGGAAAAATATTTTTGAAAGGACTGTGAGCCGTGATAAAATTTCTGAAAAAGCTGCTGTTTAAAATTAGATTAAGGTTTTGCACGGGAAAACGTGTGGATTACATTTTCGGGCCCACCACCCTTCCGCCTCCCCTTTCAAAGGAACAGGAAAGCGAGGCGATGGATCGGCTCAAAAGCGGCGATGAAAGCGTCAGACAGGAGCTTATCGTCCACAATCTGCGGCTTGTGGTTTATATTGCGCGGAAATTTGATGTGGCGGGTGCGGGCATTGAGGATATAATCTCCATCGGCACGATAGGACTGATAAAAGCAGTCAAAACCTTTTCCCCCGAAAAGAACATAAAGCTTGCAACATATGCCTCCCGATGTATCGAAAACGAAATTTTAATGTATATTCGAAAGACCTCACAAATTAAGGGCGAGCTGTCTCTCGACGAGCCGCTTAATACCGACTGGGACGGAAACGAGCTGCTTTTATCGGATGTGCTCGGATCCGATCCCGATACCGTGGGGATTAACGTGGAAAAGGATGACGAATGCAAAATGCTTAAAGCTGTACTTGAAAAGCTGCCGAGCCGGGACAAAAAGATAATGTATATGCGATTCGGACTGGACGGACAGGAGGAGCATACACAAAAGCAGGTAGCCGATATGCTCGATATTTCTCAGTCGTACATTTCCCGCCTGGAAAAAAAGATCATTTTATCCCTCAAAAAAGAGCTTCAGAATATATGACTTCTTACAAATCTGTTCTGCATTTATCAAAAATTAAAGCAAGAAAAAACTCCCGAGGCCGCAGCTTTCGGGAGTTTTTGTATCTGTGTTATAAATATAACGTTACGGGAAATGCCTTTGCACATTAAGTGAGGCTGTATGCAACAAGGTTTCCGTCATCGTCGAGGTGGTTGCCCTGAATGTTATACCCGCCGTTGTGTGTACCCCACCGAGGAGCAAAAGTATATACGCCCGAAACGGTGGGACGAACAACTACCGTAAAGCTTTGCACGACGTATTGGTTGTTTATGGGACCGGCGTAATAGGTATTGGCTTCATCGGGTGTGATTATCTTTAAATAGCCGTTGCCGTTAGTGCCCTCTGAGACGGTGACCGCAACGGTGTAATCCTCACCGGCCGTAAGCTCAAGGCTGTATGCGCCGTCATTGTCGGGTACGGGGGTTATATCCTCTCCGCCGCGGGATATCTCGGCCGTGCAGGAGAAATTTGAAGAAACCATGGAAACGGTTTTGCTGGTGACGGAGTTTGTAAACCAAGCCCAGGTAAGTCCGAAAAGGCAAGCCATACAAACCACCATACCGACTATCGACGGCATAATGATTGAAATAAATTTATCGCTTTTTTCGGCTTCGGCGTGCTTGGGAATATAAAGTATTCTGCTTAAAAGCCCTTTTTTGCCCAATTCTTTCGGCTCCTTTCAGGTGTTTTAAGTTTTAAGCGAACAAGAAATTTTTAAATTCTTTGCCCGTTGGGTGTTGTTGAAATCTGTTTGGTTGATCGGATCATCCGCTGGGTTGATTCAATCAATTTTTGTGCTTGAGAGAGATGTGCATTTGCGTGTTTTTGCGAAATTATTCAACGTCGCTTGTGTCGATGCCGTCTGTGCCTTCGGCAACGTTTGCGGCTTCGCTGACGGCGGGTTCACTTACGGTAGCCTCGGCTTTTTCAGGTGCGGGACTTGCAACGGTTTGTTCTGCGGTTGAATTACCGGCTGCAGCTGCATCGTCTGTGCCGTTTTGAAGCTGCTTTTTAAGCTCTAAAAGCTCGTTCATCATCTTTTGCGACTCCGCCCGTTCCTCTTCAAGCTTGTCGCGCTCGGCCTTTATTTCGCTGTATTGCTCCTGTTTATATTTTTTAAACAGGCGTATGCAGTTTATTCCCTGAATAAGTATGAGAAGGGCAAAGGGGATGAATATGCAACAGATATATCCTGGAGTGGTCTTTAAAAACTGGAAAAATCTGCCCACGCCGGTCAGCTTGGTCTGATATTTGCCGATAACATATTCATAGGTTACAACGGTTTCGTCGTCGGTATCGGTGGTGGTGCCGTAGGTTATAAAGCCGGGGGCGCCGCTGTCGTCGGTGGTCAGTGTACGGATTTTATGGGTGACCGTTTCGCCGAAGTTGGAGGAGTTTTGAGAGGTGTATGCGATGATGTCACCCTCTTTAAGAGTGGCAGGGTCAACCTCTTTAACAAGCACAAGATCGCCTGCATCAAAATCGGTGGCCTTCATGGAGTCGGAAAGGACGATAAATGCTTTATATCCGAAAATGTTGCGGTCGGCGCGATCGAAGGTGGTGACCGAGACAATGGTGAAAATCATCATAAGCACCGCAAATATCATCACAAGCCATACCAGGATGTTCTTTATAATGTTCAATGCCTTTTTCATTTAATTCTCTCCTTAAAAAATATATTTAAGATAAAGATGCAAGCCGTTTATGAAAAGGATTTTTGCGGGTTGTTTCTTGTCTGAACACCGTCTGCGCAGAAGTCGAAGGTGAGGGTGTTGTTCTGTGTGTCGTTTCCGGTGGACGTGGGATAATAAAAATATATCGAAAGGTCTTTTTTCTGGCTGACCTTAAGCGTGTCGTCGGCGGCAGAAACGCTGTCTCGCGTAAGGCTTTCGGCCGTCCCGCTGTAAAGGGTCTTGTCACCGTCTTTAACCGTTATTTCAAGCACGTTTGCGAGATTGCCCTCGACATTGTCGAAATAGAGTTTGTAATATATCTCGTCGGAGCTGTCATTTTCAATGAAGAAATCCTTTTTAACCGTCATTCCCGGCTCGAAAATAAACTCGTGTTCGGAAATTACCGGTTTTGAGTCGTTTAGATTTATGGCCACCTCACCGGTGGAAAAAAGGTTGTTTTCCAAAGTCAGTGTTGAATATACAAGAGCAAAGGTGGTTATAACGAGGCATACGAGAAGTGCGATTATAACAATTATCTGAGCTCTGAGCTTTTTTGAAAGGGAACTGTCAGTCATTCTCCGTTACCTCCTCTTTCTCCTTGCGGCAGCGTTTTAAAATGATGATAGCGGCCGTCGAAACGACAAGCAGACCTCCTGCAACAAAAACAGCAGCACTGTCGAAGGTCTTGGGGGGCTTGTCCAGGTTTGAAACATCCTCTTCGGCTACCCACCATTTAAAATCGGCAATGAGGGACTTATTCATATAATCGTTGCCAACCGATGTGGAAAGATAGGCGGTTATTTCATAATAAACCTTGTCGGTGGAGTTTTTACCGGCAAGCTCCTTTTGCAATGCGTCGGGGACATCCTTCATAAGACCGTCGAAAAGCGTCTCTCCGCTGACGGGATCGCTGATTTTTGCCTTTAAAACTTCGGCCAGCTTTTCGTACCCCTCTCTCACATCGGCGGTAAAGTTGAGGGTGACCGAGTTTTTATGGGCAACATCTATTTCAAAGGTTTTTGTTACCGCGTCGCCGGGGAACATATTTTGTGCCGTGAAGGGAACCGAGCTTTCATAATTTTCGGTGGAAAAAGAAATGACCGTTGTATCCGAAGGAGAAGCCTTCGCCGCAAGAGGCAGCATACCGATCTTGTTTTGGATAACGGCAGGAAAGCTTCCGCTTTTTTCCGAAGACTGTTGGTCGGTTATGATGTTGTCGCTGGTTTTTGATGTTGATATACCGGTCCTTCCGTTAACGAGCACAAGAACCAAAGCCGCAATGCTGATGCAAAGCAGTACCGAAAGAACTATTATTGCAATTTTAGCCGAGGAGACCTTTTTGTTTGTGTTGACGCACATAAACACAACCTCCTTATTTTCTTACCGTATATTATACTACTATATGTCGTTTAAATCAATTGCAAAATCACAAATTTTTAAAATTTGTTTAAAATTACAATCATATAAAAAAATGATGATAAAATGGATAAAATTGACAAAAAAGCAAAATTAAATCCTGCCTGTGAATGATTGCGCTTTGCCCTGCCGATAATACCATTGAGGTGGGGAAAATGCAATACAGCAGAGTGGAAATATGCGGAGTGGACACGTCAAAGCTGACCGTGCTCAGCGAAAAGGAAAAAATGAAGCTTTTAAAGGAAGCCCACGAGGGAAACAAGGCATCGAGAGAAAAGCTTATTAAAAGCAACTTGCGGCTGGTGCTAAGCGCCGTGCAGAAATTTTCTTCCCGCGGGGAAAATCCCGACGACCTTTTTCAGGTGGGGTGTATCGGCCTTATAAAGGCCATAGACAGGTTCAATCTCGACATTGATGTGAAGTTTTCCACATATGCCGTTCCGATGATTTTAGGTGAGCTTAGAAGATTCTTAAGAGATAACGGTCAGCTGCGGGTTTCCCGTTCTATAAGGGATACGGCCTACCACGCTATGAGGGTCAAGGAAAATCTGCAGATGAAGCTTCAAAGAGAACCTAAAATCGAGGAGATTGCACAGCAGATGAATCTTCCGAAAGAGGAGGTTGTTATGGCCCTTGAAAGCATTGTCGATCCGCTTTCCTTAAGCGAGCCGGTTTTTTCCGACGGTGGAGACACCATTTATGTGGAGGATCAGATAGGGGATAAAAATGACGACAAAAACTGGCTTGACAACATTATGCTGCGGGACGCCATGGAAAAGCTGGGCAAAAGGGAAAAACAGATACTTTATTCCCGATTTTTAAAGGGAAAGACCCAGGTTGAGGTGGCAAAGGAAATAGGCATTTCCCAAGCTCAGGTCAGCCGTCTCGAAAAAAATGCCATTAACGCCATAAGAGCCAGTACAAGATGACCGATGAGCGGTACTCGTGTGATTGCTTTAATTTACATGTGCAGGTCTGCTGCTTAATTGACGGTAAAAATAAATTAAGGCAAAAAGATGAAATATGCCGGACGCATTTAAAACGGACAGATATGGGGCGACATTCGTTAAAATAAATTAAAGAAAAATGTTGACAAATGTCGAAAAAGTGATATAATACAGTTGAATTGAACAGGGGTGCTGATGAAATTCGGCTGAGATAAAAGTTAGTATACTTTTGACCCTTATACCTGATGCGGATAATGCCGACGAAGGAAGTTTTAAAAAACTTTGCTCAGTCTTGCTTTTCGCAGGGCTGTTTTTGTTTTTACTGCCTGTTCAATGAAATGTTGCGCCGACAGGGCGGAATACTGCTCGCGAAGAGGCAGCTGCGTTTTTCTCATATCCCGCAGCCGTAAAGCTTCAAAAGCCGTTATACCGTCGTGGCGGGCGTGACAAAAAAGGAGCGTTACATATGGAAAAAACAAATCGAACCAAACAATTGGCCGAAAGCGCCGTTATGGTTGCCGCGGCCACCGTGCTCAGCCTTATAACGGTCATTAAAATGCCCTACGGCGGCTCGGTCACACCCTTCAGTATGCTTCCCATCATCATCATCGCATACCGCTACGGTACCGTATCGGGACTGGTTACCGGCCTTTGCTACGGTCTTATCCAAATGATCTTGGGCGCAAGCAATCTGTCTTATGCCACATCCTTCGGTGCTGCCGTTGCGATAATACTGCTTGATTATCTTATCGCTTTCGGTGCAATGGGACTTGCAGGAGTCTTCAAAAAGGCTGTTAAAGATCCCGTCGCATCCATAACCCTCGGCACCATCCTTGCCTGCTTTGTGCGTTATATCTGCCATGTTATCTCCGGCTGCACGGTATGGGCGGGCGTTTCCATTCCCGATACCGACGGATTGGTCTATTCTCTGGTTTACAACTCGGCATATATGGTCCCCGAGACCATTCTGACCGTTGCCGGCGCAATCTGGCTGTTCAGCCTTCTCGACTTCAGAAAGCCCGAGCTTACCCGTATGGTAAGAGAAAAGAATTCTAAGGTTTACACTGCCCTTACCTCTGTTTCTCTGCTTTCGATAATCGCTGTTATTGTTTACGATGCAATATCCGTGTTCGGCGCAATTCAGAGCGAGGAAGGCTTTGACATTACCCTTATTTCCAATGCTAACTTCAGCCTGATGGGAATTATTTCGGCAGTTGGAATCGTGCTTTCGGTTGTGCTGTTTATCATTGCAAAACAGGGATATGAAAAGAAATAAAGCTGTTCATTAAAATATCGAAAAGACGGGGAGAGGGTAACCTTTCTCCGTCTTTTCATTTTGGCAATGCGCATATACAGGGGTACTAAACGCTTTACCGCAATATAAACTTTTTACCTGGCCGACAAAAACGGCAAAGTCTTTTATTATCGTTACCATTACCGCCGAAATTGCGCGAAAAAGCCGCCTGACTAAAGGCCAGGCGGCTGTAATTTTGTAAAGCGGTAAATAAACCTTAGAAAAAGCTTACTTTAAAAGCTTATTTAGAAGCTTCTTCAACCGCAACGGCGCAGGCAACGGTAGCTCCAACCATAGGATTGTTACCCATTCCGATAAGTCCCATCATTTCAACATGGGCGGGAACCGAAGAAGATCCGGCAAACTGAGCGTCGGAATGCATACGGCCCATAGTGTCGGTCATACCGTAGCTGGAAGGACCGGCGGCCATATTGTCGGGATGAAGTGTACGGCCTGTACCGCCGCCCGAGGCAACCGAGAAATACTTCACGCCGTTCTCGGTGCACCATTTCTTATAGGTGCCGGCAACGGGGTGCTGGAAACGGGTGGGATTGGTGGAATTGCCGGTGATGGAAACGCCGACGTTCTCAAGCTTCATAATTGCGACGCCTTCGGGAACATTATCTGCTCCGTAGCATTTTACCTTTGCGCGGTCGCCCTTGGAGAATGCAATCTCCTCTTTAACGGTGACCTGCTCGGTGTAGGGATCAAACTCGGTTTCGCAATAGGTAAAGCCGTTAATTCTCGAAATGATATAAGCGGCATCCTTTCCGAGACCGTTGAGGATAACGCGAAGATCCTTGTTTCTGACCTTATTGGCGTTAAGAGCAATTTTTATAGCGCCTTCTGCGGCGGCAAATGATTCGTGGCCTGCTAAGAAGCAGAAGCACTCGGTTTCTTCCGAAAGGAGCATTTTGCCGAGATTTCCGTGGCCGAGACCGACCTTGCGGTTTTCTGCAACCGAGCCGGGAATGCAGAAGGACTGAAGTCCCTCACCGATAGCGGCGGCGGCGTCGGCAGCTTTTACGCAACCTTTTTTGATGGCGATAGCGCAACCGACGGTGTATGCCCAGATGGCGTTTTCAAAGCAAATGGGCTGGGTCGAACGAACGATCTGGTCGACATCTATGCCCTTTGCAACGGTAATTTCCTTGCATTCATCGATAGAGGAAATTCCGTATTTCTTTAAAGTCTCGAGGATTTTGGCCTCGCGTCTTTCATAACCTTCAAACTGTGCCATTAGAATATTCCTCCTTCTTATTCTTTTCTCGGGTCAATATATTTTGCGGCTTCGTCAAATCTGCCGTAGGTGCCCATAGACTTTTTGTAAGCCTCGTTAGGCTCCATGCCTTTTTTGATGAAGTCGGTCATCTTTCCGAGGGAAACGAATTCGTAACCGATGACCTCACCCTTCTCGTCGAGAGCCATTCTTGTGCAGTATCCTTCGGTCATTTCGAGGTAACGAACGCCCTTGTCCTTAGTTCCGTACATGGTTCCGACCATGGAACGGGCACCCTTGCCGAGATCCTCCATTCCTGCACCGATAACAAGACCGTCGTCGGAAAATGCCGACTGGGTACGGCCGTATACGATCTGAAGGAAAAGCTCACGCATTGCGGTGTTGATGGCGTCGCACACAAGGTCGGTGTTGAGAGCCTCAAGAACGGTCTTTCCGGGAAGAATCTCGGCGGCCATAGCTGCCGAATGGGTCATTCCTGAACATCCAACCGTCTCAACAAGAGCCTCTTCGATAATGCCGTTTTTAACGTTGAGAGAGAGCTTGCAGGCGCCCTGCTGGGGAGCGCACCAACCCACGCCGTGAGTATAACCGGAAATATCGGTTATCTGCTTGGCTTCGATCCATTTGCCCTCTTCGGGAATGGGAGCAGGTCCGTGGTGGGGACCCTTTGCGACTACGCACATATTTTCGACTTCCTGTGAATAAGTCATTTTTTTATCTCCTTTCGGGAATTGGTAAAAGCGTTTTACCGCTATTTTAAACTGATTAAATTGGTTAAACCGATTAAATCAATCGGTTTAACCGCAATTAAACTGAAATTGTGATCCTTTTTTCGGCACACCACACTGTATTGTATACCTATCCAACCGATTTTGCAAGAAAAACATTTTTAAATTTCTTTGAAATGTGCTCGAAAAAGCCGAGACAATTGTTTTTGTCCTCAAAAACCGAAAAACAGGTAGGCCCGCTGCCGGTGATCGAGGTGGTAAGTGCGCCGAAGGCTTTGGCCGATGCACCGATAGCTGAGATATAATCAACCTCTTGGCAAAGAGCAAAGTCGTTTTTGAAAAAGCCTGCGCCCTTTGCGGTATCGCCGCTTCTTATAGCCGAAAGAGCCTTTTTTGTGTACTCTCCGTTTACGACTCCTCGACTGTCGAGGGCTTTATACATATCGGCGGTCGAGCCTTTTTGCCCGGGCTTTACAAGCACAAAGTAAAACTGCGGAAAATTTTCTATAAATTCAAGCTTTTCTCCGATGCCGGTGGCAACGGCGGTTTTACTAAAAAGGGAAAAGGGCACGTCTGCACCGAGGCTTTTTGCAATGCCGATTTTTTTTCGGTGCGAGAGGCGGGTTTCATAAAGCTCGTCCAAAATATTGATGACCGCCGCGCCGTCGGTGCTTCCGCCTCCCATACCCGAGAGTATGGGAATATGTTTTTCCACCGTTATTTCAATGCCTCTGTCATCATGCGGGATTCCGGACGTTTCAAAAAAAGCCTCGGCCGCTTTAAAAACGAGGTTGTCCTCTTTCTTTATATTGCCGCAGCTAACGGCAATGCCGCTTTTTTCCGTTCTTTCGACCGTTACAATGTCGCAAAGAGAAACGGGGTGCATTATCGAGCAAAGCTCATGATATCCGTCCTCCCGCTTTCCGAGACAGTCCAAGGTAAGGTTAAGCTTTGCATAGGCTTCTAAAGACAGCTTTTTCATATTTCTCCCATAAACTCCTCGATTTTTTCGAGGGCAGTTTTAAGATGGTCGAGAGAATAGCAATAAGAAACGCGTATATGACCCTCTCCGCTTTGGCCGAAGGCCGTTCCGGGAATGACGGCTACGTGTTTTGAATAAAGCAGCCTTTCGCAGAATTCATCCGATGAAAGCCCGGTTTTTTCTATGCCGGGGAAGGCGTAAAAAGCACCGAGAGGCTCAAAACAGTCAAGCCCCGCCTTTTTAAGTCCCTTTATGAGAAACTTCCTTCTCATATCATATTCGTCCCGCATCTTTGCAATGTCGCTGTCGCCGTTTTTTATGGCTTCGATAGCGGCATACTGGGATGTGGTTGGGGCGCTCATTATTCCGAACTGATGAATTTTGGTCATCTGTTTTATTATTTCCTTGGGACCCAGCGCATATCCGAGCCGCCATCCGGTCATGGAATATGATTTTGAAAATCCGTTGGCAATGACCGTTCTTTCCTTCATTCCGTCGATAGAAGCGATGGAAACGTGGTGCTTGCCGCCATAGGTCAGCTCGGCGTATATTTCGTCCGAAAGTATCATTATGTTTGTGTCCCGCAAAACCTCGGAAATTGCCTCCAAATCCTTCTTTTCCATTATTCCGCCGGTGGGATTGTTGGGATAGGGAAGAACAAGCAGCTTTGTTTTGGGAGATATGGCCTCCTTTAACTGCCCGGCGGTTACGCGAAATTCGTTTTCCACGGTGGTTTTAAGGGGAACGGGATGCCCTCCGCAAAGGCTGACAAGAGGGGAGTAGCAAACAAAGCTCGGCTCGGGCACGATTACCTCGTCACCCGGCGAAACGAGAGCGCGGAAGCAGGCGTCAATGGCTTCCGATCCGCCGACGGTCACGAGCACATCGGTTTTAGCATCATATTTAACGCTGAATTTGCGATCGTAATAGTTGGCAATTTCTTTTCTAAGCTCTGAAAGCCCTGCGTTTGCGGTGTATCTTGTGTATCCCGATTCGAGTGAGGAAATGCCCGCCTGGCGAATGTGCCAGGGAGTATAGAAATCCGGCTCGCCAACACCAAGGGAAATTACATCGTCCATTGTTCCGGCAATGTCGAAATACTTTCTTATTCCCGAGGGCTTGAGCGCAACGGTTGTTGGATTAAGTATGTTATTGTAGTTCATCAAAACGACAATATCCCCCTGTCGTCCTTGGTGTTATAGCAGATTCTCGCGCCCATTTGCTTGTAGTTTCTGAGCATAAAGTGGGTGGAGGTGGAGGTGACCCCTTCGATGGGAGCTAAGCGGTGGGAAACGAACATTGCCGCCGACTGAAGATCATCGGCCTTGACGGTCACGAGAAAATCGTATGCTCCCGACATAAGGTAGAGATCCGATACCTCGTCGAATTGCATTATCTTTTTTGCAAGCTCCTCATAACCTGCGTCGGGCTGAGGTGTTACCTTGAGTTCGACCATGGCGGTAATGCGTTTGTCACCGAGCTTTTCCCAGTTTATAAGGGCTCTGTATCCGTTGATAACGCCGTCGGCTTCAAGCTTTTTGATGCGGTCCCTGACGTCCTGTTCGGTTGTGTCAAGCATTGCCGCAAGGTCGGTCACAGAATATCTGGCGTTTTTAAAAAGCAGTTTTGCAAGCTTATCCATATCAATTCTCCGTTCTGTTTTTATTTGCGGTATTCTTACGAGAAAAAGCAATCGGATGATCAAATCAGCTGATTACTTGATGCCCGATTAAAACTCAATCTTACTAAGTTATTTAAACTAAATTATCGGAACGAGCATAGGTACATGCTGCTCGTAAATGGTAAGATAGGAAAATCCGGCGGCTTTTGCCATTTCCATTCCGTCGGCGATGTTTTTGCCGACATCGGTGGCGTGGTGGGCGTCCGAGCCGAAGGTTATGTATCTTCCGCCCAGTTCCTTGAATTTTTTAACCACATCAAAATCGGGCAGGGGCTTTCCGTATGCCTGACGGTAGCCGGAGGTGTTTATCTCAAGCGCCTTTTCGTTTTTGGCAAGCAGCTTTAATATTTCGTCGACCTTTTCGGCATAGTTTGAAAGCTCAAGACCGAAGTGATGCTCGCCGTTTATGTAGCGCAGGGGATAGGTCAGGTGGGCAAGACTGTCAAACCCGTTCCATTTAACAAGCTCGTAGAGCTGATCAAGGTACATATCGAAAAATTCAAAGGGATCGTTCTTTTCATAATCGACCTGCCAGAAGTCGGGCTGACCTTTAAGACAGTGGAGACTGCCCAGTATAAAATCATATTCGTTTGCGCCCAAAGCGTCGTAAGCCGCGTCGAAATCCTGGGTAGCCTGACCAAGCTCTATTCCCGCCATAATGATAAGGTGGTTTGCAAAGGCGCCTTTGGCCTTTTTCGCTTCAAGAAAGCTCTGGCGTATTGCCTTGTCAAAGCGATATGTTTCGGCACGGTAGCGGCTGCATTCGCAGTGGTCGGTTATGGCGACGGCGCGCAGCCCCGCACTGACGGCGTGCTCGCACATAAGCATAACCGGGTCAAATCCGTCGTCGGAATTGTCGGTATGAATGTGAAAGTCCACAATATTTTTATAGTTCATAACCTTTCGCCTCGTACAAATATATTGTTGCAAAACATTATACCACATCGAATCAAAAAATAACAGAGTTTTTTACCAAAAATATTGTTAATAAATATTTTTTGTGTTATAATCCTTTTTACAAGTGCTTCGTCTGCCGTATACAGCGCTTGTTTCAAATGATTTTCAACACCTTTATCAAAAGAAATTAAACGGAGGAATTATCAAATGAGAGCCATTATTTCGGTCATCGGAACCGACAGGGTAGGTATCCTTGCAAAAATCGCAGGACTTTGCGCCGACAACAATATTAACATTATCGACGTCAACCAAAAGGTGGTCGACGGAATGTTCACCATGGTTATGCAGGTGGAAATAGACAAATGTACTGTTCCTTTTTCTGAATTTGCCCTTGCCATTCAAAAGGCGGGAAGCGAGATCGGAATGACTGTTAACGCAATGCACGAGGATATTTTCAATTCCATGCACCGCATATGATTTTGCCGTGTGACGGTAAAATACCCTGAAAAATATTTCAAAAATAATAATACTAATACTGCCCAATAAATATTTCCGAAAAAGCAAGCTTTCGAGCGGAAGTTTGGCGGGGCAGAAAGGACGATTTTATGCTTAATCCCTCCGATATAATGGAAACCATAAATATGATACGGGAAGAACACCTCGACATCCGTACCGTTACAATGGGAATATCTCTGCTTAGCTGCATAGACAGCGACATCAACAGAGCCTGCGATAAAATATACGACAAAATAACCGGCTATGCCGAGCGGCTTGTGCCGGTGTGCGATGAGATTCAAAGCGAATACGGTATTCCCATAATAAACCGCCGCATTTCGGTCACGCCTATCGGAATGCTGGCCTCTGCCTGTCCGTCGGCTGACCTGACCAAGTTTGCCAAAACCCTTGAAAGAGCGGCTAAAGAGCTCGGAGTAAATTTCGTGGGCGGATACTCTGCAGTTGTGCAAAAAGGTTTTTCCGACGGAGATTATGCCCTTATAGAGAGCATTCCCGCCGCCCTTTCCGAAACCGATCACATCTGTGCCTCGGTCAATGTGGGAAGCACCAAGGCCGGCATCAATATGGACGCAGTTAAAATGATGGGAAAGGCGGTCAAGGCGGCGGCAGAGCTGACAAAGGATCGGGACTGTATCGGCGCTGCAAAGCTTGTTACCCTGTGCAATGCTCCTGAGGACAATCCCTTTATGGCGGGAGCCTTCCACGGAGTGGGAGAGCCCGATTGCGTTATCAATGTTGGTGTTTCCGGCCCCGGCGTCGTAAAATGTGCTCTCGAAAAGGCGGGAGACTGTTCCATAGACGGCCTCGCCGACATTATAAAGCGCACCGCTTTTAAGATTACAAGAATGGGTCAGCTGGTGGCGATGGAAGCCTCAAAACGGCTCTGCGTGCCCTTTGGCATTGTTGATCTTTCCCTTGCACCCACTCCAGAGGTGGGAGATTCGGTGGCTCGTATACTTGAACAAATGGGTCTTTCTCAGTGCGGAGCCTGCGGAACCACCGCCGCTTTGGCCATGCTTAACGATGCGGTCAAAAAGGGCGGTGTTATGGCTTCGTCTCATGTGGGAGGCCTTTCGGGCGCCTTTATCCCGGTCTCCGAGGACGAGGGAATGATCAGCGCCGCAAAATCCGGCTGCCTTTCGATAGAAAAGCTTGAGGCTATGACGGCGGTATGCTCGGTGGGACTTGATATGATAATCATTCCGGGGGACACTCCCGATGAGGTCATCTCGGGAATAATTGCCGACGAGGCAGCCATCGGAATGGTCAATTCCAAAACCACCGCCGTGCGTCTTATTCCGGCTATCGGCAAAAAGGAAGGGGAGGAGCTGTCCTTCGGCGGCCTTTTGGGCAACGGCCCTGTTATGAGGGTAAATACCGCATCTCCGCTGACCTTTATTTCCCGCGGCGGAAGGCTTCCGGCACCCTTGCAGAGCCTTAAAAATTGATGTGCTCTTACTTGAAGATTTCATATCGTTAATACGCTGTTCTTTTTTATATTTCAGTGCTTTTTAAAACCATGCCGTCTCATTTTGGGACGGCATTTTTATAAAAACCGATTTATGATAAGAAATATACCGTTTATGCAAAATCTGTGCGGTATTCAAATGACATTTCTATGTGTGCTCACACGATAAAATGTAAATTTTTTTTGACTTGATTGACATTGTCTTTTGAAGGTGATAAAATTGATTTAAACAATCGGTGGTCAAACATCCATCGGTTGCTTAAGAAAAAGGGCGGCTTGCTAATCAGCCTGTCTGTCCTTGTTTTGTATTTTGAACGGAGGTTTTAAAAATGAAGTTTAGTTTCGGAAAATTAGGACTTTTTGCGGGCGGCGTACTGTTCGGAACCGCCGGACTCAAAATTCTCAGCAGCCGTGAGGCAAGAAAGGTATATACCTATTCCACCGCTGCCGCTCTCAGAGCCAAAGAGGAGATTATGACCAAGGTAACCGCCATCAAAGAGAATGCCGAAGATATTCTGGCCGACGCAAAGGATATTAACGAAAAATGCGCCGCCGAAAAGGAAGTCATCGAGGATTGCTCCTGCGGATGCTGCGACGAGGCTGAGACCGAAGAATCGGCCGAGTAAATATTTTTGAGTTTTTTAAAGAGAGTCGGGCAAAAGCCGCCTGGTTCAGACGAGTAACAAAGGACCTGTGCAAGGTAATTTCAGCTGCGTTCTGCAATCATCCGGCAACCGAAGTTAAGCACGTCCAATCGTATCAAGGCGGCAATTGACAGTGTCTTTTGCTAAAACGGGCTTTGAAATGGGATTTAATTAGATTAGATTAGATTAGATCTGATTTGGTTAAATGCGTGCGCTGCGGTTAATGTCCTTTCGACTCTCTTTTTTCGGAGGTACAGATTTATGAAGTGTCAGGTTCTGCACGAATCAAAGGGTAGAATCAGGATTCATTTTTGCATTTCAAAATTGTCTTTGCGGCAGGCCGATCTTGCCGAATACTATTTGAAATCAATTTGCGGAGTTGAGGATGTTAAGGTTTTCGACCGTACGGCAGACGCCGTCATTTTCTATTGCTGCTCCCGCTCGGATCTCATATCGGCTCTTGCCCGTTTTTCCTTTGAAAATGCCGAAAAAAAAGGGCTTGTTCCCGACCGTACATCCCGTCAGCTCAACCGCGATTTTGAGGATAGGCTTGTCTTTTCGGTGCTTCGCCGATTTGCTTCAAAGCTCTTTTTACCCTCGTTTGTGCGGTCGGCCATTGCAATTTTCCGCTCGGTCAAATACATAAAGGCAGGGGTTAAATCTCTGCTTAACGGAAAACTGTCGGTCTCGGTGCTTGACGCGACTGCCGTGGCCGTTTCGCTCATAAGAAGGGATTTCGGCACCGCGGGATCGGTTATGTTTATGCTGGGACTTGGCGAAATGCTCGAGGACTGGACTCATAAAAAATCGGTTTCCGACCTTGCGGGAGCAATGGCCTTAAACGTTGACAAGGCATGGGTAAAGGCCGAAGAAGGGGAAATATTGATGTCCCTTTCCGATATTTCGGCCGGCGATAAGGTTATCGTTCGCACAGGTAATATGATACCTCTCGACGGTAAGGTGTGCGACGGCGAAGCAATGGTCAATCAGGCCTCTATGACCGGTGAATCACTGCCGGTCAGAAAGGTAAACGGCAGTTATGCCTACGCCGGAACGGTGGTTGAGGAAGGGGAATGCACCATCCTCGTCGAAAAGACCGCCGGCGGCGGAAGATACGACCGCATTGTCAAAATGATCGAGCAGTCGGAAAAGCTTAAATCCACCGCCGAGGACAAGGCCTCAAGACTGGCTGATCGGCTGGTTCCGCTGACCCTCGGAGGCACGGCGCTTACATATCTTTTCACCCGCAACGTAACAAAAATGCTGTCGGTGCTGATGGTGGACTTTTCCTGTGCGTTAAAGCTTTCCATGCCCATTGCCGTGCTTTCTGCCATGAGAGAGGGTAACAAACATAACATTTCGGTCAAGGGTGGCCGTTTTCTTGAAGCGGTGGCCAATGCCGATACCGTGGTTTTCGACAAAACAGGCACTTTGACCTATGCAAAGCCCACGGTCGCCGAGATTGTCACCTTCTCGGGACGAAATGAAGATGATATGCTTCGTCTTGCCGCCTGTCTTGAGGAACACTATCCTCATTCCCTTGCCAACGCCGTTGTTGAGGAGGCAAAAAAGCGGGGACTTAATCACGAGGAATACCATTCCAAGGTTGAATATGTTGTCGCTCACGGAATTTCCAGTACGGTGGAGGACAAAAAAGTGGTCATCGGAAGCTATCACTTTGTTTTTGAGGACGAGGGCTGTACCATTCCGCCCGATGAAAAGGATAAGTTTAGTAGTCTTTCGGAAGAATATTCCCATCTTTATCTTGCTGTTTCGGGCGTGCTGCGTGCGGTTATATGTATTTATGATCCGCTCAGAGCCGAGGCAAGAGACATCATCGACAGTCTGCACGATTTAGGCATAAGCAAGGTTGTCATGATGACGGGGGACAACCGCAAAACTGCGGCAGCGGTGGCCAAAACCGTCGGCGTTGATGAGTTTTATGCAGAGGTGCTGCCTGAAGATAAGGCCGAGTTCATACGTAACGAGCGCAAAAACGGTCGGTGCGTGATAATGATAGGCGACGGAGTCAACGATACTCCCGCTCTTTCGGAGGCCGACGCGGGTATCGCCATTAACAGCGGCGCTGCCATTGCGCGTGAAGTTGCCGACATAACCGTTTCGTCGGAGAATCTTTCTCAGCTTGTTGTTTTAAGAAAGCTTTCGACCGAGCTTATGTCCCGTGTTGACAGGAACTATCGGTTCATCGTGGGATTCAATTTCCTGCTGATACTTTTGGGTGTAACGGGTGTTATTCAACCCACCTTTTCGGCACTTTTACACAACGCATCCACCCTTGGTATAAGCCTTAAAAGTATGACCAATCTTCTTCCTGCGAAAAGTGAGGAAGATGAAACTTTTGAACAGCAAAGCGGTCTTGAAGCTGCGACTGCCGGGTGATGTTTAATCGGTTTTTGTGAACCCGTGAGCGTCGTCACTGTTAAGCATGGCATAAGCGGGCGCGATACAAGAACGGTCAAACATAATAAATAATTGATAATAATAAAACGAGCGTCGGCAGGTGCTTTTAACCCGCTTTGCGCTCGTTTTTTGTATTGCTTATCTTTTTTTAAATACTTTTAAATCAATCGTGACGGTCGGGAGAATCGAATTTCTCGCAAAATCTCGCCGAAAATGAGGGGGGCTCATTGCCGGCATAAAGGTGAGAAATATCGCCGTATCCGCAGCATCGGAAGGCAACGATACCTTCCTCCCGTTCCTCGGTGTATATGGTGGTTACCGATGTGGGCAGGGCAACAAAATTCTGATGAAAAAAGTGCGGACTGGTGCTGAAAAGATAAGAAAGAATAAACCCTTCCACGCCAAAATGGCAAAAGAGAGCAAGGGTGTCGTCGTTTCCCTTTTCGGTGGTGAAAATGCGCCCTTCCTTTTTGTAACCGTGAGCGGCCAGCATTTCATCTATCCCTCGGCAAAGCTGCTCGTATTTTGTTTTGAAATCCTCGGTGTTGTAAAGAGGAGATTCCATCCACCTGTCGGAATAGATTAGATCGTCGTTTTGGTAAATTCTCGGGCGAAAATCCCAGGCATAGCTGAGATTGCCGGTTTCGGGCTGGGGGACGAGAGCGTCAAATTCTCTCAGCCAGCTTTCGATTCTCGGAGTTTTACCGAGAGCCTTTATAGTGCCCTCTGCGGTGGCTTTTGCCCGTCCGAGCGGTGAGCACCATATTTCATCTATACCCATATTGACCGTTCTTTTGGTTAAAAGCTCGGCCTCTTTAACGCCCTTTTGTGTTAGCGTGTCGTGCTCATAATCGGGGTCGCCGTGTCGGATAATTATAATCTTCAAAAAACATTCCCTCTTTGCCGTTTTTTGAATTGCACCGATTAAATCAAAAAACGCAGAAAGCACACTTTAAAATCATTGCTGAAAAAACGCAGAATGTGCACTTCAAAATCACAGCTGCACAATAGCATTCTGCAATCGAGCGAGCAATTTCATACGGTACAATACCATTTAGATTATACATTCTTTTTATGCGACTTTCAATAGTAAAGTCGGAATTTGCCGAACAAGATTTAAAACGACCAAAAGATGGTTTATAATCGCTCTGCTGCGAAAATCAAGTTATATCTGATTTACACAGCATCGGCAAGGAAAAGAGTGAGGGAACAGACAGAATTTCTTGTTTTACATATGAGAAAATTGCTGCGATGCGCAAGCCTTGCTACTTTGTCAGCACACCGCCGTCGGTTTTTAGCACGACCAGTATTTTTTCCTCCTCAAGGGTGTCGGCGTTTATATAAACCAGTATTTCTTCGCCGTTTTGCCCGTCGCAGAGAAATTCGTAACACAGTTTTTCATTTTGGGTGTCAAGAGGAATGATCGCCAATGCTTCCGACTTTTTGGAAAGTATGGGCGACAGCTTTTGTCTTGCCGATGAAATGTCGTTTTTGGGCGCGTCAAAGCTTCTTTCCTTATGGTTCATAATATACCCCTGAGTATTAAGCGTGACGATCTCGCCGGTATCGGTGGCAACTCCCACCTTTACAAGGTCGGTGTAATAGATAATATCGTTTTCTGTATATGCGAAATTGATGACGCATACCCCTTCGTTTAAGGCAAAATAGCTTTCCTTAAAACTCCCCAGCGAAAGCCGGCCGAGAAAATCTTTTGCTTTTTCAAGACATTCGTCATATCCGTATACCGAGTCGGAAATTTCCCGACTGTTTAGAATATAGGAGCAGTATCCGCCCGCCTTAGTTATGGAAATACAGCTGTCATTATAATAAAAATTGTAGCTCGGAATAATTCCGCTTTCCTCGCCGCCGTCGGATAGATTCTCAGGCTGAGTGCCGAGAAGAGCTGCTGCCGTACTTTTTGCCGCATCGGCCGTTACATCGCTTTTTCCGTCAAGAAACACGGCTTTTGCCTGCAAAATGTGATCTGAAAAGGGACCGTCGTAAAGAAGGGTAGGGAAGTTTGAAAGGTGCTCCTCAACATTGTTAAAGCCTTCGTTTAAATCGGCCGATATTTGTTCGTTGTTTTTGTAAATGGAATTTTTAATGCTGTCGGCCCATTTTCCGTCATCGTTCATGGTAACGCAAAGCTCGGCGACCTCATTGTTTATCTGCTTTGCATAGTCGAGAAGCTGTTCAAGCTCGTCCTGTTCCTGATCGGATGTTTGCTCACCTTTAGATATTTTCTTTGCAAGAGAAAGCGAAAACTCGCCGACCTGAGAAAGAAATTTATAGGTATTGTCAAGCTCGGTGCCGCTTGTGGGAAGTCCCGAAAGACAGGTTTTGGCTGAAAGAGCCTCGCTCCACAGCTTCATTGAAAGATCGGAAGCCCCTGAGGAAGTGACGGCATATCTGCCCTTTAAAAGATCAGTCTCGATGTTGTCGATGTGTTCCGAAAGCTCGGATAAATTTCGTTCGTAGGTTATGCCCAGCCTTGTGCTGTATTCGGCGGCCGAAGCGTATCCGCTTACGGCAAATCCCGCAAGCACCAAAACCGCCGCCAGCGCAAAGCTCCATATTCTGACCTTTGTTTTCTTTTTGGTATTTTTCATTTTAAAGTCATTCCTTATCTGATAAACTTTGTTACTCTTATTTTTCCCGATTTTCTTGCATAATCCATTCTTGTGAAATTTAATTGGAACCGCTTAAATGATTGCAAATTTAAAATGACATTTAAAATTTGCAATAGGCTTTTTCTCAAAGCTTGCTCGATGCATTCTAAAAGCCCTTGTTGACAACGGGAAAGAAGGGTAGTAAAATAAAACAAGAAAAAACAAATGAGGTGTAAAAAATGAGACACAGATATAAAACGCAATTTACCTGCGCTATGGAAATCGATTTTGATTTGGACGGCGACAAGGTATCAAACATAGAATTTATCGGCGGATGTAACGGAAATCTAAAGGCCATTTCCAAGCTTGTGGACGGATTTACCGTCGAGCAGATTGAACAGAAGCTTTTGGGCAATACCTGCGGAATGAAACCCACATCCTGCGCCGATCAGCTGGCCAAGGCGGTCAGACAGGCTTATGACGAAGAACAGGGTAAAGCGGCTGTGTGATGCAGCTGCTTTGTCAGCCGAAAAACAAAAGTATTATAGTACAATTTCACCCGCAAAAGGAGGCTTTTATACGAGCTTTTTGTTTGGCGGGTGCTTTTGTTTGTGAATGGCCTTATTTATCTTTGTTTTATGCAACAAATCTGTTGACGAAAGGAATTTTTGGTGGTATTATGAATTAGTATTGGAATATATTTTCGGTGGTGTGATTTTGAGCATTCAAAAAAATAAAAAGACCAAAATAAGACCCGACTATGCGGGTGAAATAAACAAAAAAATGAGCGAGATGTCCAAAGGGCAAAAACGGGGACTGTGGTTTTTCGTCGCGCTGATTACCGTTGTGCTTGCTCTTCTCATAACCCTGTTTGTGTGGAAGGTGCTGCCGAGAATAACCAACCGCGTGACCTCTACGGCCGAGGGCGCTGCCATAAAATATATTTCTGCCGTTAACGAACGGGATTTTGACAAGCTCTGTGACAGCGTTGTACCCTCCCTTTCGGACGGTATAAAGGAGCACGCCGAGCAAAACGGTGGGGGAGACGCCCTTATGCAGAAAATGTTTGATTCGCTCAAATCTGATGAGCAGAATCCCGATTTCGGGGATAATATAACCATAAGCATAGATGAAGGTTCTCTTTCTTCCGAGCAACAGAGCTTTGAAGACGGGAAATATAACGGTCAGGATATGAGCGAGATGAATGTCAGCGCCGTTACACTTGTCAAGGGCGATGTTACAACCAAGGGAAGTCTTAACGAAGATACTCAGAAGGTCACTTTTGTGTGTGTTAAGGTCGATAAAAGCTGGTACATTCTGACTATGACTCAAACGGCCGAAGACACCACCTGGCAGCAGAGCGTTACTTCAAAGTAACGTCACCAAGCAGCGAATTTAAGCAGCTGTTTCAAACAACGGCTTTAAGCAATTGTTTAGTAGCTGCTTCAAGTAACGGCCTCGAACAACGGTTTAAATAAACTGCATCAAAAGATATAGTTTAAATGATAATTTCAAATCAATCCTTTCAACATAAATAGAAAAAAGCAAAGTGAGAACAATATGAAAAACGAACCCATCAGACTTCAGAAATACCTTTCGGAATGCGGATACTGTTCCCGCCGCAAGGCCGAGGAGCTTATCGAGCGGGGAAAGGTCAAGGTTAACGGACATCCCGCCCATCTCGGCGATAAGGTGAGAATACACGGAGACATCGTCACCGTCGGCGGTAAAAAGGTGGTTCACGGGCAAAACGAGCGGGTGTATATTATGCTTAACAAGCCCCGCGGATATGTGACCACCATGAACGATGAGCTTTCGAGAAAATGCGTCGCCGATCTTGTTGACGATGCCCCCGAGCGGGTGCTTCCCGCAGGTCGGCTCGATAAGGACAGCGAGGGACTGCTCCTCTTTTCAAACGACGGTGAGTTTATCAACCTTATGACCCATCCGTCTGGACACGTTCCGAAGATTTACTGGGTGACGGTGCGTCCGCCGGTTTCGGATGAGCAGTTGCTCGAAATGTCGAACGGCATTGTAATCGACGGTAAAAAAACCGCAAGGTGCAGCATTGTTCCTCTTGTGGACGATGAAAAGCGGGTGGTGCTTGAATTTGAGCTCAATGAAGGGCGCAATCGTCAGATAAGAAAAATGTGCGAATCGGTGGGCCTTGAGGTGGCGCGGCTTAAAAGAGTGGCCGTCGGAAACCTGAGACTGGGCCGACTGCCGGTGGGCAAATGGCGACTGCTGGAAAAGCAGGAGATAAGGGATCTTATAACCCTTTCCAAAGCCAAAAGCGGCGGGGCAAAGACCTGATTGCTGCAAGCACCTGCGCAATGCTGCTGTCAGTAATATGCCGTTATTTGCGGATTGTCTGCCGGACAAGCTTAAAAATATATCCGAAATTAAAAATCAACGCATTCATTTATAAACAGCAATAAATCGGCGGGCAGCCGTGCCATTTAAACAAGGTTTTCAAATCATAAATCAGCCGACGGCGGAGTTTTCCGCCCGATGTGGAGGAAAGAATATGAGTGTTGATAAAATCACATCAAAGCTTAAAAAGGCGAGTGACCAAGGAATTGCTAAGCAGCGCATTTTTGAGCTTTTGGACGAGCAAAGCTTTGTGGAAATCGGAGCTTTCGACAAAAACAGGAATGACCTTGCCGAGGCGGTTTGCGGATTCGGCACGGTGGACGGCCAGGGAGTGTATGTGTTTTCCCAGAATCCCGAGGCAATGGGCGGAGCTATGAGCCGCGCTCAGGCCGAAAAAATCCTTAAAATCTATGACCTTGCCGCCAAAAACGGCAAGCCCATTATCGGAATTTTCGATTCAAAGGGCGGATATGTTGATGACGGAGCAGATGCGCTTCACTCCTTCTCAAAGCTTATAAATGCAGCAAGCCTGCTTTCGGGCGTTGTACCGCAGATCGCCGTGGTTCTCGGAAAATGCACCGGTGAAAATGCTGTGCTTTGCTCCCAGTTCGACATTACCGTTATGGAGCAAAATGCAACCTTGTCCCTTAACCCCGCATCCCTTTATAAAAACGGGCAGGATGTCGGAACGGCCGAAACAGCCGCCAAAAACGGCACCGCTCACATTGCTGCGGAGAAGGACGATATTGCCGAAACCGTCAGGTCGATCCTTTCGGTCGTTCCGTCTAACAATCTTGCACCGCTTAACGCTTACGAGGGCGGCGAGCCGACTGTTTGCCCGGTCATTAACGCCGAATTCTTGGACGCCCGGGATAAAATACACCTTTCGGATGACTTCGGCAAATCGGCCGAAACGCTGCTTGGCAGAATTAACGGGAAACCTTGCGGTGCCGTGCTTACAAAGGATCAAAAACTTGACGCCGATTCGATAGTTAAAATTTCCCGATTCGTGCGTTTTTGCGATTGCTTTTCGCTGCCGGTCGTTTCGATAATCGACGCTGACCGCCTTGAGAACGACAAAGCTTCCGAAACCGCCCTCGGCGCAAGACTTCTTGCCCAGCTTTGCAGCGTGTACTGCGAGGCTACAACGCCTAAAATTGCCGTCATTTCCGGCAGAGCCTGCGGAGGAATATATTCGGCCTTTGCCGCAAAGGGCGCATCTGCAGATATAGTTTTTGCCTTCCCTGAGGCCGTGATTTCTCCGCTGTCTCCCGAGGGCGCGGCAATCGTGCTTTATGATGACCGTCTTAAAAACGGTGAGAGTTTAGAAACTCTTTCAAAGGAATATGTCGAAAGCTCGGCATCCATTGTTTACGCTGCCGAAAAGGGCCTTGTGGACGACATTTTCTCTAAATCCGAGGTAAGGCAAAAGCTATCGACGGCTATTGATATGCTTGATGCCAAGCGCGAGACAAGACCGGCAAAAAAACACACTGATTTTCCTTTTTAACTTTTGGGGGTAATTGATATGAAAAATTTAAGAATAACCGTTAACGGAAAAACCTATGATGTGCAGGTTGAGGAGCTTTCCGAAGGATCATCGGCCTCTGTTCCTGCCGCTCCCGCACCTGCTGCGGCCGCAGCACCTGCACCCGCCGCTCAGCCCGCGCAGGCTGCTCCTGCAGCCCAAGCACCCGCAGCCGCTCCTGCCGCTTCTGCCGACGGTGAAGAAATTCTCTGCCCCATGCCCGGAACCATTTTAAGCATCAATGTTAAGGCAGGGGAAAAGATATCCGAGGGTGATGTCATAGTTGTTTTCGAGGCCATGAAGATGGAAAACGAAATCAAAGCCCCGAGAGACTGCACCGTGCTTTCGGTTGACGTTTCCAAAGACGATACCGTCGAAACCGGCACTCTCATCGCAACCATCGGTTAAGGAGGGATAATATGCCTAAGATCGGTATAACCGAAACTGTGCTTCGCGACGCTCATCAGTCGCTTATCGCAACCAGAATGACCACCGAGGAAATGCTCCCCATGCTTCCTCTTCTCGATAAAATCGGCTTCCATTCCCTTGAATGCTGGGGAGGCGCCACCTTCGACGCTTGCCTGCGCTTTCTCGACGAGGATCCTTGGGAGAGGCTGAGGATAATTAGGGATAACTGCAAAAATACAAAACTGCAAATGCTTTTCCGCGGTCAGAATATGCTCGGATACCGCCATTATGCCGACGATGTTGTGGAATATTTCGTGCAAAAATCGGTTGCAAACGGCATCGATATAATCAGAATATTCGACGCATTAAACGACATCCGCAACCTTAAAACCGCCATTTCGGCCGCAAAAAAAGAAAAGGCTCACGCTCAGGTGGCCATTTCCTACACCACGGGTCCTGTTTTTAATCTCGAATACTATAAAAACTATGCCAAACAGATCGAGGACGCGGGTGCAGATTCCATTTGCATCAAGGACATGGCGGGACTGCTCACCCCTTATTTCACTTACGATCTCGTTAAGGCCATAAAGGAGACGGTCAGCCTGCCCGTACAGCTTCATTCCCACTATACATCGGGTCTTGCATCTATGGTTATGTTAAAGGGAATAGAGGCCGGCGCCGATGTAATCGATACGGCAATGTCGCCGCTGGCGCTGGGCACATCCCACCCCGCAACCGAATCGATGGTAGCCGCATTAAAGGGAACCGAATACGACACGGAACTTGACCTTGTGGCCCTTGACGAAATTTCAAAGTATGTTACTACCCTTCGGGAAAAATATATTGCAAGCGGCCTTTTGAATCCCAAGCTCCTTGCATCCGACGCCAAAGCCCTCATCTATCAGGTGCCGGGCGGAATGCTTTCCAACCTCGTTTCTCAGCTTAAAGGGGCGGGGAAGGAAGACAAGCTTTCGGAGGTGCTTGCCGAGGTTCCCAAGGTCAGAGCCGATTGCGGATTTCCTCCCCTTGTTACCCCCACGTCCCAGATCGTCGGCACTCAGGCCGTCTTTAATGTCATTTTAGGCGAGCGCTACAAGACGGTTACCAAGGAATTTAAAGGCCTTGTTAAGGGTGAATACGGCAAAACTCCCGTTGAGATCAATCCCGATTTCCGCAAAAAGATAATCGGTGATGAGCAGCCTGTCGACTGCCGTCCTGCAGACCTTTTGTCTCCCGAGCTTGACAAGCTCAGAGAAGAGATAAAACCCCTTGCCGAGCAGGAGGAAGATGTGCTTTCTTATGCCCAGTTCGGCGCAGTGGCCGAAAAGTTCTTTGAACGCCGCCGAAACCGCCGCTACGGCGTCGACACCGACGGAGCTGATTTTAAGAACAAGATACATTCTATGTAGATGATCTCAATGCAGATGTTTTCAATGCGGCTGCATTTGCGATGCATTTGATGTATTTGATTTATTTAATGCAGAGCACTTTGCTTGATTATGTTCAACACTAAAGCGCACGGAAAAAATCCGTGCGCTTTTTTATATGTGCTTTTATTTTTACGTTGATTTTAACATTGTACTTTTTCTGCGTTATTGAAGAAAAAATAAAAAATCTCTCTTCATCACTTTCGCGGGAGGGGCGGGAGCGGGATACGGCATGCATACTGAAGAATCTTTAACGCGTCGGTTACCGTGATCATTCCGTCCTCGTCAATATCGCAGAGCTTTTTCTGCTTTGTATTAAAATCTCGTAATTTGACGGCGCATTGCAAAGTATGTAAAGCGTCGGTTGTATTGACCGCACCGTCCAAATTTGCATCACCGTAAAGCCAAAATCCAGAGCTGTTACTTAATTGTACGGCAGCGGATTTTAATTTATCAAAATTAGATACTGCGTTTCTATGTTCTTCTGTTAATGCAAAATAACATATTCCTGCCTTTGACACCGCAGATTGAAATTCGTACCCATTTTCCGACTGATCGGGAAAGCTGTCTATCATATCGGAAACCAATTCAGCGGTGTTTTTGTCGGGAAAATCTTCTTCGGCGGAAAGCCTGCAATACTCAATCAATTTGTCGAAATGTTTGACCTGACCGGCCGCCTCATCGGAAAGAGAAAGGTAGATAAGAGACATTGTGCCGATATTGTAAGTGTCATTTTCTTTGGTGTTTTCGAGCATATAATCAAGAGCCTCTGCGTCCTCATCAGCCGGAATAATTGCCATCAGCGGAAATACAGGCTTAGAAAATAATTCGCGTGCTTTTTTATAAATTATCAAAGCGTCGTTTGCAGTTACTTTACCGTTGTTGTCCATGTCGCCTAATTCAATTTGTTTGGCTATTAAATTCGTTTTATGTACAATATAGTCAAGTATCAACCTGGAATCCTCAAATAGGGCTCCGCCGTCGAAATTTATATCGCCTTTAGTGTAGAAACTGTATTTATTTATGCTGTATTCGGCTGCTGATTTCAAAACATCAAAATGTTTAATTTGTTCTCTTTCTTCAGTGTCCAGCGCCAAATAGTCAATCGATGTTCTTGTGATAAGTCTATCATATAGTCCATCTTTTATCTCTGAATTTTCCAGTTTGGTAATAGCTTTTGAAACATCTTCCGGACAATTGTTGTATGTCTGCCAGTGTTTACACAATTCAAAAAATCTGTCTATTTGTTTAATTTGACTTTTTGCTTGGTCCGACATAGTCAAATAGAATTTTGGAAAACGACAGAATATATAATATGTGTCAGGATTGTTTATGTCGGTTAAAGTCGTCATCATATAATCTATCACTTCGGCATCTTTGTCGATTTGCTCGAATTTGGGAAATGCTTCGGCTGATGCACCTGCCGAAACCCCCGCCGCCGAAACGGCGCACAGGGCTATGCACAGCGAAATTGCAACACATATGATTTTTTTGCTCATACTTCTACCTCCTTGTATTCAATGCACAATGTGGAAAATTTACTACATTTCCAATTTCATTATACAATGAACGGTAAAATTGTCAAGAAAAACATTAAATTTTGTAAAAAGATATGATTTGATATAAAAATCGCTTCTCGGTTCAAAAGCGAACAGGGGGAGCGGTTTTATAAGTGGTGTTAAATGTTATTGTGTTTTGAGTTATCGGCGCATAAATTACCGAGTTATTCAAGCCGACCTATTGTCATTCTTTTCAAGCCATATGAGCAGTACCGATATGTCGGCGGGGGTTACGCCGGATATGCGGGCGGCCTGACCGACGCTTAAGGGCTTTATTTTGCTAAGCTTTTCAACTGCTTCAAGCCTCAGTCCCTTTATCTTGCCGTAATCGGTATGTTCCGAAAGGGCGCGGCTTTCAAGACGTTTTTGCTCGGCAATCTGTGACTGCTGACGTTTTATGTAGCCCTCGTATTTTATCTCGATCTCGGCCTGCTCGAAAATGCTGTCGTCAAGGCTCGGACGGGTGGGGTCGACAGGGGAGAGCGCCTTGTAATTAAGCTCGGGACGGCGCAGAAGATCGGCAAGCTTTGCCCCGGTTTTAAGGGCGGGAGAGCCGCAGCTTTCAAGAATTTGCGAAAGGGTCTCGGACGGGGGAATGGTGGTGCTTTCGGTGCGTTTTATTTCCTTCTCTTTTTGCGCCTTTTTCTCGAGAAAACGTTCGTAACGCTCCTTTGAGACCATTCCGATTTCATAAGCGGCGGGCATCAGGCGCTGCTCGGCGTTATCCTGCCTGAGCACAAGGCGGTATTCCGAACGGGATGTCATCATTCGGTAGGGATCGGAACAGCCCTTGGTCACAAGATCATCGATAAGTGTGCCGATATAGCTTTCCGAGCGCTTGGTTATAAAGGGCGGCTTTCCCTGCACCTTTTTTGCGGCGTTTATTCCGGCTATAAGTCCCTGTGCCGCCGCCTCCTCGTACCCTGAGGAACCGTTAAACTGCCCCGCGCCGTAAAGCCCGTCAAATCCCTTTATCTCAAGGGTGGGTTTTAAATAAAGAGGGTCGATACAGTCGTATTCAATGGCGTATGCAGGGCGCATTATAACGACATTTTCAAGTCCTTCGATGGTGCGGTACATTTCTACCTGCACATCCTCGGGCAGGGAGGTGGAAAGACCCTGAAGGTACATTTCCTCGGTGTTCAGCCCGCAGGGCTCGATAAAGGTCTGGTGGCGGAGCTTGTCGGGGAAACGGACGATCTTATCCTCGATACTGGGGCAATATCTCGGTCCCACACCCTCGATTTTATGGCCGTACATAGCCGAGCGATGGAGGTTTTTAAGAATGACCTCCTTGGTGCGGTCGTTTGTGTAGGCAATGTAGCATGCCGCCTTGTTTTTAAGGCTGTCTTTATCGGTATCAAAGGAAAAAGGCACGATATCGCTGTCTCCGTCCTGCCGTTCCAGCTTTGAAAAATCTATGGTTCTGCGGTGGACGCGGGCGGGAGTGCCGGTTTTAAAACGGCGAAGGGGTATGCCCATACTTTTAAGGCACCGAGCAAGTTCGGTTGCGGGGAACATTCCGTCGGGACCGCTTTCGTAGTCCACATCGCCGACAAATATCTTTCCGCCGAGGAATGTACCGGTAGCAAAAATCACGGCCTTGCAGGTATAAAGGGCGTGAAGCTTGGTTTCTATGTCCCAGCTGTCTCCGTTTTTTTCGATGCTTAAAATTTCGGCCTGCTTGACGGTCAGGTTAGGTTCAAGCTCAAGACGGTGCTTCATATATCCGCTGTATGCTCTGCGGTCGATCTGGCCTCTGAGCGAATGAACGGCCGGCCCTTTTCCGCGGTTGAGCATTCTGCTTTGTATCATATTTGCATCGGCAGCCTTGCCCATTTCTCCGCCAAGTGCGTCTATTTCGCGGACGAGATGACCCTTTGCCGTTCCGCCGATAGAGGGGTTGCAGGGCATATTTCCCACCCAGTCGAGAGAAATGGTGAAAACGGCGGTGTTACATCCGAGATGGGCGGCGGCAAGAGCCGCTTCAATTCCTGCGTGACCGGCTCCGATGACCGCTACATCAAAATTTCCTGCGTTAAAACTCATTGTAATTTCTCCAAAAAAGCAATTTATATATTTTATGTATTTAATAAAAAAATGATTGATAGGTACCTTTTGCACCATGTTTTTCAGCAAAATTTTCCGATTGTTTTGCACAATACAATTTATTATACCACTTTTTTCGTGTTTGTCACTTGTTTTTTTCGATTTTTATGCAGAGGTGTTTTATGACGTTTTTATGTAACCGCCTAAAGTCAAAAATCATAGTATAAATAAAAACGATTGAAGGTGACGCTGTGTTTAAGCTTGAAAAGGGACAAAAGATTTTCCTCGTGGGCATAGGCGGGGCGGGAATGGCCGCTTTGGCATATTTTTTGAGGGGCGCGGGATATGAGGTAGAAGGCTCGGATGCTCTTGTGAGTCAAAACGTTGAAAAGCTTGAAAGGGACGGCTTTAAGGTTTACAAGGGTCATTTTGCCGATAACATAAGAAATTCCAAGCTTTTGATCTATTCCTCGGCGATAGGTAAGGATAATCCTGAGATATCAGCCGCAAAGGCTTTTGGCATAAAAACATATGAAAGGGGAGTGGCACTCAAAACTATTTCAAAGGAGTTTGAGCGGCTGACGGCCGTTTCGGGAACCCACGGAAAGACCACGTGTGCGACGCTGATTTTCCACATTTTTCGCACGGCGGGGCTTTTGCCGTCTTCTCTGATCGGCGGGGATTTTGACGGAAGCTCGGGCGGAGCGTTCTGCGGAGGAAAGCATATTGTATGCGAGGCCTGCGAATATGCCGAAAACTTCCTTTATTTAAGGCCGCAAATGGCGGTAATCCTCAACATAGATAACGATCATCTCGAACACTATAAGACCGAAAAGCGCCTGAAAAAAGCCTTTGAGAAGTTTTCAAAAAGGAGCAAAAAAACCGTTGTATGGTCGGGAATAAAGGGGATAAAGGTCAAAAATCCCGTCACATTCGGATTTAAGGTGAGCGATAAATACCGCGCCGGAAGTATTTTTGAAAAGGACGGATGCTGCTCATTCAAGCTTTATGTGTCGGGCAGGTTTACGGAACATTTTAACCTTAAAATTCCCGGAAAGCACAATGTATTAAACGCTCTTGCTGCCATTGCCGCGGCACGGGAAGAAGAAATAGATATTTCCGTTATAAAAAAGGCGGTCGAAAGCTTTAAGGGCGCAAAAAGGCGTTTTGAGGAAATTTATAAAAACGACGATTTTACCCTTTACGACGATTATGCCCACCATCCCGCCGAAATCGAAACGGTCATATCCGCCGCAAGAGCAAAGAAATATTCCTTTGTGACGCTCGTTTTTCAGCCCTTCACCTACTCGAGAACCAAGCTTCTTTTAGAGAATTTTAAAAGGGTGCTTAAAAAGGCCGACAGCGTGATAGTTTGTCCGATAATGGGCGGCAGAGAAAAAAATATATACGGTGTAAGCTCGCTTGATATTGTGAAAGGACTTGATAATGCGGTTTACGCAAATAATTTTAAAGAGGCAGCGGAAAGAGCAATAAAGTGCACGAGAAAGGGCGGCTGCATTATAACCGTCGGCTGCGGAAATGTTTACGAGGCGGGAAAAATCATTGTGTCGGACAGTGTAAAATCGGAATAAGCCCCTCTAAAAAGTATTTTACCGGTTGAAACCTCATATACTTTAAAAAGATTTTGATAAAGTAATATGAGGTGAAATTTATGACCGACCAAAACGAAACTGTTAAACGTCCCAATAACATAATTCTTGAAAATCGAAAAAAGCTTTCGGTAAGCGGGGTCAAGGATGTGGGCAGCTTTGATGAGCACACCGTCGTGGCATTTACCGATCTCGGGGAACTGACCGTAAAGGGAGAAAGGCTTCACATTGACAAGCTTTCGGTCGAAACGGGAGAGCTTGTTATTTCGGGCAATGTTAACGGATTTGTTTACACCGACGACAGAGGAAGGAACGGCGGATTTTTCGGCCGGATACTTAAATGAGTTTAACGGAATTCCCTGTTGTCAAAAATCTCGATCAGACGGTGTGGCTTGCCTTTGCGGTGGTTACGGGGGCAGTGTTTTGTCTTGTTTATGAGATTCTCAAGGCCTTCCGTGCCGAGATACCCCATAAAAATATTTCCGTTTTTTTTGAGGATGTTTTGTTTTTTGTGTTTTGCGGGTTTGGATATTTTTGCTTTGCACTGCTAAGCGACAACGGAATGATAAAGCTGTATAGCCTTTTGGCTGCATTTATCGGAAGCGTTTTGACAAGGCTTTTGCTCGGAAAATTTTTTCAAAAAATCTTTCGTCCGATTTTTCGTGCTGCTCGAATAATTGTTTTGTTTTTGCTTGAAAAATCCAAGGCTTTGACCAAGAAAATCCGAAAAACCCGGGGAGAGATTAAAAGAAACCTTCAAAAGAATGATAAAAATAAGAAAAATAGAAAAAAAGACCTTGAAAAGTGCAAAACAAATGTAGTATAATTAAATATATTATTGAATCGGAGAATTTTACCTGAGAAAAAGATCGCCCGATAGAAGAAGTTAAATATTTTTCGGAGGCACTGAAAATGACGGCTAAAAACGCAATACTTATAAAAATTGTTTTGCTGCTTTTTGTTATAATCAGTATTGTTAATATCATAGTTAATCAGGTCAATTACAATAAACAATCGGCTGCACTGGAAGCCGCCAATGCCGAAAAAGCTGCCGCCGAGCAAAAGGTCAATGCACTTAAAGACAAGGTCGAAAACGGAGCGGTTGACGATATGATTGAAGAAGCGCTCAGGGAAAGGGGCTTTGTCAAGTCGGGCGAAAAGGTTTATACAGATATAACGGGTAACTGATTTACCCGCGAAAAATATTTTTTCATCAGGAGGAAAAGGTTAAATTTATGGCGCTTGAGATTGGGACAGTGTATGAGGGAACTGTCACGGGAATTACGAAATTCGGAGCATTTGTTTCTCTGCCTGAGGGCAAATCGGGAATGGTACACATTTCAGAGGTAGCAGATGTGTATGTAAACGAGATCAAGGACTTTGTTACCGAAGGCCAGAAGGTTAAGGTCAAGGTCATTTCCATCGCCGACGACGGAAAGATCAGTCTTAGTATGAAAAAAGCGGTTGAAAGAGCACCGCAGCAGAGAAACGAAAAGAATTTTCATCGCCAGGGCGGAAATTCTCCCGCACCAAAGCCGAGACCCGAAAAAAAGGCTCAGCTTCCTGTTTTCACGGGTAATCCCGACCTTGACTGGACTCCTACAAAAAGCGGAAACGCCGCATTTGAGGATCTTATGCAAAAATATAAGCAATCGAGCGAAGAGAAAATGTCCGATATGAAAAAGGCCGGTTTCCAGAAACGCGGTTCATCCCGCCGCGGTGGAAGATAAATTTTTAAATGCCCCTGCTTTTTGACTTTTAACGCGGGGCATTTTGACTTTTTACGGTTTGAACAACCTTGAGCGCGGTTTATGCCGTGGCATTTCGGCCATCCGCTTTAAACGAAACAGGTTGTTTGAACGGAGACATTTTTTTCTGCTTTGGAATTATAAATTGATCATACGTTTAATTTTATTGGAGGTTTAAAATATGAAAGCAACCGAAAAATCAATGGACAAGATAGTCGCACTTTGCAAAAACCGCGGCTTTATTTACGCCGGATCTGAAATCTACGGAGGTCTTGCGAACTCCTGGGATTTCGGACCTTTAGGTGTGGAATATAAAAACAATGTCAAAAGGGCATGGTGGAAAAAATTCGTTCAGGAATCGCCCTACAATGTTGGACTTGACAGTGCAATCCTTATGAATCCTCAGACATGGGTAACCAGCGGCCATGTGGGCGGATTTTCCGACCCGCTTATGGACTGTAAGGACTGCCACACACGCCACCGCGCCGACAAGCTCATTGAGGACGCCGGCGGAGCTGCCGAGGGTATGACCTTTGAGCAGATGACCGATTACATCAAGGAACACGGAATTGCCTGCCCCGAGTGCGGAAGCAAAAACTTCACCGATATCCGCAAGTTCAACCTTATGTTTAAAACCTATATGGGCGTTACCGAGGATGCTAAAAGCGAGGTGTACCTCCGTCCCGAAACGGCTCAGGGTATTTTCGTAAACTTTGCAAACATCCAGCGCACCACCCGCAAAAAACTGCCCTTCGGCGTTTGCCAGGTGGGAAAGAGCTTCAGAAACGAGATCACTCCCGGTAACTTCCTTTTCCGTCTCCGCGAGTTTGAACAGATGGAATGCGAGTTTTTCTGCAAACCCGATACCGACCTTGAATGGTTTGATTACTGGAGAAGCTACTGCAAAAACTTCCTCATCTCCCTCGGAATGAAGGAAGAAAACATGAGACTTCGCGACCACGAAAAGGAGGAGCTGAGCTTCTATTCCAAGGCGACCACCGACATTGAGTATCTTTTCCCCTTCGGATGGGGAGAGCTGTGGGGCATTGCCGACCGCACAAATTACGACCTCGGCCGTCATCAGGAGGCCAGCGGAAAGAGTCTTGAATATTTCGACCAGGAGACCGGCGAAAAGTACATTCCCTTCGTTGTCGAGCCCAGTCTCGGTGCCGACCGTGTTGCTCTTGCATATCTTTGCGAAGCATACGACGAGGAAATTGTCGATGCCGAAAAGAACGACAGCCGCGTTGTTATGCGTTTCCATCCGGCTCTTGCTCCTTTCAAAGCCTGTGTTTTGCCCCTTTCCAAGAAGTTAGGGGATAAGGCTAAGGAAATATATGCCGAGCTTTCCAAATACTTTATGGTTGATTATGACGAGGCAGGATCCATCGGAAAACGTTATCGCCGTCAGGACGAAATCGGTACCCCCTTCTGCGTTACCGTCGACTTTGAAACCGTTGGAGACGACACCACTCCTGCCGATAATTGCGTTACCGTCAGAGACCGCGATTCTATGGAACAGCAGAGAGTTAAGATCGAGGATCTCCGTTCCTTCATCGAAAAGAGACTTGAATTCTAAACAAAATCAAAAGGATACTTTCATTAAATCGGCAACTATTCTTATAGTTGCCGACATTGTTGTTAAGATACTCGGCGTGCTCTTTAAAATTCCTCTTGCCAACCTTATCGGCGAGGTGGGAATGGGATATTTCCAAACCGCTTATGACCTTTATTTGCCTTTTTATTCGGTGGCCGTTTCGGGACTTCCGGTGCTGCTGTCGAGGCTTGTTTCAAGGGCCATAACCGATAAAAACAACAATGAGCTGAAAGAATCGATAAGCTATTGCCGTTTGCTTTTTGCGGCTTTCGGCATCATAATGACGGCGCTGGTGCTTTGCCTCGGTTTTGCCTTTTGCGACGATAGGGCTAAATGGGGAGTGCTTGTTATTGCTCCGTGCGTGCTCTTTAGTTCGCTGTTAGGAGTGGGAAGGGGCTATTTCGAGGGAATAAGCGACATGGTTCCCACTGCCGTTTCTCAGGTTCTCGAGGCTCTCGGGAAGGCTGTTGTAGGCGTTGCGGCAGCTGCTGCGCTTAAATTTTTCGGATTTTCTGTCGAAGTGCAGGCAGCGGGAGCGACGGCCGGTGTGCTTATGGGAACGGCGGCGGGATTTATCTATCTTACCGCCCGCTTAAAACGGTTGGACGGCCATACTTTCGGCAAAAAAAACGGTACCGAAAAGGAAACCGACAAAGCCAAGAACAAGGGGAAAAACGGCCTTGTGCAATCGGAAAACGGCGTTTTCTCAAATGCTGCCGATTCATCACCTTTAAAACCGTCGCTTTTCGACAGTCGGATGAAAATGATTGCCGCAATGGCTCTTCCCATCATTTTAGGCTCCCTTGTTACCCAGATATCGGGACTTGTGGATGTGCTGACCGTTCAAAGCCGCCTTGAAGCTATGATTACGGCCGACGGCAGCGGCATTTTCTCGGTCTATCCCGGCCTTTCAAATGGCCTCGGAGGATATGATGCCGCCAATGTGCCGGCATATCTTTACGGATGCTTTCGCGGGTTTGCAACGCCGATTTTTGCCCTTGTGCCCAATGTTACGGCGGTTATTGGCGTGGGCCTCGTGCCGACGCTGACAAGGTGTTTTGAAAGCGGGGACAAGAGCGGTGCAGATGAAAATCTCCACAGCGCTATGAAAATAACCTCTCTTGTGGTTCTTCCCGCGGCGGCGGGAATGCTTGCACTCAGTCCGCAGATACTGGGCCTTATATATTCCTCAAAACCCTTCGGAGCCGAAATTGCCTCTCACCAGCTGCGCATTTTAAGCGTCTGCTCGGTCTTTGCGGGATTTTCGGTGCCATTTACCAACATACTTCAGTCGGTGGGCAAGGAACGTATTCCTGTTTATAATATGCTTATCGGCGTCGCTTTAAAGGCGGTCATAAATTTGCTGACCGTTCAAAACACTGCACTAAACGTCAACGGAGCGGCAATCGGGACACTTGTGTGTTATGTTTTCATTTTCGTTTCCGACTATTATTTTATCGTTAAGGAAACCGGGTTCAGGATTGCAATTTTAAAGGACGTTTTAAAACCATTTGCTTCGGCGGCTTTGTCGGCGGCGGGCGGATATTTTTGCTTTGTAATTTTGTCCGAACACCTTTCGCAAAAGCTTTCGGCCGTTGCCGCGATATTTGCAGCTGTGCTTATTTACGGAGCTGCCGTTATTATCACAAAAACCGTTTTGCTAAGCGACATTTTAAAAAAGACAGTTAACCGCAATTTGAATCGGAGGAAAAAATGATTAAAAACAGCGATTTAATTAAAAATAAAGGTGAAAAATACGGAATTGACGATCTTCTTGCCATTATGGAACGGTTAAGACAGCCCGACGGCTGCCCATGGGACAGAGAACAGGATCACCATTCCATACGAAACGATTTTATCGAGGAAACCTATGAGGCGGCCGAGGCGATCGACAGGGAGAACAGGGAAGAGCTTTGCGAGGAACTTGGAGACGTCCTTTTGCAGATAGTTTTTCATTGCCAGATCGAAAGGGAACAGCAGGGCTTTGATTTTACCGATGTGTGCGACGGAATTTGCAAAAAGCTTATCGAACGCCATCCCCATGTTTTCGGGAGCATATCGGTGGAAAACTCCGATGAGGTGCTTGAAAATTGGGATATGATAAAACAGAAATCCAAACATCAGAACACATTCACCGACACCTTAAAAAGCGTGCCTGCCGCATATCCCGCCCTCATGCGGGCACAAAAAATTCAGAAACGGGCAAAAAAGGCCGGCTTTGACTGGGACGATGTTGACGGGGCGTTCAAAAAGCTGGACGAGGAAATGAACGAGCTTAAAGCGGCTGTTGCCGAGGGAAACGACAGCCATATTTTCGAGGAATACGGCGATTTGCTTTTTTCTGCCGTTAATGTGTCGAGATTTTTGAAAATCGATTCCGAGCAGGCCTTAAACGGTGCCACAAACAAATTTGTTTCCCGCTTTGAAAAGGTTGAAAACCTGGCAAATCAAAAGGGAATAGATATGAAAAACTCAACCCTTGAGACCCTTGATAAGCTTTGGGATGAGGCCAAAACGTGCGAATAATCGGCTTAAAAGCATTACCGAAAAAAGCGGTCCGCCGATAATTGTATTTTTAAAATCATAAATCAAAATTTAAAAACAACAACTCGAAAACAGGAGTACAAACAATATGAGACTTGATAAATACTTAAAAATCTCCCGCATAATCAAGCGCCGCACGGTGGCAAACGAGGCCTGCGACGCCGGAAGAATAGAGGTAAACGGCAGGGTGGTTAAGGCTTCCTACGATGTTAAAGTGGGGGACGTTATGACCATCAAAATGGGCACAAATCCCATCACAGCCAAGGTACTTGCAGTGCCTGAATTTGTGTCGAAAGACGGTGCAAAAGAGCTTTACGAAATTATCGAGGGATAAAACCTTTGCGATTTGCAAAGCTTATAACCGGCAAAGGGCAGCATAAAACCGATGTGCGGCAAGTGCTGCCGTAACTATGTATAAGCATATTTTGATGATAATAAAACGGATGACCTTGTTTTTGCAGGCCATCCGTTTTTTGCTTAAGGCACAGCCGGATCATATGTAATACTGCGGGCGGGTTACTTCTTAATTGATTTTTATTGATCATTTATTGACCTTTAAAAACCTTGACAAGCGCCTCGCCGATGAGCTGCCCCGAGTATATCGCTTCATCAAGGGTATTGGCCTCAGTGCCTATCTCGAGCAGTATCGATCCGTTTATTATGTTGAAATTATATTTGCAGGATTTAAAGCTCATGGTTCTTGCAAGACCGGGATAATCGCCCTCGAGCCGACGCTGCAAAAGCAGGTTGAACCTCAGGTTTTCCTGCCAGTTGGGATAGTTTGTCACGTCCCCGCTTTCGCACCCTGCAAGCACCATAACCTGGGCCGCTTTCTTGCCGTTTATTTCGGCAGTGGGCTTGATTTTTGTACCGTTTGACTGGGTAATTGAATCCCTGTGTCCGTCGATGACCACCTTTATGGACGGGTACTTTTCAAGATACTCTCTGACCGTTTTTTCCGAACGGGAATAACTTCCGGTATAGCTGTCCTTGTCGTGCATTGTTCGGTCGTTTATTGTGACAATGCCGTTGTTGTTTAGCACCTCGGCAATTGCGTCGCCCACCCGTATGGTGTTTTTTGAAGTGTCGGTCGAACGGGTGGAATCGTTTTCTTTAATGTAATAACCGCTGTCGGAATCGGAATAGCACTCGGTGCCGTGGGTATGGTAAATGAGCACCTGCGGTTCGCTTGACTGCTCTATGGTAAAGGGCAGGCCTTCGGCAAGCAGGGAGGGAACATCGATATCCACGCCGGTTGTGTTGTTGTAATGAATTCCGTCTGCGGAGGAGTTGCCTGCCGAGGTTTCAAGTGAAACGGTTTTTATGTCGCCCGTTTCAACATCGGTGGGACGCTCGGCGGGCAGGGAAACAGGGTCTTGCTGCTGTTCATCGGAGTATGAGACATCGCTCGGTTGACTGTCCTTTGTCTGTTTGGCCGACGGCTCATTTTTGACAGGAGTGCTTCCTCCTGCCTTTCTGCTTGTGATTTTCATCATTTGCAGCCCCGATGAAAAAATTGCCGCCGACATAAAAATATTCTTTGCGCCGCCTCCCGCAAAAAGCACTCCGCAAACAAAAACAGCCGTTGCCATCATTAAAACAAGAAATTTTGAGCTTCTCATTTTCCACTTTCTTTCGTGTTTTGTATTTAATAAAGCCTATTTTTACAGCACCTTTGCTTTGTACATTCACAAGATATTTATATGCACAAAGCCGCAAAAAAGACCGCCGAAAGTTGTTTCGACGGTCTTAAATATTATTGCATTGTGATGATGCTGACGTGCGTCCGCTGTCAGGAATTAAGGGCTGTGTTAAGACTGCTTTCGATAAGCTCGAGATCAAGTCCGGTCACAAGCATGGAAATGTCGATTTCAGAGGTGGTTATCATTCTGACATCGGCGTGGGTTGCCGCAACCGCTTTAAATGCCTTGGCCGCAACGCCGTAGTTGTTTTTCATTTCATCGCCGCTTATGAGCAGCTTTGTGTTTCCGCTGCTGACCGAGATTTTTATGCCCGGGAAAACCTCTCTGAGCTTTGCAATGGTCTCGAGAGCCTTTCCGAGATCATTGTCCGAAAGGGTAAAGGCAAGACGGGAACAAACGCCCTTTGGAGGAGACTGAGAAATCATATCGATGTTTATCTTGTTGTCTGAAAGTGCTTCAAAAGCCGACGCCACAAAGCAAAGATCGGCCGGCGCTTCGTCCAGCACAACGAGGGTTACATCTTCAGTAAATGTGATTTTGTATGCCATAAGATTTTTTCGTCCTTCCTGAAAAATTTAAGGGTACCGCCCTGCAAAGCGATTGATATGTTTTTTTTAGGACTCTGCGGGCGCTGCTGCACGGTTGTTTGTTGTGTTGTCTGTTGTCGGCGAACAATCAAAAGCCTGCTTTGTCAGCACTTTCCGATAAGGTCGCCCATGTTGTAAAGTCCTTCGGGCTTCCCGACCATAAACAAGGCGGCATTAAGTCCGCCGACGGCAAAAATCTCGCGGGAACGGGCAGAGTGGGAAATAGTTATAATCTCGTCTCTTCCGGCGAACATAACCGAGTGCTCGCCCACTATGGTGCCTCCGCGGACGGCATGCATTCCGATTTCATCCTTGCTCCGCTTCTGACGGCGATCGTGGCGGTCATATACAAGCTGTTTTTTATTGTTGCAGCCTTCGATAACCGCTTCGGCAAGCATATTTGCCGTTCCGGAGGGAGCGTCAAGCTTTTGATTGTGGTGTGCTTCGATTATTTCAATGTCAAAATCATCCTCAAGCACGGTGGCCGCTCTCTTGCAAAGCTCGGCGATGAGATTTACGCCGATGGACATATTGGCGGTGTAGAAGATGGGGGTGATTTTGGAAGCGGCTGTGATTTTTTCCTTTTGCCCGTCGGAATATCCCGTTGTTGCAAGAACGGCAGGAATTTTCTTTTTTGTTGCAAAATCAAGAATACCGTCGAGAGCGGAAGGGTTTGAAAAATCGATTATAACATCACAGTCTCCGTCAAACTCGGTTATACTTTTAAAAACGGGAAAACCGTTTTTTTGTTCGGTGAAAACATCGGCACCTGCAACGATTTCGCAGTCGTCCCTTGCGCAAACGCAGGAATTTATGACCTGACCCATTCTTCCGTTACAGCCCGAAAGAAATATTTTAACCATATTTTTCACATCCTCGGAAATTAAAGCAGTGTGTTTAAAGTGATTGATTTAAGCGAAATTGTCATATCGCAAACTCAATAAAAATCGTAGTGTAAAGGAAATTAAAGAAGACCTACGCCCTTTAAAGCCGATTTGATCTTTTCGAGTTTTTCGGGAGTTGTGGAGCAAAGGGGCAGACGGCAGGGTCCCACATCGTATCCGAGAAGGTTCATTGCTTCCTTAACGGGAATGGGGTTGACGTCGATAAACATACTGTTCATCAGGTCGAGATACTTACATTGGAGGGCGGTGGCTTCCTTGAATTTACCGTTTAGGGCAAGGCCGGTTATCTCAGACATAATTTTAGGCGCAAAGTTTGAAAATACCGATATAACGCCCTTTCCGCCCAGGGAAATCATGGGAATGACCTGATCGTCGTTGCCTGAGTAAACGTCGAGATCCTCTCCGCAAAGAGCAACGGTATGTGCCACGCTTGAAATGTCTCCGTTGGCTTCCTTCAAGGCTACGATGTTCTTATGCTTTGAAAGAACCTTATATGTGTCGCAGGAAATGCTTGTGCCGGTGCGGGAGGGAACGTTGTATAGAATGATGGGAATGTTGACCCTGTCGGCAATATAAGTATAGTGCTCCACAAGACCTTTCTGAGAAGCCTTGTTATAATAAGGCGAGACAAGCAGAAGCCCGTCTGCGCCCATTTCCTCGGCTTCTTTCGAAAGCTCGACCGCAAAGGCGGTGTCGTTGCTTCCGGTGCCGGCAATGACCGGAACACGGTGGTTGACCGCCTTGATGGTGTGGCGCATAACGTCGATGTGTTCCTCGCGGCTGAGTGTGCTGCCTTCTCCAGTTGTTCCGCAGGAAACGATAGCCGCAACGCCGCCTTCGATCTGTTCCTCTATTATTTCATCAATCTTAGAAAGATTTACACTTCCGTCCTCGTGCATTGGGGTGATGAGAGCTGTTGCAACTCCGGTGAAAATTGTTGATGACATAAAACTACCTCCAAAAATTTATGTTTATCAATCCATATATCCTTTTGCGGCAAGAAGCTCGGCAAGCAGTACTGCGCCGCCTGCCGCGCCGCGGAGGGTGTTGTGAGAAAGGCAAACAAATTTATAGTCGTACTGGGTGTCTTCTCTCAGCCGTCCGATGGAAATGGCCATTCCGTGCTCAAGCTCTCTTTCGGAATGGATCTGAGGACGGTCGGGCTGCTCAAAGTAATTTAAGAACTGTTTGGGGGCGCTTGGAAGCTCGAGACGCTGTGCCTCTCCGGCATATTCCACCCAATCTTTTTTCATCTGTTCCATGGTGGGCTTGTTTTTAAACGTGACGAATACTGCGGCGAGATGGCCGTTTGTTACCGGCACGCGGATGCACTGAGCAGTGAAGGCGGGACGGGTGGCGTTGACAATTTTATCACCTTCGATGTGTCCCCATATCTTCAAAGGCTCCTGCTCGGATTTTTCTTCCTCTCCGCCAATGTAGGGAATTACGTTGTCTATCATTTCGGGCCAGCGCTCAAAGGTCTTTCCGGCGCCGGAAATGGCCTGATATGTGCACACAAGCACCTTTTCGGGGCAATATTTTTCAAGAGGGAAGAGGGCGGGAACATAGGATTGGAGCGAACAGTTGGATTTAACGGCGATAAATCCCTTCTTGGTACCCAGTCGCTTTCTCTGGGCGTTTATAATTTCAATGTGGTCGGCGTTAAGCTCGGGAACGACCATGGGCACGTCGGGGGTCTTGCGGTTGGCGCTGTTGTTGGAAACGACGGGACATTCAAGCTTTGCATAGTCCTCTTCAAGCTTTAATATTTCGTCCTTTTTCATATCGACGGCACAGAAAACAAAGTCGCATTTTTCGGCAACCTTTTCTTTATCTTCCACCGCGTCAAAAAGCACCATATCCTTCATACTTTCGGGAATAGGAGTGTCCATTGCCCAACGGCCTGCCACGGCGTCCTCATATTTTTTTCCAGCTGAGCGGCTGCTGGCAGCGAGAGCTGAGACGGTAAACCAGGGATGATTTTCAAGCAGCGTTGCAAAGCGCTGTCCCACCATTCCTGTCGCACCGATTATTCCCACATTATATTTTTTCATTATTTAATCCCTCCGAATTTAATAAATGGCTTGTAAAAGAAACGCATTTGTACTATAATACAAATTACTTCTAATAATAATATCATTTCACATCGACTTTGTCAAACGAAAAGAAGGGAAAAAATGAACAAAAGCGATTTTTTTTATGACCTGCCTAAGGAGCTGATTGCTCAGCATCCCTGCGAAAAAAGAGATAATTCCTCCCTTATGCATTTAAACAGGAAAACGGGAGAGATCGAGCACCTTAATTTTTTCGACCTGCCCGACCTTTTAAACGAGGGAGATACCATAATTTTAAACGACACCAAAGTCATTCCGGCCCGCCTTTACGGAACCAAAATTCCTACCGGCGCCGTGGTGGAATTTTTGCTTCTCGAACATCAGCCCGACGGAAGCTGGGTGTGCCTTGCAGGCCCGGGCAAGAAAGCCAAAACGGGAGACAGATTTTCTTTCGGCGAGGGTGTGATGACCTGTGAAGTCAAGAATGTTCTCGACGACGGAAACAGGGTCATAAGCTTTGAGTACGACGGTAATTTTTACGAAATACTCGATAAGATCGGAAATATGCCTCTGCCGCCATACATAACCGAAAAGCTGAAGGACAATTCCCGCTATCAGACCATTTATGCAAAGCACCTCGGCTCGGCCGCAGCGCCCACAGCGGGACTGCATTTTACCGACGATGTGTTTAAAAGACTTGAAGGTAAGGGCGTTAATGTGGGATACGTTACGCTTCATGTGGGACTCGGTACATTCCGCCCGGTCAAGGAGGAGAAGATCGAGGATCACCTTATGCACACCGAGAGATACTATGTCCCAAAATCCACCGCCGAACTAATAAACGCCACAAAGGAAGCGGGCAAACGGGTGATTTGCATAGGTACAACAAGCTGCCGCACCCTTGAAGCCGCCGCAAAGGACGATGGTACACTGGAGGAATGCTCGGGCAAGACCGATATTTTTATCTATCCCGGGTATAAATTCAAGTGTATGGACGGACTGGTCACCAATTTCCACCTTCCCGAAAGCACCCTGATAATGCTGGTATCGGCATTTGCGGGATACGAGCACACAATGAATGCCTATAAGATTGCCGTTGAGAAAAAGTATAGATTTTTCAGCTTCGGCGATGCAATGGCGATTTTGTGATTTTTATGTTTTGCGTTAAAGCGGATTGCTTGCAAGACTGACATCATCTTAAATATTATACTCACAATAATTCTTTTTGTTAAACGGAGTTTTAAATGTACAAGCTTATTAAAAAAGAAGAAAACGCCAGACGGGGCAGATTTACCACCGTCCACGGAAGCTTTGAAACCCCTGCCTTTATGAATGTGGCCACCTGCGCTGCTATAAAGGGAGGCCTTTCGGCTCTTGACCTTAAAGATCTCAAGTGCCAGGTTATGCTTTCAAATACATATCACCTTCACCTTCGCCCGGTAGATGAGAATGTCAAGGCTCTCGGCGGACTTCATAAATTCACAAAATGGGACGGCCCCATTCTCACCGACAGCGGCGGGTTTCAGGTTTTTTCGCTGGCAAAGCTGCGCCACATTACCGAGGAAGGTGTGCAGTTCAATTCCCATATCGACGGTCACAGGATCTTTATGGGCCCGGAGCAAAGTATGAGAATTCAGTCGAATCTCGCTTCCACCATTGCAATGGCCTTTGACGAATGCGTTGAAAACCCTGCTAAATATGAATATGCCAAAGCCTCTTCCGAAAGAACGGTCAGGTGGCTCGAGCGCTGCAAGGCCGAGATGAAACGGCTCAATTCTTTGGATGATACCATAAACAAAAAACAGCTTCTTTTCGGTATAAATCAGGGCTGCGTTTTCGACGACTTAAGAATCGAGAATATGAAGCAAATTGCAAAGCTGGATCTTGACGGATACGCCATCGGCGGTCTTGCGGTGGGTGAGCCTGCCGAGGATATGTACCGCATTATTTCGGCGGTGGAGCCATATGCTCCCGATGATAAGATACGCTATCTTATGGGTGTCGGTACGCCGGCAAATATTCTTGAGGCGGTGGAAAGGGGAGTGGACCTTTTCGACTGCGTTATGCCGAGCCGCAACGCCCGTCACGGCCACCTTTTCACAAAACAGGGTGTTATCAATATAAACAATGCCAAGTATGCCCTCGATACCGGGCCTATCGACAGTCAGTGCCATTGCCCCGCCTGCGAAAATTTCAGCAGAGCTTACGTCAGGCATCTTCTCGCGGCAAAGGAAATGCTGGGGATGAGACTGGCGGTTATGCACAATCTTTGGTTTTACAACAACCTTTTTGAGGAAATACGCCTTGCCCTTGACGAGGGAAGATTTGCAAAATATAAAGAGGAAATGCTTCCCGTCCTTTCGCGCAGAATTTAACATTTTGTAAATTTAAAAAATTCTTCTTGAAAAAGAGAAAAAAGTAATATATAATAGACAGGATTTAGTGTTGCATTTAAACACATATTACGGAGGTATATAAAATGGGAACTAACGGAGCCGGCTCAAGCTGGATAATGATTGTATATCTGGTTGTAATTTTCGCAATCATGTATTTTCTTCTTATCCGCCCTCAGCGCAAAAAGCAGAAGGCAGAGGAAAAAATGCGCAACAACATCCAAATCGGCGATGAAATAATCACCATCGGCGGAATTTACGGCCGTATTGTAGCTGTTAAAGAGGATTCCTTTATAATTGAATCCGGCCCCGATCACAGCAAATACAGAATGGCCCGCTGGTCGATTCAGACCAACCTTACCGTCCACGCCGACGAGGCCGAGACCTCTAAAAAGCCCTCCAAGAAGGAAACCAAATAATTTTCCTTTGTCGATTTTGGCTTAAAGAGTTTTAAACAAATGTAATATACTTTGACCTTCGCGAATAATCATTTAACAGGTTATTTTGCGGAGGTTTTGTTTTATGAACGACGATTTTTCCAAAACACTTAAGATCTATCTTAAAGGCGCCGCTTTCGGCGGGATTGTCATTTTGCTCATGTACACCGCGGCGGCCGTGTTTCTGACCTTTAAGGATCTCAGTGACCCGGTGCTCAATTTTTTGTCGCTGCTCATATGCGGAGCAGGAGGATTTTGCACGGCATATAAAATCGGCAGGGAGGTCAAATGCGGGGGACTGAAAACGGGAGCGATTACCGGCTGTACTATTTTTTGCGTTATAACCATAATCGGAATAATGCTGGGCAACACCTTTTCGCTGCTGACCGTTTTAAGGCTGATCGCATCGGTGGCCTGTTCATCTGCCGGAGGAGTAGCAGGAGTTAACCGTTCCGGCAAAAGAAAGATGATCTGACCGATCCCTTTAATTTTTTCTCGACCGTCGACAGGGGAGAAAACAGTGTTTTTTATAAACTATCAATTTGCAATTATTCTTTCCTTTTTTATTTCGCGAGAAATGATTGCGAAAACAAGACTATTTTACAGCGGTTGGCCGGGATGATTTTTTAAAAACACCATACGGAAAACAAAAACGGCAGTTCTTGTGCAAGCGGGGACTGCCGTTTCAATATATGTAGTAGTTTACATAAAGCAGTTTACATAATATTTTAGACAGGTTACATAATACAGTTTACATAAACAGGCTCAGAAAGGTTAAAATTTCGTAACAAATTCATTTTGTACTTGATAAATCGCTGAAAATAAGGTATAGTATTCAAAGCTGAGCTTGCGGTGATTGGAGCAATTATACTATGATTATGTCAATCGGATTTATCGGTGCAGGTAATATGGCTTCCGCCATTATCGAAACCGTTTACAATACGGGTTACATAAAACCCGAGAACATCTATATATATGACACCGACAGAGAAAAAATCGACCGTTTCGCTAAATGTGGTATGATTCCCTGCGGCAGCGCCGCAGAGGTCTTTGAAAGGGCCGGATATGTTTTCCTTTGCATTAAACCTCAGGTTTTCAGGCAAAATTCCGCAGAGTATAAGGGTCTTGCAAATAATACTAACTGTATAGTTTCTATTATGGCCGGAGTTACCGTTTCCGACATAAAAGAGGCGTTCGGAAACATCCACACAATTCGTGTGATGCCCAATACACCCATGCTTGTGTCCTGCGGAGCGTCGGCACTTGTTTGTCCCGACGATGTACCGAAAGAAATTTTTGAGCCTGTATTTAAGATCTTTGAAGGCTGCGGTAAGGCTGCGGTTGTTACCGAAGATAAGATTTCGGCCGTAACGGCCCTTAGCGGAAGCGGCCCTGCTTATTTCTTTAAATTTGCACGCGCCGCTCTTTTAGAGGCCAAAGAGCTCGGTCTTTCGGACGATGTGGCAAAGACCCTGCTTTTCCAAACCATCAAGGGAAGCGCAGAGATGCTCGAAAAATCCGGCCGCTCGGCGGATGAGCTGCTTGATATGGTCACCTCGCCCAAGGGAACCACACTTGCAGCCAACCAGTCTTTCGACAGGGATGATTACGAGGGTGCCGTTAAACGTGCCATGAGGGCCTGTTTTGACAGAGCGCAGGAGCTTGCCTCGTCGGGTAAATAGTCCGCTTATTTGTTTTGCTGTTATCATAATCGGGTTTTTTGTCTCATATCTTTTAAGGACAAGATATAGGAGGCAAAAATATGAAAGGATTTTATAACAGTATCAGATTAAAAAAGGAGACACTGCGTTTTTTCTACGATAACTCACGTCTTATCTTTATGGCTTTGTTTTTGCTTTTGGGCGTGCTTTTCGGCGTTGTTATGGAAAAAAACAACTGGTTTTCGGGAATGTATGATCCCGTGAGTGTCTTTTCCGATTTTGTTTCGACCCGCATGAAAATGAGTGCATTCGGAGTGTTTTTAAGCTCGTTGTGCTCTAACCTTATTTTTCTTTTGCTTTCATACTTTTGCGGAGCCTTTCTTTTCGGAAAGCCCCTTTGCTTTTTCGTCCCCTTTTGCAAGGGACTGGGCATCGGGTGCGTTTGCTCGGCGGCATATTCGGTGCTTGGGGTAAACGGCATTGCCTTTTCGGCGCTCATTATTTTGCCGGGCGGGCTTATATCGTCGCTTACGCTGCTTTTTTCCTGCCTTTCGGCGTTTGATATTTCGGCAAAGCTTTATAAAGATTTTTTTAAAGGGGAAGGATCAGGCTTTCCCGAGCTGTTTAAAAAATACTGCTTTAAATACATAAAATATATTTCAATTATGATTATGTCATCGTTAACGGAGTGTGCGGTTACATCGCTTTTCTTGTCGGCGTTCTCGATGTAATCGGAAAAAGGAGAGTTTAAAATGACCGTTTTAAAAGATAGATTCGGTGAATATCTTAAAAGGAAGAAAAAGGTGTCGGAAAACACCCTTAACTCATATTTGAGAGATATAGATCAGTTTTTAGAATATCTTGACGGTCAGAATATCCCTGCCGACAAGGCTTCGGGAGAGGTTATCGGGAAATACATATTCACACTTGAATCAAAGGGACGTTCAAAATCAAGTGTCAACCGTATGCTTTCGACAATACGCTGTTTTTACCGCTTTATGAATTTAGAGGGAGAATGCCTGGTTGTCAATCCCGCATCGGGTATAAAGTCGTCGAAGCCCGAGCATAAGGCCCCCGAGATACTTTCCGAGAACGAGATAGAAACACTTATATCGGCCCCCGATTCTCTTGAGCCTAAGGGCTGCCGCGACCGTGCTATGCTTGAACTTTTATACGCCACCGGCATCAGGGTATCCGAGCTTGTGGAACTAAAGGTTGAGGATGTTAACCTTCAGGTGGGACTTCTGCATTGCAGGAGCGGCAAAAACGAAAGGGTCATTCCCATATACGACGAGGCGGTTAAGGCGGTCAAGGATTACCTTGACAGGATCAGGGGAATGATAATACTCGATTATAACGAAACGGTGCTTTTCACCAATATGAACGGATCTCCCATGACCCGTCAAGGCTTTTGGAAGATAATCAAGACTTATGCAAAGCAGATCGGCATAAACAAGGACATCACCCCGCAAACCCTTCGTCATTCCTTCGCCGCCCATCTGCTTGAAAACGGTGCTCAGCTCAGCGACATCAAGGAGATGCTCGGACATTCCGACATTTCCTCTACCCAGATGTACGCAAGGCTTATTAAGGAAAAATACAAAAATTCTTATTCGCATTTTCATCCCAAGGCTCGCAGAGCATAAACGGAGGACGTCAAGTTGGCAAAATTCAATATTTTCGGCGGCTATTCAAAGCCGGGCAGGGGAGTTTCCAAATCGGAAGTTTACGAAAAAAGCCCCTTTGCCAAATACTTTGAGATTTTAGGGAGAAAGTTTTGGGATATTTGTATTTTAAGTCTAATCTTTCTGCTTACAATGGTGCCTTTTATAGGACTTTCCTATCTCATCTACACCCTTATCAGAAATACGGCCATCGCCGGTGATCTTCAGCTTTCGGCGGTTATAATACTGTCGCCGTTTATGCTGTCGGGACCTTTTTTCGGCGGAGCCTCCCGCATTGCAAGGGACTTTGCGAGAGAAGAACCGGTATTTATCTGGAATGACTTTTTTTCGACCGTTAAAAAGAATATAAAGCAGCCCCTTGCCCTTTCGATAATCGGTTATATCTGCTTTGTGGCTCTTTCCTATGCCATTCCCACATACTATGCTATGAGCGGCGCTTTCAGATATGTGTGTCTGCCCCTTTGTATGCTGGCTGCGCTCGTTTATCTCTTTATGCAGTATTATGTTTATACAATGGCTGTTTCCTTCAATCTTAAGCTTTTTGAGATAATTAAAAACGGCATTATCTTTTCCTTTGCGGTGCTGCTGCGGAACTTTCTTATAACCCTTGTGCTTGCGCTCATTACGGTTATTACCTTTGCCTTTCTTTACATAGGCCTTTCGGTGTCTTTTTTCATTGGAATTTTTATAATTCTGTCGGTGTGTTTTGTGACGGGACTTATGTTCTATTCGGTCAATTTCATAACCTATCCGGCCCTGAAAAGGTATATTATCGACCCATACTATGAAAATAACAAAGACCAAACGGCAGAAGGTCTTTCAACGCCGGGAGAAGAAAACGGAGAAACCGAGAAAAAGCCCCTTCCCGAATATGTTTATCACAACGGAAGAATGGTGCATCGCTCGGTGCTTGAGGCCGAGACGGTGTTTGACGACGATATAAAAGGGCAGGGCGGCCAGAAGAACGACGATAATTAAGCTTTTTAACGGACTTTCCGCAAAAATGGTTTACATTACGCCCGTAACGGCAATCGCCGCTGCGGCTGTGAAACGGTAAAAGCCGCTTTCGAGGTTATCTTCGAAAGCGGCTTTTTGCTGTAAATGCGCCTGTTTATCAGCTGTTTATATTTTTTGCCGATGATAGCCGAAAACAATGTTAACAGGCTGCTTCAGGCGTCTTTTTTTGTGTGTTACGGCCAAGCTTTTCAGCTCACGGCATGCTTTTCAAGTATGTTCTTTAACGCGGCAATAGAACTTGTGTGGCAGCGTTCGATAGACATGCCTTCGTTTTTGCTTCCGCTGAGCACCGATCTGAGCATTTTGTGGGACATGGTGCTTGTGAAAAGAACCAGCAGGTCGGGACTGCCTATGTCCTTCATTCCGGCCTTCATTTTGGTATACACCTTAGCCTTGCAGGAATAGGATTTGCAAAGGTCGATATACCTTCTTTCCATACACTCGTTTCCGCCGATTATTACTACGCTCATTTTATTCTCCTTTATATTGAATTTTTGCTGCGGCGGTTTTTTCTCCCGCCGATTGTTTATAAATTTATTTTACCTGTCGCCGATAAATGCCGTTAAAAACATCTGTCGGGGGCGGTCTTTGCTTTGCACGCTATTCGTCGCTTTTGAGAGCTTCTCCCATGGGGATTTTATTTATTCGCTTTGTCTGGAAGAAATAGACCAGAAGGTAGCAGGCAAGCCCGATGGCAAGCATTGTCGGCCATATCCACGGCGCAAAATACAGGGTCAGCCAGCCGTTATAATCCATCATCATGGCCCGATATATTACCTTTATTATCAGGCAGCTCACCGGCAGGGATATGACCAGAGATACAAGCATCACTATGCCGGTGGTATAATTGTATATTCTCGATATTTCCCCGGCCTCATAGCCTAAGATCCTGAGCATGGAAATGGACGTGACATTCTTTTCGGTGATCTGCTTGGTAAAGAGATAGATAAGCAAAATATATATGACTATGGCAAATACATAAAACAGATAAAACATTTTGCCCATGGAATCCTCAAGCTGATCGGCCATAACGGTCAAATCGTCTCTTGTGGTTACGGTGGCAACGCAGGCTTCGTCGATGTCGAGCTTTTGGTTTGAAAAATATCCCGAAAAATAATTATCGTCCTTGTCGAATTTTCGGTTGAAATCCTCTCTCGTCATAAATATCGACAGGGCGGCGGGATAGCGATACTGTCCCGATACCTTGAAATCGTAGCTGCCGTTATCGTATTTTTCCGAAAGGGTCACGGTGTCTCCGCTTTCAAGACCGTATTTGTCGGCGTATCCCGTCGAAATGAGCGCCTTGCCGTTTTCAAGCTCTTTGTCAAAGTATTTTGAATTCTTTTCAATACCGTAAACGAGAATTTCTTCACCCTTCTCGTTTTCAAGGGAGCATACGGCATACTTTTCAGCGCCGTCTTCGACTTCGACGGGAGCCTTTAACACATACTGGTATGTTGCAATCTCGGAGCTTATGACGTCCTCTTTAAAGTGGGAAAGCAGGGGAGACATCATCATTCCGAAAAGCAAAAGCACTCCGGCGAAAAGAACACCGAGGAAAAGGGTCAGATAGGAGGGAATGTTTTGGAATATGACCCTTAATCTGAATCTCGAAATAAAGCTCTTTCTTTTGAGCCTTATGACCTTGTTTTTTCCCTTGGAGCTTAGCTCTTTCCTTAAAAACATTAAGGGAGGAAGTCTCAGCGTGCGGAAAAGCACGGCGAGTACCACAAAAAGCACGATGAGGCAGGGAATAACGGTGGTCATTATAAAGGCGTTGCCGTTCCATAGCGTCTCGTATGTGGGAAGGGAATAGCTGTGATAATACATATTTACCACGATTCCTTTAAAGAAGGTGTAGCCGAGAATATTTCCTATAACGGCCGAAATAAGAGTTATAAGAAGCGGAGCGGCGGCATACTGGGCAATCAGCTCACCTCTTGTATATCCCGAGGCACGAAGGGTTCCAACGGTTTTAGCCTCTTTTTCGAGGGTGTTTTTGGTGGTTGTTCCGAAAACAAAGGCGATAACGGCCATAATGATATAGAGGAGGGTGGTTACCATTACCTTGTCGCTTCCCATGTCTTCTCCGGTGAAAATTATGGCCTGATTATCTATTGCGGCGATGTAATCTGTGACCGTTCCCGAGGAGGCTAAAACATTTCTGATTTTGTCCGAAAGCTCGGATTTTTCCTTGCCGGAAAGGTCTCTGTTATCGTTTACCCAGGCGTAATTATATTTAAGCTTGTTTTGGTCGAGATTGTCAAAGGCTTTATCGGTGACGGCCGATACGGTGAATTTGTTGGCGTCAAACATCATGTCGGTGTGGTTTTTGAAAAGGGCGCTGTAATCGGAAAATGCGGCCGTTCCGCAAACCTTGAATGCTTTACCGTCAAAATCTATCGAATCGCCTATTTCTATGCCGTTGTTTTCGGCGTAAAGTCTGTCGATGATGATGTCATTATCGTCGCTTGGAAATCTGCCGTCCATGAGGCATATCCTGTCCACATCGTTTCTTAACTTATATACCCTGACGGTATGGTCGTTAGAAAGAGTAAAATCCTTAAAGAAAAGGGAATAGACGGTTACATCCTCTTTTTCGACATCATCTTTAAGCTGCTTTGAAATTTCTGCGGAAAGAGTAAAATGGCCGTCCTCTATATTGTATTTTTCAAAGCTTTGGTCATAGGCCTCCGACATACTTCCGTCGGCCACGAGAAATCCTGAGATAAATCCGATGGTCAGCGTTAAAAACAAAAACAGAGCGATGCTTTTACCGAGATCGGAAAAAATCTCTCGCCCCGGCCTTTTCAAAAGGGGATTTTTCATTTTATTTTTCCCCCTTACCACTCAAGCTCACGAGCCGGAATCTTGTGCTCGTTAAGGTCATTGTGTCTTATTTTTCCGTCTCTCAGCCGTATAACGCGGTCGGCCATATTTTTGATGGCATCGTTATGGGTGACGAGAATTACCGTGCTCTTGAACTTTTGATTTACACGTTCGATAAGCTCGAGAATATCCTTTGAGGTGTTGTAGTCGAGAGCGCCGGTGGGCTCGTCGCAAAGCAGAATGTCGGGATTTTTGATTATGGCGCGGCCGATTGCCGTGCGCTGCTGCTGGCCGCCCGAAAGCCGGCTTGGGATTTTGTCCTTGTGCTTGTAAAGACCGAGGGTGTTTAAAATGTCGTCTATGGGAAGAGGGTTTTTGGAAAGATATGCTCCCGCCTCGATATTTTCCTTGACCGTAAGGTTTGGAATGAGGTTATAGGACTGAAAAACATATCCAAGGTGATTTCTGCGGTATTTTGTAAGACTGCTTTCATTCATGCTTTCGATAGTGTCGTTTCCGATTTTGACCGAGCCGCTGTCGGCACTTTCTATTCCGCCGATAATGTTGAGCAGGGTGGATTTTCCCGAGCCGGAAGGGCCGAGAAGCACGCATATATCGCCCTTTTCGATCCCGCATGTTATGCCTTTAATAACCTCGGTTTTTGTATCTCCTTCCCCGAAGGATTTGTGAAGATCCTTAATTTCAAGATACATTTTTGATCGCCGTCCTTATGTTATTTTCGTTAGCATAGGCTAACTGTAGCACAATAAATATAGTTAGCCTCTGCTAACTTATTTAGAATAGTATCACATCTTCATCGGTTTGTCAAGAACAAACAAGAAATTTATTGACACAGCATAAGGGGCGGGTTTAAAATAAGTGCGGAATAAATTTTTAAGGCTTTTCCGACCGGCCGCTGTTTTTTATCTGCAAATCGGCGGAAAAAATATCTTTAAAATAGCAGCTCAAAAGCCTGCATCGAGGAAAGGGGGATCGGCATGGCAAAAAATTTTTCTCTTAAATTTTCTTTTGCCGACGCCGCCGTTATTGCTTTGGCGATACTTTTATCGGTGCTCGTCTTTTTCGGAGTGGGAAAGGCTCTTGAACAGCAAGGCAATAGTTCGTCGGTCTATATTTATGTTGACGGGCGCTCCCTTTATCCCGAAGGAATACCCTTTGAGCCCGATGGGGAGACAAAAACCATTGTTATTTCAAAAGAAAACTATCCCGATTTTAATGTTAAAGGTACCGTCATTTTGACTGTAGACGGGCAAAAGGGAATAGCCGTTATCGAGGCCGATTGTCCCAATCACGACTGCGTGCGGCAGGGCTTTGTTAAAAAAAGCGGGGTTCCTGTGATTTGCGCACCCAATGGCTTTGCGGCGGTCATTAAAGAAAGCTCAAAAAGTAATTCAAAAGACAGCTCAAAAGAAGATACCCCCGATGCGGTGATTGGAATGGTGTTTTTATGATGAAAAAACAAAAAACCCTCCCCACCGACCGAGACGGGAAGAATTTTGAAAACGAAAACGGCCAAAAGCCCGCTTTTGAAAAGAAAACCGCTGTGTCGTCGCAAAACGGCAGAAAAGACCTTTGCGGAAAAAAAGGTGCCAAGGCAGGCTTTTCGGTCAAAAAAACGGCGACGCTGGCGCTTTTTCTTTGTCTTTGCTCGGTTGTTGGAATAATCGAATCGTTTGTCGCCTTGCCGCTTCCCGTTCCCGGGATAAAGCTCGGCCTTGCAAATCTCGTCACCCTTTTTGTGCTTTATTATTTCGACAAAAAATGCTATATCACCATCGGCTTTTTAAGGGTGGTTTTAACGGCGCTTTTGTGGGGTGGCTTCGGCCTTAATTTTATCTTTTCCTTTGCGGGGTGGGCACTTTCGGCCGCTGCCGTTATAATGGCCTGTTTTATAAATAAAAACAGCATATACGGCATTTCGGCAATAGGCGGGTGCTTTCATCAGATTGGACAGATGACGGTTGCGGCCATCGTCTATGCCCAGATAGGCCTTTTATACTACCTGCCCTTTCTTATTGCTGCGGGAACGGCAAGCGGCCTTTTGACCGCCTTTTTGACCAAACAAATTATTGTGGCCTTAAATCGGTCGAAAAACAAAATATCAGCTTGAAAATGAATATATATCAAAACGGTTATCGTCGGCCCCGGTTTTTGAAGGCCTTGTGATAACCGTTTTTGTTTTATCTGTTTTTATAGCTTAATATCAGCCCTGCCGACAGTCCTATTACCAAAAATGGTGATATCCTCACGAAAATATATTCAAAGGCGTGAAGTGCTGCAACATAAACAGCCGTTTCGGGATCGCCTAAATTCCATGTGAGATACTGACTTTTAAGTACTATCAAACCTATCCATATTGTGGCAGTCAGCGCCAAAAGGACGATGAACAGTATCCTGACGCCTTTTTTAGAGGCGTTTTTGTTTTGTGCGAGCTGGAGATTTATCACCTCAAGCTTTCTGGAAATGGCCTTCAGATCGTTTGTATCATCGTCTTCTCTTTGTTTAAGCGTTTCCCCAAGCAGGACGCTGACCGGCGTTTCAAGAGCCTCTGAAAGGGAAATAAGCATATCCGAATCGGGCACCGAAAGCCCCTGCTCCCATTTCGACACCGTCTGCCGAACGACATTCAGCTTAACCGCAAGCTCCTGCTGTGACAGCCCCTTTGATTTTCTGATTGATTTAATATTTTCGCCAAGCATAATAACACCTCCGTTTGTGGCTTTGGCAGTGACGGAATTTTCTTTTTACCCTTTTATCGGGGCGCTTTTCCGACGGCGAGGCCATTATAGCAGGATCATGCCCGTTGCCGCAAGCAACGCCTTTTAACATTTGCCGAAAAACCGTTAGATATATCGGTTTCTTTTAAAGCACGGCGGCTTATAAGTGGGTTTTGAAGAATTATCATAACAACTGCTTGTGTTAAAGCGCGGTTCCTTTTTTCGGAACAAAAAGCCTACTCATATCGATTCCTTCAAGCTTTAAAAGCCCGATCTTTCTGTCGATACCGCCGGCGTAACCGGTTAAGCTTCCATTGGCACCGACCACCCGGTGACAGGGAATGATAATTGAAATGCTGTTATGACCGACGGCATTTCCCACCGCCTGAGCCGACATTTTCGAAAATCCCCGCTCAACAGATAGCTTTTTTGCAATATCGCCGTAGGTAGTTGTTTTACCGTAAGGAATGCGCAAAAGGTTGTCCCACACGGCCAGGCGAAAATCCGAGCCGACGGGATTGAGCGGAGGGGTGAAGTCGGGCTCTTTTCCGTTAAAATATATGTCTAACCAATGCTTTGCTTTTTCAAGAACGGGGGTTTTTTGCTCGGTGTTTTCAAGGGGGAGGTTTTGTGCAAAATATTTCTGCTCCTCAAACCACAGACCGGTCAGTCCGCTTTCGTCGGCCGCAAGCAAAATTTCTCCGAGAGGGGAGCGGTAATGCATAATATATGTCATGGCTTTCACCTCGGCTTAATTGTATCACATAATTGCGCGGATTTCCACATTTAAAGGCAGACCGCTCGGACGGCCGCTTTTTTCGACAGCCGAAGCCCAAGGAGGGCTTGATAAAAGAAAAAACCGGCTTTTTGAGATACGGGGCTGTGTTACGGACTTACGGCCGCTTTGCAAACCGTCCTTTTTATGGGCGGTTATATATTTTTTTGAAAAATATAATGGCAGCGCTTGACTTTATCAGTTTAGTATGGTAGAATGATAAAGTGAAAAAGAAATTTTTTTCAAAAAAGGAATGAGAGTCAAATGGAAAGTAAGTATACGGAATATACAGACAAGCTTTTTGAAGCCATTTTAACCTTGGAAAATATTGAGGAATGTTATAGATTTTTTGAAGACATATGCACAATAAAAGAAATCCGGTCGCTTTCGCAGCGTCTTGAGGTTGCGCAGCTTTTACAGCAGAACAAAAGCTACATTAATATTTCGAAGGAAACAGGCGCAAGCACAGCAACAATAAGCCGTGTAAACAAATGCTTCACATACGGCACCGGCGGATATAAGGCTGCCCTTGAAAGGCTTGAAAAGGGGAAGAAATAAAATGGATTACATCTTACGAAGTGAAGAAAAGGCGATTTTTAAACTGCGCAGCTTATATGAAAGCTACGGCTACTGTCAGTTTAAAATGAGCAAGTTTGAGGAATACGATTTATACACACGAAACAAGGATTTTCTCGTTTCGGACATTATCATCACATTCACCGACACAAGCGGGGCGCTTATGGCGTTGAAGCCCGATGTCACCCTTTCCATAATAAAGGACAGCGCCGATGTTGACGGCTCGGTTAAAAAGGTTTATTACAACGAAAATGTTTACCGCGTTTCAAAAGGAACCCAGTCGTTTAAAGAAATTATGCAGGCGGGGCTTGAATGTATAGGCGATGTTGACGAATATATTATCTGCGAAACCCTTTATCTTGCGGCCAAAAGCCTTGAGAGCATTTCGGCGGATTTCATTCTCGATATTTCCGATATGGAGATTGTTTCGGAGGAAATAAAAGCGCTTGCAATTTCGCCGAGCGGGGAAAAAGAAATTTTAAAGTGTCTTGGAGAAAAGAACATTCAGGGCATAAAAAGAGTTTGCGCGGCGGAAAATGCAGACCGAAAGGCCGCCGAAATTCTTGTTAAAACCGCGTCGCTTTACGGCGGTATGAAAAAGGTGGCCTCCGCTCTTAAAGAAATCGGCTTCGACAAAATTTCGCCGTATGTTTCCGCCCTCGAAAAAATTGCCGATTATTTCGAGGGAAGCGGACTTGAAGACAGAATACATTTTGATTTTTCGGTTATTCACGATATAAATTATTACAACGGAATTGTGTTTAAAGGCTTTATAAACACCATCCCCACGGGGATTTTGTCGGGCGGTCAGTATGACGGTCTTATGCGCAAAATGAAAAGAGACTCAAGTGCGATAGGCTTTGCGGTATATCTCGATTTGCTCGAGCGGCTGCCCGGAGACGAAGAAAAATTCGATGTCGACGCGCTCCTTTTGTATGACGAAAGGGCGGATGCAAAAACGGTTAAACAAGCCGTTGATATGCTTTCGGAGAAAAACATAAGCGTTTCGGCACAAAAGAAAATTCCCGAAAATCTGCGCTATATGTCGCTTTACAGGCTGGGAAAAGGAGGTCCGGAGAAGGTTGAGTGATTATTTAAATATTGCACTTCCCAAGGGAAGGCTGGGAGAAAAGGTTTATAAAATGTTTGAAAAGGCGGGATTTGAGTGCCCGTCGGTTTTGGATGATACAAGAAAGCTTATTTTTGAAAACCCCGAAAAAAAGCTTCGTTATTTTTGGGTAAAACCGTCGGATGTTTCGATATATGTTGAGCGCGGAGCAGCGGCAATAGGCGTTGCGGGAAAGGATATTTTGCTTGAATACGAGCCGGAGGTTTACGAGCTTTTAGACCTTAACATAGGCAAATGCGATATGTGTGTTGCGGCGAAAAAAGACTTTTTTGACGAAAATCGAAAGACGCTTCGTGTCGCAACGAAATTTTCAAACTGTGCAAAGCGTTACTATAACGCAAAGGGCAGGGACATCGACATAATCCATCTTAACGGTTCCATCGAGATTGCGCCGATTTTGGGGCTTTCGGATGTTATTGTGGACATTGTGGAAACGGGCACAACCTTAAAGGAAAACAATCTTGAGGTTATAGAAAAAATTTTCCCCGTCAGCGCAAGGCTTATAGCAAACAAATCGAGCTTTAAATTCAAAACCGATATGATTGAAAACATCGCAGATCATCTGGAGGTTAAAAATGATTAAAATTTTGAAATACAAAGAGGTTGAAAATAAAGAGATATTTGCGCGCGCAGACATAAAAGCAAATGTTGAGGACATTGTTTTTGAAATAATAGAAAATGTTAAAAACAACGGCGATAAGGCGCTCTTTGAATATTGTGAAAGGTTCGACGGGGCAAGACTTTCGTCCTTTGCCGTCAGTGCCGATGAAATTGAAAATGCGGTAAAAGCGGTAGACGAAAAATTTATTAACATACTTAAAAAAGCGGCGTCGAACATCAGAAAATTTCACCAAAAGCAAGTCCGTACAAGCTTTATCATAAACGACGAAAACGGCATTGTGACAGGGCAGAAAATCATTCCCGTCGATTGCGCGGGTCTTTATGTTCCGGGCGGTACGGCGGCGTATCCGTCGACCGTTCTGATGGATGCAATTCCCGCTAAAATCGCCGGCGTGAAAAAGATTGTTATGGTCACGCCTCCGCGCCCCGACGGAAGTGTAAACCCGGTGATTCTTGCGGCGGCGCACATTGCCGGAGTTGATAAAATATACAAGGTAGGCGGCGCACAGGCGATTGCCGCGCTTGCATACGGCACCGAAAGCATACCGAAGGCGGATAAAATCGTCGGCCCCGGAAACGTGTTTGTGGCCGAGGCGAAAAAACAGGTTTTCGGCCTGGTTTCCATCGATATGGTGGCGGGGCCGAGCGAGATTTTAATTATCGCAGACCAAACGGTAAATCCCAAATACGCCGCCGCTGACCTTCTCTCGCAGGCCGAGCACGACAAAATGGCGAGCGCGGTTTTGGTCACGACCTCAAAGGAGCTTGCCGAGGCGGTTCAAAAGGAAATTGAAATTCAAATTCAAAGGCTTGAAAGGGCGGAAATTGCCCGTGCATCCATTGACGGCAACGGCAAGATCATTGTTGTCGACGACATAAAAACCGCCATTGACATTGCCAACGAAATTGCGCCCGAGCATTTGGAGCTTTGCGTGGACAACCCCTTCGATTATCTCGACGAAATCCGTCACGCAGGGTCGGTATTTATGGGCAAAAGCTGTCCCGAGGCGCTGGGCGATTATCTTGCCGGAGCAAATCACACGTTGCCCACCAGCGGCACGGCGAAGTTTTCAAGCCCGCTTTCGGTGGACGATTTTGTCAAGAAAACGCAGTACACCTATTACACTGCGGACGCACTCAAAAGGGTTGCTTATGATGTTGCATATTTTGCCGAGCAGGAGGGGCTTTATGCCCATGCAAAAAGCGCGGTTATAAGGCTGGAGGAATAAAAGATGAGCAAATTTATTTCCCGTAGGCTGGAAAGGCTTGTTCCGTATACACCCGGCGAGCAGCCGCAGGACAAAAAATATATAAAATTAAACACAAACGAATCTCCGTTTCCGCCGTCTGACAAAGCGGTGTCGAGGGCAGGGGAGGCTTTAACCCGTCTTATGCTTTATCCCGATCCCGAATGCACGGCCTTAAACGAGAAATTTGCAGGGGCCATAGGCGTTGAAAAAGATGAGGTTATGGCGGTTAACGGCTCGGACGAAATTTTAAATTTTGCCTTTTCGGCGTTTTGCGGCGGGGAGAAAACTGCTGTTTTTCCCGATATTACCTATGGCTTTTATGAGGTTTTTGCCGATTACAACGGCGTTGTGTATAAAAAAATCCCGTTGGGAGCAGATTTTAAAATAAATATTTCGGATTACTTCAATGCAAACGCAACGGTGTTTATCGCAAATCCCAATGCGCCGACGGGTATTGCGTTGACGCTCGGCGAGATAGAGGAAATTGTTAAAAACAATCCCGAAAACGTCGTTGTTATCGACGAGGCGTACATTGATTTCGGCGGCGAGAGCGCAGTTTCTCTTATACATAAATACGACAATCTTTTGGTTACGCAAACCTTTTCAAAATCCCGTTCGGCGGCAGGTGCACGGCTGGGGTTCGGAATTGCCTGCAAAAGCCTTATTGCGGATCTTAACACGGTCAGGTTTTCCACAAATCCGTATAATGTGAACTCTGTGACAATGGCGCTCGGCGAGGGGATTTTGGACGACGGGGATTATACGAAGGAAAACTGCAAAAAAATAATTGAAACCCGTTTGTTTGCCGAAAACGAGCTTAAAAATCTCGGCTTTGAAACGACAAATTCATCGGCGAATTTCATATTTGCAAGACATAAAAAAATCGGCGGCGAAAAAATCTATAAAAAGCTTAAAGACAAAGGAATTTTGGTGCGTCATTTTAACGGTGAGCGAATAAAGGATTTTAACCGAATTACCGTCGGCACAAAGGACGAAATGACGGTTCTTATTAAAAAATTAAAGGAAATAATAAAGGAGGAAACAAAATGAGAAAGGCGGAAATTGCCCGCAAAACAAACGAAACCGACATAAAGCTTTCGCTTGATCTTGACGGAGGCGGAAGGTCGGAAATCAGGTGCGGCTGCGGGTTTTTGGAGCATATGTTAACGCTTTTTGCAAAGCACGGGCATTTTGATTTAACGCTGTCCTGCGCAGGCGATACCTATGTTGACGACCATCATACGGTTGAGGACATCGGAATCGTTCTCGGGGAGGCATTTAACAAGGCGCTGGGCGACAAAAAGGGAATCGAGCGCTATGCCGATACAATTCTTCCTATGGACGAATCGCTCGTTTTAACGGCGGTCGATTTGTCGGGCAGGGCGCACCTTTCTTATTCGCTTGATATTCCCACCGAAAAGGTCGGCACATTTGACACCGAGCTTTGCGAAGAATTTTTCGCGGCATTTGTGCGCAGCGCACAGTGCACCCTTCATATAAAGAAAATCTCGGGAACAAATTCTCACCACATAATCGAATGCGCCTTCAAGTCTTTTGCACGCACAATGTCGGGCGCGGTTAAAACAAACGGCAAATTTAAGGACGAGATAATGTCAACAAAGGGAGTGCTTTGATGATTGCTATCGTTGATTACGGCGTGGGAAATCTTTTTTCGCTTAAAAGCTCGCTTTCATATATCGGAGCGGACGCCTGCGTGACGGGAGACGGCGAAAAAATAAAGTGCGCCGATAAGATTATACTCCCGGGTGTGGGCGCTTTCGGAGACGCGGTTAAAAAGCTAAGGGACGCCCGCCTTGACGAGGTTATCGTTTCACAGGCGAAAAAAGGTAAGCCGATTATGGGAATTTGTCTCGGAATGCAGCTTTTGTTCGACAAAAGTTTCGAATACGGAGAGCATTCCGGCCTGGGTCTTATAAAAGGCGAAATTCGCCCAATATCCGACGTTACAGACAAAAGCTTAAAAATTCCGCATATCGGCTGGAATTCGCTGAAATACACCGACAAGAAAAGCAGAATTTTCAGGTATATAAACGACGGCGATTTTGTGTATTTTGTTCATTCTTATTATGCGGCAAATTGCGACGAAAGCGTTATTGCAAATACGGAATACGGGGCAAATCTTACCGCCGCTGTGCAGTGCGGTAATGTGTACGGCTGCCAGTTTCATCCCGAAAAAAGCGGAAATACGGGGCTTAATATTTTGCGCGCGTTTTGCGAAGGGGGAGAATAAGAAATGCACATTTTTCCCGCAATAGATCTGTATGACGGCAAGGCTGTTCGTCTTTTAAAGGGCGACTATCAAAAAATGACGGTATACAGTGAAAGCCCCCTTGAAATCGCAAAGGATTTTGAAAACTCGGGCGCAGAGTTTTTGCACATTGTTGACCTTGAGGGTGCGAAAACAGGCGAGACGCCGAACATAAATACGATTGAAAAAATCGTAAAAAACACTTCGCTTTTTACAGAGGTCGGCGGCGGAATAAGAACGCTTGAAACGGTGAGAAAATATTCGGACATCGGTGTTAAACGCGTTATTCTCGGCACTGCGGCGGTGAATGACGAGGAGTTTTTATTGAGTGCGGTAAAAAAATACGGCGAAAAAATCGCAGTCGGAATTGACATAAAAGACGGATTCGTCGCCATAAAAGGCTGGACCGATCTGAGCAAATACACGCCCTTTGAATTTTGTGAAAAAATGCAGAATATCGGCGTTAAAAACGTCATTTGCACCGATGTTTCAAAGGACGGTGCAATGCAGGGAACAAACCTTGATTTATATAAGGAAATGTCGGAAAGGTTTGACTTAAACATTACGGCGTCGGGCGGCGTGAGCGGTATTGACGATATAAAAAGGCTTAAAGGTCTCGGAATTTACGGCGCGATAATCGGCAAGGCATACTACACAAAGGCAATTTCGCTTGCCCGGGCAATTGAGGTGGCAAAATGATTACAAAACGAATTATCCCGTGCCTTGATGTTAGGAACGGCAGAGTTGTTAAGGGTGTTAATTTTGAGGGTCTGTCGGATGTTTCGTCGCCGGTCGGGCTTGCAAAATTTTATAGCGACAACGGCGCAGACGAGCTTGTTTTTTACGACATAACCGCATCGGCTGAGGGCAGGGCTCTTTTTACCGATATTTTAAAAAAGGTTGCCGAAACGATTTTCATTCCGCTTACGGTAGGCGGCGGTATAAACACCGTTGACGACTTTGACAGAGTGTTAAAATGCGGAGCGGACAAGGTTAGCGTAAATTCCGGCGCCCTTAAAAATCCGGGCCTGATTTACGAGGCGGCGAAAAAATACGGCAATCAGTGCGTTGTTATTTCGGCGGATGTAAAGCGCGAAAACGGACAGTTTACCGTGTATGCAAAGGGCGGCCGGGAAAAAACCGACCTTGAAGCGGTTTCGTGGATAAAAAAATGCGTCGGCATGGGCGCCGGCGAGGTTGTTCTGAACTCCATCGACACCGACGGTGTAAAGGGCGGCTTTGACCTTGAAATGCTGGACGCGGTGTGCAGTGCGGTGAATGTTCCGGTTATAGCGTCGGGCGGTGCCGGCAAAAAAGAGGATTTTGTTGAGCTTTTCAAAAAAATCCCGAAGGCGGATGCAGGACTTGCCGCATCGATTTTCCATTTTAAAGAGGTGGAAATCCCCGATTTAAAGCGTACGCTTAAAGAAAACGGAATTTTGGTGAGAATTTAAAGGAGCGATAAAAATGAAGTGTTGTTTTGACATAAACAAATTGAAATTTGACGAAAAAGGGCTTATTCCCGCGATAGTTACCGACAACATTACAAAAGAGGTGCTGACCCTTGCATATATGAACAGAGAAAGCCTTGAAAGGTCGATAGAAAAGGGACTCACCTGTTTTTGGAGCCGTTCGAGAAACGAGCTTTGGACAAAGGGCGAAACAAGCGGAAATTATCAGCACATTGTTTCGATTACCGCAGACTGCGATTATGACGCATTAAATGTTACGGTCGAAAAGGACGGCCCTGCCTGCCATACCGGAAGTGAAAGCTGCTTTACGAACACGGTTTGCCGCGATGACAGCATGAAAGAATTTTCTCTTTCTACGCTGATGAACCTGCTTATCGGACGCAAAGAAGAAATGAAAGAGGGCTCATATACAACCTATCTTTTTGAAAAGGGACTTGACAAAATCCTCAAAAAGGTGGGGGAGGAAAGCACCGAAGTAATAATTGCGGCCAAGGCGGAGGACAAAAAGGAAACGGTATACGAAATCGCCGACCTTTGCTACCATGTTTTGGTTCTGATGGTGTATGCGGGAATAAGCCTCAAGGATGTTCAGTATGAGCTTGCGTCGAGAAATGTTATCGACCACAAGATTAAACAAGAAAAAATGACAAAATAAAAAATCGGGTATTCATAAAGATGAATCCCTTTAAAACACACATTTTCAAAAAATCCTTTTTTGCAGTATGTTGTACTTGCAAGGGAGGATTTTTTTATGAAAAAACAAAGCAAAAAAATCGAGTGTCCTCATCCAACTCTCAGGTTGGTTAAGAACACTCGATATGGTCCGAGTGGCGGGACTTGAACCCACGGCCTCTTGACCCCCAGTCAAGCGCGCTACCAGCTGCGCTACACCCGGATAACGCTGACGTGTTTTTCACTCAGCGTTGCTGATTATAACACAAAGGTTATGCAATTGCAAGTCTTTTTTAAAAAAAATTTGCATCAATTTAAAATTTGTTTGCCGGTAGGGTCGATTGTGTAGTTTTCGGTGTATATAAGCTGTGATATGGGAACGATTTCATATCCTTCGGAAATAAAGCTTTCAAGAATTGTGGGAAGGGCCTCGGGAGTGTGCTCTCCGGCGTTGTGGAAAAGTACTATCGATCCGCTTGTGACCTTCGGAACCACCCTTTTGACAATTTCGTCGGCCGAAATGCCCTTCCAGTCAAGGCTGTCCACCGACCACTGTATCGTGTGCATCGAGCATTGCTCGGCCGCTTCAATTACAGTGTTGTTATAATCGCCGTAGGGCGGGCGCAGAAGGGTGGGGCGTTTTCCGGTTATTTCGGCAATTTTGGTATTGCAGCGTTCAAGCTCGTTTATCATATCTTCTTTGGACATATTGGTCATATGCGGGTGGTCATATGAATGATTTTCCACCTCATGGCCTGCGTCGGAAAGGGCCTTGACCTTGTCGGGGTACTGCTCGGCCCACTTTCCCACAACGAAAAATGTGGTTTTAACATTGTATTTTTCAAGGATTGAAAGAATGCTGTCGGTTAAATCGGCACCCCAGGCTGCGTCGAAGCTTATAGAAATTTTTTTATCGTCCCTTTTGACCGAGTATATGGGCAGCTTCTTTTGCGAAGCCGATGCAGCAACGGCCGGCTCGCCGAACGCCACGCACAGCACACCCACAATAACCCCCAGTATTATTATCAGGGCGGTTATCATACCTTTTTTTGAAATAATGAAATACTTACTCATAGGCTGTCTCCCTTTTTTATATTGTCTTCCTTAAATCATATGAGGGGAGCATATGAATTTATGTAAAAATATATTTTTATTTTTCTTTTTTGTAAAAATAAAAACGATAAGTTGCATTATTATTGAAAAGAAATAAAATACCTGTATTACTCTATAAAATTTCGGAGGTTTTGTCTATGAGTAAAATTTTAGTTGTCGGAAGCCTTATTGTGGATGTTTCGGCCCACACCCCTCATTTCCCGGTGGTAGGGGAGACGGCTCTCGGAACAAGCCTTAAATTCGGCCCCGGCGGAAAAGGAAACAATCAGGCCACTGCCGCAGCCCGTGCAGGCGGAGAGGTTTATATGATTTCCAAGACCGGAAAGGATTTTCTTCAGAAAATAATGACCGATCACTATAAGAACGAAAATATGTCTATGAAGTACATATATGAGGACGAAAATGTCGGAACAGGCTCTGCCCTTATCGAGGTCGATGACAACGGCGACAACCGCATTGTTGTTATCAAGGACGCCAACGACAAGCTTACCGCCGCCGAGGTTGATAATGCCGAGGAGGATTTCAAGGATTGCGATGTTCTTATTATGCAGCTTGAAACCAGCGAGGAGTCCATTCTCGAGGGCAAAAAGCTTGCTCAGAAATACGGTGTGCCCATCATCTTAAATCCCGCTCCTTTCCAGAAAACTCCCGAGGGACTTTTTGACGGAATAGATTATCTTACCCCCAACGAGACCGAGGCCGAGTTCTTCACCGGAGTCCCCGTTGTTGACGAAAATGACGCCGAAAAGGCTGCCGCAAAGCTTCACGATATGGGCGTTAAGAATGTTATAATCACCCTCGGCAAGAGAGGCGTTTATTACAGCGGCGAGGACGGATACAAGGTGCTTGTCCCCACCACCGACCTTAAATCGGTCGACTCCACCGGTGCAGGAGATGCCTTTAACGGCGGTTTTGCCGTTGCCGTCGCCGAAAAGATGCCGGTGGACACCGCTCTTAAATTTGCCAACTGTGTGGCCTCCATTTCGGTTACACGCCCCGGCTCCGGCCCCTCTATGCCCAAGAGGGAAGAGGTTCTTGAACTTCTTGAGAGATTCTATAAAATCAAACTTTGATTTGATCTTTTCGGCAGATTAGATTAAGGATTAAAATACAGCTTTAAAAATATTAAAGGGAACGATTGCGGTCGTTCCCTTTTTTTTGCGTATTTCATTGGCGTTAGTTTTTCTTTGTTTGACACATTCCCCGTAAAGGAAATTTTATTTCCAACAATTCACCGCTTGCACAAAGCCGGTCCTCGTAATATTATATAGAAGAGCGGTATTTATTCAAACCGTATGTGTTACAAGGATTGGTGTTGTCGGCGGTCGACCGAAGACATATTTCATCGGAGGGGGTAAAATGGAAATAAAAAAAGATAGCGACCAAACGGTTGGAATTTTTATGTCGTCCGACGATCTTTCGCTTTTCGGATTGACATATCATCAGATTGATTACGGTAACTGTCTGACAAAGCTGATGATTGATCGGCTGATGTCCTTTTGCCAAAGCGTTTTTTCAAAAAAATATACCGGTTCAAAGGTTTTGATAGAGGTTTTTCCCGCTCCCAAAGGGGGGTGCGTTATATATTTTACTCATCTTTGCAAAGAAAATGAGAGTGAGCAAAGGAAAGGCTTTGCCGCAAAAAAATATCGGGTAATAAAACAGAATGATTTTGTGATTTTCCGATTTGAGAACAGTGATGATCTGTTAAGGGGTGTAACGGCGGCAAAAAAGAGCTTTCGGCAAAGGCTTGACAGTGAGCTTTTTCTTTTTAAAAACAAATATTATCTGCTTGTTAAAGAGCATATGTCTCAACGTCAGAAGAATATACTTTGCGAATTTGCAAAAAAAGAGAAGGACGCCGCCCTTATGGAGCCTATGCTTAAAGAGCACGCAAAGCTTATATTATCGCCGTTTTAGGTCACAGTATATGTCGGTTTAAATCCGGCTGTACGGTTATGCTATATAATCCTCACATCGGGACATACAAATATTCTATACAAACAGATTAAAAAATGTTTGGTAAAATCGTTGACTTTTTATGGGCACTCTGTTATAATTTTTGACGAATTATAATATGGAGAGACGTGAGAAAATGTTCAAAAAAATTATTTCGGCAATTTCCGCTCTTTGCGTAGTTGTGAGCTGCACGGTATCGGGATATGCTTTTCAGTATGTTGATACAAAAACGGGGGAGATAGATAAACCCGTTTCCGATACGGTGGGCGCGCTGCTTGAGGGCATTTTTACCGGAGACACCATCGAAGTCGAGGATCCCGATCGCCGCGAGGTTGGCTTTGAGGACAAAAACGGCAACGGAATTGTTGACGATGCCGGCGACGTTAAAATGCATTTCCCCGATTTTGTCACGGTCGACGGAGTGACCTACGCATACTACATTAAATGGGACGATAACAACGGTGCATACGGCATAAACGACGAAGGAAAGCCCATCGAGCGTTCCTGCATCGGTCTTGCCACCACCACTGACGGAATCAATTTTGACCACAAGGGTCTTGTTATTGCCGCCGAAGCCGATACCGGTTATGACGGATATATGGCCAGTTTCCCCGGAGTGTGGTACGAGGACGGAATATGGTATGTGGCATATGAATGCAACCAGGCCGGCAACAACGGCGATGTTGCTCTTGCAACCTCCACCGACGGTATCCATTTCGACAAAAAAGGCATAATTATCGACCACAAAAAGGGCGGCGCCTGGACGAGCTATAACGTCGGCACACCCGATATCTATAAAGAGGGCGATATGTGGTATGTGACATTTCACGGTTTCGGAAACGTCAACGGCAAGAGAGACGTTCAGATAGGCGTTGCATACGGTACCGACCTTATGAATCTTACCATACATGACGGTCCCATCATCGAGACCTCTGACAATAAAGAAGATCACGACAGCGGAACCTGCGGCCGCCGCGATATAATTAAATATAAGGATTATTACTATATGTGCTACGAGGTCAGCACCGACAGCACCACCGTTTATTACGACTTCCAGCACGCCAGCTGGGGACATATGTTTGCCCGCTCCAAGGATATGATTCACTGGGAAAAGGCTCCCAATGCCCTCCACGAATTTACCGAGTGGGATTACGCATATGACGGACCTGCGTGGCTGCCTCTGGGCGATAAGCTTTATCTCTATTACCGCACCTTTAACGTAACTACCGCGGCCGTGGAGTTTAAGCTTACCCGCAAAATCGTTACCGATGAGGCCAGCGGTATTTCGGCAAAAATCGGCGTCGACCAAGCCTTAAAGGTTGAGCCCATTACCTCGGGCGGTAAATATATTCTTGCAAAGAGAAATATCGAAAAGGGATATGATGCCAAGGTTCTTGACATATCGATTCTTGAAGGGAATAAGGAAGTCGCCCTTGAAGAGCCTCTGACCTTCTCGATGAAGCTTGATCCGGACAGTGTTTTCGACGGCACCGTAAAGGTTAATCACCTTAAGATAACCACACTTGAGGAGATTCCCTCGACCTTTAAGGATGGCATTCTGACCTTTAATGACCGGCTTAGCAAGGAAGTTATTTTAACATATGAGCCTAAGCTTTACGGTGATGTCAACCGCGATCTTACCGTTGATATTTCCGATGCGTTGGTAACGCTCCAGAAGTCGGTTGGGTTGGTCGAATTTGACGAAAAACAGACCATTCTCGCCGACGTGGACGGAAGTGAGGGAGTTACCGTTTCCGATGCTCTTGCTGTTCTTCAATATGCTGTCGGTATCGTGGACAACCTTCCTAAGGTCAATTTGAAATAATTATGTTCTGATTGGTTTAAATTAAAAGAGGAAGCGAAACAGAGCTATGAAAAAGAAAGAAGCCGCAAAGGACGAAGACGGTTTAATTGAAACAGACGGGTGGGAAGAGGAACAGCATTCCAAAAAGCTTTTTGATCGCAACACTGTTTTTCTTGTAATCATCTTTTCACTTACATTTTTCATTTTAGGTAATGCAACGGGATTTTTTCTGCTCGATCGGGCAAACAATTCAATGTACACCGATCCTGATTTTTTCATTACATCGTCTGACACCGTAAGCAATCCGCAAACCAAGAAGTATAACGACGTTTCAGACGGGCAGCAGACGGCTTTGTCGGAAGCAGAAACGGCCGACAGTGCAATTTCCGATGTTTTGTCTGAAGATGCAAAGGCTTCGGACAATGACGGCAGCGGTAATGCTCAGAAAAATGCAGCAAAGAGCGGCAGCAACGAAAACTTTGCAAAGTCCGGTCAAAACGGCAGCAACGCCGGTGGGGGAAAAGCTTCGGAAAATCAATCAAACGGATCAATGGTGTATGTCACGCCGTCGGGAAAGAAATATCATCTTTTGGCATCCTGCGGCGGGGATAATGCTTATGAAACCACCCTTGAAGAGGCCATTTCGGAAGGCAAAACACCCTGCAAGAAATGCGCTCAGTAACGTTGCAAAGCTTTGAATTGTGTAAAAATAATGTTTCTATTCGACAAAGGAACAGCAGCGTTTAGCTGAAGTTTTGGCATAATCCTGTCGAAAGCGAATATATAAAAATGACCGCTCGGCGGACTTGGTTTAAAAGTCTGCCGGGCGGTTTTCCGTTTCTTGGTTTATATCGGGTGTTGTTTGTTATTTGAAAATGTAAAACTTGCTTTCCTTGCCCTTGAAAAGGCGCTTGATGTTAGCCTTATGGCGGAAAATAAGCAGTGCCACCGAAAGGGCGCATATTATAGTGACCGATGTAGGCTGCACGCCGAAGACAACAAGCGATATGGGGCAGGAAACGGCCGCGAGAATTACCGACAGCGACATTATCTTTACCGTAAAGAGCAATATAAGCATTATACCTGCGGCAATGAGAGCTGCCCGCCAGTCGACAAACCATATGGCCGCCGCTCCCACCGAAAAACATTTTCCGCCGATAAATCCGTACCATATCGGAAAGGCGTGTCCGATCATTGCAAACAGCCCCACATAGGCCGCTCCCAGAGAGAAAGACCCTGCCGCCGCCGAAAAAACGGGGCCGAAAACGCAGCACAGAAGCGCCGATTTAAAAAGGTCGAGGCCGAAAACAAGCCAGGCATATTTTTTCCCGAAAACCCGTTTGAAGTTTGTAAAACCGGGGTTTTTGCTTCCAAGCGTGCGGATGTCCTTTTTGTAAATGAGCTTTGAAAGCACAATGGCGGGGTTTATTCCTCCGACAAGGTAGGCGGTAATGGCCGCAAAAACATATAAAATTGCTTTACCCATTGTTTCTCCTCTTTTCGCGGGAAATGGCAAAAAGGCTTCTCAGCCTTATGGTGGCCGCTCCAACATTTGATATTTCGTCGATTTTAAGCTGGGTATAAAGCTTACCGCCTTGTTCGAGAATGGAGCGCACCTCATCGGAGGTTACGGCATCCACTCCGCAGCCGAAGGATACAAGCTGCACAAGGTTTATATCAAGCGCTTTGGGCGCAAGGGCTACATATTTGGCGGCGGCGTAAAGTCGGGCGTGATAGGTCCACTGGTTGCGCACATTCACCGCAAACGGCTTCACAAGGTGGCTGATGCTGTCCTCGCTTATGACGGCAGCGCCAAGCCTGCAAAGCAGCTTGTCTATACCGTGGTTTATCTCGGGATCGAGATGATAGGGCCGTCCTGCAAGTACAATAATCGGTGTGCCTTGTTCCTTGGCCGCTTTTATAAATTCGTCGGCCTTGGCTCGTATGTTTGCAAGATAATCGGAATAGGCGGCGTAAGCTTTTTTTACCGCAACCTTTATATTGCTTTTTTGAATGCACGGAAAATATTTTTTTAGAACATCGGATATGCGCTTTTCAAACTGCTTCGGTTTTGCAAGGCTTAAAAAGTCGCAGATAAACGTGATGTTCTCAAGCTCGCTTACATTGTCTTTAATGACCTGGGGATAATATGCCACAACCGGACAGTTGAAATGGTTTACACCCAGTCCCTCATCCACATTGTAGCTCATATCGGGGTAGAAAATCGCATCGGGACGGTGTTTTATGAGGTAATCTATGTGGCCGTGTATAATTTTTGCGGGGTAGCAAACGGTGTCGGAGGGGATGGTGTGCTGCCCTTCGAGATAAAGCTGCCGGTCGGACAGGGGAGAGACCAATACATTAAAACCGAGGGAAGTGAAAAATGTGTGCCAGAAGGGCAGAAGCTCATACATATTAAGTCCCAATGGCAGGCCGATGGTCTTTTTGCCGGGGACAATAGGCGTGTACATAAAGTCCTCCAGCAGCGACAGCTTATAGTCGTAAATATTAAGCTCGATTTTTTGCTGTTTACCCGATACAGGCTTTGAACAGCGGTTTCCGGCTATGTATTTTCGTCCGCTCGAGAAGCTGTTTATGGTGAGGGTACAGTGGTTAGTGCAGCCGTTGCAGGTGATGGATGAAACCTTGTGTTCAAAGCTTTCGAGTTGATTTTTTGAAATTATAGAGCTTTGACCGTCGGCGTTTTTAAGGGCGTAAAGAGCCGCGCCGTATGCTCCCATAACGGGAGAGTATTTAGGACGGATAACCTCGCGGCCGATTTCCTGTTCAAAGGCGCGAAGCACGCAGTCGTTTAAAAATGTACCGCCCTGCACCACGATGTTTTTGCCAATCCTGTCGGCGTCCTTACAGCGTATGACTTTGTAAAGAGCGTTTTTGACCACGCTGACCGACAGTCCTGCCGCAATATTTTCTATGCTTGCGCCGTCCTTTTGCGCCTGTTTAACGGCACTGTTCATAAAGACGGTACATCTTGAACCGAGAGAGACCGGTGCGTCGGCAAAAAGCCCAAGCTTTGAAAACTGCGCGGGGTCATATCCGAGAGCCTTGGCGAAGGTTTGCAAAAAGGAGCCGCAGCCCGAGGAGCAGGCCTCGTTTAAATAAATATTGTCAATGTTTCCGTTTTTTATGTGGAAGCATTTTATGTCCTGGCCGCCGATATCGAGTATAAAATCAACATTTTCGCGAAATTTTTTTGCGGCGGTGTAATGAGCCACCGTTTCGACAATGCCGAAATCAAGGGAAAAGGCGTTTTTGATAAGTTCCTCGCCGTATCCCGTGGCCGCAGAGCCTGCAATATCGATGTCGGGGAAATCGTTATAAACCTTTAAAAGATAGTTTTTGACCGCCAAAACGGGATTGCCGTCGTTAGGAGCGTAGAATGGGCGGAAAATGTTGCCGTTTTCATCGATCAAAAGGATCTTTACGGTGGTGGAGCCTGCGTCAACGCCGAGATACATCTTGCCTGCCGGGCTGTCTGTCTCTTTTATTCCTGCAGAGGCGGCATCATGACGCTTTTTGAACAGTTCATATTGTTTCTCGCTTTCAAAAAGGGGAGGGGTGTGAACGTAGCCTGCGGGCTTGAGACTGCCCTTAAAAAGGAGGCTTAGCTCATCCGCGGATGTTTGCTTATAAACATCAGAAAAGGCCGCTCCGAGAGCCACATAATAGAGAGAATTCTCCGGACAGACGCCTTTTGTTTCAAGGCTTTCATCGAAAGAGGCTCTTAGTTCGGATAAAAAGGTCAGCGGTCCGCCGAGATAGAGAATGTTGCCCTTGATGCTGCGCCCCTGAGCAAGGCCTGCGATGGTTTGATTGACCACGGCCTTAAAAATTCCCGCGGCGATGTCCTCGCGTCTGACACCCTGATTGAGCAGAGGCTGAATGTCGGATTTTGCGAAAACGCCGCATCGGGAAGCGATAACGCAAGGGTTCTGACGACACTTTGCAAGGTCATTCATCTCGTCGGGAGATATTTTCATAAGAGAGGCCATCTGGTCGATAAACGCTCCCGTTCCGCCGGCACAGGTGCCGTTCATACGCATTTCGAATCCGCCGGTCAAGAAAAGAATCTTTGCATCCTCTCCGCCAAGCTCGATAACCGCATCGGTGCCGGGGCTGAGCCGCTCCACCGCTGTTTTTTCGGCGTATACCTCCTGGACAAAGGGAATGTTAAGCTTTTCGGCAATGCCCATTCCCGCCGATCCTGACATTGCAGCACCGATAGCCTCTTCGCCGCAATGCTTTTTTACCTCGTCGAGAATTTCAAGGGCGGTTTCGGAAATTTTGGCCTGATGACGGCGATAATCGGAAAAAAGAATTTCTCCCTGCTCGTTTGTCAGCACGCATTTCATGGTGGTTGAGCCTATGTCAAATCCAAGCTTTTTCATTTTGCTCCGCCCACCTTTACCTTTTGCTTTTCTTTTTCGTTTTTGTTTTGTTTGCCGGCCCAATCGGTTGAATCGGTTAAATCAGATGAATCGGTTGAATTATCCGTTGATTTGGCAGGGCTTTCAACTTTGCTTTCTTGCTGATTTTTCGTAATGTCTTTCTGCTTTTTTGAATTTTCATTTGCCATTGAAAGCATAAGCTTTATACGGTTCTCCTGGTTGACCTTGGAGGCACCTGCATCGTAATCAATGGGAAAAATGTTGGCATCCTTATAAAGCTCTCTAAGGCGCCTTATGGTGCCTTTTCCGACAATGTGGTTGGGCAGGCATCCAAAGGGCTGAGCACAGATTATGTTGCCGTAACCCTTTTCGATAAGCTCGGCAGCCTCCCCGGGAAGCAGCCATCCTTCGCCCATTTTTACACCTCGGTCGATGATCTTGTCGGCCAGGGATTTTATGTGGGAAAATGATGATGGCGGGGTAAACTGCGGGTAGTCCTTAAGTGTCTTTATAAGCAGGTTTTCCCACGAATCGGCCATTTTTTCGGCCGCCTTTCCCACAAGCAGGGTAAAGGGGCTTGAACCGTAATATTTATGATCGGTCGCAATGTTTGAAAAGCAATATTGGAAAAAACCCAGCACGCCAGGAACCATAAATTCGCAGTTTTGACTAAGCAAAAACTCCTCGAGATCGTTGTTTCCGAAGGAGGAATATTTAACATATATTTCGCCGACGATTCCCACCTTTGTGACCTGCTTTTCCACCCGCTCGATTTTGGAAAAATCTTCGGCAATATTTCTTAAATTGCGTTTCATGGCGGGAGTGGAAAGGCCTTTTTTCTTTCTGAACTGATTTGTCAGTTCATCGACCCACTTTTTAACCACCCTTCTGGTGTCGCCCTTGTGCTTTTCGTAGGGAAGGGTCTGATTTTTAAGCAGCATGAGCATATCGCCGTATACAAGCGAGCGAATGCCCGAAAGCAGCATAAGCGGGGTGATCTTAAAGCCGCTGTATTTCTCGATTCCCGTAAAGCTCAGGGAAATTATGGGGACATACTCCATATTCATATTTTTAAGGGCTTTTCTCAAAAGACAAATGTAGTTAGAAGCACGGCAACCCCCACCGGTCTGGAACTGAATAAGTGCAGACTTGTGAGGGTCGAAATCGCCGCAGGTTAGGGCATAAAGCTGTTGCCCCGCCATACAAACGGCGGGATAACACATATCGTTATGTATGAAGGACAGGCCCATATCGAGCACATCCTTGCCCTGATAATGCACAACCTCAAGGTTATATCCGTACATTTTGAAAAGCTCGGAAAGAAGCTCCATATGGGTGGGGAATATATCCGGGGCGATGATTGTGTATTCTTTTTTCATCTCTTTGGTAAAGTCAAGGGACATCGCTTCACCTTCTCTTGTTGTTGTGATGTTTGTATTATTTTGTTGACTTTATTGCTGATTGTTATATATTGATTTTGTTTTTTTGATTGTCGGTGCTTTAGTTGCAGGCATAATTTCCGGCGGTATGTTTGTTTTGTTGCTGCTGTTGATGATTCTGCTATTGTTGTTACCGCTGCTATTACTGCCGATACTGCCGGCCTTGTGTCTTGCAAACTGTATATGCCGGAAGAATACGGAAAACGTTCTGCATGGCGATTTGTTTTTTCCGAAAAAGTCCTTATTCCAAAATGAGAATAAAGTCGTAAACATCCTGTCCGCCGTCGATTTCAAAAAGCTCGGTGGAAGGGAAGGAGGCCAGTATCATACGGCGGAAATCGGTCTTTTGCTGCTCGGTCATGTCGTTTCCGTATATGGCAATGAGAATTTCGTGCTCATTGGCCTCGAGATTTTCAAGGCATTTCTTGGCTGCTTCAATCTTTTCCTTTGATGAGGAAAGCATTGTTTTTCCCGAAAAGCCGATGTAATCGTCCTTTTCGATGTCTATACCGCCGAGAGATGTGTTTTTAACCGATTTTGTTATCATTCCGGTGACCACGCCGTACATTGAGCTGTTAAGCTCGGTTAAAATGGTGTCGGCGTCGTCGCTGTCGTAGGAAAGCATGGTTAAAGCGGCATATCCTTCTCCGATATTTTCGCTGCCCGCAACGTAAATCTTAGCCTTTTTGTAAAGCTCGGCCGCCTGCTTTGCCGCCAAGGTGATGTTGCCGTTGTTGGGAAGAACAAAGATGTTGTCGGCGTTTGCCTTGTCGAAGGCCGCCATAAAATCCTCGGCCGAAGGATTTTTGCACTGACCGCCCGATATGACCACATCTGCGCCCAGCTCTTCAAAGGTCTTTTTGATGCCTTCTCCCGATGCAACGGTCACAACGGCGTATTTCTTTCTTCTTTCTTGTTTTTCAGCTTTCATTGAAAGGGCAGCCTCGTGGCCGCTGTGCTGAAGGTTCATGTTCTCGATCTTAACGGTCAGAAACTCGCCATATTTCTGAAAATGTTCAAGCACCTTGCCCGGTGTGAAGGTGTGGACGTGCACCTTTAATATCGATCCGTTTTTAAAGGCTACCACCGATTGCCCGACGCTGTTGAGGTAACCGACTGCATCCTTTGCGGAAAAACCTTCTATGTCGGTTTTGGCGTTTTGCAGTCTGAGCAAAAACTCGGTACAGTATCCGTATGTAAGAGCGCTGTTTTCGTCAAAAAGGGAAAAGTCGACCGAATGCTCTTTGTCGGACGATGCGTTTACCGTGTCGGCCGAGGGCTGATTGTCGTTTATGGTTTTCATAATGCCGTCGGCTATGTAGAAAAGTCCCGCTCCGCCGCTGTCGATAACGCCGGCCTCTTTGAGCACCGCCAAAAGCTCCGGAGTTCTCTTGAGAGATGCACTCAGCTCATTATAAAAGTCTTTTGCAAAAGTTTCAAGTGTTGATTTTTCATTTGTTCTCGAAACGGCATAGTCGGTGGCCTCTCGAGCAACGGTCAGAATGGTGCCCTCGGTGGGATTGGAAACGGCAGAATATGCGCTTTCGACCCCTTTTTTCATTGCAAAACCGATTTCATCAACCGTCGCCTCGTTTTTTCCTTCGAGGCCTACGGCAATTCCGTAAAACAGCCTTGAAAGAATAACGCCCGAATTTCCTCGGGCGCTGAGCAGCATTCCGTCGGCTAAAATAGAGGCGGCTTCATAAAGAGAATTTCCGCCGTATCCTTCAAGATCCGATATTCCGCCCCTTATGGTGCGGCTCATATTTTCTCCGGTGTCGCCGTCGGGAATAGGGAAAACGTTAAGGTCGTCTACCGTCTTGGAATTAAGACTGAGATTGGCGGCACCGCCGTTTAAAAGCTTTTTAAATGTCTGTCCGTCAAGAACATTCCTTTTTATTTCACTCATCCCTCAAATTCTACTTCCTTTCCGAAACCGAAAAGGGCAAGGGCATCAGGCCCGATGGAGGCGCCGATGATCGGTCCGATATAGAGGGTATAGACCTCCTTGCAGGGAATGTTTTCAAGTACGAGTTCTTTTAAACGGGCAGCCTCGGTCTCGCAATCGGCGTGAGCTATGTAGATGCACTGCTGCTCGGAATCGACGATGCTTTCCTTTAAAAGATTTACGATCTCCTCCATGGAGGTTTTTCTGCCCTTAACTTTTTTAATGGGGGTCTGATTGCCGTTTTTATCCGAAATGATTATGGGTTTAACGCCGAAAAGGTTGCCGAAAAATGCCGACGAAGCCTTTACACGGCCGGCTCTTTTAAGGCAGTCGAGGGTGTGCACCGTGCAGTATTCGTTGACAAAATTGCGCTTTTGGCTGATTTTTTCGGCAATATCTTTTGCACCGAGCCCCTCGTCTCTGAGCTTTGCGGCTTCAATTGCCAGCATTCCTTCGCCGACGCAGGCATTGAGAGAATCAATGCAGTATATTTCTGCGCCTTCATAATCTTTTAAAAGCTCGCTCGCAACCGCTTTTCCGGTGTTTACCGAGCTCGACTGCTTGAGCGAGCAGCCTATGTAAACAATGTCATATCCTTCATTGAGATAGGCCGTAAAACCTCTTTTGAACTCCTCGGGAGGAACCTGGGAGGTCAGCACACGTCCGCCCTCGCGCATTATGTCGTAAAGCTCGGAAGGGGAGTAATATTCCCAATCGAGGGAAGCCGGATGTTCGTTTTCGCCGTACAAGGTTTTCATTCTAAGATAATCGATGCCGTATTTTTCTCTGAGGGTGGCATCGAGATCACAACAGGAATCGGAAAGAATTTTCACCTTTTTCATTTTTATTTATTTTCCTTTCTTTTCGGCTTAAGCGTGGTTCTGTATCGATATTATCGTATATGTCTATGTCGCGGCCGCAGCGTCCGAATTTGAGGCATTTTGTGTGAAAGTGTATTGTTTATATATTCTTTATTTGCTGCTGTCGTCATTGCCGTCGTTAAAAATATAATCCTCTTCAACATAAATGTCCGGATGTTGATTTTTAACTATCTTGACCGATGTTAAAACGGTGCAGATGTTGACGGCGCTTTCAAACAGCAGGGTAATGCCCAGAAGTATGGCCATAACATCGGCGGCCTCGGAAGGACGGAAAACAAGAATAAGTCCCCACACTGCCGAAACGACCGAAAGGGCAAATATCAGCCACCACTGATTTATGCCGAATTTCTTTGCATCAAAGGCGGTCTGAATGTTGAAAAGGCTGCTGACAAGTACCGACAGTCCAAACACCACGCAAATGAAACTGGCGAGATTTCCCGGGCGTACAAGCATTATTATGCCGAGCACAATGAGAAGTATGCCGAATGGCATATCATACTGGAAGGCAAGGCGGTAAAGGTCTTTTGAAAAATAGCCCACAAGCTTGACTCCGCCGAAAACAATGAGCAGAATACCGCATATGACCCCTAATGCATTGACCGAAAAGGTGGGCCAGGCGATGAGTATTATGCCAAGCACGGCAAGAAGTGCCGAAACGGCAATGTAACCTGCTTTGGCAACCCTCATCGGAGCCACTGATCTCATTTTGAATTCACGCATATTTTTATGCTCCCTTCGAAATTATGCTGAGTTATTTATGCGGGAACCACGTCCTGAAAACGACAACATATAAAAATGTTACGGTTATGGAATGTCCCGTTTATCAACTGTAACTATTATATGCTTTTTGAGGTTTTTTAAAATTGTCAATAACATTGACTTTGTCACATTTTTGTGCATTTAGTCGATTTTGTTAAAAAAGTTACTTGCGGAAGCGAAAAAATGAAAGAAAGCTTTCCTGTTAAGAAGGACATAAATATAAACCGGACATAAAACAAAAATCCGAAACCGCATAATAAAGCGATTTCGGAAGATTAAATTATGGTGAATTGATAAAAAAATTATAATTTATTTTATGGATTTAAAAGGTGTATTTTATGAATTTGAATGGGTGGGTTATCCCTTCTTTTTGTGCTGGTTTGCAAATTCATCCACAAAGCCCTTACACATTCTTGAAAAGAGGTGGTAATCTTCAATATAATCATCCTTCATTCCGCCGCTTATCCAGTCTATGCACACTCCGATAAGGGAGCATTTGACGAATTTTATGATTGCGTTTTTCTGTTCCTCGGTGGTGTCGAGGTCGGTGAAAAGAGCGTTTATATATTCTGTAACGGCGTATTCACAGGCTTTTGTGAGAAAACCGTCATATATTTCACGGCCGAGAGAACGGTATATGTGCAGCACGGCCCGTTTGTTCTGTAACGCAAAGTTAAATATAGCGTCAATGCATTGCTCGAGCGCATCGAAGGTAGGGCGTTTTTTAATAAAGTCATCGGCAAGTCCGACAATTATGTCCTCGAGCAGGGCGGTGATGTCCTCGTAATAATAATAAAATGTGTTTCTGCTGACACCGCATCCGTCGACAATGTCTTTAACGCTGATTTTGTTAAGGGGCTTTTGGTTTAAAAGCTTTATAAAGGTGTTTTTGATTTCCTTTTTTGTAAAGTTAGCCATCATCAATCCCCCTGAAAAACCAATGGTGTCTTTGCTTTGCGCCGCCAAAAACAAAATGAGTAATCGTCTGTAAATAACGTTTTTACGACGATACAGCCTACTTTATGTATCATTTAAATTATATAATATGAAAAAATAAAATTCAACCGTAAAAAAATGTAAACGGCATTTGGTCAAAAAAGGTCAAGAAGTTCACAGATTATTAACAAATAATTCACGGAATGGTATTGACAATAGGTGACTGCGGTGGTAAATTATACTTACGTTAGCACTCAGGTGTAACGAGTGCTAAATTGAAAAAATGAACCGACGGAATTTAAATCCACAGATTTAAACCGACGGTTTAAAGATCTCAAAACACGATCCTATAAAGTCACGAAGCAAAACCATATACAGTTACGGAGGTGAACAGGATGGAACTGAGCGAAAGAAAAAAGATGGTGCTTTCGAGCATTGTGGATCAATACATTGCCACAGGCGCTCCGGTGGGCTCAAAGGCCGTGTGCGGTGCTCTTGATTCGACCTGTTCTTCCGCAACGGTCAGAAACGAAATGGGAGAGCTTATCGAGCTTGGATTTCTTCTCCAGCCTCATACCTCGGCCGGCAGGATTCCTTCAAACAAAGGACTCCGTTTCTATGTGAACAGCCTTATGAAGAAATATAAGCTGTCCGAGCAGGATAAAAGCCTTATCGATAATGCACTTCCGAAATATGTCGACAATCCCGATGATTTTATGGTCAAGGCGGGAACGGTTCTTGCAAACATAACCCGCTGCGCCGCCGTAACCACCGTCCCTATAGACAGCGAGGCTTCTCTTGCACGCGCAGAGGTAATACCGATGGGTGCGGGAACGGCGCTGCTTGCGGTGCTTACCTCCTCGGGAATGATAAAAAACAGAGTTTGTCACTGCGATTTGTCGCTTAGTGCCGAGGATGCCGAGCTTTTTGCCAAGGTCATTAACAAGGCTTTTACAGGCGCCCGTATTTCGACCATCACCCTTGCAAAGGTGCAATCCCTTGCGGCAGCTTTCGGAGACAGAATGCTTGTGCTTTCTCCGATTTTAAACGGATTTTATCTTATCGTTGAGGATTTCATTGATATGAAATACCGCTTTGAAGGGGAGACAAACCTTTTATTCAGAAACGATATGACCGAAGAAAATCTGCTTAAAATTTTAGGCTTTTTAAATAGGCGCGGATCGCTGTCGGATATTTTAAAACGGACGGGGGACCGCATCGAGGTGCTTATCGGAGAAGAAACCGATGAAGAGGCTCTTTCCTCGGCGACCATTATTTCGGCGGGATATGCCGGCAGGTCGCACATCATCGGAAAAATCGCCATAATCGGTCCAACAAAGCTTGATTATTTCCATATTATCCCCGGTATAGAATATTTTGCTTCGGCAATAGAAAAAATACTTTTAAGAAGCATTTAAACGGTTGTCAGACGGCCCATAATATGCTTTTATTATTAAACAATATTTAAGAGGTGTGAATTTTGAAAGAAAAAAAGCAACATACCGAAAATACCAACCCTGCCGAGCAGGAAACCGAAATTCCCGTTAACGCCAAGGCGGAGGAACAGGCCGAAAACAAAAAGCAGGGCAAGAAGAATTGCGAAAAGCCGCAAAAGAGCGACGAGAAAAAATGCCAAGGCGGCAAAACCGAAAGCAAAAAAGCCGACGGAGAAAAGCTTGAGGCTCTTGAAAAACAGCTTGCCGAACAAAAGGATATGTATTTGAGGCTTGCGGCCGAATTCGACAACTACAAAAAGCGCACAAAAAGGGAAGCCGAGGCTCTCGGAGCATTTTCCCGCGCCGAGGTAGTAAAAGGTCTTTTGCCCGCCCTTGATAACTTTATGCGGGTCAAGTCGGCCGACGGAAATTCAGACGAGTTCAAAAAAGGCGTTGAGCTTAGCATAAAGTCCTTTACCGACGCTCTCGAAAAGCTGGGAGTTGAGGAAATTGATTGTGAAAACGCTGTTTTCGATCCCGAGATACACTACGCAGTGGCTCAGATCGAGGATGAAAATTTAGGCGAAAACACCGTGGCGCAGGTTATGCAAAAGGGCTATAAAATAGGAGATAAGGTCATCCGGCACGCTATGGTGTCGGTTGCAAACTGCAAATAAATCGCTTTTAATGCCTGCGTTTAAAAATGCGGGAATTATTAAATAAAAAACCATAAATATCACAAACTACAAAACAACCATTCAAAAGTCAACAAAACAAATTTCAACAAAGTAATCAATTCAATCAGATTCGGAGGAAATAAAAATGGCAAAAATCATTGGTATCGATCTTGGTACAACAAACTCTTGCGTAGCGGTTATCGAAGGCGGCGAGCCCGTGGTCATCGCAAACGCCGAAGGTGCAAGAACAACTCCTTCTGTCGTCGCTTTCTCCAAGGACGGCGAAAGAATGGTGGGACAGGTGGCAAAAAGGCAGGCCATCACCAACCCCGACCGCACTATTTCATCTATTAAGAGAGATATGGGTACTGCCCGAAAGGTCAATATCGACGGCAAGGACTTTACCCCTCAGGAAATTTCTGCAATCATTCTTCAAAAGCTTAAAACCGACGCAGAAAGCTATCTTGGCGACAAGGTGACCGAGGCGGTCATCACCGTTCCCGCATACTTCACCGATTCTCAGCGTCAGGCCACAAAGGATGCAGGCAAGATTGCAGGCCTTGAGGTCAAACGTATTATCAACGAGCCTACCGCAGCCGCTCTTGCATATGGCATCGACAAGGAAACCGACCAAAAAGTTATGGTTTACGATCTTGGCGGCGGTACATTCGATGTGTCCATAATCGAAATGGGCGACGGCGTTCAGGAGGTCCTTGCAACGGCCGGTAACAACCGTCTGGGCGGTGACGACTTCGACAAGCGCATTATGGACTGGATGGTCGACACCTTTAAACAGCAGAACGGTATCGATCTTACCGGCGATAAAATGGCTATGCAGCGCATTAAAGAGGCTGCCGAGAAGGCAAAGATCGACCTTTCGGGTATGACCTCCACCGACATTAACCTGCCCTTCATCACTGCCGACGCCAACGGCCCCAAGCATTTTGAGGCCACCCTTACCCGTGCAAAATTCAACGAACTGACAGCAGACCTTGTGGAATCCACCATGGGACCCGTAAAACAGGCACTTTCCGACTCGGGACTTTCTGCTTCTAACCTCGACAAGGTACTTCTTGTGGGCGGCTCCACCCGTATTCCTGCCGTTCAGGAGGCAATCAAAAACTTTACCGGCAAAGAGCCTTTCAAGGGCATAAACCCAGATGAGTGTGTTGCCGTGGGCGCCGCTCTCCAGGCCGGTGTGCTCGGCGGAGACGTTAAGGGACTGCTCTTGCTTGACGTTACTCCTCTGTCTCTCGGTATCGAGACCATGGGCGGAATAAACACCAAGGTTATCGAGAGAAACTCCACCATTCCTACAAAGAAGAGTCAGATATTCTCCACCGCCGCCGACGGACAGACCTCGGTTGAGGTACACGTGCTCCAGGGCGAGCGTGAATTTGCAAAGGATAACAAGACCCTCGGTGTGTTCCATCTCGACGGAATCGCTCCGGCACCCAGAGGAATTCCTCAGATCGAGGTAACCTTCGACATTGACGCCAACGGTATTGTTAATGTTTCGGCTACCGATAAGGGCACCGGCAAAGAGCAGCACATCACCATCACCTCCAGCACCAATATGTCCAAGGACGACATCGATAAGGCTGTTAAAGAGGCCGAGCAGTATGCTGCCGAGGATAAAAAGCGTCGCGAGGATGTGGACATCCGCAACAATGCCGACCAGATGGTTTATCAGTGCGAAAAGACCCTGACCGATATGGGCGACAAGATTGACGAAAGCGAAAAAGCCGCCGTTCAGGCCAAGATCGACGAGACCAAGGAAGCTTTAAAGGGCGACGACATTGAGAAAATCAAAACCGCTTCCGAGGCTTTGCAGCAGGAGATATACAAGATTTCCGAAAAGGTGTATAAGGCCGCTCAGGAAGCCGCAGCAGCGCAGCAGGGTGCAAATCCTGCCGACGGAGCAGCAGGCGCAAACGGCGCAGCAGACGGTTCTAATGTTTATGAGGCCGATTACAAAGACGCCGACGACGACAAAAAGAACTGATAAAAGAATTGATAAATCGATTTGACGATCGGAACATTCACCGATTGGTCTGTCACGATTGAAATCTTCAATCAAACAGGAAAACGGCGATCGGATGCTGATTGCTTAACCGTAAAATAATCAGACATATCGGCCGAGTCGAAAAAGCTCGGCCGATTGGTCGGATTACAGAAACTAAACCGATATTACCAATCAACATACTAATCAACCGATTTTGGAGTGAATAAACTTGGCGGATAAACGGGATTATTACGAGGTGCTGGGAGTCGATAAAAGCGCCACGGAGGATCAGATAAAAAAAGCATACCGTCAGCAGGCAAAAAAATATCATCCCGACCTTAACCCGGGTGACAAGGCCGCTGAGGAAAAATTTAAAGAGGTCAACGAGGCCTATGAGGTGCTGTCGGACAGCGAGAAAAAGGCTAAATACGACCAGTTCGGCCACGCGGGAGTTGATCCCAACTTTGGCGCGGGCGGATACGGCGGAGGCGCTTATAATGTTGATTTCGGCGATCTCGGCGACATTTTCAGCAGCTTTTTCGGCGGAGGCGGCCGCACCCGCAATCCTAACGCCCCCAGAAGGGGAGAGGACGCAGGCGCGACGGTGGTCATATCCTTCGAGGAGGCGGCCTTTGGATGTAAAAAGAACATAACCGTCACCCGCATCGAAAAATGCGACACCTGCGGAGGCTCGGGCGCTCAGGCAGGCTCACAGCCCAAAACCTGTCCCACCTGTCACGGCACCGGTCAGATAAATGTCAGCCAGCGCACACCCTTCGGCGTGATGCAGTCTCAGCGTGTTTGCGACCAATGCCGGGGAACGGGTAAGATAATCGAAAAGCCCTGCCGTTCCTGCGGAGGAAAGGGCAAGGTGCGCCGCACCAAAAACGAGGAAATCAAGATTCCCGCCGGAATTGACGACGGTCAGACCTTTGTACTTCGCGGAGGCGGACACGCAGGCGACAACGGCGGCCCCTCGGGCGATCTGAGAATCACCGTTGCGGTAAGGCCCCATCCTATTTTTGAGCGCAGAGGCTTTGACGTGTGGTGCGAATTTCCCATAACCTTTACTCAGGCTGCTCTGGGAGACGAGCTGACCGTCCCCACCCTCGACGGAAATGTTAAATACAACATTCCCGAGGGAACTCAGCCGGGCGATGTCTTCAAGCTGAGAGGCAAGGGCATTACCCGCATCAATTCCTCCATTAGGGGCGATCAGTATGTCAAGGTAGTGCTTGAGGTACCTAAGAATCTTAACTCAAAGCAAAAATCCCTTCTTAAGGATTTCAGCGCCACATTAAGCGATGACAACTATAAAAAGCGCAAATCTTTCTTTGGAAAATTTAAAAAATAATGAACATCCGGTACTTTAACCGGGGTTGCTTATGCTGCGGAAGGCTTTATATTAAGGTTTTCCGCTTTTTATTTTTTGTGCGACAGATTTGCCGAAAGTCTTTTTGTCCGATATATTTGCCGAAATTTTTTTTAATACCTGCTTTTCCGCATTTAACGGCGTATTTTATTATTGTCTGAAAATGCGATGCTTGCAGAAAGTAACGCTTGCGATAAAACGGCTTTTTCAGAATTTTCGGGATTTTTGTCCCGATTTTAGGACATAGCTTTTTCGCGCTGTTTACAAAACCGACAGACTGTGGTAAAATAGCAACAATGAAAATTGAATAATGCATAAATGAAAAACATCATAAAATCTAAAGGAGAGCGGAAAATGGAGCTATACATTTTAATGGGACTTGCGGCCGTTATAATTATTCTTGAGGCGGTTATATTGCTTAAAGCCAAAAAAGATGACGGCAGGGAACAGGACAGTCAGAAAAACGAGCAGAATTTCCGCCGCATGGAGGGCTATGTGGCCGACGAATTTCAGCGCAACAGAAGGGAAACGGCCGAAAGCCTGAAAGAAATGAATGTCCTCATTCGCGACATTCAGGAAATGAATACAAAGCAAAGCGACAAGCTTAATGTTACCCTCACCGAAAGCGTTCAGCGGCTTCAGCAGAGCAACGAAAAGAAGCTTGACGAAATGAGACAGACGGTTGACGAAAAGCTGACCGACACCCTTTCCAAAAGGCTTGACAGCAGCTTTAAGGTGGTTTCCGAACAGCTAAAAAGCGTTCACGAATCCCTTGGCGAAATGCACAAGCTTGCCGGAAGCGTTGGTGATCTTCAGCGGGTGCTGACAAATGTCAAATCCCGCGGAACCTGGGCAGAGGTGCAGCTTGGAAACATTCTCGAACAGACCCTTACAAAAGAGCAGTACGAATGCAATGTTTCTACCAAAAACGACACAAAGCGGGTGGAGTTTGCTATAAAAATACCCTCCCGCACCGACGAGGGGAAATTTGTGTGGCTGCCGATTGACTCAAAATTTCCACAGGAGGACTACATAAGAATATGCGACGCAGCCGAAAATGCCGACAAAGCGGCAATGGAGGCTGCCACTAAGGCACTTGAACAGACGGTCAAAAACCAGGCAAAAACCATAGCGGAGCTTTATATCGACGTGCCGAAAACCACCGATTTTGCCATAATGTTTTTCGCCACCGAGGGGCTTTATGCCGAGGTGCTGCGCCGTCCCGGCCTTTGCGAGGAAATACAGACAAAATACCGCGTTATGATATGCGGTCCCACCACCATAACCGCTTTTTTAAATACTCTTAGGGTGGGATTTCGCACCATTGCTCTTGATAAAAAAGCCTCGGAGGTGTGGAAGGTGCTCGGTGCCGTCAGGACCCAGTATGACAAGTTTGAAGGGTTGCTTTTAAAGGTCAAAAAGAAGATTGATGAGGCAGGCTCCACAATCGAGGATGCTCAAAAGCGCAACAGCATCATTCAGAAAAACCTTAAATCGGTGGAGCTTATCGATTCAAACGAAGCGGACAGCATTCTCGGCATTTCATCGGGCGACCATTTTAATGGCGATTTGTAAGTTTAATAATTTTCACTAATAACGAAAACGGACGGTAACAAGCAGGTTACCGTCCGTTTTCTGTTAACTGTGTTGATTTATAAAATTTAATATATCACAATATTTTTTTGTGCCATCTGCCACCGATAATCCCAGTTTAATCAGTTCGTTTTGTGTATGTTTCAATGTAACCCCATTAAGTTCAAGTGTGACAAGCATGGCCAAAACGCCGATTCTCTTGTTTCCGTCGACAAATGCGTGATTATTGACAAGCGAAAACATCAAACGGGCGGCTTTTTGCTCCACAGACTGATATTGTTCTATATTATCAAAAGAAGTCTCGGTGCTGTAAACAGCTGATTCAAGCAAACCGACATCACGAATACCGCCGCTTCCACCGGTTTTGTTTATCAGCTTATGGTGCAAAGAAATGATTTCATCTACAGTAAGCAAAATCATTTCGCAAGCTCCGTAAATGCTTCCAAGTTTTCATCAATGATCTTATTTGCGGCGGTGTTAATTTTATCCTTTCGTGCTTTTATGGCGGCAGAAATATAATCATATTGGTCGAAATCTACGACAATATAACGAGGTTTATTGTTTTTCATGATTACTGCCATACCGTTCTCATCAACAAGCCTAACAACCTTGGAAAAGTTTTGATTGGCGTCAGTCATAGGTACAATGTTATTTGTATTTACCATCATTAATATCACCTCATTTGTATTATATCACGATAATAGGATAAAATCAACCTATATTTATAAGACACTAATTAAAGCCACCGTGAAATGATGGCTTTAATTAGAAGTGTATAAGTTCTTAAGAGTCTAAATCAGTTGCCCGATTCTATGCTTATTTCGTTGAAAAGCTTTAAAATGTCGTCGACGCAGGCTTTTTGTTTATCCTCGCCCTTAATATCGAGGACACAGTGACCTTCGTGCATCATTATAAGCCTTGTACCGTATTCGATGGCAAAGCGGAGATTGTGGGTGACCATCATTGTTGTGATGCCGGATTTTTTAACGAATTTATCGGTCAGCTTCATTATAATTTCGGAAGATTTAGGATCAAGTGCCGCCGTGTGTTCGTCGAGAATGAGCATGTCGATTTTTGTCATATTGGCAATAACGAGAGCAAGCGCCTGACGCTGGCCGCCGCTGAGGTTTCCCACGGGGACGTTCATACGGTTTTCAAGGCCAAGCTCACATTCCTCAAGCAAAGAACGGTAATAGTCGAAACGCTTGCGGTTAAGGGCAGGGAAGAGGTTGTATGCCCGATTTTTGTTGTCTGCAAGGGACATATTTTCGAGAATGGTCAGTCCTTCGCAGGTGCCGAGCTTTGGATCCTGAAAAACGCGGCCCAAGAACTTTGCGCGTTTATATTCGGGAATTTTCGTGATGTTTCTGCCTTCAAACTCCACGCTGCCGCTGTCGGGAAAGAGGGAACCGCAGATGAGATTAAGCATTGTTGTTTTGCCGCTTCCGTTTGAGCCGATGACCGACACAAATTCTCCCTTGTCGACCGTAAGATTAAAGCCGTCAAAAAGGGTGGTTTCGTCCACCGTGCCTTTGTTAAAGACGGTGGTCACATTATTTAACTTCAACACGGGCGTTACCTCCTTTTTTGCTGAATTTTCCGCTGAGTACAAGGGCAATGGTGAATATTGCGGCCATAATGAGCTTGTTGTAAGCGCTGGGTACGCCAAGCTTTTGTGCGGCGGTCAGACAGGCCTGATATATAATGGTGCCGAGAATGACCTTTGTGGTGGGTTTTAAGAACTTAACGCCCTTAAAGAGCGAGAGTCCGATTATAAGGGATGCAAGGCCGATGACTATTGTGCCGATGCCCATACTTTGGCTGACATTTCCGCTGATGTGGGTGTAAAGTGCGCCCGATACCGCCGCAAGGCCGTTACCCACCGCAAGACCGATGATCTTGCTTCTGCCGGGATCCTTTGCCAGCATTTTAACATATTGCTGATTGTTGCCGGATGCTCTGAGCAGCAGTCCGTTTTTGGTCTTAAGGTAGAAATCCAAAAGCAGCTTGCAGGCCACGACGATTATAAGGAAAATCACAAGATCTCTAACGGCGATACCGTTAACTTTGGAGGGAATTAGATTTCCGAAAAAGTGGTCGTGGAGGGTCTTTACCGACCGTCCGAATGAGATGGAGGAGCTTTCCTGACCGGTGAAATCTTTAACCATTCCGGCCGACGTGGCGATGAGGTTAATGGTAATAAGGCTTGTGGAAACCAAAATTCCGCAAAGAAGAGCGCGGATTTTAAGCTTGACATTGAGTATTCCGGTAATAAAACCGAAGAAACATCCGACAAAAAAGGCGAATATAAGACCGATCCAGGGATTTATACCGTGATAACAGCAAAGTCCGAAGACCACCGCTCCCGAAAGGAAGGTTCCTTCCACTGTCAGATCGGGGAAATCGAGAATGTGATAGGTTATGTAATATCCCATGGCGATGAGCGAAAATACCAATCCACCCGAGATAAAAACCTCTGCCGAGCTTAAAAATGATAACATTATGTGCTCTCCTTAAAAGTTGTTTTCGTGTTGTTTGCGGTCGTATCAAGATTGTGTTAGAGGACTTATTGTATTTTACTTAAAAAAAGTGAACATCTTAATTTTTGCCGATCGACCATACATTTAATGCACAGGCCGATCGGCTTATAAATTCAATTTGGCTGATTGACGGTCGATTAACTTATCAGTTGGTTTTAACGGTCTGAGCGGACGTATAATCTGCGGGAAGGGTCATTCCAAGAGCTTCGAGAACGTCGGTGTTGACGATGGGGGTGGCATCGGTAATGGTTTTAACTGCCATTTTGGTGATGTCGGCACCGCCGAATACATCAACGCCCATCTGGCCGGTGACCTTTCCGAGTGCTACATAGTCGATGGAGACCGATGCAAGGCAGCCGTTTTTAACCTGCTCTTCTTCCGAACCGTATACGGGAATCTTGTATTTGTCGGCGGCGGAAAGCACTACCGAAAGGTTGTTAACAACATTATTGTCGGTGAAGTTGTTGATGCAATCGACCTTGGAGGCAAGCTCATCGGCTGCGGAGGGAATGTCGGAAGCGTTCTGAACGGCCGAGGGAACCACTTCAACGCCCTTCTGCTCGCAAACTTCCTTGAATCTTGCAAGGTTGGTGATAGAGTTGTCTTCGGAGGAGGTGTAGAGAATACCGATCTTCTTAACGGAGGGCTGCATGGCCATGATCATGTTTACCTGAGCCTCGAGATCGAGAACATCGGAGGTACCTGTGCATTTGTCGCCGGGGACTTCGGAGGACTGTACCAGCTTTGCGGCAACGGGATCGTTGACGGCGCAGAAGATAACCGGAATGTCGGTGTCGTCGGTGGCGCTGTATGCGGCTTTGGCGGCGGGAGTTGCAATGGCGAAAATCATATCAACATTTGCGGCGACCATATTCTTGGCGAAGCTTGCGCAATCGGAATCGGCCGATGCGCTGGAGCCGGTCTGATAATCTATTTCAAATTTAAGGCCGGAAGCGTCGAGAGCTTCTTTGATTCCCTGATAGCAGTTGTCGAGAGAGGGGTGGCTCATATATTGGATAATTCCGATCTTAAGGGTTTTGTCGGTGTTTTTTGCGTCGGTGGAAGTTTCATCTTTGTTGTCGTTTCCCGAGCAGGAAGCGAATGCGGCCATCATCATTACTACCGAAAGAACAAGTGCGATTACTTTAAAAGCTTTTTTCATTTTTAATTACCTCTTTTAATTATTTTTTAGTTTATATTGATTTTTTTAAAAGAGACCGCACCATCGTTTTGATAAAAGTTTCATTAAAACCACTCCTTTAAAACTTTTAAATATAATTAAAAACCCGCCCCACATAGTAACAATGGGACAGGACATCTAACCTGCGGTACCACCCAAATTCGCAAATTGCTTTGCGCTCTCGTCAGCGTACTTCATACGCCTTGCGATGTAACGGTCGCACCCGTCGCACCTACACCGATTATATCGGGTCAGCTTGCCCTCATAAGTCCATTCACCGCTACCGCCGCTGCCGAAATCTCACCGCCTTCGACTCTCTTAAAACGCTTTGTATCGGTTACTCCTCTTAATCACAGGTTTAAGGGGTTTGTTTAATTTTTCTTCACTTTAGCACACACTATTCGATTTGTCAAGAGGGTTTTTTAAAAAAATTTAAAATTCCCGTTATTTTTATAATCATTGTATTGACAGAAAGAATATAATGTGATAAATTAAAGTCGTAAAAAGGAGGTGAAAATATGGGTGCTGTGAGTTTGCACAAAATAGACTTCAAAAAGTTCCTTCAGGCAATCGACCTTTGCAAAGGCGACGTGTTTCTCGTAACATCGGAAGGGGATAAGCTCAACCTCAAAAGCAAGCTTTGCCAGCTCATCGGACTTACCGAGATAATCGAAGGCGGTAAGATCGACGAGGCCGAGATTGTTTGCACAAACCCCGAGGACGACAGCTTTTTGTTCCGCTTTAACCTTTACGGCGACAAGGTGCTTGAGGATAAAGAAGAAGCAAAATAAAAACAGGGCTTAAAGCACTTTAATAAATGGGTGCTTAAAGTCCTGTTTTTCTTAAATCAGACTTAAACGGGCGATTTTCGGCCGAGCGCCTTTTCACATAAAACATACCGTACACATCACACGGAACAACACATGATATGCGGTTAACCGTCGGTGGTTTTGGGCGGTTTAATGTTGTGCAGGGGATTGGCCTCTGAAGCGTTTTTAAGCTCCTTGCCCGAAAGATGAGTATATATTTCGGTGGTGTTGAGATTTTCGTGCCCCAGGACGTCCTTGAGTACCCTGATGTCAACGCCGCCGTGCTGATACATAAGCGTAGCGGCGGTGTGGCGCAGCTTATGAACCGACAGCCCTCTGCCCGAAAACCCTGCTTTTTCAAGATTTTTATAAACAATATGTTGAACCGTCTTGTTTGAAATCCGATTTCCGTTTCGGCTGATAAACAGGGCGTTTTTTTCTTTAACTCCGTCGTGAGGACGCACCTCAAGATAGGCTTTAATGGCCTCAACGCAAGCTTCATTTAGGTAAACAATCCGTTCTTTGTTGCCTTTTCCGGTTATTTTAAGGGTGTTTTCGTCACGTATATCGCTGAAATTGATGCCGCAAAGCTCCGAAAGGCGCATTCCGCAATTCAAAAATAATGTCAAAATGCAATAATCACGCTGACGATTGGGACCGTCCACCGATTGCAGCAGTTTTACAGACTCTTCCAAAGAAAGGTATTTAGGAAGGGATTTTTTTGTTTTGGGGGTATCAAGAAGCTCAATGGGATTTTCATCAATAAGATTTGCTTTATTTTTCAAATATTTGAAAAAGGTGCGCAAAGATGAGGATTTGCGGGCTCTGGTGGAGGCGTTGTTATGGCGTTCGTCGATGCAAAAGCTCATAAATTCGTAAACGTCCGACAGGGTTACCGACTTAATAAGATCAATGCCGATGTCGTCAACGGGAATTTTGTCAAATTCAGCACCGTCACACAGTCCGTTATGCATTTTATAGAACCTGAAAAAGGTTCTCAGATCGGTATAATACTCCTGAACGGTCAGCTTGGATTTTCCTTTGACGACCGACATATAATTGAGATAATCGCGAATTATGGGCGAAGTATGCTTCATTTCAAAATCGAGCTTTTGATTCAAAAAATCACACCTTTCAAAACGGGCTTCTGGAGACGATAGAAATTTTAAAAACAGAGTAAGGGTCGAAAATGTTTTTTCTGTTAAACGGGCGTTTTTGGGAAAAGAGGATTATTCGGCCGGTAGATTGTATTTTATCACAAAAAGAGAAAAAAGTAAAATAAAAGGTATAAGGGAAAGCAGATCAAAGAAATGCAGAAAAAAGTATGATTAAAAATCTGTTAAAGAAAAATGCATAAGCAGCAGAAAAAAAGCGTCAATAAAAAAGTGCAATGAAAAACTGATCTCGCAAAAGCCTGTATCGCTAATGATCAATATTAGAATATACAGAGGCTTTTAATGATCAATATTAGAATATACAGAGGCTTTTTCGGCACAAACGGCCTTTCCAACTCCCCCGAATTATACAAAATATCCATTTTGTATAATTTCTTTGATTTTTTCAGATGATAATTTTTGTTTTCAGGTCGCAGGTTATTTTGTTTTGCATCCTGTTCCCCGGGGTTTTATTTAAATATTCCTATAGTAATTGCAGATTATCTGTTTTGTTGGTTTTTCCGCTGTCCGTTTTATCCATTAGCAAAATGCAGGTGGCGGGTTTGTATTATCCCTTTTACGGGCGTATCGGGATTTTTTCGGTGTTGAAGATTTAACGGCTAAAGCTATATAGTTAATCATACCGTTAGGATAAATCCTCCGCCAATGTCGGTAAGCTGATTTTCAGATGCCTCCACTATTTCTACACCGTGTTTTTCGCAAAATGCCTGCATTTCATTGCCGAAAGAACATTTTTTAAGTGAGCCGTTGAGCGCGAGCGTGTGTTCAGTTATCATTAAACCGCAGCCACCGATAAATCCGTAGCTGTATCCTTCAAGTTTGATTTCGCTGTTGTTAACCTGCAATGCATCTATTCCGTTTGACATAAGCTTATTATACAGCCCCTTGTCCCCTGTTATTGCGGCGTTTTCTGAAATTTTCAAAATCGAGCAGTGGGTATAGCCTTGCTTGCAGTCGATAATTTCATAGCCTTTGCTTTTTGCTAAATCAGAAATTTGCAGACTAAGGCGGTTTTTATATCCGAAAATCTTTTTGCCAAAGGTTACGGCATTAAGGGCAATGTCAAAGGGATAATCGGGGCGATCGGGCTGATCGGAAATGTACAATGACAGCCCTTTTGCCCGAGTTTTCAACATTTTCGCCATTGATTGTTGAGAACTGTGCAGTATCACGTTATTTTGCCCGACAAAACACACAATCATATCGGGATGATACGCCAAAAATTGCTGTAAAAACGGGTTTTTCTCGGTATGGACGATTTCCGATACACCGTGTTTTTTTAAAAAATCTTCAAGTCCTGTTTTAGGTGCGATCAGGGCGATTTTTTGGCGGGTATTGTTCATCTGTCGCACATCCTTTTTTATTTTTATAAGTAATCGGCCGTCAAACATCGGTTGCTTATGGAAATAAATACTTAAATAAGCAATAAGGAATAAAACCGGCAAAAGCAGGTAATGATGTTTTTGGTGATTAAAATGACGATAATACCCTGCAATCTTAACTGCAAGCATCGCAAAAACGGCTACTGTTCCCTATCGGCCTGCGAGATAATAACCAATTCAAGCGGTTTTGGCTGTCCCTATTTCATAAAAAAACGGGCAAATCGGTCGGTCGGGCAAGCTTTCGGCAAAGCGGAGCAGGAACAAAATCCTGAAATTAAATCACGTTTATAAACCGCTTTTGAAATTATATAATAATGCAATCGCAAGCACAAAAGCCGTAAAATCACATAAGCCCCAATGTTTTTATAAGCCAGGGAATCTGCCCTTCAAAGTTTAAACCGTATCGCGGTTCGGTCTTGGCACAAAATGTAGCCTCCACCGCTTTTGCGGTAAATTCTGCGGCAATCTCAGCGCTTTTTTCGAGTGAAAAATCTTTCATCAAAGCGGCGGTCAAAACGCTTGCAAAAATATCTCCCGAACCGGGATAATTTTGCGGTATTTTTTTTGGAAAATGATAGCTGATCCCGCCGCTTTTTGTTTCGATTACGGCTGCGCCAAGCTCGCTATCGTTAAAACACACACCTGTCAGCACAACCTTGCTGCCGAAAAGCTCGCAAAGATCTCTTAACAGTCCTTCGATATATTCTTTTTTATAGGGCGGCTTTTGATAGTTCCTTTTAAGGAAAAAACAGGCCTCGGTGACATTGGGAACGACAATGTCGGCCTTTTTGCAGAGCTTTTTCATTTCATCGGCAAAGCCGCTGTCAAAGGTGGTATACATTTTTCCGTCGTCGGCCATTGCGGGGTCGACGATTTTTAAACATTTTTCGCCGAATGTGTTTAAAACTTCGATGATAATATCAACCTGGCGGGTGGAGCCTAAAAAGCCGGTATAGATTGCATCGAAATTTATGCCTAAATTGCGCCAGTGATTTGAAATGGGCATAATATCGTCGGTCAGATCGCGATATGTAAAGCCGTCGAATCCACCGGTATGAGTGGAAAGCACGGCTGTGGGAAGAACGGCAGTCTCCACTCCTGCGGCCGAAATTATGGGCAAAGCCGCCGTCAGAGAGCATTTTCCGATGCAGGAAATGTCATGTACGGCAAGGGCTCTTTTTTGTCTTTCCATGATGATTTTGCCACCTTCTTTTTGCCTTTATGACCCCGTTTAATGCTATAGTGATAACGGCCGCAGCAGGTCGTTTGATAAAGGCGTTAATAAAGCTTTATTTTTTGTTGTAATAAGTATAATAGGCGGTCACCGACCTACGTTTTCCGTCGATTTCACCGGTTATGACCACTCCGTTGAGGCTTAAAAGCTCGGATACCGAGGCTTTATTTCTGTCGCACACAAAAACGTCTTTGCCATCGCAGTTAACGGCAACCTGTGTATCGGTGACAACCAGCCGTCCTCCCCGTCCGATTATTTCCTCAACATTATTCTCATCTCTCGACGAAACATATTTTATCAGCTTTCCGTCTATGCGTTTAAGCACCTTTTCGGTGTCGTCTTTTTTTCTTTTAAAGAACATCTTTTTCTCCTAAAGATTATTAAGGACCATCTTTTTCTTCGGTAAGCGCGGAATATATATCCCGCTTTTTAAGTCCCGTGTCTGCGGCGGCGGTCTTTGCGGCCGAGGATGCCGACATTCCGTCCGACATATAGTCCCTTGCCATTTTCAGCGCGTCGGAAAGGGTATATTCCTGCCTTTCGTCGGTCTCTTCCCTGCCCGAAAGGACAATGACAAACTCGCCTTTCGGAGCATTTTCGGAATAATATTTCACTGCGGCCGAAAGGGCGGTATTTTCTATCTGTTCGTGGAGCTTTGTAAGCTCCCGGCACAGGGCAATCTCGCGGTCGCCGAAAACGGCAAGCATATCTTTTAAGGTTGAAAGGAGTTTATGGGGGGCTTCGTAAAAAATCATGGTGCGGGTTTCGTTTTTTAGCTGCTCGAGATGCTTTGCGCGGCTGCTTTTATTAACGCTTAAAAAGCCTTCAAAACAAAACCTTCCGCTTGGCATTCCCGATACCGCAAGGGCGGTTATAACTGCCGATGGTCCGGGTACAGAAACGACCTCTATCCCCTCTTTACGGCACTCCCGCACAAGATCCTCGCCGGGGTCGGAAATGGCCGGCATTCCTGCGTCGGTGACTATGGCGCAGTCCTCGCCGCTTAATATTTTGTCAACAATTATCCTGCCGTGGCCTTTTTTGTTGTGTTCGTAGTAGCTCAGCAGCGGTTTTTTAATGTCGAATCGGTTTAAAAGCTTGACCGTTACCCTTGTGTCCTCGGCGGCGATAAAATCCACCGAGCGGAGTGTCTCCAGTCCCCTTTCCGACATATCGGACAAGTTACCGATGGGTGTGCCCACCACAAAAAGCCGTCCTGCCATTAAACCCTTCCTTTCCTTGCATTTGCTTCCTTCATTGCGTAATAATTGCCGTATATTTGCTTGATTTCTTCGGAAAATTCGCCCTTTTCGTCCTCGATGACAAGAGGCTTTTCGATGATAATTCCGCTCTTTGCTCTCTTTTTACCCTCTATGAGAAAGAGGTTGGGAGAAGCACCCTGCCGCTGTTCGACCATTCTAAGGCGTTTTGGCTCGATACCGTGGTTTCTCATAGATACCATTAAATCGCAAAGCCTCGACGGCCGCTGACACATACAAAGCCGCCCGCCGGTATTCAAAAGCCTTGCTGCGGCGGCAACAATGCTGTTTGTATCGCACATTATTTCATGGCGTGCAACGGCAATTGCCCTTCTCTCACAGCGCAGACCGTCGTTTTTTGATTTGTACGGCGGGTTCATAACCACAAGGTCAAATCCTCCGGCGGGAAGCACCCCGTCAAGGGCGTTTAAATCGGCGTTGTGAACCTTTAGCTTGCGGGCAAGGTTATGCTTTTCCGCCGCCGTGTTAACAAGGTCGCAGGCCTCTTTTTGAATGTCTATCGCATCGATGGAGGCACATTTTCCGTCTCTGCACCATATGAGCGAGATTATTCCGCAGCCGGTTCCAAGCTCCACTGCTTTTGTGCTTTTCCGCGGCTGCGCAAAGCTTGCAAGCAGTACGGCGTCGGTGCCGAAGGTGTGAATATCGTTTGTGAAAACGGTCATTCCGCCGCCAAGCTGCTGCTCCTTTACGGTCGTCAGACCGTCGGCCGGTTGAGCCTGAATGGCGGCAGCAGAACGGTCGGCCGCTGGGACTCCTGTTTTATCGGCCGAGAGAATGTCGGCGCCGGCTGCTGCGGAAATGTCGGTGATTTTATCTGTCATAGCGGTTTTGCGGCGATGGCCGTCCAGCCGCGCTCTCTCAGAATTTCCAAAACCTCAAATTTACCCTCAAGATTTTCAAGTACATCATTTTCTCTGGTGTCGATTATGCCGCTCATAATGTAGATTCCGTCCTTTGAAAGGAATTTAAGAATATCCTCGTTTAACATCATTATGACATCGGCCACAATATTGGCGGTAACAAGATTAAAGCGTCCGCTTACCTTGTCGGTAAGGTTTCCGGCAATAAACTCGGTCTTATCGGAAACGCCGTTAAGCTTTGCATTTTCCTTGGCGGTTTTGACCGAAAGCTCGTCGATGTCTACTCCAAGCGCCCTTTTGGCACCCAAAAGCACTCCCGCAACGGCAAGAATACCGCTTCCCGTTCCCACATCGAGAATTTCCGACTGCTCAGTCGTGTATTTCGAAAGCAGCTCGAGACAGAGGCGGGTGGTCTCGTGGGTGCCTGTGCCGAAGGCCATTCCCGGCTCGAGAATAAGCTCGGTGCGGCCGTTTTGAGCTGTTTCAGGCTCCCATGCAGGTCTTATGACCAGTCTCTCTCCGATGTTTATAGGCTTAAAATACTTCTTCCAGTTTTCTGCCCAGTCCTCATAAAGGCACATGGAGGTGTCCACCGAAAAATCAATGCCGTTTGCCTTGTACATTTCGGAAATGTAAGTAATGGTTTCGGCGGGATTTTCGGTTTCGTCGAGATAGATGTGTATTTTGGCAATCGAGCGGTCCTTTTTGAGAAGCTCGCTGTCGATAAGGTCTATGTGGGCGATTTGCTCGACGTTTTGTTCGAGATTGGTATAATCTTCAATATAAATGCCGCCCTTAACGGCCATATTGGCAATGTCCCCTGCCCTGTCCACATCCTTCGGGAAAATTGTAAAGACTATTTCGGTATAATCAACTTTTTCCATATCGGTTTTCCTATCTTTTGTCGGTTATCTGTTAACTCTTTTTGTTATCGGTTGTGCCGTCTCTGCGGCTTACCCGTTTTGATTTGAAACAAGTCGGCCTTTAGAGGAATATCAATAGATAAATCCAATCTTCTTCATAACCTTGGAGAGGGTTCTGTTTGCCAGTTTTTCGGCGTTTTCGGCGCCCTTTCTCCAGGTTTCGGTCAAAAAGTCTCTGTTCTTCATAAGCTCGTCGAAGCGCTCTCTTACCGGGCGCAGCTCTTCGACCACAGCCTCGCCCACGGCGGTCTTAAAGTCGCCGTAGCCCTTTCCGGCAAATTCATCGGTTATTTTTTCAAGGCTCTTTCCGGTAACGGCCGAGTATATTCCCATAAGGTTGTTTACACCGTCTTTACCGTCTCTGAAAGCCACTTCGGCCTCACTGTCGGTTACGGCGCGCTTGAATTTCCTCATAATGTCCTCGGGTTTATCGAGTATTGCCACCCATGCGTTGACGTTTTCGTCGGATTTGGACATCTTTTTGGTCGGCTCCTGAAGCGACATAACCCTTGCGCCCACTTTAGGAATAAATCCGTCGGGAATGGTGAAAACATCACCGTAGATGTTGTTGAAACGTGCGGCAATGTCGCGGGTTATTTCAAGGTGCTGTTTCTGGTCGGCTCCCACAGGTACGAGGTCGGCCTTATAAAGCAGAATGTCGGCTGCCATAAGCGAAGGATAGGTGAAAAGTCCTGCATTAACATTGTCGGCATGCTTTGCCGATTTGTCCTTGAACTGGGTCATACGGGACAGCTCGCCGAACTGGGTATAGCAGGAAAGTATCCATGCAAGCTGGCTGTGCGCCGCTACGTGGGACTGTATAAACAGCAGACTTTTTTCGGGATCAACGCCTACGGCGATGAGCAGAGCATATGTCTCTAAAATCTGCTTTCTGAAGGCGGCGGTCTGCTGGCGGACGGTTATGGCGTGCAGATCGGCCACGGTATAGATGCAGTCATACTCCTCCTGGAGCCTGACCCAGTTTCTGAGTGCACCGAGATAGTTGCCTAAGGTGAGCATTCCGCTTGGCTGAATGGCACTGTATATAAGCTTTTTTTGATTTTCGTTTTCCATTGTTTTTACCTCAATTCATAGGTCTTCGATCGCTGCCGGAGGATAATGAAGATAATACTGTTGGCAGCAGATGTACGGCCTTTGTTATTTCATCGAATTTAAAACTTCGGCAAGAATGTCTATTCCCTTTACTATCTGCTCGTCGGTGGGGGTGGAAAAATTGAGCCTGAAACTGTTTGTTTTGGCGTTTTCGTCGTTTAAGAAGGCCGTTCCGGGAACGACGGCTACCTTGTGTTCCACCGCTTTTTTGACCACATCGAGCATATCGAAGCTGTCGGGCAATGTTGCCCAGATGAACAAACCGCCCTGAATTTTATTGTAGCTGATATTGGGGCAAACCTTCTCGTCAAGCAGGCTTTCCATAAGCTCGGCCTTGTGTTTATATATCTTGCGGATCTTTGCAAGGTGTCCCTCAAAATCGAATTCGGTCATAAATGTGTTGGCCACCGCCTGTGCCCATATGTTTGTGTGTACGTCCTCGGTCTGTTTGCACACCGTCATTTTGGCGATTATTTCCTTCGGTGCGATGGCGTATCCCACCCTCATTCCGGGAGAAAGCACCTTGGAGAAGGAGCCGGCATATATAACAAGTCCGTCCTCGTCAAAGCTCTTTATGCAGGGAATGTTTTCTCCCTCAAAGCGAAGCTCTCCGTAGGGGTTGTCCTCGATTATAACAATGCCGTGCTTTTTGCACAGGTTGTAAAGCTCCTTCCTCTTTTCAAGAGACATACAGGTTCCGCTTGGATTCTGGAAGTTGGGAATGGTATAAACAAGCTTAACATTCTTATCATCTTCAAGAGCCTTTTTAAAGGCATCCATATCCATTCCGTCGGCTTCCATTCTGATCCCCTTAAGCTTTACGCCAAGCGAGCGGAAGGCGTTGAGCGATCCGACGAAGGAAGGATCCTCGCATATTATGGTGTCGCCGTAATTTAAGAATGTTTTTGCCGCAAGCTCCATGACCTGCTGGGCGCCCGAGGTTATGATAATATCGTCAAAATCCCGTCCCACATTAAATTTTTCGCTCATATATTTTGCCACGGTCTTTCTGAGAGGGGTATAACCTTCTGTAACCGAGTATTGCAGGGCGAGAATGGGGCTGTTTTCAAGCAGACGGTCGGAAATTTCTCTGACGCTTTCACAGGGAAATGCCTCGGGAGCGGGATTTCCGGCCGCAAATGAGATGAGTGCAGGGTCGGCCGTAGCCTTTAAAATTTCCCTGATTGCCGAGGGCTGAAGCCCGCTGACTCTTTTTGAAAATTGATAATTCATAAATGATCCTTCCAATCTATCCTACAAATTCGTGTATAAGCGACCCTTCGGGCAAAAGCTCTCTGCTCGCGGGGGCAATTTTCATATAATCTCCGTACATTTCGGCCGCTACCGAGAAATTCTCGTCGCCCGGTTCCACCGTCGCCAGCATTTCAAGCATCTGGTCGCGGTAAATGGCCGCCTCAAAGGGATGAAGCGAGTTAATGGAAATGTCGGCGGTATCCTTAAAGGGAAAAAGATATTTTTCCTCTCCCATAACCACTCCTGTCCACATATGCAGGGTGTTTTTAACATCGGAATTACGGAAATTTTTGTCTCTTATCATTCTTCTCGAAAGGCGTATCTCCCGCGGGGAAAGAAGCAGGTTTTTGCCGTCATATATTCCGTCCTTAACGCTTACATAGACCTTGAAAATGTTCTTTGCCGGAAGCTCGTCCAAAATCATAGAATTGAGGGCGTGTATTCCCTCGAAAACGGCGATGCCGTCCTCGGGAAGAGATAATGGCACCTTCTCAGCCTTGGGACTGCCGGTCAAAAAGTCGAATTCCGGCATATCGCAGTGTCCGTCCCTTATAAGGCCTTTAAGACAGCTTATCATTTCCTCGATGTTTAAAGCGTATATTGTTTCATAATCGCAGCGACCGTCGGGAAGCTTGGGAAGATCGTTTTTTCCGAGATAAAAGTTGTCAAGGGATACGGTCACGGCCTTTTTGCCAAGGTCGTTGATATATTTTTCGATAAAATGAGCGGTGGTTGTTTTTCCCGAGCCCGATGGGCCGGAAAGCATAACAATCTTGTTGTTATCGTCGGCCGCAATGGAGTTTGCTACCTTTTTTACAAAGGAACGGTATTCCCGATCGCAAACTCTTATATAATCGGCGGGATTATCGTGTATCTGTTCGTTTATGTCGGCAAAGTCGAGACTGTCAAACAGGGTATCTTTCATAAAACTCACCAATTCTTTCCTTTCTCTTTAAGATTTCATCAAATCGGTTAATATATTCATAAGGATATTTAAAGTTGAATATGCGCTCAATGTGGTTGCCGAAAGGATCTTTAAGACGGCTGACCGCCCCTGCGCCCACCGCAAGAACGCTGTGCACCTCGTTCATCATATAGATGTTGTAAAGGCAGTCGTGCCCCTCTTTGCTCCAGCCTACATTTTCGTGATTGCCGAGACATTTGCTCTGCCGATAGAGGTAATAGGGCGAAAATCCCGCATCTTCAAGCATTTTTGACGAGCCGATTACCATATCCGAAACAGCGTCCCCTTTGGCCGAATATATCCCCTCCCCGTTTGAAACATAGCTCGACGAGCGTTTCATCGAAAGGGTATGAACGGTTATATTCTCGGGGTCAAGAAAGATTATACCCTCAAGGGTCTTGAAAAAGCCTTCCACCGTATCTCCCGAAAGGCCGGCGATTATGTCGGTATTTACGGTATCAAACCCCATTTTCTTTGCAAGAGCAAAGGCTTCGTAAAACTGCTCGACCGTGTGCTTTCGGCCGATTTCGGCAAGCACGGCGTTTGAAAGGGTCTGAGGATTGATGCTTATTCTGCCCACCCCGTGAGATTTAAGACAGGATAGCTTTTCGGCAGTTACCGTATCGGGTCGGCCGGCTTCGACCGTGTATTCGAGAGCATCCGACATATTAAAACTGTTTTCGACGGCGCAAAGCACCTTGTCGAGCTGTTCGGCGGAAAACTGGGTGGGTGTTCCCCCGCCGAAATATACCGTCGAAAGCTTTAAACCGAGGTTTTTAGCCGCATTTGCCGTTGCTTCAATTTCTTTGCACAAAAGCTCTACATAATCGGGAACGAGCTTTCCCGCCGAGGCGATGGAATGGGAAACAAAGGAGCAATATTTGCAGCGGCTGGGGCAAAAGGGCACCGATACATAAAGGCTGAATGAATCGGGCTTTGAAAGAGCGGCCGCCCTTTTGTCGGCAATGTGCGCTTTTTCGCAAAGCTCGATTTTTTCCTTCGATACAAGGTAGTCGTTTCTGAAAAGCTGCTCGGCAGTTGATTTTCCGAGAACCTCCGATTTTGCCGACCACAGCTTTTCCGGTCTAACCCCTGTGAGTATTCCCCACTTCGGAGAAAATCCGCAAATTTTTGAAAAGGCTTTATAAAGGCATCTTCCGCCCGCAAGCTCGGCTGCCTTTTCATCTTTTTTCTCGTCGCCTGTAATGTCTGTATTTTCGGAAAAGATAATCCTCTCGCCTTTTGCAAAAACCTCGGCCGTGATCAAAAGCTTGCCGCTTCTTTTGCCGTCTTTATCGTCTTTATCAAATGTAACATTTACCGCAATATCATTGCTTTGCAGGCGTTTTTCCGTATCGTTGTTTTGGCTATTTGCCGCGGCATTGTCATTTGTATCTGCGGGCACCGCCGTTTGTTTTTGCGGTTTCTGTGCTTCCAAAAGCTTTTCCGAGGGAAAGAACAGTCGGCAGATGTTTTCGGTTTCATATCGGTGTTCCGGCCGGTTAACATAAAGGTTTATCAAAGTCCCATCGCTCTTTTCATAAAGGGATTAAGGCTTCGTTCCACATCAAGGGTGGAGGGTTTGCCGTGGCCGGGAAAAACTTCAAAATCCCCATTTATCTCATAGAGCTTTTTAAGGGATTCAATCATTTTGGCCGTGTTGCCGGTGGGTAGATCGGTTCTTCCAACACCGAGGCGGAAGAGGGTATCACCCGTAAAAAGGGCGTCGCCGCATTCATAGCAAACGCTTCCCACCGTGTGGCCGGGTGTGTATATGACCTTAAATGTGAGGCTGCCTAAAGCTATCTCGTCCCCGTCGTCGCAGATGATGTCTGCCGAAAGGGGCTGCTGAGACAGGGCGTGGTTTGCGGCCAAAGAAAAAGCGGGACTTGAAAGACAAATGGCGTCCTTTTTATGAATGACCACCTTTGCGCCTGTGGCGTCCTTGATTGCCTTTGCGGAAAGTATATGATCATAGTGTCCGTGGGTCAGAAAAATGTATTTAAGCTTGTCTTTAAGGCTGCTTATCTCATCCACAAAGCTTTTGTGAGCAAAGGAAGCATCCACAATGGCCATATCCCCGCTGTTATCGTCGGTCACGAGATAACATTTGTTATCCATATTTCCGACCGTAAATGTTTTAACCGTCATAGTATCTCCTTTTCGGGCTTTTTTGCCGCCCTGTAAGCGTGTGTTTTGCTTTTGGCAAGTCGGCTTTGCCGTCGGTGCAGGTGTGTTTTGCAGCCTTGCCTGTGGTTCTTGGCTGCGGGCGTGTTTCCCGGGTTATCAGTTGTTGGTTCTTTCGACCGAGAAAACATTGCTTATTTTTCCGAGCTTTGAAATAATGTTTTTAAGATGCTCGGTACCCTCGGTGCTTATAGTTATGAGAATTTCCGAATTACCGTCCTTGAGCTCCCTTGCATTAACATTGTGCAGCGGCACACGCATATTGACAAGGGTGTTTGTAACATCCGCAAGCAGCGACGAACGATCGACCGCCAAAATTACCACCGTGGCCTTAAAACCGTCTCCCTGTTTGTTGGCCCATCTCGCCTTTATCCAGCGGTCGGGCTGTTCGCAGGAGGAAATGTCTTTTGGAACATTGGAGCAATCCCGCTTGTGTATCGAAACGCCGTGTCCCCTTGTTATAAAGCCGATTATATCGTCTCCGGGAAGAGGCTCGCAGCAGCGGGCAAGCTTTATAAGGCAGTTATCCACTCCCTCGACCACCACGCCTTCGGTTGATTTGACAAGCTTGGGCGAAACGGTGGATATGGTTTCCCTGGTGACTTCAGGTGCCGGTTTATAGTTGCGGTTATATTCATCCTTCATCCTCGGAATAAGTCGGGAAATGAGTATTCCGCCGTATCCGATTGCAGCATAAAAATCATCAACACTGTTGCAGTGGTAAAGCTCGGAAAAGTGGTTTATGAACTGTTCCTTTTTCTCATCGGTCAGCACAAAATCCCGACGGAACTCCCTTTCGAGAATGGCCTTTCCTTCGGCAATGTTTTCGGGGCGGCGCTCCTTTTTAAACCATGAACGTATTTTAGAGCGTGCTTCGCTGGTTTTAACAATATTCAGCCAGTCTCTGGCCGGTCCGTGATCCTGCTGATTGGTGGTTATGATGTCGATTATTTCACCGTTTTTGACCTTGTAGTCTATGGGGACGATTCGTCCGTCCACCTTGGCTCCGATCATACGGTTGCCCACCGCCGAATGTATGGCATAGGCAAAATCAATGACTGTCGACCCCACAGGAAGGCTGATAACATCGCCCTTGGGCGTTACAACAAAAACATCGTCTGAGGTAAGGTCGGTCTTGATGCTCTGGACAAAATCCTCGGCCTCTCCGGAATCCTGCTGCGCCTCAAGTATCTGTCTTATCCAGGTAAGCTGGGTGTCCATTTTGGAGCTTTCGCTGACCCCTGCTTTGTATTTCCAGTGAGCCGCGATACCGTATTCGGCCGTGCGATGCATTTCAAAGGTCCTTATCTGCACCTCAAAGGGTATGCCCTCCCTGTCGATAAGGGTAGTGTGGAGGGACTGATAGTTGTTGGGCTTGGGTGTGGAAATATAGTCCTTAAATCGGCCGGGAATGGGTCGGAACATATCGTGTATCATTCCGAGAACGTTATAGCAATCGTTAACCGTATCGACAATTATTCTGACGGCATAGATGTCGTAAATCTCGTCAAAGGCCTTTTGCTGAAGATACATTTTCCGATAGATTCCGTGAATGGATTTGACCCGCCCGTCAATGTTGAAGTTTTTGAATTTTAAAGCGGTAAGGCGTTCCTTTATCTTCTCGATAATATTGTTTATAAACTCGGTGCGCTCGGTCTTGCGCTCGTTTAAGTTGTTTAAAATATCTTCATATGCCACCGGATCGAGCTGCCGCAGACATAGATCCTCAAGTTCTTCCTTGATGGCGCGGATACCCAGTCTGTGGGCGATGGGAGCATAAACCTCCAGCGTTTCCTTTGAAATATCGAGGCGCTTCTGAGGGCTGTGGCTTTCGATGGTGCGCATATTGTGCAGTCGGTCGGCAAGCTTGATGATGATAACCCTAACATCCTCTGACATTGCGAGAAACATTTTTCTAAGGTTTTCGGCCTGCTGTTCTTCCCTCGAGTAGTATGGTATCTTACCAAGCTTTGTAACCCCGTCAACAAGCCGTGCAACGTCCCGTCCAAACAGCTGCTCGACCATTTCATAGGTGACCTCGGTGTCCTCGATAATATCGTGCAAAAGGGCGGCGACGATGGATTCGTTGTCCATTCCGAGACTTGTTAAAATGAGTGCAACGTTGATGGGATGCTCGATATAAGGCTCTCCCGAATGGCGAAACTGCCCGTCGTGGTACTCGGTTGCAAAATCAAGAGCCTTTTTTATTATTTTCTTGTCGTATTTGTCGTTTTCCGAGATTGCCTTTAAAAGATCATCTCTTCTTGACTTGTATTCGGCCATTAATCTTCCCTGCTTTTTAATTTTTTTAGTGTTTCGGAGGATGAAAAATCTCTTTTTTCCATTTGCTTTGCAAGGGTTATGTTGCAGTTCTCACCGTCGAAATCGGAAAAGATAAATCCAAATTCTTTCATAATTTCAAGGCATATCATCATTTTTCCGAAGGAGGGCGCAAACCCCAGACGGAACCACAGCATTTCGGGAGAAAATTTAAACCCGTTCCGTCCCTTTAGGTAGCGGAAAACGGCGGCCATGTCCTCCCTTGTTGGGGTGATAAGCTCGGCCTGCTTCGGCGAAAGCCTTTCCCCCATCATAAATTTTTCGTAAATTGCCCTGTCGCGGAAGAAAGCCTCCTCGTCCACCCCCGACGGGCGTATGTCTTTAACCATAACCGTAAGCATACGGTTGTTTTTATATATATTTTCCTTTAAGGTAACCGCAAGATCGACCGTATCCCCTGCCTGATAGGGAAAATCCTTAAGGCCCTGGCCGAATTTAAGACAAACAACAAGAGCGTCTCCCCTTTTAAGGGTTATCTTAAGTGTGTTTCCGTTGGCGCCGAGTGGATGGATGGCATAAACGGTCATACCCATAAGGCCAAACACCGGCTCGGTATTTCCGCAGCCGTAGGGCGAAAGGCAAAGGGTGGCATCCAGCGTATTGATGGTGGCTCCCAGGGGATTTAATCTGCAATCAAGGGTAAGCGTTGAAACAGGAATGGTAGAAAGGGTTGCGGCGTAACGGTTGATTTTTTCGGAAAACTCGGGGATTTTGTCCCTCTCGACACTCAGTCCCGCCGCCATTTTATGACCGCCCAGCTGTATAAGGGTATCGGAACAGCTTGAAAGGGCCTCAAAAAGATCAAAGCCCTCAACACTTCTCGCTGATCCTCTGGCCACGTTTCCTTCAATCGACAGCACCGCCGTTGGTTTGCCGAATCTTTCGGTCAGCCGTGCGGCAACTATTCCGAGCACTCCGTTGTGCCACTGCTCGCCATAAACGGTGATGAATCGGTTTTTATAAAGCTTTTCTTCAAGTATCTGTTTGATCGCACAGTCGGTTATCTCACTTTCGGTTGCTCTGCGAAGGACATTTTCGTCAAATATTTCCTTGGCAAGCTCGACCGCCTTTTGCCCGTCGGTTTCAGTGAGCAGTTCAAAGGCTCGCATACTGTTGCCCATTCTTCCGGCGGCGTTGATGCGCGGAGCAATGGTAAAGGCAATGTTTTGTTCGTCTATTTTTTTATCCCCGATGGTGGTAAGCTCAACGAGGGAGTTAAGCCCTATTCTTTTGCGGGCGTTAAGAACCTTCAATCCCTCTTTAACAAGCATTCTGTTTTCCGAAACAAGGGGCACCATATCGGCCACCGTTCCGAGAGCGGCAAGATCACCGTACCGCTCGAGCATTTCCTCGCAGGGCACTCTTTCGAGCGCACAGACAAGCATATAGGCGATTCCCACACCTGCATAATCCTTAAATTCCATTTGGCACTGCGGCAGATGGGCATCCACCACCGCCACTGCATCGGGCAGCTTGTTTGACGGAAGATGGTGGTCGGTAACAACCGTGTCGATACCGAGGCTTTTTGCATATTCTATTTCTTCTGCGGCCGAGATGCCGTTATCCACCGTAACCATAAGGCTGACGTTTTTCTCTTTAAGTTCGTCGATGGTGTCGTTGTGCAGACCGTAGCCGCTTTCAAGGCGTCTCGGAATGCTGCAAACAACATTATATCCGTTGTCCTTAAGGTATGTGTATAAAATTGCCGAAGCGGTCACTCCGTCAACATCATAATCTCCGCAAACAGCGACAATTTCACCCTTTTGCTTTGCCGTCTCTATTCGCTCGACAGCCCTCGGCATATCGGGTAGTTCATAGGGATTTGAAAAAACAAGCTCATCACTCAAAAACTCATCGATCTCCACAGGATCGGTAATATCTCTTGCAAGCAGTATCAGAGCCACAAGGGGGTCGATCTGACACTCGTTTGCAAGCTCCTTCGCAAGGGTTTTATCGGCGTTTTTGACTATCCATTTTTTTCGCGACAAGTCAACACCTCATATATGATAAAATTTAGAATTATTATATCACAAAAAAGTCCTTATGTCTACAACCCAAAGCCCTTAAAACTTAATTTTTTTAATTAAAAGAAAAAAACCCGCACGGCAGTAACCTGCCAAAACGGGATTTGAAAAATACAATCAAATTAAAGGCGAATACTGAAGGCATTACCGAAGCCCATCAACATTATTTTATGTTGAAAACTCCGTCCTCAAGGCAGCTTTGCGCCGCAAGGGTTATTCCCATACATGCGCTGTGGAAATTAAGCCCGCCCTGCATAAATACGGCATAAGGCTCTCTTAAAGGTGCGTCGGCCGAAAGCTCGATGGAAGCGCCTAAATGGAAGGCTCCCGCCGCCATAATGACCTTGCAGTCGTATCCCGGCATGTCCGACGGCTCGGGAGTGACAAAGGAATCGATGGGAGCGCCCTTTTGCATACCCTTGCAGAAAGAAATGAGCGAAGTTTCGTTTTTAAGACATATGACCTGAATGATGTCGGCCCGTTTTTCTGTTGATGCGGGAGAAACCTCAAAGCCGAGACGGGAGAAAAGTCCCGATGCAAACACGGCGGTTTTAAGGGCCTCTCCGGTGACGTGGGGAGCATTGAAAATGCCCATAAAAAGCTCCTTTGTGTGGCCTAAGGTTGCGCCAAGCTCCTTGCCCACACCCGGTGCGTTAAGCCGATTGGCACACTGCTCGATAAGATCGGCCCTTCCCGCAATATATCCACCTGTGGGAGCGATTCCTCCGCCGGGATTTTTTATGAGCGAGCCTGCAATAAGGTCGGCGCCCACCGCAAGAGGCTCTTTTTTTTCGACAAATTCGCCATAGCAGTTGTCGACCGTAATTACCGCTTTTTTGTCGATTTCTCTGACCGCTTTAACGATGCTTTCTATATCCGAAACAAAAAGCGACGGGCGCAGAGAATAACCTCTCGACCGCTGTATATAGACCATTTTAACGCTGCCCTTTTCAAGCCGCTGCTTAATGGCCTCAAGGTCGGGGCTGCCGTCGGCCTTAAGATCGATCTGCTCGTAATTTACGCCGAATTCCTTAAGGGAACCGGAAGCTTCCTTTATTCCGAAGGCATACTGAATGGTATCGTAAGGCGTACCGGTTACGCAAAGCACCGTATCCCCCGGACGCAGAACTCCGAAAAGCGTCACAGTAAGAGTGTGAGTTCCCGAAACAAAATTGTGGCGTATAAGGGCATCCTCAGCCCCCATTGCGTCGGCAAAGACCCTTTCAAGGGTTTCCCTTCCCCTATCGTCATATCCGTATCCGGTAGATGCGGCAAAATGGGATTCGCTGACTCCGTTTTTAATAAATGCCGAAAGCATTTTCTGCTGATTGTATTCTGTCGTTGCGTCGATCTGTTCAAAAATCGGTTTAAGCTGCTGCTTGACTTCATCGCTCAGGTGTTCAAGCCGCTCGTCTATCTTAAAAAAATCGTTCATATCAATTCTCCGAAACTATAGTTGTTTTAAAAATGTTTAAATGTTTTGAAGGCAGTTTTAAAGCCTTGTTTTGCAGATGTCTTTGTTGTGGTCCGTCGGCAAAAAGGTGCATTTTAAATACCCTGTTCGCCCAAGGCAGTCAAAAGCCGTATACACTCGGTTACATCCTTTTTGCAGGCCGCTTCCCTGCCCGAACAGAGATTTCTCACGGCAAGAAGTATGCTCATCACCTTAACGCCGCTGCCTGCCGTCTGAATAACGCCGGCGCAGTTGGGGGTTTGGCGGTTTTCAAGGGGCTGGATGCATATACCCTTTTGCTCGGCCGCCGAAAAGGCATTTTTGCAAAGGCCTTCGTCAAATATAACACTGCCGTTTTTAAAGGCAATCACCGCACCTTTTCCGACGGAGCAGCCTGCCTTTTCGCTTGACCCGCCAAAATCAAAGCTTTCAACTGCGTCGAGAACGACAGCCTTTTGATAATTTCCCGAAAATGCCGCCGTTTTTGCCCCGACAAAGGATGCCTCGTTTTTGACCGCAAAAAGGAAATCTCCGCATATGTCGGTGTCGTTTAAAATGCATATTAAAGCGGCACAGGAAAAGAGCCTGCCGAGTCCCTTTCCGCAGAAAAATCCGTCTCCGAATTCCTTAAAATCCCCGTCGAAAACGCCCATGTCACCGTAGCTGACGTGATCTGTTGCCTCTTTTTTGTCCTTTGCACCGATGTCGATGCACATATCCTTAGTGTCGGGAATTTTGCTCAGATCGTCCCCCGAAAGAAGGTGGGGCGGAACGCATTCTATTACACCGAGGGTATTTTCAAATCTTACCCTTTTTCCAAAAAGGGCGGTCGGGGGAATGCTCCCTACCCTGTCGAATTTTATCCGTCCGCTGTCGGTAAATGATGTGGCGATAATGCAGGGCTCGTCCATGTGCGCCGCAAAAAGCGTGCCATTATGCGGTTGTCTCGAAAAAATGAGGTTGCCTATTTTATCCTGCCTGAAGGAAACGTTTTCAGCGGTCACAAGTTCAGTTATTTTTGCCGCAAAGGCCTGCTCATAACATGCGGGAGAGTCGATTTTCGACAGTTCTTTTATAACATTCGTAAAGTCGGTCATCTCATTATCCCTCCCGAATAAACATAGTCGAAAATCAGGTCGGCGGTGGTTTCGATGTCCGAAAAGCTGACCGTTTCGACGGGCGTGTGCATACTTCTGAGAGGTATGGAAACAAGCCCGCAGGGCACTCCCGAAAGGGTCGAAAAGATGCTGTCGGCATTGGTGTATGTGCGTCCGCCGCACACGTCGCTCATATAATCTATACCTTTGTTCTTGGCGATATCGCAAAGTTTTTTTGTTATTTTGGAAGAAAGTATCGGAGAAAAGCCTATCTGCGGCCCTTTGCCGAGCTTTTGGCATTTGTCGGCGTCCACGCCCACATTATCGCCAAACCCTACGTCTACCGCCAGCGCTTCATCGGGACAAAGAGCAAAGCTGCCGGTTTGCGCTCCCATTCCGCCGATCTCTTCAAACTGGCTGAAAAGAAACTGCACCGTAACCGGCAGCTTTCCCGCCGCCTTTAGCTTTTGCGCCACAAGAAGAAGAGAGGCCACTCCCGCCCTGTCGTCGAGAGATTTTGCCGTTATACAGCTGTTTAAAAGCATTTTCGGGATTTGATTAAATACCACCCTGTCACCCGGCTTTACACGCTTTTTGGCCTCTTTCTCGTCAAATCCGATGTCTATTTTAAGCTTGTCGACGGCAGGCGCTTTTTTGTCGGTAATATCGTATTTGCAAACGATTCCGTAAAGAGCGCTTGCTGAGAGCACAGTAACTTCGGCGCCCGACAGCGGACGTATGTCAGGTCCGCCGAATTTGTCAACGAGCAAAAATCCGTCCTTATCAACAGAAGTGACGATAAAATGTACCTCGTCGATGTGCGCGTCGAGAAGTATGCTGTAATCGCTGCTTCCTTTCATAACTCCATAGATGTTCGAAAGGGGTGAGTCCTTGACCTCGGCAAACTCCGAAAGGGCGCTTTTGGCCGTTTCAAAAGCTTCACTCCCGGATTTTAGGCAAAGCTCGGGTAAAAAATTCTTTATATCCATATATTCTCCTAAACATTTTTTGATTGAAGTATCGAAATTTAATTGAAACGGTTGATTGAAACAGCTGCGCAGCTGTTTCAAGGCATGGTGCAATGATTTAAAATGTAATGAAACACTCTCGCAGCAGCTTTACCTATCAACCGATTTATAAAAATATCGACCGACAGTGAAGAAATTAAAGCTCGTTAACAAGCTGCTTGAAGTAATTTCCGCGAACGGCGAAGTTTGGGAATGCATCAAAGCTTGCGCATGCCGGCGAAAGAGAAACGATATCCCCCGCTTTTGCCCTGCTTCTTGCCGCTTCAACGGCCTCCCTTATATCCTTGACCCTGACGATCTCAAGGCCGCTTTGCTCAAAGCCCTCCTGCTTTCTGACGCAGGCCTCGATGGCGTCGGCGGTCGCGCCGGTTAAAATGAGCAGCTTGATGTTGGTTATGGCCTTTTCGGCAAAGGGGTCAAAAGGAATGTGCTTATCATATCCTCCGGCGATTATTATAAGCTTTTGATTAAAGGAGTTAAGTCCCGCAATGGCGCGGGTGGGGCTTGTGGCGATGGAATCGTTGTACCATTTAACCCCGTCAAGCTCTCGGACAAATTCGATGCGATGCTCCACTCCGCCGAAATTCTCGGCCACCTTAACAATGTTCTGCTTTTCGACAAATCCCCAAACGGCCGATATTGCCGCAAGGTAGTTTTGAACATTGTGCCCACCGGGAATTCTTATGTCCGATTTGTTCATTATAAAGGTATTATTGCCATTTTCGGCAAAATAAATATCGCCCTTTTGATCGCAAAATGTGCCGTTTTCGACTTTATGTTCATCGCTGAAGAAAAGACATCTTCCCTTAACATCCTTTGCAAAGCCTCTTGTTATGTCGTTTTCAAAATTAAGTGTGGTGCGGCTGTCCTTTTGCTGATAAAAAAGGATGTTGCGCTTGGCATCGATGTATTCCTGCATATCCTTGTGTATGTCCAGATGATTGGGAGCAACGTTTGTCACAACGGCCGAGAAAGGTCCTTTTTTCATAGAAATGAGCTGGAAGGACGAAAGTTCTACCACAACAAAATCGTCCTCGTTTATGCCGTCCACCTTATCGAGAAGCGGCGTCCCGATATTTCCGCCGAGAAAGACCCTCTTGCCGGTGGTTTTTAAAAGCTCGGAAATGATGGTGGTGGTGGTGGTTTTTCCGTCCGATCCGGTCACGGCAAAAATCTTTGCGGGGCAAAGGTCAAAAAACTCCTCCATTTCGGATGTCACCTTTTTGCCCTGCTCCCTCGCCCTGACAAGCTGAGGGGTATTAAAGGGCAGCCCGGGTGTGCGGAAAACGATGTCTTCGGTTATGCCGTCGAGATAGTGCTCTCCCAAAATAAGCTTTACGCCTAAATTCTTAAGCTCCTTTGCCTTTTCACCCAGCTTTTGCTCGTTCCTTTTATCTCTTGCCGAAACGCTTATACCCATTTTTGCAAGTTTGATTATCATGGGCGTGTTGCTTACGCCTATTCCGCAAAAGGTTACGGTTTTATTTTTAAGGTCGTTATAATAGTTTTCAAGAAAAGTTTTCAAAAAATCTACCCCCAGATTAAAGGCCGAATGAAGGCGGCTCTTAAAAGCAATTATTGATGCTTTGTGCGGTATCCTGCGTTTCCTTAATGTTCAAAAGCATTTTTAAGCGGGCTTTTTTCTCTACATCATACCTCAGCGCATCTGCAAATAGACATTATACTATCATTTCGGGAAAATTTCAACACAAAAGAAAATGAGCTCCCGAAAAACGAAAGCTCATTTTAAAATTCCGTGATATTTTACATCATGCTGGCAACTTCGTCTGCGAAATTGTCCTCTTTCTTTTCAAGTCCCTCGCCCTTTTCAAAACGAACGAAATCGACAATTTTGATGTCTCCGCCGATCTTCTTTGCAACGGTATCGAGGTATTTGGAAACGCTCATGCTGGAATCCTTAACAAATTCCTGATCAAGCAGGCAGTTTTCTTTAAAGAATTTGTTGAGACGGCCGGTTGCCATTTTCTCGATGATGGCGTCGGGCTTATTGGCGCTCTTGGGATCGTTTTTGATCTGTACCGTGATGATTTCCTTTTCCTGGGCGATTCTGTCAGCGGGAACGGTATCCTCCGAAAGGAAGGGAACGTTAAGAGCAGCAATCTGCATAGCAACGTCCTTTGCAGCTTCTTTGAACTCGGGATTTGCGGCAACCTCATCGGTTACGTCAAACTTAACCATAACGCCGATCCTTCCGCCGCCGTGGATATAGGAAACAACGGGGCCTTCGTATTTAACGAAGCGGCGGACGCGCATATTCTCGCTTATGACAAGGATAAGATCCTTAAGCATACCGTCGATGGTACGGTCGGCGCCTGCGGGAGTGGCCTCCATAAGTGATTCTACGTCTTTGATATCCTGATCTGCAACGGTCTTTGCGCAGGTCTTTGCAAATTCAACAAATTTTTCATTCTTTGCGGCAAAGTCGGTCTCGGCATTGACTTCAATCATAACCGAAACTTTTTTGGCCTCGTCGGTATAGGTTACGACGGCGCCTTCTGCGGCAATACGTCCGGCCTTTTTCTCTGCCTTGGCAAGTCCCTTCTCTCTGAGAAGTACGATTGCCTGTTCAAAATCTCCGTTTGCGTCGGTAAGAGCCTTTTTGCACTCCATCATTCCGCAGCCGGTCTGCTCTCTGAGCTTTTTAACGTCCTGAGCTGATATAGCCATTGTATATTCCTCCTGTTAGGTTGTTATTCTGTTGGTTGTTAATTATATTAACTGTTTTAAATAATTATTCGGCAGCTTCTTCTGCTTCCTGCTCGGCAACCTCAGCAGAGCCTACGGCACCCTGACGAGCCTCTAAAACAGCGTCGGCCATTGCGCCCGAAAGAAGCTTAACGGCACGGATAGCGTCGTCGTTTCCGGGAATTACATAGTCAACGTCGTCGGGATCGCAGTTGGTGTCAACGATGGCAACAACGGGGATGTTGAGCTTGTGTGCCTCTGCAACGGCAATCTTTTCCTTTCTGGGATCGACAACGAACATTGCGACGGGCATTTTCTTCATATTCTGGATACCGCCGAGGAATTTCTCGAGCTTTTCGATCTCGGCGTTGAGTTTGATAACTTCCTTCTTGGGGAGAAGTTCAAAGGTGCCGTCCTCACGCATTTTGCGGAGCTGGTTAAGACGGTCGATTCTGCGGCGGATGGTGGTGAAGTTGGTGAGCATACCGCCCAGCCATCTTGCGTCAACATAAGGCATTCCGCAGCGCTGAGCCTCTTCCTTAATGGAAAGCTGAGCCTGCTTTTTGGTGCCTACGAAAAGGATCTCGCCGCCGTCCTGAGTTGCCTCGCGGACGAACATATAAGCCTCTTCAAGCTTTTTAACGGTCTTCTGAAGGTCGATGATGTAAATGCCGTTTCTCTCGGTGAAAATGTATTCGGCCATTTTCGGATTCCAACGGCGGGTCTGATGTCCGAAGTGGACACCTGCTTCGAGAAGCTGTTTCATGGATACTACGCTCATTTTTTATTTCCTCCTTGTTTTTACCGCCATTTCCTTCATCCTGCCGAAGAACCGGGCCGAGGTAGTTTTCGGCATACGGTCAACCCTTCGCGCAGTCGGGAAATGTGAGTAATAATCGGGCAGTAAAGCAAAATTTACCCGATACCGTCGTATTATATCACAGCAGGTATATTTTTGCAAGTATTATTTTGATTTTTTTATAAATTTATTTTGCGGTATATCAATAAATGTTTTGCGGGTTTGCACTGACGGATTTTGTAGATAAAAACAATGCCGATCCACGCAGTTTTTACAGCCGTTGCATTTACCTTTTTTCTTCATAATTATCTTTGCGGGAACATCGGTTAAAAGCATTGTCAGGCCTATTTCCTGCCCGGTCGTTTATCATTGCTGCTTATCGTTATTTATCATTTGTCCAAAAATCCTGCGAAAAAAGGCTCTTTCTTTTTTCCCCTTTCGGGAGGGTCAAAATCCACCAAAACGGTATCGTCTCCGATAACGGTGATGTCGTCCCAGCGGATGTAAAGATCGTTCTCACGACCGAAAAGCCCGAAAAATTTAGGCCTTCCGAAAATAATTATTGCCTCGGCTCTTCCGCTTAAAATGTCGATGTCCACATCACACACAAATCCAAGCCTTGTACCGTCTTTAACGCATATTACCTCTTTACTGCACATGTCGGTCACTCTGCATACCATATAAACACCCCCGCAGGAAAATATATGATAAAAACGAATAGGATATGAAATTATGAAATCAAGAGAAAAGAGAAGAGTGAAAAATGAAGAGCGAAGAGAAGAGGTGTCTGCAAAGCAGACCAATAAAAAGAGAAAAAAGAGAATAGCAATGAGGGAAAAAATGACTGATAAATGATACACTGTATTATTAACTCCTAATCTGCGGTTTGCAGCGGTTTTACGTCATAGCTGATAGTCTTGGTAATTAACCCTGTCCATTTGCAATCATCCGCGCAGCGGATACATTTTCTTTTCACTTTTCACTTTTCTCTCTTTATTCTTCACTTTCATAAGTAAAAATCCCGCCCACCTTAGTGAACGGGATTTTTGGAGCTGATGGTCGGAATCGAACCGACAACCTGTTCATTACGAGTGAACTGCTCTGCCATTGAGCCACATCAGCACATCAACGGTTTGTATTATATCAAGATTATATTGTTTCGTCAAGTATTTTTTATATTATCTTGAAAATGGGAGCAAAACTTGATAGAATAGATAAAACTGCGATTAAAGCACTGCACTTTTGCACGATGCAAGTTAAGCGCGAAAATCCACTGATAAAAAAAAAACTGAAAAGTCTGTTACAAAAGGAGCAATGGCGTATGTTTAACGGCGGTCTTGTGTCGGTCACCTTCAGAGGGCTCTCGGTTGAGAAAATTGCCGACCTTTGTCAAAAAAACCACCTTACCTACATAGAATGGGGGTCGGATGTGCACGTTCCTCCCGGCAATTTCAAAAAGGCCGAGCAAACGGCGAAACTATGCGAAAACAAGGGACTGGTTCCTTTTGCATACGGTTCATACTACCGTATGGGACAAAATAAAAGCGAATTTTCAAAATACATCGACACCGCAAGGGCTCTTAATGCAAAGGTTATAAGAATATGGGCAGGCACAAAAGCCCCGTCTGCTTTAACAAAGGAAGAGTATAACGACCTGCTTTTTGAGGCCGATGAGATTGCCGAAATCGCCCGAAAAAGCGGCATTACAATCGCTTCCGAGTGCCACCTCGATACCCTGACCGAGGACGCAGAAGCAGGCAAAGAATTTATCGAAAAAATTTCAAGCCCGTTTTTCAAAACCTACTGGCAGCCCAACCAATTTAAAAGCTTTGAGCAAAACATCGCCGCAGCAAAAGCTCTTTCACCATACACGGTGGGAATACATATTTTTAACTGGGACAAAAACGGCCGTCATCCCCTTGTTGACGGAAAGAAAATGTGGCAGCAATATCTCGGTATTTTCGGGGGAAAGGACATTCCCGTAATGCTGGAATTTATGCACGACGACTCTCCCTCCTCCCTTGCTCCGACGGCCGAAACGCTGTTTGAGCTGATCGAGGGGAAATAATTAAACAAAAAGCGCGGCAGGGCACCATCTGCGGCGGCGCAATTTTAACAACAACAAAAAAATCAAGAATAATCCGAAGTGAAAACAAACAACATCAGCAAGGAGATAAAAGCAAAATGAAAAGCAAAGCCATATTTTTAGGACGGCCGGAGGTTATGGACAAGGTCTTCACGAAAAAATGCAAGGAAATTTTAGAAGATATTCTCGACATAGACACATCCGTCACCGTTCCGACCGATCTTCCCGAGCAATATTTTCCTCTTTTAAAAGAGACAGAGATTATTTTTTCTTCCTGGGGAATGCCCACGCCTGACAGCCAGCGGGTAAGCGGGCTTTTCCCGAATCTTAAGGAGATATATTACGCCGCAGGCTCTGTTCAGACCTTTGCGCGCCCCTTTTTCGATAACAACATCAGGATATTCAGCGCTCCCGCGGCCAACGGCGTGCCCGTTGCCGAATACACGGTTGCACAGATAATCCTTGCTAACAAAGGGTTTTTCTGGTCCTCCCGCTATCAGTCAAAGGGAAATATGGAAAAAGCAATCGAAAAAAGAGCCGATACAAAGGGTAATTTCGATTGTAAGGTGGGACTTATCGGGGCCGGAATGATAGGCTCCTTAGTCGCAAAAATGCTTAGAAATTACCGTGTGGAGGTGCTGGCCTTCGACCCGTTTTTGTCGGATGAAAGAGCAAAAGAATTGGGCATTAAAAAAGCGTCTCTTGACGAGATATTTTCCACCTGCGAAACTATCAGCAACCACCTTGCCGACAACGACGACACCGCCGGAATGCTCGGCAGAGAGCTTTTCGACAAAATGAGCGATACCGCTACCTTCATCAACACCGGCCGGGGCCGCCAGGTCGATGAAACCGCCCTTGCCGATTTTATGGAAAAGCATCCCTTTGCCACTGCACTTTTAGATGTTACATTTCCCGAGCCGCCAAAAGAAAATTCCCCCTTTTATACCCTTGACAATGTCATTCTTTCTCCCCACATTGCCGGAAGCATCGGAAACGAGGTCTGCCGCATGGGAGAATATATGACCGAGGAATTTTTAAGGGTACAAAAGGGAGAAAAGCCTTTATATGAGGTGGTTCCCGATATGCTTAAAACGATGGCATAAGCCTCGGGCCGCAGGTTTAAAATTTCGAGCTTTCGTTGCGTTATCGACTGCTTTCGGTCAAACCCCCGGAATGAGAATGACCGATCCCTTTAAGACGGTGTCTTCGTCGGTTCCGTTGACCTTTTTGACCGCGTCGACGGTGGTATGATACCTTCTCGCTATGTCAAACAGCCGTTCATCATCATAGCAATAATATACCGTCAGCGCAGGGAGTCTCGTGCCGCTCAAAGCATTTTCCTCGCTTACGGAGATTTCCGAAAGGGCGCTTACATCGAAACAATCCTCAAGACTTCCTGCAAGCACCATATTGACCTTTACGTCAGCCGAGCTGCCGTTTAAAGAATATCCAAAGCTCTTTATATCAACGGCGGGCGAAAGGCTGATGCAGCCATTTTCCTGTCCTGTCATTACTGCGCGGCTGAAATCCACCGTCTTGTCAAAGCAATTTACAGATCCGTCTGCGTCGCAGGCGATTATGCACATTTGTACCGTGCCGTTTACCGTAACCCTGTCCCCTGCTGTTTTGACATCGGTAACGGCCGCTTGGCCGAAAATGTCGAGAATGCCGGTAAGCTCGGTGCCGAAATCCAGCGTGTATTCTTCCGAAAAATCTTCCTTGACATCGGCAAGATTTCTGTTAAGACATATGCGCTCGCACTTTGTTTTTATGGTGTTTTTGACCGAATAGGCATCGACGGCAAAATCTACATCTTTGTTTTTGAAAATTTTGACCCGTGTGTTGATTCCGGCCGAAACGGTAAAGCTTTGCACCTCTCCGTCAAACCCGGTTTTGCAGCGAATGTCGAGGGCGGTTATTTCGCAATCGGCTCTGGCAAAGCAATCCTCGTCGGCGTTTTGAATATCTATGATCTGGGTAAAGGGAATGGTTGTATCAAGCTCGTTTACTTTAAGCTTTTCATCGGTCATATAACAAACTGTTACGCTCAGTTCTCCCTTAACTATGACCTTGCCCGCAATGGACTTGCAATCGGTATATTCGATTCTGCCGCAGTTTCTTAAAAGGCAGGTTACAGGCTTTGAATCGGCGGGAAGCTCAATTTCATCGTTGACCGCCATATATTTTTCCGTGCATCCCAAAGGCACCGTGATGCTTCTGTTTTCTACCCGCAGCTGAATATCGTCGTTTTTTGCGCTTTTAATGCACTGTCTGCTGCTGCTTTCAATCAGCTTTATCGATATGGACAGCGATCCATGCACCTCAATCTTTCTGGGATTCAGCATCCTGCAGCTTATGTGCTCGATCTTGCATTTGACCAAAGGCGTTATGTCGGCATCTTTTTTAAGATTAAGTTCCCGATAAAATGACAATGTCTGATCAAAGGTTTTAAGGCATCCGTTTTCATCGATATAAAAAACCGTTAAAAAAACGTTTCCGTCGATGTTAAGCACCGAGTTTACGATTCTCTTTGAAATGATCTTTCCTCTTGCGCTGCACTTGAGTATTCTGCCCATACTGCCGCAAAAATCGGGCAGCATTATTTCGTTGTCGATTGTCTGTTCGAGAACTTCTTCCGAAAGGGTGTTTTCGGTCAGAATGTTTTGTCTTTCCAAAGTTATTTCCATAAAAGCCACTTCTTTCCTCGTTGATTTTATCCTTAATAAGATATATTATCAAAGAACCGGTTTTATGACTTGTATAGGTTTAACGAATAGATGAAGTTTTCTTTTGTTGAAATCGTGTGTTTGTTTTCGTGCTAGGTTTAAGCAACAGGCAGCATTTGCTTAAAACAAAAACCGATGCACGGAAAAACAAGCCTTCCGCACATCGGATAAAATATTAAACAGATATGTAAAATCGCTTTGCCGATCATAACCCGTTATCGCTGCATATATCACGGAATGAACCCGATTATATGCACGCTTCCGCAGAACCGGAAAACACAGGGACATAACTTTTGCAATACACGATTAAAGTCTCTGCCGGCAAAGAATAAAGCTCTTACATTTGTTCCTTTGGCCATTTGCCTTTAAAAATTTCATCAAAATCTCTGGAGCTTGCCAAAGAGATATAATCATCGTCGGCAAAAATTAAATGGTCCATAAGCATAATATCAAAATCCTTTATGCTTTTTGAAAGATTGGCCGTGTTGTATATATCGTCTTTAGACGGCAGCGCAATGCCGCTTGGATGGTTGTGGGCGATGACAAGGGTGGTTGCACCTGTCTGAAAGGCTATTTCGCAAATCTTTCTTGTGCACATAGGCACCGAGTTGATGTTACCTTCGGATAAAATGCAGTGCTTTAAAATCATACACTTGCTATCCAGAAATATTCCGTAAATAATCTCGTATTTAAGGCCGAAAAACTTAGGCTTTAAAAACTCTCCCGCATCGTCGGCCGAATAAAGGGCTTTTTTCCGGCCTCTCAATTCGCTGTAAACTCTGAAAAGCTTGGGAAACATATTGATAAAAACCGCTGAATAGCTGCCGATACCGTCCACCTTTTTAAGATCGTCTACCGATGCGTCCAGCACCGCCGACAGACTTCCGAAATGGTTTATGAGAGCGTGTGCAACGGGATTAAGGTCCTTTTGCGGTATGGCGTATCCTAATATAAACTCAAGTATCTCGTGCTGTTGAAAACCGGCAAAGCCGTTTTCCTCAAAACGTTTACGCAGTCTTTCTCTGTGTCCTGCGTGTATTTCCGATGACATAATAATATTCCTCCAAAGGGTGAAAAGATAGTGAAAAAATATATTATTGGTAAAAACGACGCAAATCAGCGCCTTGACAAATTTATATCAAAAGCCGTGCCCTCTCTTCCAAAGTCGCTGATGTATAAATACATACGCACCAAAAGGATAAAGCTTTGCGGCAAGAAAGCCGCCATATCCGATCGGCTTCGCGAAAACGATGTGCTCGAGCTTTATATAAACGACGAATTTTTTGAACAGCAGAAAAACGATAATTACGACTTTTTAAAAGCCGGCAAAAAGCTCGATATAGTTTATGAGGACGAAAACATAATGCTCCTAAACAAGCCCGAGGGGCTGCTCTGCCATTCTGCCGAGGGAGAATACGGCGATACGCTTATAAACCGTATCAAGCGGTATTTGTTTGAAAAGGGAGAGTTTAAACCGATGAGCGAAAACTCCTTTTGTCCCGCTCTTGCCAACCGCATCGACCGAAATACCTGCGGCATCGTAATCGCGGCTAAAACCGCCGACGCTCTGCGTATTTTAAATCAAAAGATAAAGGACCGGGAAATATCAAAATATTATCTCTGTCTTGTCCACGGAAAGCCTGAAAAGCAATCGGATACCATCGAAGGCTTTTTGGAAAAAAACAGCGATAAAAATCTTGTTAAAATATATGATGCTCCGAAGGAGGGCCGCCTGACGGTTAAAACCCGTTATAATGTGCTTTCTTATAAAAAAGGAATATCCTTACTTGAAATTGAGCTGCTCACCGGCCGCACACATCAAATAAGAGCGCATATGGCATATCTCGGTCATCCCCTTTTGGGAGACGGAAAATACGGCAAAAACGCCGCCGACCGCAAAAAGGGATTCGTTCATCAAGCCCTATGCTCATACAAGCTGCGGTTTGATTTTAAGACCGACGCCGAAAGCCTCGAATATCTGAAGGGCAAGGAATTTTCGGTTAAAAATATATGGTTTGTCGAACAGTTTAACAAAGAGGGTTAATGCAGGGTCAATGCAAAAAAACTGATGTAAATAGATTGATATAAAGATTGATTTGTTATATATATCCGCGGTGACAGTGTACTTTTTTGATTGGTGAGATCGTTATCAAACCTGTGGGATTACTGTCCCATCATCTCTCTGAACCTCTGTTCGGAAATTATCTCTATGCCGAGGGTCTGTGCTTTTGTAAGCTTGCTTCCGGCCGCTTCCCCGGCCAAAACATAATCGGTCTTTTTTGAAACCGATGATGAGACCTTTCCTCCCCTTGCTTCGATCATCTCGGTAGCCTCGTTTCTCGAAAGCGTGGGCAGGGTGCCGGTTAAAACAAATGTCTTTCCGCCGAAGGTGCTTTCGGCGGTTTTTTCTTTGGACCTCATATTAACGCCTGCATCTTTAAGCCGCAATAAAAGCTCGGCAGTACCTTTTGAGGAGAAAAACTCGGTAACACAGTCGGCCATAATCTGACCGAATCCGTCTATTTTTAAAAGATCGTCGCAGGAAGCCTCTGCAATGGCGTCCATATCGGGAAAGCTGTTTTCCATAAGCTTTGCGGCCTTTTCGCCGACGTGCCGTATGCCCAGTCCGAATATCAGCCGCCAAAGCTCGTTTGATTTTGATTTTTCAATGGCATTTATAAGATTCTGCGCCGATTTTTCGCCCATACGCTCAATGTCGGCAATCTGCTCGGCCTTCAGGTCGTAAATGTCGGAAGGGAGCTTTATAAGTCCCCTGTCGACCAGCTGCATTATAACCGCATCGCCCAGTCCCTCAATGTCCATCGCCCCGCGGGAAGCAAAGTGAATGAGGTTCCTCACAAGCTGCGCCGGGCACTCGGGATTAAGGCATCTTATGGCCGATTCGTCTGCCTCTCTGACGACCTTCTGACCGCAGGAAGGGCATACACGGGGCATTTCAAAGGGCTGTGCGCCGTCTTTGTGGCTGACCGAGCTGACTATCTCGGGGATAATGTCCCCCGCCTTCCTGACGATTATACGGTCGCCTATGCGTATGTCCTTTTCCTTTATATAATCCTCGTTGTGCAGCACCGCTCTTGAAACGGTTGATCCTGCAAGCAGCATAGGTTCAAAAACCGCCGTAGGTGTGAGAACTCCCGTCCGTCCGACGCTCACCTCAATGTCGGTAAGGGTGGTTTCCTTTTCCTCGGGAGGATATTTATAGGCAATGGCCCATTTGGGAAATTTAGAGGTGCTTCCAAGTATATCCCGTGCATTAAAATTATCAACCTTGATGACTGCGCCGTCGATGTCGAAGGGCAGCTGTCCCCTCATTTGGCCTATTTTTTCAATTTCCTCAATAGCCCCATCGATGGATTCGCATTTCACGTATGACGGGAGCACATTAAGGCCGAGACTTTTCATATAATCCAGGGATTTTATGTGAGAATCAAGCTCTTTTCCGCCGCTTTTTTGCTGAATGTTAAAAACAAAAATGTCAAGTTCTCGGCTTGCGGTTATTGCCGAGTTTTTTTGCCTGAGCGCTCCTGCGGCGGCGTTGCGGGGATTTTTTGCAATCTTTTCGCCGTTAAGCTCCTGATGCTCCACAAGCTTTTCAAAGCTCTTGTGTGGCATATACACCTCTCCCCTGACCTCCAAAAAGTCTATATTTTCTTTAAGGTGGGCGGGAATGGATTTGATGGTTTTAAGATTGTCGGTAACATCCTCGCCGGTGGTTCCGTCACCTCTTGTGGATCCTCTGACGAAGGTGCCGCCGGCATATTCGAGGGAAACCGAAAGACCGTCTATCTTCGGCTCAACGCTGTAAACGGGGTTTTGCACCGTTTCTCTGACTCTTTTGTCGAAATCCTTAAGTTCCTCAAAGGAAAAGGCATCCTGAAGGCTTTCCATTTTTACCCTGTGCTCAACAGGAGAAAAAAGCTTTGAGGCGTTTCCCCCTACCCTTGCGGTAGGAGAGCTTTCGCTTTTAAACTCGGAAAACTCGCTTTCAAGGGTTTCAAGCTCTCTGAGCATCATATCATATTCATAGTCCTCAATCTCGGGGCTGTCGTCGTCGTAATATCTTTTGCTGTGATATAAAAGAGAGGCGCGAAGCTCATCTATTCGCTTTTTTGCCGAATCTTTATCCATATTTTCTCCTTAAATGTGAAATCAAATTTATGTTATGAAATGCAATTGTAATTATACGACAAAAGACACCGAAAGCAAAGCATAAATGCCGCAATGGTGCCTTTTAATGGTGCTGGTGGCCGGGGTCGAACCGGCACGAGGTTGCCCTCATGGGATTTTAAGTCCCAGGCGTCTGCCTATTCCGCCACACCAGCGTATATCGGGAAAGTTGACCCTAAGATTATACTTTCCCGAAGGTAAAATGTCAAGCAATTTTTAAGACACATCGGCAATTACTTCGTATTTTCCGCTTATCCAGCATCCCCCGCTTGAAACCGAGATGATAGGTGTAACGGTGGAAGAGCCGGTTTGGATAAGCTCGGAAGCGTTGATTGAGATGTTAATGTTGTTTACCGAAAGGTTTCTGACCTCCGAGGGCGGGCCGATGACCGTAACGCCCTTTAAGGCCGTTTTAACCGAGATTGTCTTCCCTTTCGGCGCCGAAATCACCGATATATTGTCGGCCGGGATGTCGAAGGACTTGGAAGAAAAGCTGTCACGACGGACATTCACCTCAAAGTAGACGTTTGAAACCTTGGTATAATCGTAATATGTGACGCCGCTTATCTTCGGCAAGGTTAGTTTAAAGTTGAATGTGGTGGCGTCGTCATAATTTATGGTGGAAAAATCAAGGGGATCGTCGAGGGTAATGCTTTCTATCTGTGAAATGACGTCGGGCGAGCCCTTAATTCCGATCTGCGAAACCTGCCGTTCGGTTGAGGTGTCACTGCCGGTGACCTCGTAGATAACAAGATCGGGCAAGGACGAAGGACCGTTTTTGACCGCCACGGTGAGCGGAACGGTTTTTCTCATTCGGACATTCGCCGAAACCGAAACGGTGTTGGCCTTGGGTTTTGTGTACTTTAGAACATTGTCGTTGGTATTAGGATTGTAAAGCACTCCGCCGTCCTTATCGTACATAAAAATTCCGGCGTCGTAAACCTCGGTTTCGGTCAATTGCTTGTTGACGTTGGCAACCGCTTTTACCGAGGCAATTTTTTTGATTTCGGTCTCGGGTCCGGTAAGGTCGATGGTTTTGTCGTTTTCGTCGGTAAATTCAGGCTCAAGCAGCATTGCCGTGTTTTCGGTCTGAAGATTTTCAACGCTTGCACCCACGCAGTCGATGGTCAGATCAAATGTGGTCTCGCTCTTTGCATCCATATATACCGATATGCTGGACGGCTCAACCGAAACAATTTCATAATCGCTGTTTGGGGAATTTTTTTTGGCCGAAAGGGTTAGGTTATATTCTCCTGCCTTTGTGACCTGATCGGTGTTTGCCGAAACGGTCAGCGAATCGGAAGAAAGCCGTTCGACCATATATTTCTTTCCTCTGACCGCCACCTTAACGGTGGTGTTTTCGTTTCCGAAAACCGACATGGGAACGGCACCATCCACCGATGTCAGCGAAACTTCAACCGGTACGTCGGAAATAACGCGGTCGACCTGAGGACTGTATGTGATGGAAATGAAAAGCCACACCCCGAGAGCAATTATAAAGGAAAGAACAAGCAGAAATTTGTTGTTGTTTAAAAGTTTGCTGAATTTATTCATTTAAACCACCCCATCCGCTTGAAAGGATTTTTACTGTTTTTGTTCTTGTCGTCCGTTTCAACGCCCGAAATGGAGCTTTCAAGCTCGGTTTTAAGGGTGATGGCGTCAAAGCCCCGCTTAAGGTTGCCTTTGCTGGCCACCGAAACGGTACCGGTTTCCTCCGATACGACCACAATGGTGGCATCGGAGTTCTCCGACATACCTATTGCGGCGCGGTGTCTCGTTCCCAAAGCAAGAGAAATGTTGGTGTTTTTGGTAAGCGGCAATATGCAGGCGGCCGAATGAATCCTGCCGTCTCTGATGACTACCGCTCCGTCGTGGAGAGGGGCTTTGGGATAAAAGATGTTTTCGAGCATCTCGCGGGATACGACGGCATCCACCGTACTTCCGCTGTCCACAACGTCATTTAAAATGGTTTTGTTCTCAAATACGATAAGGGCGCCCACCTTGGCATTTGACATAGACATACAGGCCTTGCACACCTCTTCGATGCTACGGCGGATGCTTTGCTGCGCCTCCTCATCCGAGAGGGTGCGCCCGAGAGAACCAAGCTTGTTTCTGCCCAGCTGCTCAAGTACGTGCCGCAGTTCCGGCTGGAACAGCACGATAAGCGCAAGTATTCCCACGCTCCAAACCGTTTGAAGAATGACCTTCATCATGGTCATATCGAGAACGTTTACGAGAATATCTATGAGCACAAGAAAAATGATGCCCTTTAAAAGCTGGCCCGCGTGGGTTTCTCTGACAAGCTGAACGGCTTTATATATCAAAAAAGTGAGTATGACAATATCAAGAATATCACCAATGGATATTCCCTTAAAAACGCCTATGATATTGTTGAACACCTCAGAAATTCCGTTTAGTAATTGCGTCATTGTTTTCTCCGTATATTTTATTTGAAAGTCTGTTAAAAATAACAAACTTGTTATTCTTTCACCATTTTAACACTAATAGCCCATTTAATCAATAGCTATCAAACATTTTTTTGTATATTTTCTATACTTTTTATGAGATATTTCACCTCGTCGGGTGTATTAAATACCGAAAAGCTCACCCTTACCGTACCGGTTTTTAAGGTTCCGAGGACTTCATGAGCAAAAGGCGCACAGTGCAGTCCCGCCCTGACGGCTATTCCCCTTGACGAAAGCTCGGCCGAAACCTGCTCCGACGGAATGCCGTTTATATTAAAGCTTACAACCGGCGCAGTGGAAGTGACGGTGGGATTCTCGCCGTAAACCGTGATGCTTTTATTGTCCGAAAGGCCTTTATAAAGAATGGCGCAAAGCTGTTTTTCGTGGCGATTTATGCGGGAAATCCCTGCTCTTTTAACAAAATCGATTCCTGCCGAAAGACCCGCAATACCCGGAACATTGACCGTTCCGCTTTCAAGCCGCTCGGGCAGATCGTCGGGCTGAAAAAGGCTGTTTGAAAGATTGCCGGTGCCGCCCTCGGTCAGTGTATCGGGTAAACTGCCGCTGCAAAGCAGCAGCCCGGTTCCCATGGGTCCGTAAAGTCCCTTGTGCCCCGGAAGGCAAAGAAAATCGATGCCGTCCCTTTTCATATCGATAGAAACCATACCCGCCGACTGGGCGCCGTCCACCGCAAAGGGAATACTCCTCTCACGGCAAAGCTCGCCGATCTCCATTATGGGGAGGATCGTTCCGCAGACATTGGATGCGTGAGTGCATATTATCAGCCTCGTTTTGTCGGTTATAAGGTTTCTGAATGATTCGACCGTTTTTTGCCTGTCGCCGAAATATACCTTTGCTATCCTTGTTTTTACCCCTCGTTTTTTAAGCGAAAAAAGTGGGCGTGCAACCGAGTTGTGCTCAAAACAGGAGGTTATTACTTCGCAATTTTCAAGGGCAAGTCCCTTTATGACCGTGTTAAGCGCCTCGGTGCAGTTTTTTGTGAAAACCACCTTTTCGGAATTATCAAGTCCGAAAAATTCAGCCGCTTTTACCCTGCATTTATAAACCGCATCGGCCGCTTTGACCGAAAGGGCGTGTCCGCTTCTTCCCGGGTTTGCGCAAAGCTCTTTTATGGCGTAGTCGCAGGCGCGCAGAACCGATTTCGGTTTGGGCGATGTGGTTGCGGCATTGTCGAGATAGATCATTTCATCGCCCGCCTATGCCGAGAATTTTTATTCCGGCCGATCGCAGTATTTCCTCGGCGCCCTTGGCATCCGAGCTGACATAGATGCTGTATCCGCACCCTGCTGTATCAAGGCTTCGCGGTGTTCGCTCGATATAGGCGCGGTAGCCTTTAGAGCGCAAAAGCTCTCTCCCCTTTATGGCATAGGTGATCGAGCTGACCATAATAAGTTGCTTTTTCATGTTTTTCACCTCGTATCACTATCATATTATGATACAAGCTGAAAAAGGTAACCCTGTCCTTTCCCAAAGTCGTTAAAAAGGGTAATTTCACTTTAAGAAATTCAGTGTCTGCCGTCGTGCAAAACGGTTGCTTTTGTCTGCTGCGACGCACTTTCTTTGATATAATCCTTTTATCCGTAAACTTTACTTTTTAACAATAATACAAACGGCGTGGGCGGAAATTCCCTCGCTCCTTCCGGTAAAGCCGAGATGTTCCTCGGTTGTGGCCTTAACATTAATGTTTTGCTCGTTTGTTGACAAATCTTCGGCAATGTTTTTCTTCATCTGATCAATATAAGGCGACAGCTTGGGAGACTGGGCGATGACGGTAGCGTCCACATTCCCCATAATGTATCCCGCCTCGGCCATTCTTTTTGCAACATCCTTAAGCAAAATACGGCTGTTGATATTTAAAAATTTATCGTCGTTGTCGGGATAAAGCTTGCCGATGTCTCCGAGAGAGAGTGCCCCGATTATTGCGTCGCAGATTGCGTGAAGCAGCACATCGGCATCGGAATGGCCGTCAAGTCCCTTCTCATAGGAAATTTCCACACCGCCGAGTATGAGCTTTCTGCCGTTTACCAGTCGGTGTACATCGTATCCGTGACCTATTCTTATCACTTTACCGCTCCCCTTCTGTCATTCTGCGTTTTAAAACAGCCTCGGCGATTTCCACATCCTCAAAGGTGGTTATTTTAATGTTTTCGTAGGACCCTTTAGAAAGATAAACAAAATACCCTGCCCATTCCATAATCGAGCAGTCGTCGGTAAATTCCGGCATCTTCGAAAAAAGCGGCTGACCGCCCTTTGCTCCGTCGGAAAAAATACCGCTGCTTCCGTTTTCCATAGCCCCTTTGGCTCTTTTGTAAGCCTCCTCGTAAATGTCGCGTGAAAAAATCTGCGGAGTCTGAACGGCGAAGAGGCTTTTGCGCTCGGGCGTTCTCAAAACCTTGCCCTTTTCGTCGGCCTCCTTAATGGTATCCTTGACAGGTACCGCAGGAGCAGCCGCGCCGTGTTCTTTTGCAATACTCAGGGCATCGGCGATAATTTCATCGGTCACAAGAGGCCTTGCGCCGTCGTGAATTGCAATGTAATCCTCCGATGAACCGCCTCCCGACGGACAGGCTTCAAGTCCCTTTAAAACCGAGTCAAAACGGGTCATTCCCCCTTCGACAACGGCCGATATTTTGGAAATTTCGTATTTGTCGATTATGTTCTGTATGTCGCAAAGCTGGTCGTTTCTTCCGACCACAACAATGTTTTTAACGCTTGGATTTTTGTCGAACACCATAAGCGTTCTTGCAAGGACAGGAATGCCGAGCAGCGGAATAAACTGCTTGCTTCCGCCCATTCGCAATGCCGATCCTGCCGCCGCCACAATGACGGTCAGGCAGGGCTTGGTGCTTTCAACGATTTTATATTCAAGACAAAAGTCGGTTATTGCTTCCATCGGTTAACTTTACTTCCCTTCTTCAATGTCGCGGTTGGTTAACCATAGCGCACATATACAAATACGATTTTGACGGAGAAAAATCCCCATATACTGCGTTAAAATGCTCGTTAATCCGATAGGATGAACTGCGCTTTTGCCTTGTATCTGAGAATTTTTCTTATCGACAAAATTCTTCGACCTGAAATGAGCGTGGTAATGAGGAGCTTTTGGTGCGAAAAAGTTCATAAGGCTGACGCCTACGGATGACGACAAGCCGAAAAGCACCATAATAAGCCGTTTAGGCGTGTTTGGATATGTTCGCTGTGGTTATCATTTCGAATCCGCTGTTGTATATCTCGGCGCAAAGTTTGCTGTCGCCGAATGTGTAAAAGTACTCGCAGCCGTTTTGTTCAAGCCTTTGCAAAGTTTCCTGTGTTGGGTGGCCGTAGGTGTTGTAACCGAAGGAAATCACCGCTGCTTTCGGAGATACCTCATCGAGCAGCCGCACACCTGTTGAATACTTGCTGCCGTGGTGCCCCACCGCCAAAATGTCGCAGGAAAGATCAAAACCTTCATTAAGCAGAAGATCTTCCTCGGTAAAGCCGCTGTCGCCCATAAAAAGGGTTCTCGTTTCGCCGAATTTTCCGCAATAGACGGTGCAGGCGTTTTCATCGGTATCCAAAAGGCCGTTTGGCGGAATATACGCCGTTATGCTGCCCTTTCCCAACTTAAATTCCATGCCGTTTTGCGGGCAGATGACATTGATGCCGTATTGTTCACAGTACTCGGATGCTTTTTGATAAAAGCCGACGGCTTCATCGCCTACGGGCTTATCGTAAACAACCACATTCTCGACCTTAAAATTGGAAATCAGTCCGAAAAGGCCGCCGATGTGGTCGTTGTGGCAGTGGGTTATGAAAACATATTTGATCGAACCTGCGCCGTAATTTTTAAGGCGGTTAAAGGGCGCGATACCCTCGTAGGTTTCGGTGCCTGTGTCCACAAGGGCATATTCGCTATCGCTTGAAATGAGCGAGCAGGATCCCTGCCCCACATTGATAAAATCGATTGCTGCAACCGCTTTATCCCGTTTGTCGCAAAGGCCGAGCATTTCAGAAAAGCCAACAAACAAACGGTCGCCGTCCAAAGAAAACAAAATTAAAAGAAGGACGGCAAAGGCACATATAACAATGTGCTTTACCTTGTCTGTCTTTTTGACTTCCCGCTTTTTTTCGTAGATTTTTCCGAAATCCATTGGTGGCTGACCTTTCTTCTATCGCCGTTTTTGGCATTGCCGGCGGATTTTCCGCCTCTGCCCTTTTTGCCGTATTTACCGCTTTTTCCGTCGGCTGTTCCGCCTGCGCTTTTTGCGTCGGCCCGACCGTATCCGCCTTGCGTATATTTCCCCTTTCGGTGGGCGGTGTCTTTTCCGCCGCTTCGCTCGGGCGGCACAAGACATTTATCCGTAAATCCGATTAGGTCGGCTCTCCCCGCCTGAATAAGCGCCTTTCGAACAATGTCGTGGTTTTCGGGCTTAAAATACTGCAAAAGCGCACGCTGCATTTTCTTTTGCTCGTAGGTTTTGGGCACAAATACCGGCTCCATTGTGTAAGGGTCAAGCCCGGTATAAAACATAGCCGTGGATATTGTGCCGGGGGTGGGATAAAAATCCTGCACCTGCTGGGGATGAATGTGTTCCTTCTTTAAAAACAAAGCAAGCTCGATTGCGTCCTTCAGGGTGCTTCCCGGGTGGGATGACATAAGGTAGGGCACGAGGAATTGCTTCATACCCTCCTCGTTATTAAGACGGTCGTATTTTTTCTTAAATCGAATGTAGCTTTCGATGTGAGGCTTACCCATTTTGTCCAGCACTGCGGCCGAGCAATGCTCGGGAGCCACCTTAAGCTGGCCGCTTATATGATATTTAACAAGCTCGCGGAAAAACTGCTCGTCCTTATCTTCCATAAGAAAATCAAAACGTATTCCCGAGCGTATAAAAACCTTTTTAATGCCCTTTATCTTTCTCATTTCTCTGAGAATGTCAAGGTATTCCTCATGGTTTGCCACAAGGTTTTTGCAGGGTGCGGGGGCAAGACACTTTCTGCCCTTGCAAAGTCCCTGTTTAAGCTGCAGATCGCAGGAGGGGCGGCGGAAATTGGCCGTCGGCCCGCCGACGTCGTGTATGTATCCCTTAAAATGGGGATTATCCAAAAAGCTTTTGGCTTCGTTTATGACCGATTGCTTGCTTCGGCAGGTTATAAAACGTCCCTGGTGAAAGGCAAGAGAACAGAAATTGCAGGCGCCGAAACAGCCGCGATTGTGGGTTATTGAAAACTCTACCTCTTTAATGGCCGGCACCCCTCCCTCGCTTTCGTAAACGGGGTGATAGTAGCGCATATAGGGCAGTCCGTAGACCCGATCAAGCTCGCTTTGGGTAAGGGGCGGCATAGGCGGATTCTGCACAAGAAAGCTTTTGCCGTGCTTTTGCACAAGGGTTTTTCCTCTGATGTGGTCGGCTTCGTCAAGTTCCATTCTCGCCGCCTTGGCATATTCCCGCTTGTCTGCTTTGACCGCCTCGAAGGAGGGCAGCGTTTTGCCGTTGACGGGAGCTTCGGAAACATAACAAATTCCTTTAATATCGGTCATTTCCTTTGCCGAAAGGCCGTTTTTAAAGCGGTTTACGATCTCGATTATCTGGTTTTCGCCCATTCCGTAAATGAGAATGTCGGCGCCGCTTTCCAAAAGGACAGACGGCTTAACTTCATCGTCCCAGTAATCGTAATTGGCAAATCGGCGAAGGGATGCTTCAAGCCCGCCCACAATTATGGGCACATCGGGATATATCTCCCTTACCTTTTTGCAATAGACCGTCAGTGCGCGGTCGGGACGCTTTCCCGCCTTGTTTCCGGCCGAATAGGCGTCGTCGCTCCGTTTTTTCTTTGCGGCGGTATAGTGTGCAACCATAGAATCTATGTTGCCGGAATTGATCATAAAAGCATATTTCGGCCGTCCGAATCGCTTAAAATCAGCATCGGTTTTCCAATTCGGCTGGGCGATGATACCCACGCGAAAGCCCTCGGCCTCGATGACCCTTGAAATTATGGCCGTGCCGAAACTGGGGTGGTCAACATAGGCGTCGCCGGTTATGACTACAAAATCAAGCTCATCCCATCCCCGCTTTTGCATATCGTTTTTGTTTATAGGTAAAAAATCCTTTGCCATAACAACCTCGATTAAGTTTATCGTTACACTTTGTTGCCCTGTTTGCAAGCTTTGCTATTCTGCCGACCCCGTTGCGCTGCCATAATACCTTAACGGTCTAAAGCAGTTCCGCCGTCTCGGTATATTTGCCGATGGAGTTGCCGCTTTTGCCGCTTAAATCATTTTTAGAACTTTTGGACTTTTACAAACCTTGTTACACTATTCCTGTTCGTCGGAGCCGTCATAAGAGTCGTATGTGTCGTAATAATCTTCGCCACCCGCATCCTGGCCGTCGTCAGCACCGTCAATAAAATCGTTTTCATCATCCGAAAAGCTTTGTGACGGTTCGTTTGACAGGGTTCCGTTCATCTTCATTTCCTGCCAATGCTGCTTTGTAACAAGCACCTTGCGGGGCTTGGAACCTTCAAAGGGCCCGATAACGCCCCTCTGCTCCATCATATCCATAATTCTGGCTGCACGGGCATATCCAAGCTTTAGCTTGCGCTGCAAAAGGGATGTGGAAGCCATTCCCGCTTCAACCACCACTTCAATGGCCTGGGGAAGCATCTCGTCTCCCTCGTCGTCGCCGTCACCCTCGTCAAAAGCCATGGCTTTTTTGTTCTTTCCGCTTTGAGCAGCCTGTTTTTCTATTTCTTCGGAAATTTCGTCGCTGTATTTTGCCGAGTTGTCGTCGGCTGTGATGTATTCCAAAACAGCGTTAATCTCATTGTCCGGCACCCAACACCCCTGAACTCTAAGGGGTTTTGAAAGTCCCACGGGATAGAAAAGCATATCGCCTCTTCCCAGCAGCTTTTCTGCGCCGACGGTATCGATGATGGTGCCCGAGTCGAAGCGGTTGGCCACCTTCAGAGCAATACGGCTTGGTATATTGGCCTTGATAAGGCCGGTAAGCACGTCCACCGAGGGACGCTGTGTGGCAATGACAAGGTTCATTCCCGCTGCTCTGGCCTTTTGCGCCAGCCGGCAGATGGAATCCTCCACCTCTCCGGGAGCCACCATCATAAGGTCGTTAAGCTCGTCCACGATAATGAGTATCTGAGGCATTGTCTCCATCTTGGGATTGAGTCTTGCAAGGTCGTTATAGGATTTAATATCCCTGACCTTGTGTTCGCCGAAAAGCTTATATCTCTTTTCCATTTCGGTGACCGCCCATCCGAGAGCGCCTGCCGCCTTTTTAGGATCGGTAACAACCGGTACAAGAAGGTGTGGCAGTCCGTTGTAAATCTCAAGCTCCACGACCTTGGGGTCGATCATAAGCATCTTTACATCCTCGGGAGAGGATTTGAAAAGAACGCTTAGAATAAAGCTGTTTATACAAACCGATTTACCCGAGCCGGTGGTGCCTGCTATAAGCAAATGGGGCATCTTCGCAAGGTCGGCGATTACGACATTTCCTGCAATGTCCTTTCCCACCGCAACGGTCAGCTTGCTTTTGGCATCCTCAAATTTTTTGGAGCCGATAATTTCTCTCAGCCGTACCGACGAGGTGGCTTTATTGGGTACCTCTATTCCAACGGCCGCTTTTCCAGGAATGGGAGCCTCGATTCTGACGCCGACAGTGGCAAGATTAAGGGCAATGTCGTCCGAAAGGTTGGTTATCTTGCTTATCTTAACGCCTGCTGCCGGCTGAAGCTCATATCTCGTAACCGACGGGCCGCGGCTGATATTTATAATGCGTGTCTCAACGCCGAAGCTCTTGAGAGTATCCACAAGCAGCTCTGCATTTTGTCTAAGCTCGTCGCCGATGTTGGGGTCGACATCGGAATTGCACTCATCAAGAAGGGTCAGCGGCGGATAACGGTATTCCTTGACCGTTTCCGGCTCGATGGTTATGCCGAGATCGGCATCGATTCCGCCCTTTTGCTCTTTTTTGCGGGTATCGGATGCGCCTTTGCTTTTTTCCGCAGATACACCTGCATTTTCCCCGTTCCTTGAAGGCTCGCGGCTGCCGCCTTTGCTGCCCGCAGCATCGCCTGATACTCCGTTTTCCAAGCCGGCCTTGCCTGCAGCTTTTTTCTGTGATTTTGCCGATGACGGGCGGCCGTCGTCCATAACACCTTTTATGATATCGTCAAGGTTGCGGCCGTTTTCGCTTTCTTCTGCACTGTCTGAAACGTCGGCAAAAGCTCTGCCGGTCCCGTCGGCTGCATTATCGGTGCTTTTAGGCTGATTTTCGTGGAATCCCGCAAGAGAAATATCATAATCCTCGGGGCAGTTCTTTTTGCCGCCTTTTGGAGCGAACAATGGATCATCGCCTTGAGACAGTCTTTCCGTCTCCTTTTCCTCGGCTCTTTTTTCGTCGATATAGCTGCGGGCGCCGCTTTTGATTTTCCGGGCAGAGCTTGAGAATGCTCCCGCAATCCTTTTAAGGGATATTCCCCCGACAAACAGAAAGAGCGACACAAGCAGAAGTATCAAAATAATGGCCGCTCCGGTTTTGCTGAAAACCTTTGCCAAGGGGAAACTGAGCACTCCGCCGATCAGTCCTCCGCCTGCCACGCCCTTTTGATAGCAGGCCGAAAGAAAGTCAGTAAACGAAACGTCGGGAGTAAAGAAAAATACATTAAAGGTGACCGAAAAGAGAAATATAAATATTCCTTCGCAGACGGTGCGGACATTGGTTGCCGAATCGTATCTATCAATGGCTATACGAAGGCTTATATATCCCGTGAGAATAAAGGTTGGAAATGCCAAAAATCCAAGCGTTCCAAGCAGAAAGTTATGTATGACCGCCCAAAAGCTTTCGAGCTTTAAAGCCGAGAAAAACAGCAAAAGCAGTGAAAGAACAAAAACCACCTCTGCCTTATAGGGAAAACCAACCTTTCCGCTGCTTTTCTTACTCTTGGTCTGTTCCTTTTTGGTCGACTTTTTTGCTTTTGCCATTTTAATACCTCTCAGCTTTAATATTCTTTAAAAAATAAATGTTTATATTGTTTGATTTATTTGTACGTTTAGTATATGTTACCGTAGGCTTTTATTTTTACCGCCAATCAAAAAATATCTGTCAGGCAACATAACCCACACCGAAAATTCCGAGCACAAGGGTCAGCGCGCCCAACACCAGACAATAGTATCCGAAGAACTTATATCTGTCGGTTTTGATGAGCCACTGTATAAGCTTAATGGCGACAATTCCCGAAATAAGAGCGGCGATAATTCCCACAATAAGCGGAGCCATTTCCACGTTAATACCGCTGTCATAGGCGGCCTTGCCCTCGCTCAGAGCCGATGCAATGATGACCGGAATGCTCATTATGAAGGAATATTCAACCATATATTCGCGATTGAGTCCGCAAAGCAGTCCGGCGCAAACGGTCGATCCGGAACGGGAAATACCCGAAATTGTGGCGACACACTGGGCACCGCCGATTATAAGGGCGTCCTTAACCTTGGCGCCGTTTCTTGTTTTTTTATATGTAGCCGTGATTTTAAAGGTCATAACAAGGAAAATGCCGGTTATGATAAAGGCAAATCCGAGAGGCACGATGCTCTTTGAATTGTTGATGGCTTCGGCCCCGTCTTTAAGCGAATATCCGCCGAACACGGGCAGCACCATAAATACCAGAAGTGCGGTGGAAATAATAATCATAACCATCATTCTGCGGTAGCGGTTCATTTCCTTAAAGCTGAATTTACCGATGCATATGTCCCTTATCGACAGGCAAAATTCCTTTACAAGCTTTAAAATGACCTTGTAGTATACGATGAAAACCGCCGCAAGGGTGCCCACGTGCATCATTACGGTTATAAAAAGATTACTGTCTGCCTCAAGGCCGAAAAGATGCTGGAAAAGGCTTAAATGTCCGCTGCTTGATATGGGCAGAAATTCCGCCAGTCCCTGCACTATTCCCAAAAATAATCCCTGTAAAAATGTCATTATGAAGTCTCCTTTTCAATAAGTCTGTAGAGGCAGGCAACCGCGTCTTTAAGACCGCCCATCTCGTCTATAAGTCCTTCTTTTACCGCCTGCTTACCGTCGAGCATGGAGCCAACGTCGGTCACAAGCTGATCGTTTGCCGTCATAAGTTCCGTAAACCGCTCTTTTGAAATGTGCGAATTTCTTATGACGAACTCGGTTATTCTGTCCTGCATTTTAAGGAAAACGTCAAAGCTTTCCCTTACCCCTAAAACAAGGCCGTTCATTCTGACCGGATGCACTGTCATGGTGGCTGTGGGGACTATAAAGGAACGGTCGGCCGAAACGGCCAAGGGCACACCGATAGAGTGTCCTCCGCCGAGCACCAGCGAAACGGTGGGCTTTTTCATTCCCGAAATAAGCTCGGCAATGGCGAGGCCGGCCTCCACATCCCCTCCGACCGTGTTTAAAATAATGAGCAGTCCTTTAATTTCGGGAGATTCCTCAACCGCAATTAGCTGAGGTATTATCTGCTCGTATTTTGTGGCCTTGGCGGTGGGCGGCAATGCATAATGCCCCTCTATCTGACCGATAACGGTAAGCGAATGAAAAACATACTTTCCCTCGGCCGTAACTGCCGAAAGAGCGGTGTTTTTGCAGCTGCTTTGCTGCTCGCCTTCAGGACTTTCAGGGTCGTTTTCCCGGGGAAAATCGGGAGAAACAATCTCGGGAACGGTTTTTTCGGGGAAAAAGCTTTCGGACATTAAATAACAACTCCAAAAATAATTTTCAGGGTTATTATTTTTCGCAAAATTTCCGAAAAACATTCATCTTTAAAAGACCGCATAAAAACGGTGTGAAAAATCGCAGCCCGTTTTGCAAAAGCACATTGGACAAAAGGCGTTTTCTTAATCACCGCTTGAAATTATGCATTCCCACAAATACATTACAAATAATTATATCACGAAAATATTTTTTTAACAACCGAAAATATCAAAATATTATAAAAAAATAATCTTGACATTGCCGCCGGTATTGGTTATAATCAACTGGTGGTCAAAAACAGCGGAAAAAGGTCTCCTTTCCCCTAAAACACCCATCAACCGACCATTAGCTGCCGCATAAATTAAACGGCACAAAATGAGATTACAGAAAAATCGTAAATAAAAAAAATTAAATCAATCATACAGGCAAATATCTCATTCAACAACTTATTCAAATATGGGGGCGTAGCTCAGCTGGGAGAGCGTACGGTTCGCATCCGTAAGGTCGAGAGTTCGATCCTCTTCGTCTCCACCATAACGCACAGGTACGAACACTTTGCAGCAGTCGTTGTATGGCGCAACATATTTGCAATCACGGTATCTGTACGATAAAAAAACACCCAAAGAACCTTGTTCCTTTGTTCTTTGGGTGTTTTTCTTTTGCTTAAGCAACAGACGGTCGAACCCCGCACGCCTTAAAAATGTTAAATTACCCGTTTTTATCGTTTCGCCACTTGAAATACGCCAGTATATCGGCGTGACAAAACTTCAAAAACGAAAAATTTTCCTATTTTTAAGGTCGAAGAGTTTCTGCCGTTCATTTTTCTGCGCGGGAAAGCGTGAAATCGGCCATCAGGCTGGCGCCTATGGTTGATAAACGCGATGCCGCACGGGAAAAGGAACGTGCGAAACCGTACGGTGTTCGACCGTCTGTTGCTTAAGCTGACTGTCCCAGCGCCGGTAAGCTGCGTGCCTGCCGTTATTGTTCTGATAAATTGGGCCGCTTTTTCTCTGTTTGGTTACTTTTTCTTTTGCCCGAAAATTCCCGTGAGCAAGAACATTGCGGCAATGATTATTACGGTTACGATGAATATTCCGGCCATTCCCTTGGCCATTATGGGTAGGGTACTTAAAAAGGAATCATAATTAAATTGCATTGTTATTCTCTCCTTTTGTTGCACTTGCGTCAGTGATTATTGATTATAATGTTAATATTGTATATTTTCGGGAATTGCGTGTAGATGTGTGCGGGCGTGCAAGATATGCAGGTGTGCACTTCTACCCTATCAGATTGAGTATAAGGCCGCCGGCGATGACCGAGGCAATCTGTCCCGATACGTTTACCCCTATGGAATGCATAAGCAGGAAGTTTTGCGGATCTTCTTTAAGCCCCATTTTGTGCACCACCCTTGCGCTCATGGGAAATGCCGATATTCCGGCCGCGCCGATCATGGGGTTTATCTTTTTGTCTTTAGGCAGGAAAATGTTGATAATCTTGGCGAATATAACTCCGCCGGCAGTGTCGAAAACAAACGCAAAAAGTCCGAGGAATATTATGAGCAGGGTCTCCTTTGAGAGAAATTGCTCGGCCTGCATTTTTGTGGCAATGGTTATTCCGAGGAAGAGGGTGACAAGGTTTGCAAGCACCTTTTGGGCGGTTTCGGAAAGAAAATCAAGCACGCCGCATTCTCTGATCAGGTTTCCGAACATTAAAAATCCTATGAGAGCCACGCTTCTCGGAGAAATTATACCGGTTATCATTGTTATTATGATGGGAAAAAGAATTTTGGTTGTCTTGGAAATTTGGCGGGGCTTATAGGGCATCTTTATGAGACGCTCGTTTTTGGTGGTCAGAAGCTTTATGACCGGAGGCTGGACAATGGGCACAAGAGCCATATATGAATATGCCGCCACCATTATGGCACCGATGTATTTTGAATTGAGATACTGGGCAACGAAAATCGAGGTGGGACCGTCAGCCGCTCCGATTATTCCTATGGATGCGGCATCCTTTATGTCGAATCCGAGCAATGCCGCAAAGGAAAATGTCATAAAAATTCCAAACTGGGCGGCTGCGCCGAAAATCATCAGCTTGGGGTTTGAAAGCAGCGGGCCGAAATCTATCATTGCGCCTATTCCCACAAAAAGCAGCAGCGGGAAAAGCTCGTTGGCGATACCGGCATTAAAAAGTGTGTCAAGAACACCTATTTCACTGACCTTATCATATATCTGAGTGACTGCACCCGACATTGGCAGGTTGACAAGTATGGCACCAAATCCCATAGGAAGCAGCAGTGAAGGTTCCATATCCTTTTTGATAGCAAGATATATGAGCACCGCTCCTATCAGCCACATTAAGACTTGCTGCCAGGTAATGTTAGATACGTTTGAAAAAAGCTCCGACATAAAACTCCTCCAAAATTTTTTTATAATGATATTTTAATAATATTCTTAATACCGGGGATCTGTCGGCGGCACAAAAGTTTTTGCACAGGTGTTTTGCGAGACAATAAAGGACAGCTGCATCGCGTTTAAGGCCGTTTGCTCGTCAGAAATCATTTCTTTGCGGATATTAAAAAAGACCTTTACCGAAGCCTCAAAAAGCTCCGGTAAAAGTCTCACCATTTAAGTCTTAAGCGGGCAAAATGCCGTTCTGACGCCGAAAACACGGAAAATATCTTTCCGCCGATTACTCCCTTTTACTAAAGAAAGAATATACTGCCCTGCCCGAAAACTTCCTTAAAGGTTTTTATCGGACACAGCAAAGGAAAAATCCAATATTCAATTTTCAACCGGATTATAACACACCGTATTTGAATTTACAATAGTTTTTTCATATAAAGTCAATTTTTTATTTCGACAATTTTTATGCTTTGCAGATCGTATCCCGTTTCCCCTGCGGCGATTTCCTGAATTTGAAGCATATCGCTCTGAAGCAGGCCGTCGGTTTTGACAGTCACAGTAACGGACGAATCGTTTATGACGGTTACGCATTTGCTGAATCCCTTTGCAAGAACAAGGGTTTCGATGTTGTTTTCCTTTTCTCTGAAGCCGCTTATTTTAATCATCTGATCGTTGGCGTTTTTGGCCGAATCGCTGTCGGTCTTAACATTCTCGGCGATAGCTTTAAGCTCGTCGAGCTGGGTCTTTCGGCTGTTTTCTCTCTCGGCCTTGGCTGTCGTGAAATAATCGTTTTGATGGCTGCCGTCGGTGCTTTCCACTGTCGAATCGGAATCCACAAGCACCGCTTCTCCGATGTGGCCGCCGGCATAAACATCGGTAACCGCGCCGCTGTTCGAGCTTTTTGAAAACTGCCAGTTTAGGTATACCGCCACCGCAAGAATGACCACAAGTGCCGCTAAAAGAATTTGTCTTTTTCCGATTATCAAGCTTTTTTTCATAGTGCTGTTTCCTTTCGATGTTTGAATTGATTGTTTGTTTGATTGATTTACGGGTTGGTTATTGGTTGATACATTATATTTATTTAATCCGCCGGGGCAAAGTGCATTGCCGCAATGCGGAATTATTTATGTTAAGAGTGTTTTATTTTTAGGATGTTATTTTGCAAACGGCGGCAGATCTTCGCTCGCTAAAGCAGTCGGTTTTCTGCCAAGAGCATACGTAAAATTGCATATACGATTCAAAAATTTTATTGTTCTTACGCCTTTGGACTGACACACACCTTTGACTCGCTTATGTCCAGCGCAACCGTCACCGCCCTTTTGACCGTCGCCGCAACCGACGGATTTCCCCCTCCCTCGCACACTACCACCACTCCCCTGACCTTTGGCGCCTTTTCGGTTATAAGAAGGGCCTGCTCGCCGTTTTCGGTGTCTATAATTATGTATTCGTTTTCACCGCTTTTCTTGCTGCCCTCGGCGTATTCGTCGGTTTTGGAGGTAAGGGATTTATCGTCGGTGTTTTTTTCTTCTTTGGCATAGATGTACTCGATTCCCTGATCGAAGGTTATCACGACCTTGCATTTTCCCGCGCCGCTTATTTTACAAACCGTGTCCTCAATTTTATCTTCAAGCTGCTTTTCATAATCGCAAAGGCTTTGCTGCTTTTTTTGGTCGGATTTTCTGCTTTGATTGCCCGACGGGAAAAGGCTTGACAAAAATATCAGTCCTATTCCGACAAATCCGATTATGATTAGCCATTTGTTCTTGTTTTTCAAAAACTCGGTTTTGCCTTTGTCAAACATCTTCATTTTGTCACCTCCGCCGTGTATCCCGTGGCCGTTTTAATTTTCTCTTCAATACTTCCCATTTCCGTTTCATCGCAGCCCGACACGACAAGACGGGCATATCCGTCCTTTTCAAAAGACAGACTGATTATTTTAGCACCGGCATTTTCGGCGATGATTTGTATTTCCTTTACCGCCGTTTGTTCTCTTATGGCGCGCGTGCGCTGCTCCACAAAGCTGTCAAGCTCGGTATTTATGCTGCATTCGCCGGAAAAACCGGAAAAATCGGGCTGTTTAAGATCTGAAAAATTCACATTGAGTATCGGCAGCGCAACGCAGGCGCAAAGAAAAAGCGAAAGGGTGAATTTTGCCGTTTTTGACACTCCGCTGTTTTTAAGAAAAAGACTAATTACCCCACAAAGAAACGCTCCGCAGCAAACCGCCGTCACCGCCGCCTTTAAGCCTCCCATAGTTGTTTTCCTCCGAGAAAAAGAATTGCGAATGTCACAAGAAAAAGCACTCCCGCCGATACTATTATCGAAAGCAGAAGCCCTGCCCCGTCTCCGAGGCCCTTTAAAAGCTCACCGCACCGTTTTTGGCCGAAAAGCTCGGCGGCGGCCGACATTACCGAAAGGCTTGCCTTCCACAAAAGCATCTGCAAAAGGGCCGGAAGTATCAAAAGAAGCAAGGCGCATATGCCGAAGGCTCCCACTCCCGAGCGCAGCACCGATATGCTGCCCGCAAGGGTGCCTACCGCGTCGGTAATGGCTCCGCCCACAATAGGAATGGAGTTTGACAGAAAAAATCGGGCGGTTTTGACCGAAACGGTATCGGCGGCGGAATTTATCGAACCGGTTATACCGAGAACGGCCGAAAAGACGGTCATTGCAATGCCAAGTGTCCAAAATATTGCCTTTTTCACGGCCGACGTAAGCCCTCTCAGTCTCATTTCCGGGGAAAAGGCGCAGGATACCGAAAGGGCAAGATACATTCCGGAAAAGGGAGTTATGACCGTTCCCGCAAGAGTCGATACCACCTGTGCAAGGCCGAAAACCGCCGCGCTCACGGCAGAGGAAAACGCCGCGCTGCCCATACACAGAAGAATTCCGCAATAAATCGGAACAAAGGATATGATAAAGGTGCAGCAAAGGGATATGGTATTGACGGCCGAGGCTATGCAAGAGCAAAATGGCACGACGGCTATACCCGATATACAAACCGCCGCCGTGAAATCCGCGGTATCAGACAGCCTTTTTTTTGAAAGAGTACCGAAGGCCGAGCAGATTATAAGCGCAGTCAAAACGCCGGACAGCGACGAAAAAGGCGATATAAAGGCGTTTTTAATTTTTTCAAACAGTTTTTCAAATACGTTTTTGGCCGAAAGACCGCCGCTATAGGGATTTGAAGGATCTATGCCGAGATCTGAAAGATCGGAAAGGGTAGTATCGTCGAGACTTTGCTTAAGGCCTTCTGCGCCCGCCGCGTCGTAGCATTCACCGTAAAGGTCAGTGCCTATATCGGTTTCGCTATGTATATCTTTATCGTCGTATTCCTGCACCTGAGACTGGATTGCCAACACTTTTTGCTGCTTAAATGAGTCGGCTTTCTGACCGTCTTGGTGTTCTTCCTTCTTTTGGATTGATGTTTGACTTATTTGCGGATTGTTTTGCTCCTGTGAGTGAATCATATCATTTTGCTGATTTTCTTGTTTCTGCAAGTGAACTTGACTTTCTTGTTGTTTATCATACTTCTGCAATTGAACTTGACTTTCCTGCTGACTTTCCTGCATTAGAGCCTGTGTTTTATATTCTTGCGGCAGAGTATCGGCGCAGGTCGTAAAGGCTGTGAATGATAAAAAGATTGTTGCAGCAGCCATAAAGGCGGTCAGCGTCCTTTCAGCGGATTTACCGCCGTGTCTTTCAAACACCGCTTTTACACATATAATTTTATTTTTAAAAAATATGTTTTCCGTCCGACCGATTTTTTTAAATTTGCACACTGTCATTTTCACCTTTTTAATTCCTTTACATAAATGTTTTATTTGCAATGATTTATTTGTGCTGTGCTTTATTTAACAAGGCCAAGCACCACCGATACAAGACTGTTAAGCAGCGGCAGAGTGCATATGATGACTGCTGTTTTGGCAAAAAGCTCAATTTTTCCCGACAGTCCCTCCAGTCCGAAATCATTGCAGGTATCGGCTGCAAATTCCCCGATCAGACATATGCCAAGGGATTTAAGCAATATCTTTATGTAGCTTGTATCGATGTTTGCGGCCGATATAAGTGAACTTAGATTTTCGTATATTTCCTTTATGGGAGAAAGACAAAAGAAAAGAATGATCACACCCCCGCAAAGTGCGGCGGCAAGAGAAAGTGAACGGTTATGTTCTTTTACTGCGGTGACGGCAAGGGCGGTTACTATGCCTATTCCCGATATTGCAAAAAGGGTCATAATCCAAACACCGATTTAACGGTATCAAAAAGCACCGATATCTGCTGAATAAGCATAAACAGCACCACTATAAGCCCCGCCAAAGTCGTCATAAGGGCCTGCTCTTCCCTGCCGGCACGTATGAGCAGCTGATTGAGCACCGCCACGATTATACCGATGGCTGCAATTTTAAATATAAGATTTATGTCCACATTTCCACCGTCTTTTCCTTTCTTTTATTCGTTTTAGTTTTAAATGTGTTAAGCGGCGGCAGTCACGGCCGCACATCGGTAACAACAATACATATCTGCGCTTTATTGTTTTATTGTACGACTGCGTTTTATTACACGGTTAAAATGAATACCGCCGCCGAGAGACTTGCAAAAAGTATTCTGTAAAGCTTTTCGTTTTTCTGCTCGTCGCTTTTTGCCCGGAATAAATTGCTTTCGAGCTTTTGCTCGCAAAGCAGGCAGTTATTTATCTGTCCCTCCTTATCGCTGGTGCCGGCAAAGCAGAAAAATTCCGCAATAGCTTGCTTGTCTGACGGCTTTAAACAGGAACCGCTGTCCTTTTCTATTGCAAGATTCATTTTTTCGGCAAAGCATCGGGCATTCTTTATGTTTTCGCTGCTTTTTAAAAAGGTCAGTCTTTCAAAACGTTTACTTCTTTTTGCACCGGCTATGATATCGTCGTATTCACGGCTTGAATATCGTATTTCGTTCTTTATAAAGCCCATTAGCTCCTTGGCGCATTCAAGGCTTTTTCTGCGGCTTTTGAATTTTGCCGATGCACACATTCCGTAAATAAAAATTACCGCGCAGATGATGACCGCTCCGAGTGCTCTCATTTTTTAATCTCCTTTGATTGATATATTTAGCGGACGAGTTCAAAATCAAATCCTTAAAAGCCTTAAATCTGTACAAACCGTTATAGCAAAACAAATGCACGGCTGCGGGACGCTGAGGCTATCAGCGCAAGCTGATCGGAGGAAGGCTCTGATGAAAATGCAGACGCGGTTTATAAAATTTTGCTTGATTTTATCGGTGCGGCTTGCTCATTGCTGCTCCCTCCGGCCCCGGCAGAGCCGGGACAGCCTCAGCGGTAGGTAGGATGCACCGCCTGAACGGACAATAAAAACATATCATCTCATTTTAGTTTAAAAGTTTTCCCTTCTCAGCTTCGTTTTAATCTTTCCTCCCCTTTCAAGAAAAACCACGCTGCCGAAAACGCCGCTTTCCACAAGGGAATATACCGCCTTTTTTTCTTTAAGACTGTCGGGACAGTCGGCGTGAACGGTGCATATTGCCCTTACCCCGGAATTTAAGGCTGCGCAAAGGGACGGCGCTTCCTGTTCTGTTATTTCGTCACAGGCTGCGTATCTCGGCGACATAACCCTTATTCCCATATTGATGGCATCACTTTTTTTAATTCCGTAATATACATCGGTGCACATTCCCACATCGTTATATGCTTTTCCTTTGTAAAATGCCGATATTTCCCCGCGCTCGTCAGCGAGAAGCACGCTTTTAGGACTTCCGATTTCTCCGCTCGACAGCATTCTCACGGCATCTCTTAAAACCGTTGTTTTTCCGCAAAGAGGCGGGCCGGCAATAAGTATTCCTCTTTGCTCGGTCAAAAGCAGATCGGAAATCGGAGCGGCGCAGCCTCTTATCTCGTGAGCTATTCTGAGATTAACGGACGAAATGTCGGTGATGTTGATTATTTCACCCTTTTCGGTCACTCCCCTGCCGGCAATGCCTGCCCTGTGACCGCCCCTTAACATTATGTACCCTTGGGAAATTTCTGTCTGATGGGTGTGTACCGAATATCTGCAAAGGGACAGAAAGCTTTGCTCGATCTCTCCCCCGCTGCAGATAAGCACATCCCCACAGGGATCTCCGGAGATTTGTCCGTTTCTTTCTAAAAAATATATCGTTCCGTTTTCGAGAGTCAGGGCAAGAGGCATTTCCCTTCTCAGCCTTATTTCGACCGTCCGATTTTTTACGTCAGTTGGTAAAAGAGACATTTTATTTTTAAAAAAATCACTTAAAAAAGATGTTGCTTCAAAAAAATTATTTTCCATTTTTCTACCTCGGTCAAATCTATGTGGGTTTGTCCCGATATATTCCCAAACGCCCGAAAAAAGCCCTTGTCGAAAGATGTCGATTGTTAAATGAATATGAATATTTTTCCCAATTTTGACCTATTTTTTCCTTATGTGTGAAAAAAGTGTTAATAATTTTATATTTCTTTAAAAAAATGTTGACAACGACAAATTTACAGTTTATTATAACAATACAGAAATTTATTTTTCTCGTCTGTCATTAAAGTGATTAAAAGTCTTAGGAAGTGAATTGAAATGAAAACAACAGGCATTGTCAGACAGCTTGACTCCCTTGGGAGAATCGTAATTCCAAAAGAGATGCGTCGGCTTTTCGATTTAGAGGACGGTGTTAGTTACCTTGATATTTCGGTGATTGACGACACTATCGTCCTTAAGAAATTCGATCCCGATCCGAAATGTGTTTTTTGCGGAGCAAATAATGACATAAGACCGTATAAAGGAAAATGCATCTGCGAGACTTGCCTCAAAGAACTTTCCGAAAAAAGCTTATAATTTATTTTTAAAAAAATCGGGAGCTTTTGTTTGAAAAAACATTAGCTCCTTGATTTTTGTTAAAATAATTTTAAAAAACCATTGACAAAGAGCCACATTCTAATATATAATTGTGTGGTCATTGCGTTATGTCTGATTGCGGCAAAGGCAAAGCCTTCTTCCCGATATCGGACAAAATGCTTATAACAGTGACCTAATACAAGTCATCAACTCTTGAAAGGAGTGTAATATTATTATGTTGCGTACTTATCAGCCTAAAAAGCGTCACCGCAGTAAGGTACACGGTTTCCGCAAAAGAATGAGCGACAGAAACGGACGCAAGGTGCTTGCCCGTCGCAGAGCAAGAGGCCGTCACATTCTGAGTGCATAAGCTTTCGGGAGAATTACTTTGGTTAAGTCGACGGTATTAAATCAAAACAAAGATTTCCGCAGACTTTACGGTCGAGGTAAATCAAATGTAAATCCCGCACTGGTATCATATGTTATGAAAAACCGTGCGGGTTTTTGCCGTATCGGAATAACCGCCGGCAAAAAAATCGGAAACGCCGTTTGCCGTAACCGTGCCAAGCGGGTCATACGGGAGGCGTATCGGGAACTTGCTCCCGAGATTAAAGGATGCTTTGACATAGTTTTTGTAGCAAGAAGAAAAACCGTCTTTAAAAAAAGCACCGAAATAAAAGAAATTATGAAATCCCAGTTTAAACAGCTCGGGATAATGTAGCACCTGGCTGCAAAAAACTTACAGATGAGAAAAATATTTATCTGGTTAATCCGTATTTACCAAAAAGGAATATCCCCCCTTCACCCTTCCTGCTGCCGCTTTATGCCCACCTGTTCGCAGTATGCGATAGAGGCTATCGAGCGATTCGGAGTTTTTAAAGGGGGATACCTTGCGGTAAGAAGACTGCTCAGATGCCATCCCTTTCACAAGGGAGGCTATGACCCTGTTCCAGAAAAAAACGACCGGAGGACGAAAAATTGAGTTATCTCTACTCTGCTATGGGCTGGATACTAAAACAGCTTTTCAACCTGATTAATTCCGCAGGAATCGGATATTATGCGGTTGCAATTGCCGTTTTCACCATTCTGATAAACGCCATATTCCTTCCCCTTAACATCAAACAGCAAAGAACCACCGCCAAACAAACGGCCATCCGTCCCAAGATGGATGAAATCAAAAAGAAGTGCGGCGACGACCGTCAGAAATACTCTTTGGAAGTCCAGGAGCTTAACCAGCGCGAGGGCGTCAGTATGATGTCGGGCTGTCTGCCTATGCTTATCCGTCTCCCCTTTTTGTGGGGTGTTTGGCGCGCCATAAGCGGTCCTTTGTCCTACATTCTTAACTGGAGCAGCGACCTTATCAATTCCGCCAAGGGCATTCTCGGCGGGCTTGAAGGGATAAGCGTGAAGGCGGGATATGAGGAAATCGGAATTATCGACAACTTCGGTCAGATCGCTCAAAAGGCAAACGAGCAGGGTCTTACCGAGCTTGCAAATCAGTCGGCTGCGGTCGAAAGCTTTAAAAGCAGCTTTAATCTTTTCGGCATCGATATGACCCGTGTTCCCACCTTTACCCTTAACTTTGCCGATAAGGGCGTGGATTTCACCCTTTGGATAATTCCCTTTCTCTCCTTTGCCACATCTATGCTCTCGTCGATAATCTCGATGAAGATGCAGAAAAAGATAAACCCCGAGGCGGGTCAGATGGGCGGGATGATGCTGCTTATGCCTCTCTTCTCCCTTTACATTTCCTTCCTCGTTCCCGGAGCCGTTGGATTCTACTGGATGTGCTCCAACCTTGTTAATATGATAATTACCGTCATACTCAACAAGACCATGAATCCCTACCGTCTCATCGCCAAGGACGAAGCAAAGTTTATAAGCGAACGCAAAAAGAAGGAAGCGGCCATAAAAGCCCCTATCGCCGAATAATTACCGGTATAACAGGTCTGCAATTCATTGTGTTTAACCGGTTTAACACAAGTAATTAAAAAAATTAAAATGAAAAATATCGGATCGCAAAAAAGGCCTTCCCGTTTTTTAAAGTGCGCTCCGTAACGACTCACATAACCTATCACATAAGAGGTGTAACTTACAATGATAAAAGAAGCTATCGCAACCGGAAGCACGGTTGAGGAAGCCAAGGAATCGGCTGCAAAAGTGCTTGAGGCTATCGGATTTACCGAAGACGTGCAGTTTGAAATAATCGACCTTCCCAAGGCCAAGACCTTCGGTCTTTTCGGCGGATGCCCCGCAAAGGTCAAGGCTTTTGTGGAAATAGAGGAAAAGCCCATCGAAAAAACCGAGAAATACCAGCGTCTTGATAAGGATAAAAAGCCTTCTGCTCCCCGCAAAAACGACAAGCCTAAAGCAGAAAAAGCCAAGCCCGAGAAAAAGGAAAAAACCGCTGAAAACGAGGCTCCCATTGTTCCCGCAGAGCTTAAACCCTTTACCGATGACACCAAAAAGGCCGTCGCAGACAAGGGCGTTGCATACATTTCCGGCCTTCTTAAACATATGGGCGTTGAGGCAACAGTAAAAAGCGGAGAAACCGAATCGGGCGCCGCAATTATGCTTGAAGGTGAAAATTTGGGCGTCATCGTCGGCCGCAGAGGTGAAACTCTCGACGCACTTCAGTATCTTACCGTTCTTGCCGCAAACCACGGAGTGGACGGATATTACCGCGTTACCCTCAACACCGGCAACTATCGTGAAAAGAGAGAAAAGACCCTCCAGTCGTTGGCCAGAAGAATGGCTAATCAGTCGCTCAGAACCCATCGCAACATCACTCTCGAGCCCATGAATCCCTTTGAGCGCCGTATTGTTCATACCGCTGTTCAGGATATAGACGGTGTGACCTCCTGGTCGGTTGGCGAAGAGCCTTTCCGCAAGGTTGTCATCGGAAATAAGGGCAACCGTTCGGGCAGAGGAAATTTTCGCAGCGGCGGACGCGGCGGCAGAGGCGGTTATGACCGTCAGAGATCCCAGTCCCCCGCCCCCACCAGAGAGAACAAGCAGGATATGAACGACGCTCCTCTCTATGGCAAAATCGAGAAATAGACTGCATAAATCGGTCAAAGCGCGAAGCATTCGATTTGTAATTTGTGATTTATAATTTGCAATGTCATTGCTGCCGCGGATTTACCGACCGCAGTTTATAGTTTAAATTATTTTTTAAAAGAGGTACGATTTTTGTACCTCTTTTTTATTTCGGTCATAATATGGTATTGATACCGATGTGCTCGGTAAAATCAGCCTTCAGACTTTTTAAGGAGGAATATTATGGCAGATTGCTTTAAAGAAGCCGTTTGCGTAGACTGCGGAAGGGTCTATGACAGCTGCTGTGACAGGGATTGCCTTGAGGATCTCAGGGTTTATTTCAGTCCGGCCGATCAGGAAACGGTCAACAACAGCGCAGGAGCAAGGGTGCGTTCCTGCGAAATTCTCAATGTGTGCATAGAGGTTGAGCCTGTGACCTTCAACCGGGGCTATTATTCGGTAGATATGGTATTTTACTTTCAGCTCAACTGTGATGTCTATCCTGTCCTTTCCACCACACCCGTCAACCTTAACGGAATCGCTCTTTGGAACAAAAAGGTCATTCTTTTCGGAAGCGACGGAAACGCTAAAACCTATTCAAGCGTTTACGATCCCGACAGCGGAGCCGGCTGCCTTCCCGCACCGGCCAACTACCCGCGGGCAAGCGTTCAGACGGTCGACCCCATTATACTTAACTCTTCCCTTGTTCCCGTTTGCGGATGCGACGGCGAATGTTGCTGTACCTTCCCTCAATCGGTGACTAACATTATCGGCGGAATTGCCGACGAATCCACCGTTCAGAACAAGGTGGTAGTTACACTGGGCCTTTTCTCGGTTGTTCAGCTTATCAGGAATGTGCAGATGCTCATTCCCGTTTATGATTTTTGCGTTCCCGAGAAGGAGTGTACCTCCACAACCGACAATCCATGCGAGCTGTTCAAGCGCATTAAATTCCCGCTTGACGAATTTTTCCCGCCCCAGTGCCTTCCCGACGATCAGTGCGGCTGCTCGGCCTGCGATAAGCAGTAGGGACAAAAATTATCTCCGGGATAAGATTTATGTGTCTTATGCTGTAATGCCGTCAGATGGCGGTGGACGGTTTGATGCCCTTTCTGACGGTGTTTTACAACCATCAAAACGCCTTACTTGGACGAGTGCAGGGTTTAAGGCAAACGGTCACAGCTGCAAATTTTTAGACACACAAAAAACCTCCGATGCCTCGACGGTATCGGAGATTTTTTTTTGGCCCGAAGCACCCTTTTGTGGAGTGCCAGGGATCGGAGGTATATAATTTTTTTAACGGTTATGTTTTTGCGGCTGACCCGCGCCGTTTATGGGCTTTGCGGGTCGTTGTCTCGGTCAGACAAGGGCTGCGCCGAGATCGTTGCAGCTTAAGAGAGCATCGTCATCGGGAGCTTCGTTGACGGTCAGGCAGTCGCAGGCCATAACGGCGCCGTCGGAAATGCATCTTTCTTCCCAGTTTCTCATCCATTCGCCGTCTCCCCAGCCGTAGGAACCGAAAAGAGCAATCTTTTTGCCGGAGAGAGCAGCCTCGCAGCTTTCAAACATTGGCTGAAACTCGCTGTCCTCAAGCTCTTCAACGCCCATAGACGGGCAACCGAAAGCAACGGCGTCGTAATCGCCCATTTTGTCGGCAGAAAAGTCGGCGGCGGTAAATATGTCTACCTCTGCGCCCTTATCCTTTGCGCCCTTTAAAACGGCATCGGCCATAGCCTCTGTGTTGCCTGTGCCGCTCCAATAAACAACAGCAATTTTACTCATAATAAAATCCTTCTTTCAAAAAAATTTTTATTTTGCGCTCACAACGAGCTTATCAAACGATTTGTGCCTTTCGTAGGCTCTTTTATAGACATCGGTGCATTTTTTAAAGCTTTCAAACTGGCGTTTGGCTTTTTTCTCATCGCCGTAAACCTTCCATGTACCGACGCATTTGAAGTTTTTGGCTTTACAATGCATAAACCCGTACACATCAACCGGCGGATAACCGAGAAAAAGACCTATTTCGTGAGGAAAATCCTGCTCGGTCCTAAGGCGCTTTATCAGTTCGACAACACATTTTTCGCAGTTACCAACAGGATAGTTTTTGCTTTTTAAAATTTTTGAGGCTCCCGCGTCGTTAAGGTCGTTTGTCAGTTTTTCAGGGCGGTATACATAGACAAGCGCTCTTCCGTTTCTGTATCTGAGCGGAAGAAATTTAATGCCCTTTTTGACCAGTCTTGAATTAAAGCCCTTTATGGAGCCGTTCAGTTCTTCCCTGCTTTTTGCATCGCAACAAAAGAGATTGCCGGTTTTCAGTCCCGCCATTGTGGGCGAACAGTTGTTTATGACCTGCAGTTCGGACATTTTCCCACCTCCTCGGATGGCTTTTGTAACTATCCTTTGTAACACCGCTTAATATATTCGCAATGGCTGACATTCCCAATACAGCAACAGCAGCACAGAAACGGTTAGTATAAATGCAGAAAAAGCAGTAATGTAAGAATAGTTAGCATATGCTAACCTGTCGCCAAAAAAATAAAGAACTGATCATTCTTTAGGAATTATAAAATATTTACTTTGCGATTATTTTCTTTGCACTTTAAAAATTGTTCTTTATAATTTAAGATATGCGAAAAATTAAGAATATGTGGCTGCATTATTTTAATAATGCCGTTTTTGAGTTAGCCTTGGCTAACTACAACCGAATAATAGCATACCATAATCCCTTTGTCAACATATTTTTTTAAAAGGACTTGAAAATTTTTTCTTTATGTGTTATCATAGCCTTGCTAAGTTTAATAGGACAACTCATTAAACGCATTGATGAAGTACAGTAAGCAGTGCAAAAAGCGGTACAAAGAGAACGGACGGCGGTTTTTCCGGGTGTGACTGTCCCGTGCCCTTGCATTTGCCGAATTTCCCTTCGGAGCGGTCGGGCTGAAAAATTTCAGTAGGTTCGGACGGCTGACAACCGTTAAAAGGTCGATGAGTGTTTGCTCGTTGGACGGATTTAATTTTTAGTTTTCCTTTTTGTGTTCTTTAATTAAATCCGTTTTGGCAAAAAATTGGGTGGTACCGCGGAAGTTTGAAGTTTACGGCTTTCGTCCCTTTTTTCGGGACGAGGGTCTTATTTTTTTGAAAGGATGTTTTTTATGAAGGAACAACTCAGAGCCATCAGTGAAAGAGCTGCAAATGCTCTTAAAGAAGTCAAGGCGCAATCTGAACTTGAGGAGCTGCGTGTAGCATACCTTGGAAAAAAAGGAGAGCTCACCTCTATTCTTAAACAAATGGGCAAGCTTTCGGCCGAAGAGCGACCGGCAATGGGTCAGCTTGCAAACGCCGTCAGAAGTGAGATTGAGGCTAAGATTGCCGAAAAGACCGCTCTCATCAAAAAGGCCGAGCAGGACAAAAAACTTGAGAAGGAAACCCTTGACATTTCCCTTCCCGGTAAAAAAGGCAAAAAGGGCGGGCTTCATCCTCTCAACACCGTGCTTAAAGATATGATAAACATATTCCAGTCTATGGGATTTGATGTTGTGGACGGACCCGAGATAGAAACCGAGTATTATAATTTCGAGGCTCTTAATGTGCCTGCCGACCACCCCGCAAGAGATATGCAGGACACCTTTTATGTAGGCGACGGCCTTATTTTAAGAAGTCAGACCTCTGCCACGCAGATACGCACCATGGAAAACCGCAAGCCTCCCATCCGTATGATCTGCCCCGGCCGAGTTTACCGCGCCGACGATGTGGACGCCACCCATTCCCCCGTTTTCCATCAGATCGAGGGCCTTGTGGTAGACAAGGGCATTACAATGTGCGACCTTAAGGGCACTCTCGAGCAGTTTGCAAGGGAAATATACGGCTCCGACACCAAGGTTAAATTCCGCCCCTCCTTCTTCCCCTTTACCGAGCCAAGCGTCGAGGTCGACGTTTCCTGCTCGGAATGCGGCGGAAAGGGCTGCAGGGTATGCAAGGGATCGGGCTGGATCGAAATACTCGGCGCGGGGATGGTTCATCCGAGAGTGCTCGAGCGCTGCGGAATCGATCCCGAGGAATATTCCGGATTTGCCTTCGGAATCGGCCTTGACAGACTGACCACCACCCGCTATAAGATCAGCGACATCCGTCTGCTTTTTGAAAACGACATCCGTTTTCTTTCCCAGTTTGACGATTAACAGGAGGGCTTTAAAATGAATATTTCTCTTAATTGGTTAAAATATTATGTGGATATAGATGTGCCGGTAGAGGAGCTTTGCGACAAAATGGTTATGGCGGGCTTCGAGGTTGAAAGCATTGTCGATCTGTCTAAAACCATGAGCAATGTTGTTGCCGGAAAAATCGAGAAAATCGAAAAGCATCCCGACGCCGACAAGCTTTTGATATGCCAAATAGATGTGGGTACGGGTGAGAACATTCAGATCGTCACCGGTGCGGATAATGTTTTTGAAGGTGCCATCGTTCCTGTGGCGCTGCACGGCTCCCATCTGCCTAACGGCGTGGACATCAAAAAGGGCAAGCTGAGAGGCGTCGAGTCAAACGGTATGCTTTGCTCGGGCGAGGAGCTTTGCCTTAAGGAAGAGGATTACAAGGGCGCCGAGGTTTACGGCATTCTTATACTTAAAGACGATACCCCCGTTGGCGCAGATATGAGAGAGGTGCTTCATCTTTTCGATTATGTTATCGATTTTAAAATTACCGCCAACCGTCCCGACTGCCAAAGCGTTTTAGGCGTTGCGCGAGAGGTATCGGTGGTACTGGGCAAGCCCTTCCACCCCCCTGTGCCCGCCTATAAAACCGTCGGAGGAGACATCAACGATTACATCAAGATAGATGTTGAGGACTATGACCTTTGCAACCGCTATTACGGTCGCGTTATTAGAAATCTCCGCATTAAAGAGTCTCCCGACTGGATGAAGCGCTGCCTTAAGGCCGCAGGTATGAGACCTATCAACAATATTGTCGACATTACAAACTTCGTAATGCTGGAAACCGGTCAGCCCATGCACGCCTTTGATCGCCGCGACATTAAGGACAACCATATCATCGTCCGCCGCGCAAAGGACGGCGAAGGCATCACCACCCTCGACGGAAAGGATCACACTTTGACGAGCGAAATGCTGGTCATCGCAGACGAGACCGCTCCATCCTGCCTTGCGGGAATTATGGGCGGACTTGACAGCGAGATCAAGGACGATACCACCGAGCTGTTTCTTGAAAGTGCAAAGTTCCGCCGCGACAGCGTCAGAAGAACCGCAAGAGCTCTCGGTATGAGAACCGAGTCCAGCGCCAGATTTGAGCGCGGCCTCGACATTATGAACGTTGAATTTGCAATGGAAAGAGCGTTGCAGCTCATTAACGATCTCGACGCCGGCGACATTATAGACGGTGTTATCGATAAAAACGAGGGTCTTCCCTCTGAGAGGGTTTTGACCGTTCCCGCAGGGCGCATAAACGACCTTTTAGGGGTTGAGGTGCCCTTTGAGCGAATGGTAGAGATACTCAACAGCCTTCACATCGAAACCACCATTGACGAAAATAATGTGCTGACCTGCCGCGTTCCCTCCTTCCGCGATGATGTCGAGGGAAGAGCCGATCTTGCCGAAGAGGTTATGAGAATATACGGCTATGACCACATAATCGGTACGGTTATGAGAGGCGATGTTGTTCAGGGTAAGCTTCTCCCCTCACGTCAAAAGGAAAACAAACTTAAAGCTATGCTTTGCTCTGACGCTTTAAGAGAAATTTCCACATATTCCTTCATTGCAAGCGGCGCCATCGACAATTTAGGCCTTGCTGATGACGACAGCCGCAGAAAGTGCATTAAAATTCTCAATCCCCTGGGAGACGAGTATTCCTGCCTTCGCACCCAGCTTGTCACAAGCATGCTGACCGTCATTTCCACCAACATCAGCCGCAAAAACGAGGCTGCAAGACTTTTTGAAATAAGCAAGGTGTTTATTCCCAAGGCTCTTCCCCTGACCGAGCAGCCCGACGAACAGCCTGCTCTTTGCATCGGGCTTTACGGAAGCGACGAGGATTTCTTTACCCTCAAGGGAATCGTTGAGGATGTCTTTGAACTTTTCGGCGTTAAGGCGGAATATGAGCGTTCAAGTGAAACATATCTCCATCCCGGCCGCCGGGCAAAGGCTGTGGCAAACGGAGAGACGGTGGCCGTGTTCGGTGAAATCCATCCCGACACCGCCGCAAAATACGGTATCGACCGCAAGATATACACGGCCGAAATCGCCCTTTCCTCCCTCTATGCCTCACACAAGGCTCAGCCGATTTACAAGCCCCTTCCCAAGTTCCCCGCCGTCACCCGCGACCTTTCGCTTGTTTGCGACAGAAGCGTGCCGGTTGCCGAGCTTGACAAGGCCATCCGATCGGTTAAAAGCCGCATAATTGAGGATGTTAAGCTCTTTGACGTTTACGAAGGCGACCGCATTGCCGAAAACAAAAAGAGCGTTGCATATTCCCTCGTGCTCCGTGCCGAGGACCGCACACTTACCGACGATGAGTGCAGCGATGTGGTCGGAAAGGTCATTAAGGCGCTTTCGGAAATCGGCGCCGAGCTTCGTGCATAATTAAACCGTCGGTCAAAGAACGATTGTATAAAACGGCGACAGGCCGGAAAAATATAATTTCAAAGGCTTTGCTTTTTGCAGATAAACCTACATGGGCAAAGCCTTTTCTTTTTTGCCCGGTCTATAAATTATAAAGCGTTTGTAAAAATCACTTTAATTTACAAGTCTTTTTAAAAAAGCACTTGAATTTATCTGTAATTTGAAGTATATTATATTTAACGGAGGTGTTAATATGCAGGACAAAAATCAAACAATAACCTTTTCCATAAACAAAGACAATGAATCGGAAATGAAAAAAATACTCTGTTCGGTATATGAGGCACTGAGCGAGAAGGGCTATAACCCTATCAATCAAATCGTTGGATATATTCTTTCAGAGGATCCGACCTACATTACCACCTACAACAACGCGAGAAGTCTCATACGCCGCATCGACCGCGACGAGCTGCTTGCCGCGCTTGTTAAAAACTATATCACTAAATAATCAGGAGGGGTTTTCGTGCCCGAGAAGCAGGATTTTCTCACATACAAAAACCGTCCGCTGGTAAGAAGCGGAAACACAATATACTACGGCAATATGACCGACAAATTCGTCATCAAAATGGACATCAAAAGTACCAAAAAGCAGGATGATCTCGACATTGCCGACAAGGTGGCTGTCTCCCTTGTTCACACCGACGACAATATGAGCCCCAAGGACAGGGTAATCAAATCCAGCGAGAAAAGCGGCCTTTACGAGGCTCTCGATCTCGGTGCAATATGGCTTGAAAGGGCGCTTTCGGAATAATAGAAAATCGACCGTTGATTTTTTAAAGGCTTTTCCAAAGCTTTTGCACGGTGCATATATACGTTATTCACCTTGCCGGAGCGTATTTTGCACAAAACATAACAGTAGAATGATCGGACGTCGGTGAAGGACTTTAAGCTGCTGCCGGCGCCCGATTTTTATATGCTGACGCAACGCGGATTCTATATTTTGCGGTAAAATGTCTTATTACTTCCTTCTAATGTGCATTTTAAATGCCGTTATTATTGGTTTCAAGGCAATGAGAGCTGTTTTTTCTACAATATACTGCGAAAATCAGGGAAAATTATACTTTGTTTGAAAATTACTATTGAAAAAATCACAAGAATAAAATATAATAGTACTATATATTTTTATGACGAGGCGGAAATTAAATGGCAGAACAGAAAAAAATGGTCAAAGAAATTACATCTATGGATGTTGACTTTGCGAAATGGTATACAGACGTTGTTAAAAAAGCCGAGCTTGCGGAGTATTCTTCCCTTAAGGGTTGTATGATAATCCGCCCCTACGGCTATGCAATATGGGAAAACATACAGAAGGATCTTGACGACCGTTTTAAGGCGCTCGGTCACGAAAACGTTATGATGCCTATGTTTATTCCCGAGAGCCTTCTCCAGAAGGAAAAGGATCACGTTGAAGGATTTGCTCCCGAGGTTGCCTGGGTGACCCACGGCGGAAACGAGCAGCTTGCCGAGCGGCTTTGTGTGCGTCCCACCTCCGAGACACTTTTTTGCGAGCATTACGCCAATGTAATACATTCCTACCGCGACCTGCCCAAGCTCTATAACCAGTGGTGCAGTGTTGTACGTTGGGAAAAGACCACCCGTCCATTCCTTCGCACCACCGAATTTTTATGGCAGGAAGGCCACACCATGCACGAAACCGCCGAGGAGGCCAAGGAAGAAACCGAGCGTATGCTTAATGTTTACGCCGATTTTTGCAGCGAATCCCTCGCAATTGATGTTGTTAAGGGACAGAAGACCGACAAGGAAAAATTCGCAGGCGCCGAATCGACCTACACCATCGAGGCTATGATGCACGACGGAAAGGCTCTCCAAAGCGGAACCAGCCACTATTTCGGAGACGGCTTTGCCAAGGCCTTCGGCATACAGTTCCTCGACAGAGAAAACAAGCTGCGCTATCCCCACCAGACCTCCTGGGGAATGTCTACCCGTATCATCGGCGCAATAATAATGACCCACGGCGACGACAACGGCCTTGTGCTCCCCCCTGCCGTTGCTCCCATTCAGCTTATCATAATTCCCATTGCTTCCCACAAACCGGGCGTTACCGAAAAGGCTGCCGAGCTTGAAGCAAAGCTTAAATCGGTGTGCAGAGTAAAGACCGACCTTTCGGACAATTCCCCCGGCTGGAAATTTGCCGAATACGAGATGAAGGGCGTGCCCCTGCGTCTTGAAATAGGCCCGAGAGACATTGAAAACAACTGCTGTGTGCTGGTCAGACGAGATAACGGCGAAAAGATTACCGTCTCTCTCGACGAAATCGAGCAGAAGATTCCCGAGCTTTTAAAGGCGGTGCACGACGGACTGCTTGAAAAGGGCAAAAAACGCCGTGAGGCAATGACCTTCGACGCTCATAATATGGAGGAAATGTGCGACATCGGCGAAAATCATCCCGGCTTTGCAAGGGCTATGTGGTGCGGAGACGTTGAGTGTGAGGAAAAGGTCAAGGAACAGGCCGGCCTTATTTCCAGATGCATTCCATTTGAGCAGGAGCAGCTTTCCGACAAGTGCGTTTGCTGTGGTAAGCCGGCAAAATATATGCTCTATTGGGGCAAGCAATACTAATTAACAGCGGTATAAATCCGTTAAAAACGGCTGTTTAAGGCCTATTGTGCGGCCGATTGATTGTCTTTTTATTTACTGCATTTTTTCTTTCGGCCGTTTTCCCCTCCCCTTTTGTTTTGCGTTTTAATTTTTTTTAAGAGGTGCTTTATGAACCACTCCAAAACGTCAGCTTTAAAACATCTTTGCGCCGCTTTTCTGTGCGCTGCGGCACTGCTGTGCTTTTGCTGCCTTCAGGCTTTAGCCGAGCCTTCCGATGTTTCTGCGGTATCCCATGTGGGTGAAAGTCAGGTTATTTCCGGCACCGTTAGCGAGGAAACAAGCAACAACACCTCGGAAGTATCTGAAATAAGCCACGAAGGAAGCGCGCCTGAAAGCGAAACACAGCCTTCAGAAGTCTCGGAAGAGCCGTCGGAAAATGAGATATCCGAAGAAGAATATGTTTATGAACGTGAGCATTCCGAGGATGATACTCCCAGCAAAATAAAGGTTAAAAAGTCCACCTCCGACACCGAAGAAGAGGAAGACGACACGCCGAGAACAAAAAATCAGACAGCCTGGACATTCATAAAAAATAAACTCATTTATTTTGTTCCTCTTATTGTTGCGGGACTTTGCATATACTTTCTAATAAGATACAACAAAAATATGAATGCCAAAAACGAGGAACCTGAGACGGCAGAGGATCCCGAGAATCCTTCCCTTTCCAGCTTTTCCACCAAGGGAAAGAATCACAGGACAGAGGACGAAACGGAAAAAAACCGTGACGACGGTCAAAACAACGACTGACATCGGCCGATATACCGCCCCGTTATTTGTCATTTCTTTAAAGAAAGACTCGATAGACGCAACAAAATTTATACAAAAGATAGATTATTAAAGAAATATATTTTGTGGTCTTGATTTTGTTTTGAATTTAAAATATACTATAGGTGTACTTTTCATTTAGATTTTGTTTTGTGGGTGAGAGATATGGATCTGCTTAAGCAGCGAATTCTTAAAGACGGAAGAGTCGTCGGAGACGACATTCTTAAAGTAGACAGTTTTCTCAACCACCAGATAGACACGGGATTGCTCTGCGAAATCGGTAAAGAATTTTACCGTCTGTTTAAGGAGCAAAAAATAAATAAAATACTTACCATAGAAGCATCAGGCATAGGAATAGCTTGCGCCGCAGCGCAGCAATTTACTGTGCCTGTTGTTTTTGCCAAAAAAGGAAATCATAAAAACTTAAGCTCCGACAAATACAGCACCAAGGTATATTCCTTCACCAAAGGCGTTTATTACGACGTCACGGTGGACAAGCAGTACCTTACATCAGATGATCGGGTGCTCATTATCGACGATTTCCTCGCCAACGGCAACGCCGCCCTCGGTCTTATCGACCTTGCAAATCAGGCAGGCGCAAAGGTTGAAGGTGTGGGAATAGTCATCGAAAAGGGCTTCCAGGAAGGCGGAAAGAAGATCCGCGACCTGGGGATCAGGCTTGAATCTTTAGCGGTCGTTAAATCTCTCGGACAGGGAAGGTTTGAACTGGCTTGACGGCGGCTTTGGAGAATAAAAAATTTTTGGAGGAAACAAAAAGATGAAAAAGATTTTAGCACTGCTTCTTGCAGTCGTTATGGTAGCGGCCTTCGCTTCCTGCGGCGGCAAGACAACCGGAGACGACAAGGATGACACTAAGGCTGCAGATTTCAAAATCGGTCTTATCTGCCTTCACGACGAAAACTCCACCTATGACAACAACTTCATCCAGGCACTTAAAAGCGTACAGAAAGAGCTGAATCTTACCGACGATCAGGTTCTCATTAAGACCAACATCGGAGAGGATGATTCCTGCTACACCGCTGCCGCAGAGCTTGTTGACAAGGGATGCAAGGTTATTTTTGCCGATTCCTTCGGTCACGAATCTTATGTTCTTCAAGCTGCTAAAGAATTTAAGGATGTTCAGTTCTGCCACGCCACCGGCACTAAGGCTCATACCGAGAAGGTTGCCAACTTCCACAATGCTTTTGCAGACATCTATCAGGGCCGTTATCTCGCCGGCGTTGCCGCAGGTATGAAGCTCAACCAGATGATCGAAGAGGGCAAAATCACCGCCGATAAGGCTGTTATCGGTTATGTCGGAGCTTTCAACTATGCAGAGGTTGTTTCGGGTATGACTTCCTTCTACCTCGGCGCTCGTTCAATCTGCCCCTCGGCTACCATGAAGGTTACATACACCAACTCCTGGTTTGACATTGCTCTTGAAAGAGAAGCTGCTCTCAACCTCATCAACAACGGCTGCGTTCTCATCAGCCAGCACGCCGACTCCGAAGGCGCACCTAAAGCCTGCGAAGAAAAGGGCGTTCCCAATGTTGCATACAACATCAGCACCATTTCTATGGGACCCAACACCGCTCTCATTTCCTCCAAGATTGACTGGTCTCCTTACTTCAAGCTTATAATCGAAAACACTAAGAACGGCAAAGAGATCCCCACCGATAAGTGCGGAACCATGGCCGAAGGCTATGTTGCTCTCACCGAGCTCAACGAGAAGGTTGCTGCTCCCGGAACCAAAGAGAAGATCGAGGAAGTCAAGGCTAAGCTTGAATCCGGCGAGCTCAAGGTTTACGACACCAATAACTTCACCGTTAAGGGCGAGAAGCTTACCACTTATCTTGCAGACGTTGACGATGCAGGCGACTTCGTTCCCGAGACCGAGGCTGTTAAGGACGGCGAATTCAAGGAGTCCACTTACAGATCTGCTCCTTACTTCGACATCAAATACATCGACGGTATCAGCGAGTAATTCTTAAAAAGGTTATAGGCGGAGCGGTTTTCACTCCGCCTATACTTTCTTTTTAATTTTCATAGGAGTGTATCCTGTTCCGTTTTGATTTTGTGATACACTGCTCTGAGAATTAAAAAATCAAGCTTTGTTCAAGGAGAGATTTTATGGACAATGTTGCAATCGAACTTCGCGGCATTACCAAAAGATTCGGCAGTGTGGTTGCTAATCATAATGTTGACCTTTCGGTTAAAAACGGCGAAATTCTTTCGCTGCTTGGCGAAAACGGCAGCGGAAAAACTACACTTATGAATATGATTTCGGGAATATACTTCCCCGATGAAGGCCACATCTTCATCGACGGTAAAGAGGTCGTTATTCGTTCCCCAAAAGACTCTTTCAACTATAAGATAGGAATGATTCATCAGCATTTTAAGCTGGTGGACGTTTTCACGGCGGCCGAAAACATAGTTTTGGGACTCGACGAGAAATACAACATTAAAAACACCGCCAAAAAGGTTGCCGAAATAAGCAAGAAATACGGCTTCGACATCGACCCCAATAAAAAAATATATGAAATGTCGGTTTCGGAAAAGCAGACGGTGGAAATCATAAAGGTGCTCTATCGGGGCGCCAACATTCTCATTCTGGACGAGCCTACCGCCGTTCTTACTCCTCAGGAAACTCAAAAACTCTTTGCGGTTTTAAAGCGCATGAAGGAGGACGGCAAGGCCATAATCATCATCACCCATAAGCTCCACGAGGTTATGGCAATTTCCGACCGTGTATCGGTGCTTCGCAAGGGAGAATATATCGGGACGGTCAACACTTGCGAAACAAACAATGATCAGCTGACCGAAATGATGGTCGGCAAAAAGGTTGACCTTAACATAGAAAGAAGCGTTCCGAAAAATCCTCAAAAGCGCCTTGAGGTCAAGCACATTAACTGCATCAGCCGCGAAGGTGTCAAGCTGCTTAACGACGTTTCCTTCTATGCAAACTCGGGAGAGATTCTCGGTATTGCCGGGATCGCCGGAAGCGGTCAGAGAGAACTGCTGGAAGCCATCGCCGGCCTTCAGCACATCGACTCGGGCGAAATCATTTATAACGATCCCAAGACCGGCAAGGTTGAGGATTTAAGAGATAAAACCCCGCTGCAGATCAGAAATCTCGGCGTGCGCCTTTCCTTCGTTCCTGAGGATAGACTTGGAATGGGCCTTGTGGGAAATATGGACATCATCGACAATATGATGCTGCGCAGCTACAACAAGGGTAAGTCTATGTTCCTTTCGAGGAAAAAGCCTAAAACCCTTGCCGAGAATATAATTGAACAGCTTGAGGTGGTCACTCCCAGCGCCCAGACACCTGTTCGCCGTCTTTCGGGCGGTAATGTTCAGAAGGTACTTGTAGGACGTGAGATTGCCGCTGCTCCGAGCGTTCTTATGGCGGCCTACCCCGTTCGAGGTCTCGACATAAACTCCTCCTACACAATATATAACCTCTTAAACGCCCAGAAAGAAAACGGCGTGGCGGTCATATTCGTGGGCGAGGATCTGGACGTGCTGCTTGAGCTTTGCGACCGTATTCTTGTTATCGGCGGCGGATCGGTTACCGGCATTGTGGACGGAAGACATACCACAAAGGGTGAAATCGGCCTGCTTATGACAAAATCGAAATATTCCCATCCGCAGGACGAAACGGCCGATGGCAATGTTGTTGATGCCGGCAGTGATACAATTGATACAACTGATAAATCCGATGCAGTCGATACAATTGATGGGGTCAAGAGCGACAATACCGTTGATTTCATCGACGCCGCAGATACCGCAGCCGATAAAAGGGCCGCAGATCAGAAAGAGGAGGATAGATAATGGAAAAGGCCAAAAAATCTGTTAAAGAGCCTCTTGTCCACATCACCAAAAGGGCGAGCATCGCCTGGTGGAAAGGCTGGCTGATCCGCGCGGCGGCCATTGTGGCAGCCCTCATCGTTTCGGCCCTTGTTATTGTTGTGCTGACAAAGCTCAATCCTCTTAAAGTTTACGAAAGTATGTTTGACGGAAGCTTCGGAAGCAACCGTAAAATGTGGACAATGTTCCAAAACCTCGCAATGCTGCTTATCATCTCCCTGGCCGTCACTCCCGCCTTTAAAATGCGGTTCTGGAATCTGGGCGCCGAGGGTCAGGTGCTTGTGGGCGGACTCGCTTCGGCGGCATGTATGTTCTATGTTAAGGACAGTATGCCTTCCCTTTTGCTCATCATTATAATGGTTATAACAAGTATTATTGCCGGTATACTGTGGGGTGTTCTCCCCGCCGTTTTCAAGGCAAAATGGGGCACAAACGAAAGCCTCTTTACCCTTATGATGAACTATGTTGCAATGCAGCTTGTATCCTTCTTTATTATGGTGTGGGTACCGAGCGGCTCCAACGTTATGGGCGTTATCAATCAGTCGACCGAGGCCGGTTGGCTTCCTCCCCTCTTCGGGCAGAAATATTTTTTAAACATACTTATCGTTGTGGTAATCACCATCGTTATGTTTATCTACCTTAAATTCAGCAAGCACGGATATGAGATCTCGGTTGTGGGCGAAAGCGAAAACACCGCAAGATACATCGGAATCAATGTTAAAAAGGTCATCATCCGCACAATGGTGCTTTCCGGCGGACTTTGCGGACTGGCGGGATTCCTGCTTGTATCGGGCACAAACCACACCATTTCCAAAAACCTGGCCGGCGGAATGGGATTTACCGCCATTATGGTTTCATGGCTTGCTAAATTCAACCCCATTCTCATGGTCATAACCTCCTTCCTCATCGTCTTCCTCCAAAAGGGCGCAGGAGAAATTGCCACCACCTTCCGTCTCAACGAAAGCGTTTCTGACATTTTAACCGGTATAATTCTCTTTTTCATAATCGGATGTGAATTTTTCATCAACTATAAAATCAACTTCCGCAAAAAGGATAAAAAGGAGGTAATCGGCTGATGTTTTCTACAATAATGACCTTCATCAACGCCGCAATTATTCAGGGCATTCCCCTGCTTTTCGGCGCAACCGGTGAGATCATCACCGAAAAAAGCGGCAACCTCAACCTCGGAATCCCCGGAATTATGTATGTGGGCGGCATTTCGGGCATAATCGGCGGATACCTTTACGAGCATTCCACCGAAAATCCCGTACCCATTCTCTGCATACTAATTTCCTTCCTTTCCTGCCTTGCGGGCGCCGTTATTCTCTCGCTTATTTATAGTTTCCTGACCATATCTCTTCGTGCAAACCAAAATGTTACCGGTCTTGCACTGACCACCTTCGGCGTTGGTATCGGAAACTTCTTCGGCGGATCGCTTCTCAACTTTTTCGGTGAAAGCGGATCCATCTCTCTCATTGAAACGGGAAAAGCATACAAGTCCTATCTCCCCATCGCCGACAAGACCGGTATTTTCGGTCAGACCTTCCTTTCCTTCGGATTTTTGGCCTACCTCGCCGTTATAATAGCTCTTGTGGCCTCCTTTGTGCTCAATCGCACAAGGGTTGGACTTAACCTCCGCGCTGTGGGCGAAAACCCCGCAACGGCCGACGCAGCCGGCATTAACGTAACCCTTTACAAATACCTTTCGACCTGCATCGGCGGCGCAATCGCGGGACTGGGCGGACTGTACTTTGTTATGGACTACACGGCCGGCGCATGGACGAACGACGGCTTCGGAGATAGAGGCTGGCTTGCCATTGCAATCGTTATATTTGCTATCTGGAGACCGAAATCCGCCATATTCAGCTCCTTCCTTTTCGGCGGACTTTACATCATCTGCGTTTATATTCCCGGCCTTTCAAGCAGCGCAAAGGAGCTTATCAAAATGCTCCCCTATGTGGTCACAATCGTGGTGCTGGTGCTTATCAGCGTAAGAAAGAAACGCGAAAATCAGCCTCCTGCACATCTCGGACTCAACTACTTCCGAGAGGAAAGGTAAAACTGATCTGTATAAATCAAATTGCCCCGTTTATCGAGCAGCCTTGCTCTTTAAACGGGGCGATTTATTATAAGTGAAAAGTGAAAAAAATAAAAATAAAAAACCGACAAACCTCAAATGAGATCTGTCGGTTTTTGGTGCGAGAGACGGGACTTGAACCCGTACGCCAAAGACACACGCCCCTCAAACGTGCCTGTCTGCCAATTCCAGCACTCTCGCGACTGCAAGCAAGATTATATCAAAAAGAGGGCGGTTTGTCAATAGTTATTTTCAAAAAAAACAAACTTTTTTTCAGATGTTAAAACAGGTATTTTATGGCTGAAAATTGTGCTTTAAAACCGACTTAAAAAGACAGCTTTAAAAGTCTCAAACGATACCTGCGCTCTCATCAAAAAAGCCTTTAAAATGCCCGGCAAGCCTGTTAAATCATCGCTGCGGGAAAACACCTTGGAATCGTTCAAAGCGGCTTTGCAAAGCACGTTAAGCCTTTGAACGGCACTTCATAACCGTTCACTGCTTTTATCGTCCGCTATGCGAACGTCTTACCCTTTCTCTGTTCACCATTATCTATTGCCTATTCACTGTTTTTAATCGTCCGCTTGCGGACACCTTTTCTCTTCACTCTTCTCTCTTCACTTAATATTTGCGGACGCCTTTTCTCTTTTCTCTTCACTCTTCACTCATTTATATATTTCTCCGTTCGCTGCGACGCAGTTTTTGCCGCTGTTTTTGCCTAAATAAAGCTGCTTGTCGGCCATGGTTATGATCGACATATCCTCAAGCTGTTCGGCCGTTCCGCAGGCCACGCCGAAGGTGGCGGTAACGATGCTCTGTTCCTTCAAATCATCTCTCGGAATGGCGGCGGCGCGCACGACATCAAGAAGCTCTCCTGCAATAACCCTTGCGTGTATCTCCCCTGCGTCGGGCAAAACGATAACAAACTCCTCCCCGCCGAAACGGAAAAGATACCTGTCGCTTTTCTCAAGAACACCCACGACGCTTGCAGCAACGCTTTTCAGCGCCTCATCGCCTTTTAAATGGGAATAATGGTCGTTATATGATTTGAAATTATCGATGTCGAAGATTATCAGGCTGACCTCTTTGGGCGACATTTCCTCGGCAACAAAGCTCAGGTATGTTTCCATAGCCTTTTTATTGAGTGTGCCGGTCATAATGTCGTTGTATGCAAGCCATATAAAGGAATTGTTCATTTCGCTTATGCGCCTTTCGTTGACCGATTGACGGATAAATACCGAACGAACGGCAATCAGTCCCGCTATTATTGCAAAGCGCAGAAGAAAATGCTTGAACATATCGTAGTTATCCGAATAAGGAAGAATTCCCGGCAGCCACCAGCTGATCAATATTAAAATACATATGAAAACCGTGTCAAAAAGCTTGTAGGTCGGGGCAATCATAATTATAAACAGGTAGCACATGGAGATAGACAGGCCTATTTTGTGAAAGTTGCAGGAGACCATAAATACCGTGACGGCGGCAATAACCACCGTGTAAAAGGCAAGGAGGGCAAATCGGGAGGCAACCGAGCCGTAATCCTTGCAAAAGGACAGATAAATAAGCATTGCAAGGCAGGAGCCCACCATCATATACAGCGGCACCATGTCAATGACGATCATTGTATTAAATATGATGTTTTTAACAAGGTAAAAGCCGTTTGTTACGAGAAAAACAATGGTTGCATAATAAACGATGGACATGCTCTGGCGCATAAAGATGCTTTGCTGTGACGGAGTGTCGTCCACATCGGCTTTAAGCACGGTTTTGCAAAAGCTTTTAAACCGCGAAACAGCCGCCGGTGATACCTCAAGCGACAGATCCTTTGTTATAATTTCGTTGCTTTTTTGCTGCCTCATAATAATCCCTGTGTCCTCCGAATTTTACCGTTAAAAGAGCGGTGTTTAAGCAATGGGCGATCGGTCATCTGTTGTTGCTTAATGCGACCTTTTCGCTGTGGCCGTAGGGCATATTCTCATTCCCTGCGGGCACAGTTTTATATATTTCTTTATATATTTTTAAAGGGCTGTATCAGGCCTTTTTAAGGTGCAGTTTGACAAGTATCTTTCTTAAAAAGTCGTCTCCGAAAACATCTCTTATGGCTTTGTTTTTATATGTCACGATTCCGTAAACAACCGCGCCGGCAACCGCAACCACCGCCATAAGGATAAACTGTATGAGCCGCCCGCCTGTGAAAGGAAGAACATTCATAAGAATGAGCACCACGGCAATCATGGGGATAAGTCCCATTATGACCTTTAAAAGGGTCTTTAGCAGCGACATATATTTAAGACCGTATTTTTTCTTTAAAAGAATGAGCACGGCTGCGATGGAAACGGTGTATCCCAGCATACTGGAAAATCCCGCCCCCCAATAGGCCGGAAGGCCAATGGCATTGCATAGATAGATAAACGGTACGTCGCAGGCGGCGTTTATGAGCAGTCCCGTAACGCTTGTGAAACAGACCACCTTGGCAAGGCCTATGCTTTGGAGGCACATACTTGCTACCATACTGATGCTCTCAAAAATCCGCAGAAATGGCAGCACCCGCATAAGAGTGGGGCCGAAACGGCTCTCCCCGTAAAAAACATAATAGAGCGGATGGGACAGCAGGCACATTCCCACGGCCATGGGAACGGCCAGCACAAGTATTGTATCTACCGCCTGATTAAACCGCCTGTTTACCCCGCTTCTGTCGTTTTTAACAAAGCAGTCAACCATATGGGGTATCATACTTGAGGTAAGCCCCATGGCAAGAGAGGTTATGAGCACGCAGATTTTAGGCCCCCATGTGGCGATTATGCTGGCGATGACCTCGCTGTCGTCGGCGGTAAATCCGTCGAGAGAGGAAAGTCCCACAATGATAAGCTTCATGTCGGTTATATCGTAAATGTTTGAAGAAATGGCCACGATTATGAGAGGAATGCAGATGCGGGCGATTTTTTTGATGGTCTCCCCTGTGGAAACGGTTGTGTCGTTGACCACGTCGCCGGGAGCAGGCAAAAATGCACTTTTGTTGGTTCTCATTTTGGCCGAAAGATAAAAATAGGCGGCAATGGCTCCGATAAGGGCACCGGTAAGGGCAACGCACACGCCGGCCGTCTGGCTTTTACCGAGCACATTTACCGTAACGTATGATCCTACCAGAATTACAAACACCCTGACAAACTGTTCGATAACCTGGCTTGTGGAGGAAGGGGCAATGTAGGCGTGACCCTGAAGATATCCGCGGCGGATGCTTAAAAACGGCACCACCAAAAGGCAGAAGGAAACGGTTCTGATAGCGGCGGTAACGTCGTCGCCCTGGGCGTCGGATCCGAGGAAAAACCTGCCGATAAAGGGGGCTGACAAAAACAGCACAATAAAAGCGGCAAGGGAAATTATAAAAACCGTGTTGCGGGCGGTTTTTTGCGCTTTTTCCTTGGCCGCAAACATTTTAAGAGAGTTGTATTCGCTGATTATAATGCTTATGGCGGTGGGAATTCCGGAGGTGGAAATGGTTAAAAACAGATTATATATATTGTATGCACAGGAATAGACAACCCCTCCCCTTTCACCGATTATGGCATAAAAAGGGATGGAATAAAAGGCGCCGATCAGCTTTGAAAGGACTATTGCGGCATAGGCGATCATTGTTCCTTCAACAAAGCCGTTGCGCTTTATTTTTTTGTTCATTAAGCAGTTCCTCTTTCCGTTTATCGATGTGGGATCGGCCGAAGCTGCCGAAGGTTTAAGGGTGAAAGGACGAGTGTGCACGCTTTAAAAGCGCCGACGGATGGATACGGCAAAAGCAGCACAGTATTTTTAAAAAAGCAATGCGCGCCGAGCTTTTGGACGGTCTTTCAATTATATGACGGGTTATCCTGTTTTTTGTCAGCAATGCTGCCATTTAAAGAAAAAACAGGTTTGAGCACCGTTCGTTTGTAAGCTAAATACTTTACGTGGTTTTTCATTTTCTTAAAGCGCGTATATTATAATTGTATCACAAGCAGGAAAATTTATCAACACATAAATTTATAGGGATAAATCGAATATTTTGTGGAAAAAAGTCTTGACAAATACAAAATTTAGGTTTATTATACTAAAGATCTTTAAGCTTGTACTGTGATACAGGAAAGAAAATTGCAATAGCGCTACGGAATTTTTGCGGTCTGAAAGCTTTAAGGTAAAGTTTTCGGGCTTTTTTTATGGGAGGAAAACCGATTGAAAGTTCACGCAACAGTGCTCGATGAGGAAACCCTTTCCCGCGCCCTCATACGTATTGCCCACCAAATCACCGAAAAAAATCACGGATGCGGCAAAATTGTTTTTGTAGGAATTAAAACCAGGGGTGTTCCTCTTGCAAAGCGTATTTCCGAAAATATAGAAAGCTTTGAAAAGGTCAAGATTCCGGTGGGAGTGCTGGACATAACCCTCTACCGCGACGATTTAAGCAAGATAAATTCCGATCCTGTGCTCAACGATACCGACGTTCCATTTGATATTGTAGACAAAACGGTCATTCTGGTTGACGACGTGCTTTACACCGGCAGAACGGCCAGAGCGGCAATGGACGCGGTTATGGCAATGGGCAGGCCCTCATCCATTCAGCTTGCAGTGCTTGTCGACCGGGGGCACAGAGAGCTTCCCATACGCGCCGATTTCGTGGGCAAAAACATTCCCACCGCCAAGTCGGAGATAGTGTCGGTCAAGCTTACCGAAACCGATGGAGAAACCGGGGTCTATATTTTAGGCGACTGAAAGCCGTGCGGGCGTCTGTGCAAAGCAGTTGTTTCGCCCCGTTTGATTTTTGAAAAAAGGCGAAAGCCTTAAATATTAGGAGGAAAAGTTATGAAACTAATCTACGATGTAAAAGACAGGCCTAAATTCGGCCAGCTGGTGGTCTTTGCTATCCAGCAGCTGCTTGCCATTATGGCGGCCACAATCGCCGTTCCCAACATTATCGGAAACGGTATGCAGCCCTCCGCCGCCCTTTTCGGTGCAGGCGTTGGTACCATCGTCTATCTGCTCTTCACAAAATTCAAAAGCCCGGTATTCCTCGGATCATCTTTCGCCTTCATTGGATCCATGCTTTCGGCCTTTGCCGGCGGCGTATCAATGTCCCTTGGCTATCTCGGACTGATAATCGGCGCAGCATTTGCGGGACTTGTTTATGTGGTCATTGCCATAATCGTCAAGCTTGCAGGCGTTAAATGGATCTCCAAAATTATGCCTCCCGTTGTTATCGGACCTACCGTTGCAATAATCGGTCTTTCCCTTGCCGGAAATGCCATCGGAGACCTGGCCGGAGGATCAGGTTTCTTTAATGCCGACACCGGTTCCTTCCCTGTAAACGCTCACACCGGAGCTGCCATCACCTGCGGTCTCATTACCCTTCTGGTTGTTATGCTCTGCTCGATCTACGGTAAAAAGATGATGAAGCTTATCCCCTTTGTAATCGGAATCGTGGCAGGATACGCCGTCGCCGCAGTGTTTACCGCCATCGGCAACAGCACCGGCAACGACGCACTTAAGCTCATCGATTTTGCTCCCTTTGTTGATAACTTCTCGGCTGCAAACATTTCGATAAAGAGCTTTGTCAACATTCCCGACTTCACATTTATCAAGGCAATCGACGGAATTAAAGAGCTTTCCGGTTCCTACATTGCAACCATCGCAGTGGCATATGTTCCCGTTGCATTCGTTGTTTTCGCCGAGCACATTGCCGACCATAAAAACCTTTCCTCCATCATCGAAAGAGATCTGCTTGAAGAGCCCGGTCTTTCCCGCACCCTTCTCGGCGATGGCGTAGGCTCCATCGCAGGCGCCATCTTCGGCGGATGCCCCAACACCACATACGGTGAATCGGTCGGCTGCGTTGCAATTACCAAAAACGCTTCGGTAGTTTCCATTCTCGGTGCTGCAGTGCTTGCCATCATCGTCTCCTTCTTCACTCCCTTCGTAATCTTCCTTTCCTCCATTCCTGCCTGCGTAATGGGCGGCGTGTGCGTTGCACTCTATGGTTTCATTGCCGTATCGGGTCTTAAGATGCTCCAGAAGGTCGATCTCGACGACAACCGCAATCTTTTCACCGCCTCGGTCATCCTCATTGCCGGTATCGGTAACTTTGCTTTAAGCTTTGGCCAGATCACCTTAAAGACTGTCGCCTGCGCACTTATCCTCGGTATCATCGTTAACCTTATCGGCAAAAAGGCAAAGCCTGCCGACGAGAATGACGAAAGCCTTTAATTAAAAGGCCTGAAAATATGATATCATTCTTAACCGATATATTTTATATGCTTTGCTTATAAGCATTGTTTTACGGCTTTAGACAAAAAATTATTAAAGCCTGTTATAATCGGCAATCATTCCAATTGCACATACATACAAAGAGACCTGTCGGGTAAAACCGGCAGGCCTCTTTGCTTTGGTATGAAAAATGTTGCAGGTAATTGTGTGAAAAATCAAGCGGATAACAATGCTTTAAGCTTATAAAAAGAAATTGACCGAAAATCAGTGTTATCCTTTTTCTTTTTTGCTATTCTCCGACCTCGACCGTTACATCTGCAGTAACACCGCCGAAAAGCTTAACGGTAGCGCTGTATTCGCCGTAATTTTTAATATCGGAGGAAAGGGATATCTTCTTTTTATCTATATCGCAGCCAAAATCCTTTTTGATGGCCTCAGCGATCTCGGCGGTTGTCACCGATCCGAAGAGCCGTCCGTTTGAGCCGCCCTTGGCCGAAATGCGTATCTTCTTTCCGCCGATTTTTGAAGCGATATCTCTCGCCTGCTCGTCGGCCTGCTTCTTTTTGAATGCAGCCGATGCCTCGCGGTTTTTAAGCTCGTTTAAAGCCTGCGCGTTGGCCTCGGTTGCAAGGCCTCTGGGAAAAAGAAAGTTTCTTGCGTATCCGTCGGATACCTCGTGAAGCTCTCCCGCCTTGCCTGTGCCCTTTATGTCCTTTGTAAGCACTACCTTCATAATATTGACCTCTTTTCTTTATTTTGCTGAAGTGGTTTTGCTGTTTTTTTGTTTGGTGATGCGGTTTCGTTTTAACAAATTGATGATATCGGTATGCGCAGTGCCGCTTTACCGCGCGGCGCTTGATTCTTGGCAGGCTGCTTTTCGTGCTTTGAAATGGCCTCAAAAAGCATTTTTTCGGCCGTTATCACATCGCAGTCCTTAAGCTGCGCAGCCGACATTGTGTGGTGTCCGCCGCCGCCCAGCTCCTCCATAATGACCTGTACGTTTATTGCGCCAAGCGATCTTGCCGAGATATTTACCGTCGTTCCCGAACGGTAAATAACAAATGAAGCATCGATGTTTTCGATGTTTAAAAGCTCATCCGCCGCCTGAGATGCCGCAACACGGGAGCCTCCGTGGGCACTGTCCACCGAAACGGCACATCTGCCGAACCGCTTGGCCGAAGAAACTATCTTCGACCGCTCGCGGTATACGTCCATAGAATCGGCAAACAGCTTTTTGACCTCAACGGGATCGGCGTCCCTTCCCCGCAGATATGCCGATGCTTCAAAGGTTCTTACGCCGGTTCTCAGCACAAAGTTTCTCGTATCTAGCATTATTCCGGCAAAAAGTGCCTCGGCTTCTGGCTTTGCGATTATGTCGTCGCCCATATACTGAAGCAGCTCGCAGACCATTTCACAGGCCGATGAAGCGTATGGTTCGTGGTAGAAAATGACCGCGTCGTCGATGAAATCAACGTTCTTGCGGTGATGGTCGATAACCACCTTGGTGGAACAGATCGAGAACAAATCCGGAGCGTCGATAAAATCCTTGCGGTGGGTGTCAACAACGATAACAAGGCTCTTTTTCGTGATAATTTCCATGGCCTTCTGTCCGCTTATTATGACCCCGTTGTTATACTGCTTGTCAATTTTATCTATGAGCTGCTTTGCAAGGTGCTGTTCCCTGTCCAGCACGATATATCCTTTAGGACCGATGACATTAACGGCCTTCCACAGTCCCAGAGAAGCGCCGAGACTGTCCAGATCGCCGTATTTATGACCGACGATGAAAACACTGTCGCTGCCCCTTATAAGCTCCTTTAAGGCGGCTGCAATGACGCGGGTCTTGACCTTGGTGCGCTTTTCGACCCCCTTGCTGCTTATGCCGCCGAAGAATTCAAAGTTGTTGAGGCTTTTAACCGCCACCTGGTCTCCTCCGCGGCCCTGAGCCATTTCAAGAGCCTGGCGGGCACTTATCTCGCAATCCTTTAGGGTTTTATCCTTTCTGCCGACGCCTATGGAAAGTGTGGCATTTTTATCGCCGTGCACCTTGAGGTTTCTGACCTTATCAAGCACATCGAATTTTTCCGATTTAATAAGGGCATAGCCGCGTTCGTTGAGCACGAAAAGATATGTGTGGTTGTTGAGCTTTTTCATAAATCCGTCGGTTTTGGAAGCAAAGGACTCGATTTCTCTTACGATTTGTCCTCTGACCGACGCTCGCTCGCTTTCGGCAAGATTCTCGGTCAGCTCGTCGAAGGAATCTATCGACATAATCATAATAACCGGGCGGCTTTTATCGAACTCGTCGGCCACACGTTTAAGATCGGTGTTGTCTACGAAATAAAGGGTATCGTATTTTATTCCGTCCGATATATAATCGGTTTTGTAAACGGTATAGCTCCGCCCGCCGTAAAACAGATCGGATTTATCGTTGAGGCGAAGGTTTGAGCGCACGGCATCGGTTAAAATTTCATCAGGGACGGTTTCAAAAATATCCCTTCCCTTTAGTACCTCGGTTTTAAACCGCCCGTTATACCATGCCGCCACTCCATCCTTGAGCACCAGTACCGGCAGAGAAAAGTTGTTGAAAATGTCCGAATCGGGGGTTTTAAGCTTTTCGACCGTGCCCTTATAAAAGCCGAAGAAAAATGAGCTGAGCCTGCCCCTTATAAAGAGCAGCACGGCGGCGCAAAGGGCGGTGCAAAGCAGCGAGGCAAGCAGAGCATTCAGGCTTTTTGACAGCAAAAATACCGCCGCGTCCCCCACAAGCGAAAGCGCAAAAAAGATTATGATGGCGGCCTTATATGCCGAAAATGAACGGCCGCTGTGTGACTTCTTCTTCAAGAGGCAGACCTCCCGTGCATTGCAGCCATAACAGAAAATATATTATGGTTACAAATAGTGATCAAGGTTGTTGATGCGAATACAGTTGCAATTTTTTTGTGTAATTATATCAACTGCTACCGCGAGGAAAATTATATTTTTACCGGTGTTATATCTGCATAATTACAGGCAGAATCATGGGGCTTCTTCTCGTTTTCTGATAAAGGAATCGTGAAAGAGAATCCCTGACCTCGTTTTTAACGGCGGTGCGGTCGGAAATGCCGTTGTCGTAGCAATAATCGAGGGCGCGGTTGACAACATTCCTTGCGCTTTCAAGCAGCTGCTCGCTTTCTCTTACATAAACGAATCCGCGGGAAATAAGCTCGGGGCCGGATATGATGTCTCCCGACTGTTTATCCATGGTCATTGCAACGATTATAATTCCGTCCTCCGAAAGGTGCTTTCGGTCGCGCAGAACGATGCTTCCGACGTCTCCTACGCCCAATCCGTCAACAAACACCTTGCCCGAGGGCACTTCATCGGTTATTTTTATGGATTTTGAGGTCAGTTCGATGACCTTCCCAATGTCGGAAATAATGATGTTTTCCTTGGGTATTCCCATTGAAACCGCAAGGGCTGCGTTCTTTCTCAGATGCATCTGTTCGCCGTGCACAGGGATAAAAAATTTAGGATCAATCATTCCCATCATCATTTTTAGTTCTTCCTGGCAGGCGTGTCCCGATACGTGCACGTCATACATACGTTCGTAAACAACCTCTGCGCCAAGCTTCATAAGCTCGTTTATGACGATGTTGACCGTCTTTTCGTTGCCGGGAATGGGATTGGCCGAAATAACGATAAGGTCGTTAGGACCCACCGTCACCTTCCTGTGGTCGCCGAAAGCCATACGATGAAGGGCCGACATTGCCTCTCCCTGGGAGCCGGTGGTTATTATGACAAGCTTATCGTCGGTGTAATTTTTAATAAGGTCGATGTCGATAAGCACACCCTTGGGGATTTTGAGGTAGCCAAGCTCGGTGGCTATGGTCACCACGTTGATCATACTTCTGCCCGAAACGGCCACCTTTCTGCCGCACTTGACCGCCTCGTCAACGATTTGCTGAACACGGTGTATGTTGCTGGAAAATGTGGCTACGACAATGCGCTTGCCTCCCGCGTCCTTGAAAATGTGGGAAAGGCTGGCGCCTACCGTTCTTTCGCTCATGGTAAAACCGGGACGGGTGGCGTTTGTGGAATCCATTAAAAGGGCCAGAACGCCCTTTCTGCCAAGCTCGGAAAAGCGGGCAAAATCTATCATTTTACCATCGATGGGGGTGCTGTCTATTTTAAAGTCGCCGGTGTGGACGATAACGCCGATGGGGGTTTTAACCGCCACGGCAACCGAATCGGGAATGGAATGGTTGACGTGTATAAACTCGGCTTTAAAGCAGCCGAGGGTTACGCTGTCCCCGGGTTTAACGATGTTAAGCTTAGCCTTGGAAAGAAGCCCGTGTTCTCTGAGCTTGCCTTCGATCAGGCCGACGGTCAGTTTTGTGGCATAAACCGGGCAGTTGAGCACCTTCAAAAGATACGGTATACCGCCGATGTGATCCTCGTGTCCGTGGGTTATGACAAGTCCCTTTACCCTGTCGGCATTTTTGACAACATAGCTGAAATCGGGGATAACAATGTCTACGCCGGGCATTTCCGCATCGGGAAAGGTCATACCGCAGTCTATAATAAAAATGTCGCTGCCATATTCGTAAACGGTCATATTCTTGCCTATCTCATCAAGACCGCCGAGAGAAATAATCTTTAAAGGAGTGGATTTTTTGCCGCCTTTTGCGGCTTTTCTTCTGTTGTTTGCGGGGACCGATTTTTTTATCAAAGCACCTTTTGAGGACGCTGCTTTTTTTGCCGATGTCCCGGCTTTTTTTTCAAAAGAATTGCTCTTTGTGTTTACCCCGCCGACGTTTAGCGAGGGATCAGATGCCGAAGAGCCTCTCTTTTTGGCGGATTTTTCAGTACCCGAAGAACGGCTCTTTCCGGCGGTTAAGGGCCTTGCCTTTTCCGCAGAAGGAACCTTTTTACTTATTTGTTTTGTCATAGTAAGGAAACATACCTCCGAAAAATATATTTTATGTAGTGGGGCCTCTTGCCCCTAAATCTCTGATAAAAAGGTTGAACGGGATGCCGCACAAAAAAAGACCAAATCTGCAGGGCGTCCTTTTAATATGCAGCGCAAAATTTACCACAGAACAGACCGCCGTCGACTGGCCGGGATACTTCTGCCGATCAAAAAAGCTGTAATTAAAAAGCATCGATTAAATATAAAGCGCTGACATCTGTTCCAAAATATAAACGGGCGAAAAATCGCCGCCTATCACAGTCACATTACTTTATTTCCTATGATACTACCTTTTTCCCTCTTTGTCAAGTATTTCCCGCACCTTGCTTTCGGCTTGTTCACAGGCCACACGGGCAATTTCGGCGCTTTTGCTTTCGGCAATAAATCTAAGACTTTTTCCCGATTTTCTCGGACGCACATACACACATGAATTTCTGAAGGGCATTTCTATTCCAAAGGAGGTCACCTTGTATTTTTCCGACAAAGCGTTCATAATTTTTGCCGGAGTGCTTTCAAGCTCAAGTTCCTCCGAAAAAACCGAAAAATCCGGAATGCCGTCGGCCGCTCTTTCAAGCTCGCCTGCCGATTTAAACTCATCGAGCAGCCGTATGCCAAGCATCATTCCGTCCCGCAGAAAATACCTTGCCTTTGCGCCTTTGCGAAGCTCACTGCCCTCTCTTTCCCTTTCGGTATCCACCCGCTGCACCTTTGCTCCTGCCTTTTTTGCAAGTGTGTCGAGAAAAGCGGGTGCGTCGGGCGGCAGGATTATATCATATCCCTTTTTAAGTTCCTTAAGACAGCAAAGCCACAGCAGCTTGTTATACGGGATGTCCTTTCCTTCCTCGGTTTTAATGTTTAGTTTGGTGCCGTCGGAAGAAAGTAAAAGAGACATACCGCCCGATGTGTCGCAGCCCAGTCTCGTTAAGATATCATTGAAAATTGAGCGTCCCTCGGCGTTTGTGCAGACAGCCCTTGCCCTTTTGCCGAAAATCCCGTTAGATGCCTGACGGAAAAGTTCCTGCCGATACAAAAGTTTTACGCCGCTCATATCGGCTGCGGCAGAATAATTTGCGGCGCTCACCCGCACATACTCACCCTTTTCCATAAGCTTTTCGATCTTTCGCTCGGTCTCCCTCGATACCGGCAGCCCGTCGTTTGAAAAAAGCTCGATAATTCCCTTTTCCTTTACCGACACATACACCCCTAAATCCACTCCGCAAAATGAGCAGGCAAAGGACATCTGGGATTTTAAAATTCTTCCGAAATTCCATACCTGCGCCCCGGTAGACAGCATTCCGCTGATCACCGCTTTTGAAAGTGCACCTGCGGCATTTGAGCTGTCGAAAGCCACGCCAATCTTGCCGTTCTTTGAAAAAGAACCTACGGCGCATCCGAGATCGGCGCAAAAACGCGGGGTTATGTCGCTGCCGACATTTCCGTAAATGCCGCCGTCGTCGAAAAATTCCTTTTTAACGCTTCCGTATTTCAAATTGGAGTTAAGGGAAAGGCCCTCATCCACAAGTTTTTTCGGCCAGACAGCCACATCCGGCATTATTGCCGCCCTTTCGCCCACCGTGCTGTCGCTGCCCAAAGTCGAGTGCTCGAAAAGGGACGCTCCCCGTTTGACCGTTGCCCTCGGGCAGACTATGGCGCTTGTAATTTTCGCCGACTGCTCGATATAGGCGTCTTTGAGCAGGGCGCTTTGCCTTATCCTCGCATTTTTTTCGACCGTCACTCCGTCGTCAAGAACGGTATCGGGGCCTATAACCGCACCGTCGGCGACAGTTACCTTATCCCCGAAATATACCGGCGGAAAGAGCACAAAACTTCCCGTCGGCCGCCTTCCGAAGCAGCCGGTCTCACTGTCGGCGCAAAGGTTTGTTTTGACCCTGCCGTTTAAAATATCACTTTGGCATTTCAGATAGCTTTTCCCGTCCCCCATATCGCACCAATAGCCCTCGGCCTCGTAAACGGAAATTTTCCCGCCCATTGATAAACAAAGGGGAAAAAGATCCTTTGAAAAATCAAATGATACACCGTCGGGAATGAATTTCAGCACCTTCGGAGAGATGACATATATGCCTGTGTTCGCCTTGTTTGTGAAGGCGTTTTTGAATGACGGCTTTTCCACAAAGCTTTCAACAAAACCATTATCATCGGTGGAAATAAGGCCGTATTCCCGCGGATCGTCCACCTCGGTTGTGACAACGGTTATGTCGGCACCTTTTGAAATATGGCTGTCGTATATTTCATTTAAATCGAAATCGCAAACGCAGTCTCCGCTTATAACAAGAAAATCGTTTTTAAAGTTTTTAGCCGCTTTTTTAACGCTTCCCGCCGTTCCGAGAGGACTTTCTTCGACCGAAAATTCAAGATCAATATTTTTATATTTTTGCGTGATAAAATAATCGGTTATTTCTCCCGGAAGATAGCCGAGGGTAAGCACAGCTTTTTGGCAGCCTGCCTTTTCAAGCAGATCGAGAAGGTATTCTATAACCGGCCTTCCCGCAAGACGGGTAAGGGGTTTAGGGACATCGCAGGTAACGGGGCGCAGTCTTCTTCCCTCGCCGCCCGCCATAATAACGCTGTTCATAAAATTATCCTCCAAAAAGATATTTTTCAAATTTATTATTGCCGGAGGAAAAATTTTTAATCAAAAAAGCTCTTGTTTTTAAGGCCGGGATGTTATAAAATTTAATTGTTATACATTATGCGACCGATACCCCGATATCGATCGGTCAAAACACGCACACGCTGCCCCGCACTGCGCGAGACGGTAATAAACGCATAAAGGCTTCGTTATTCGAGCCGCTATGTAATTTATATAAATTTCGGAGAGAATTATGAACAAAAAGACTGTGGAAATATTCACCGACGGCGCCTGTTCGGGCAATCCCGGCCCGGGCGGATGGGGCGCAATACTCAGATACAAGGGGCATGAGCTTGAGCTTTCGGGCGGAGAAAAAGACACCACCAACAACCGTATGGAGCTTACCGCCCTCATAAAATCCCTTGAAAAGCTTAACGAACCCTGCAAAGTGATTCTCACAACCGATTCCAAATACGCCGCCGACGGACTGACCAAAGGCTGGGCAAAATCCTGGCAGAAAAACGGCTGGCGAAAGGCCGACAAAAAGCCTGCCCTTAACTCTGATCTATGGGCAAGGCTGCTTGAGCTTTGCGACATTCACGAGGTTAATATAGTGTGGGTAAAGGGTCACGCGGGACACAAGGAAAATGAGCGCTGCGACGCCCTTGCCACCGGATACATCAAAAAGATAAAAGAAAGCGCGGTATAGTCAATGGCCGGTCTTCAAGCATGAACCGGCCGCCCCAACACACTTGCAGCGGTGCAGCGACGGTATCACCTATCCGCCGCCGAGGCTTTCCCGGCTTTGCCGTGAACGGAGGGAGCAGCATCCCACGATCCTTCAAAAAACGCAAAGCTGCTTTAATAAACCGCTTTTTCAGATTTATCAAAGGCTCCCTCCGATCAGCGTTAAGCTGATAGCCTCGGCTCCCTGCAGCCGTGCACAAAACCACCTTGCAGCTTCAAACGATTATATAAATATCAAAAAAGAAGGATAACATATGACAAAAAAACAAAGAGCCGCCCTGTGTGTTAACGCCCTTAAAGAGCTGTACCCCCGGGCAAAATGTTCACTCGAGTCAACAAGCGCCTTTGAGCTGTTGGTTGCCACAAGGCTGTCGGCCCAGTGCACCGACGCAAGGGTAAATATGGTCACTCCCGCCCTTTTTAAACGTTTTCCCACACCTCTTGAAATGAGTAAAGCAAGCTGTGACGAGGTTGGAAAATACATAAAATCCTGCGGTCTTTATAAAACCAAGTCAAAAAGCCTTGTGGAAATGAGCAAAATGCTTTGCGAAAAATTCGGCGGAGAGGTACCTGCCACTATTGAGGATCTGACCTCCCTTCCCGGCATCGGCCGCAAGACCGCCAACCTCATTATGGGGGATGTTTACGGTGCTCCCGCCATTGTGGCCGACACGCACTTGATAAGAATAAGCAACCGCTTGGGCCTTTGCGACACCGCCGATCCATACAAGGTTGAAATGCAGCTGAAAGCCATTATTGACCCTAAAGAATCCAACGATTTTTGCCACAGGATAGTACTTTTCGGCAGGGATGTATGCTCGGCAAGAGCCCCTAAATGCGACGGCTGTCCCCTTTTTTCCCTTTGCAAAAACAAAGCAACGGGAAAATGATTTTTTAAACTCAATTTACTATACGTTTTTCTGAAATAACAGTTATCTTTAAAAACAAACCGCCCGCAATCGGAAATTTCTCCGACTGCGGGTATTTCTTATTTCTGCGCCGTGCGGAAAAAGCATTCCACACCGCAGAAAAATATTTTGTTTTTAAACAGGTAGGCTTGATCAAACGACAAAGCTATCGAATTTTTCCGCGCCTTTAGTAAGCAGATTCCTTATGAGTGCAAAGCAAAGACCGCCCGATAAAAGGCACATTACCGCCATTGCTCCGCTAAATCCGACGATTTCCGACAGCAGATATCCGACCACGCCGAAAACCAAGGCCAGTGCCCAACCGATAAGTATTGTCAGCATTACCGAAGAACTTTGTTTTATGGGTATCATCTCGCTTGTCCAGCAAAAATTAGCCTTTGAAACACCGAAACACAGTCCCATTGCCGCCGTTAAAACCACATAGATCATAACATAAATAAGCATTAAAACCGCCACGGCTACACTTGGCCTTACAACAATCAAAACAGCTGCAACAGCAATAATGGCAGGAACGGCGGTCAAAACAACCTGAAGCATAAGCTTTGCCGTCAGCACCTGTTTTCCGCTTACGGGCAAGGAGCGAAGCAGCCAAAGGCTTTTTCCCTCAAGGGAAACCGACGGCGCGGTAATGCAGCCCGATCCGATTATCAGAGTAATGATTACGCTTGCAATACCCACCGCTAAATCCGTCGAAACGACCGACGGCACAAACTCGCGAATGACACTTTCTTTCCACAAAACAGCCACAGCGGCCGCAAGCAAAAAGATCAGTCCCATTCCGCAGTTGAGCATATAGCCTGCGCTGCCCTTAAATCGGCAAAGTTCCTTTTTAAAAAGGGCATATTTAACCGAGCTGACCTTTGCGTTCTCGGCTCTTTTGGCCTTGACCCTAACCGAGCCGGAATTTGCCGTTGCAAGCTTTATAAAGCTCTTTGAAATGACCAAAACGGTCAATGCCAAAAGGGCTGCAATGATTGCCGTAAAAATGAGGAAGGAAAGAAAACTTCCCTGAGCCGCTTTGCCCATATGATAGAGCGGATATAAAATGATTTTTGCCCTTCCCGAAAAGACAGGATCGCTTGCGGCGGCCAAAAATGCGCCGAGCATATCGTATGCCCTGCTGTAAAAGTAATAATATGCCCCGAGAAATACCAATGAAACGATAACGGTAATGAAATTCTTGCTTTTAAGCCTGCGGGCAATAAGTGCCACAACCCATCCCAAAACGCAGGAAAGCACCAGCACAAAGAAGGACAGTACAAAGGGAATGAGCAGCGTGAAAATCGTACCGAGCAGCGTAAACCGAGTATGTATAAACCATACAATCAGGGCGGGAATAATAACGATAAGCTCGTATAAAAGCCCCATTGCATAAACGCCCGACAGCCGCGCAATCATTATCGAGTGCACGGGTATGGGCATGGAAAGCAGAAGGTCGTTGTCCTTAGCCTGATAGAGAGAACTGTATGTATTAAACACGCTTCCGAAAACGCCCAGAAAGGCCGCTACACTGCCCATAATGCCCCAGTAAAGCCACTGCACACCGTCGGTGGTAATAAGTTGAGAAACGGCCAATGCGAGGAACAAAAAAATCAGTCCTACAAATGCGAAAAGCAGCAGGTAAAGAAGTCCGCAAACTATGGCGCCGCTCCGCGTTCTGAGCTTTCCGGTTTTGCGCTCCTTAAAGACCCAGGAAAAGACCTCCATCATCTGCTTTTTAAACAAAGCCTTAGTCATATTTAACCCTCCAGCTCAAGGAAGACACTTTCAAGGGAGCTGTCTCCCCTGACCTCTTCCATTGTGCCCGATTTGATGAGACGGCCCTGCTTGATGATGGCCACCTTGTCGCAAAGCTTTTCGGCAACTTCAAGAACGTGGGTGGAAAAGAATATGGCGCAGCCTTTGTTGCACATTTCCCGCATTATCTGCTTGACAATGTGGGACGCCTTAGGATCAAGTCCCACAAAGGGTTCATCCATAATTATAAGCTTTGGACTGTGTATCAGTGCCGAGATAATGGCAAGCTTTTGCTTCATACCGTGGGAATAGGCCGAAAGAGTCTGAGATAGGTCGTTTGTCAGCTCAAACTTTTCGGCATATTCGGCAATTTTCTGTTGCCGCGTCTCCTTATCAACCTCAAAAATGTCGGCTGCAAAATTTAAAAACTGCATACCGGTCATATAATCGTATAAATCAGGATTGTCGGGAATGTAGGCGATAATTTTTTTGCAGGCAATAGGATCCTTTTTGACCGATTTTCCGTCGATAAAAATTTCTCCCTGCTCAAAGCCTAAAATTCCGCAAACCGCTTTTATTGTGGTTGTTTTTCCGGCGCCGTTGTGGCCGATGAAGCCGTATATTTCCCCGGCTTTTATTTCGAGGGAAAGGTCGTCCACCGCCCTTTTGTCGCCGTATATTTTTGTTAAATGTTCAATTTTCAGCATAACGATACTCCTTCTGTTCTTCTCTCAAAAAGTGTGTTAATCGACAGTTTTTTTCTCTGTTAAAAAATCAAGATTGGGATTGATCACCTGATACATAATCGATTTAAATTCAAATGCAAGCATCTGCTCGATCTTTTCAGCGGGGAAATTACACACTCCCGTAGCGCAAAACACGGCAATTCCGAAGGTGTATACAAAGAGATTGTCAAACACCTTTCTCGCCTGCTGCTCGTTTATTCCGTGCTCGGTCATTATCGAATCGACGCATATGTCCACCGTCTTTCCCAGGCGCCCGTAAAGCTGAGAAAATTCTTCGCTTTTCACATCGATTTCCGACATAAAAATCAGCTGATATAGCCGCGGGTGCTTGATGGCAAAGGCCACCATTCTCATCCCCACATTTCTGAAAAACGGCCCGGGCTTATGGTCCGACAACACAAAACTGTCATACTTTTCCCTCGCGGCCAAAAAGACCTCCGAGCAAAGCTCATCCATATTTTTAAACACCGTAAAAATCGGACGTGCGGAACTTCCCATTTCCTTTCCCAGCTCCCGCGCCGTAAGCGCCTTAATACCGTCTCTTTCGACGATATTAAGAGCATATCCGATTATCTGTTCCCTTGTGAATTTAGGTTTTGGCGGCATTTTCTTTTCCCCTGACGTAATATTTATATTGCACAATGCGATTTAAAACATCCGTTTTATTACAATTTATATTATAATCATTTTATCTCCGTTTGTCAACAGCAAAAGCAATAAAAACGTGTGTTTTAATTACGGTAATGGTTTGCCCAAAAAACGGCACATCACAAAAGGTAGGTATTTCATAAAATGCACAAGCACGCGCAAGGAAAAATATAGGCCACAGGCATCGCTTATGTGCGGTAGGGGCAGGTGTATTGCTGCGGGCAGCTGAGGCAGTCAGCATAAACATAACGCACCAAAATCGGGTTGTTTCAGGAATGCTTGTCTATGTGCGTTATGCTTATGCTGAACGGAGGGAGGCACGGTTAAAAATGCGAGTATGAAATTTTTAAATCAGCTTTGCTCAATCAGCAAGGATGCAGGAAAAAACGCCCTCCGTTCCCGGCATTGCCGGGACTGCCTCAGCGGCTGACTGGATGCACCGAGCTTTGCCAAGTGCTGCGGTGCTTTTTTGCCTTTGCGATGTGCTTGTATATTTTACGAAACACTATATATTTAAAAACTATATTGTATTATTTTCAAATCACTAAAAAAAACAAAAATCCCCTGCGGCAACGGTAAAGGTAACCGACCGCAGGGGAATAATTAAATTTGTTTATGCAATCAATTTAAAGGCATTAGACTACCCGTTAAAGCAACGGTTTTAAAAAGGACAAAACAAACAGCCTTTCTGTGCTTATTTTTTTAGAGCAATGGCCGCCTTGGCCTTGGCTACAATGTTTTCGGGGCAGAGACCGTACTTTTTAAGCACCTCTCCCGCAGGGCCGGAAGTGCCGAATTTATCCTCAACGCCCACTCTGATAACAGGTGTGGGAAGGCTTTCACTTAGGGTTTCGCAAACGGCCGAGCCGAGTCCGCCGATTATCGAAGCCTCCTCGCAGGTAACCACCGCCCCGGTCTGTTTTGCGGCATTTATGACAAGTTCCTTGTCAAGAGGTTTAATGGTGTGGATGTTTATAACGCGGGCGTTTATTCCCTCGTTTTCAAGGCTTTTTGCCGCCTCAAGAGCCATTCCGGTCATAAGGCCGGTGGCGATTATCGTAACATCATTGCCGTCTTTAAGTGTAACGCCCTTGCCGATCTCGATTTTATAATCAGGCTCGAAAATAAAGGGTACGGCCATTCTGCCGAAACGCAGATAGGTGGGTCCTACATATTCAGCCGCCGCACGCACGCACGCCTTGGCTTCGTATCCGTCGGCAGGGCTTAAAATGGTCATACCCGGGATAACGCGCATAAGAGCGATGTCCTCGTTGCACTGATGTGTTGCGCCGTCCTCTCCCACCGAAAGACCTGCGTGGGTTGCGGCTATTTTAACATTAAGGTGGGTATAACCTACGGCGTTTCTGACCTGCTCAAAGGCGCGTCCCGCCGCAAACATAGCAAAAGAGCTGCAAAAGACCAGCTTTCCGGCTGCGGTAAGGCCGGTTGCAACACCGATAAGGTTTTGCTCGGCAATTCCGCAGTTAAAAAATCTGTCGGGAAATTCTTTTTTGAAGGTGGATGTCTTGGTGGCGCCGGAAAGGTCGGCGTCAAGCACAACAAGATTATCGTATTTATGTCCGATTTCGGCCAGCGCCTCGCCGTATGCCTCGCGGGTGGCCTGTTTTTTGATTTCTGCCATTTTTGTTTTCTCCCCTCTCTTATTTCTCAAGCTCGCAAAGAGCCGCTTTAAGCTCGCTCATAGCGATGTTATACTGTTCTTCGTTGGGAGCGGCGCCGTGCCAGGAGGCCTTGTTTTCCATAAAGGAAACGCCCTTGCCCTTGATGGTTTTCATAATGATGGCGGTGGGCTGACCCTTGGTTTTTCTCGCTTCGTTAAAGGCGGCCTCGATTTGGTCGAAGTCGTTTCCGTCGATCTCGACGGTGTGCCAGTTGAAGGCTCTGAACTTTTCGGGAATGGGATAGGGAGAATTGACATTTTCAAGCTCGCCGTCTATCTGAAGGTTGTTGTTGTCGACAATGGCGGTAAGTGTGTCAAGCTTTTTGTGAGAAGCAAACATTGCTGCCTCCCACACCTGACCTTCTTCAAGCTCGCCGTCTCCGAGAATTGAATACACATGGAAACGGTCGCCGTCAAGTTTAGAAGCAAGGGCCATTCCGCAGGCCACCGATATTCCCTGACCCAAAGAGCCCGAGCTCATATCAACGCCGGGAGTGCCCTTCATATCCGGATGTCCCTCAAGGAAGGAATCGGTTTTTCTCAAGGTTTTAAGGTATTCAACCTGGAAATATCCGCGGTTTGCGAGAGCCGAGTAAAGGCCGGGAGCGGTGTGACCCTTGGAAAGCACCAGGCGGTCTCTGTCCTCCCATTTGGGATTTTCGGGGTTGATGTTCATTTCCTTAAAGTAAAGATAGGTAAGCACATCGGCTATGGAAAGGGATCCGCCCGGATGGCCGGATTTAGCATTATACACCCCTTCGATTATGCCCATTCTGATTTTTGCTGCCGTGATCTGAAGCCTTTTCTTTTCGTTTTTGTCCAAAGCTTATACACTCCTTATTAAAGGTGAATTTATTTGTCTGAAAGTTATGCTAAAGGCTTGTTTTGCCTTTGTTTTCTTAGTTTCTGATCAATAATATCAATGAAGTATCAATCGTTCCAAAACAGCCGTTTTTGCAAAGCTTTAAAAAGTGCTTGCTGTTACCTCTGCTTTGTTATTCTTCTCTCGATATAATCGATGAAGTCGGCCACAGCCCCCTCATTGCAGGGGCAGGAAACATAATCGGCAATGTCAATTATTTCTTTTGGCGCACCGAAAACGGCGCAGGAGCACCCTGCCGCTTCAAGCATTGTAGCGTCGTTGTAATAGTCCCCTATTGCATAGATGTTTTCGATAGGTATGCCGTACATTTCCGATATTTCCTTAACGGCGATGCCCTTTTTTGCGCCCTTTGGCAGCAGCTCGAAAAGGCCGGGCTCGCTTCTTAAAAAATAGTAGTCGTTTTCATCGCTGTTTCTGCGCAAAAAATCGGCCGAAAGCCGGTCGATATCGCTGCTATCCCCCGTAAAAAGTACCTTTTTATACTTTCCCTTAGGAAGCTCACTCATATCATAAAGCTTAAATTCGCTGTTTTCGGTTAAAATGTGCCGGCTGGAGCGATCGGAATATTTAACACAGTAAAGCACATTGTCCACATTGACCTCAAGCCCCACATCAGGGTATTTTTTGAAAATTTCGTTCACAAACGGGGCTACATCAATGGGAAGGCTGCTGTCCTTAATATATTCGTCCTTTGAATAGTCGTATATTCCGCCGCCGTTAAAAATAATGGCGGGGAAATTGAGAATGGACACATCCACCGCCCTTCTCAGCGACAGCGCCGAGCGGCCGGTGCAGATAGAAAACTTTCCGCCCAAAAGTTTAAAGCGGTTTATGGCGTCGAGATTTCTTTTCGGGATTTTTTTGTCGTAGGTACACAGCGTACCGTCTATATCCGAAAAAAGAACAATGTTTTCAAAAATCAAATCATTCATTTCGCAGTTTCTCTAAAAATTTTGTGAAATACTCGGGAAGCGGAGAGGTAAATTCCATATACTTTCCGGTGGTGGGATGTATAAATCCTATCTTTCTCGCGTGGAGGCACTGTCCGCCCTCCATAATCCTTTCGGCATTTCTGCCGCCGTATACCCCGTCCCCTGCAAGAGGATGCCCGAGATAGGCCATATGCACCCTGATCTGGTGGGTTCGGCCGGTTTCAAGCCGCAGGCGCACATATGAAAAGCCGGGATATTCCTCCAGCACCTCATAACGGGTAACGGCGTTTTTGGAATTAAGCTCGGTGACCGCCATTTTCTTTCGGTCGTTTTTGCTGCGGCCGATGGGCGCGTCAATACCGCCCTTTTGTTCCTTAAGGTGGCCGATAATGACCGCCTCATATTCCCTTGTAAAGGAATGCTCCTTAATCTGTTCCGACAGTTTTAAATGAGCGGTATCGTTTTTAGCAACCATCAAAAGGCCGCTTGTGTCCTTGTCGATTCGGTGGACGATGCCGGGACGCACCACTCCGCCGATGCCCGAAAGGCTGTCCCCGCAATGGTAAAGCAGGGCGTTAACAAGGGTTCCGTCCGGATTTCCCGCCGCAGGATGCACAACCATTCCCTTAGGCTTATTGACCACCAAAAGATCATCGTCCTCGTAAATTATATCGAGGGGTATGTCCTGGGGCACGGCCTCTGATGACACCGGCTCGGGATAGGTAATTTCGACAATGTCGCCGATTTTGACCTTGTCGCTTTTTGAAGCGGTTTTGCCGTTTAGTGTGACGTCTCCCGATTCGGTAAGGCGCACGGCTGACGCTCTTGTAAGAGTATCATCCAGCGTGCAAAGGGCCTTGTCGAGCCTCGTTTTGTCAAGTTCAAATTCAATCTGAAAGGTTTTCTTTTCCATCTTTTTTATCCGATTTATCCGACTTGAAAATGTCGATTATTAGATAAATTATCATCATTGCTGCACCGATGGTAACGGCGCAATCGGCAATGTTAAAGGAATAATTGAAAAAGCTTACGGGGAATCTTATGAAATCAACCACATATCCGAATCTTATCCTATCTATGAGATTGCCTATTCCCCCGCCCACCACAAGGCTCAAGGCCCACATAAGGAAGGGAGATTTTATTTTTCCCGAAAACTCGAAGAAAAGTATGGCGATTATCATAACGGCCGGAAGAGCAATAAGAAAGACCCTGTTTCCCGAAAGCATTCCCATAGCTGCGCCGTCGTTGCGAAGGTAGCAAAATTCAAGCAGTCCCTTGATGATGGGAGTGGTATAAAACAGCTCAAAATTTGCCGCAACAAGGTATTTTACAAGCTGGTCGGCGATCAAAATGACCGCCGATGCAGCAAGAGAAATAATTCTGTGTTTTTTTATGCTCATATTATTTCTGTTCTTTAGTTTTTGTTATTGTATCGAAACGACCTTGGCGCATCTTGCGCAAATGTCGGGATGTGCGGGATCTGCTCCGATGTCCTCGGTGTATTTCCAGCAGCGCTCGCACTTGTGTCCGCCTGCCTTCTCGACATTAACGGTCACGCCCTCAAGGCTGCCCTTAAAGGAACCTTCGCCCTCACTTTTAAGCTCGACGGCCGAAACGATAAACACGTCTGCCAGCTTATTGAAGTTAGCTTTGAGGAAGTCGAGGGTCTCGCCCTTAGCGAAAAGGGTGACCTTGGCTTCGAGAGAGGCGCCGATGACCTTTGCGTTTCTGGCCTCTTCAAGGGCTTTCTGAACATTGTCGCGCAGAGCGTGAATTTTGTCCCACGTTTCGACAAATCCGTTCTCAACCGCAAGGCCGCTGACCTTGGGCATATCATTATAAACCGCACGGTCGGCATTGACCGAGGATGTGTGTTTCATACTGCGCCAAATCTCGTCGGAGGTAAAGGCAAGGATGGGCGAGATGAGCAGGGTCAGCGCTTCAAGAATGCGGTAAATGGTGGTCTGCGCGGCGCGGCGGGTAGCGCTGTTTGTGCCCTCAACATAAAGTCTGTCCTTTAAAACATCGAGATAGAAGTTGGACATATCAACGATACAGAAGTTATGGATGGCGTGATAAACATTGTGGTACTCATAGTTTTCATAACCCTCGATTACCTCTTTGATGAGGCTGTCGAGCTTGAGAATCGCCCACTTGTCTATGCTTTCTAAGCCGTCGTCGGGCACCATATCCTTATCTGGATCAAAATCGCCGATACAGCCTAAAATAAATCTGGCGGTATTGCGGATCTTGCGATAGCCTTCGGACAGCTGCTTTAATATTTCGGGAGAAATGCGAATGTCGGCGTGATAGTCGGAGGAAGCCACCCATAAACGAAGAATCTCGGCACCGTATTTTTTAACGATGTCGTCTGGATTTATGCCGTTTCCAAGGGATTTTGACATCTTTCTTCCCTCGCCGTCAACCACCCAGCCGTGAGAAATAACGGTTTTATAGGGAGCCTTGCCCTCAACCGCAACCGATGTCAGCATGGAGGACTGGAACCAGCCTCTGTACTGGTCGGCGCCCTCAAGATAAACGTCGGCGGGCCATTTAAGGTAGGGACGGTTTTTGCAGACGGCAAAATGGCTCGAGCCCGAGTCAAACCACACATCCATGATGTCCTTTTCTTTGGTAAAGCCATGATCATTTCCGCAGTGGGGGCACTTAAAGCCGGCGGGCAAAAAGTCCTCTGCGGGGCGCTCAAACCAGGCGTTTGTGCCCTCTTTGCCGAAAATTTCGGCCACCTTGAGCATTGCAGCTTTGTCGACGATTTCCCTGCCGCACTTATCGCAGTAGAAAACCGGGATCGGCACGCCCCATTTTCTTTGACGGGAGATGCACCAATCGTTGCGGTCTCTGATCATCGACTGAAGACGGTCGTGACCCCATTCGGGGATCCATTTGACCGAATCCACCGCCTTGATAGCGTCCTCGCGGAAGTCGGAAATCGAGCAGAACCACTGGCTTGTGGCACGGAAAAGCACAGGCTTTTTGCAGCGCCAGCAATGGGGATACTGGTGGATTATCTTTTCCATGGCGAAAAGTGCGCCGGTTTCGTCAAGATGAATTGCGATGGCCTTATTGGCCTCGTCGGTGGTAAGTCCGGCAAATTTCTCGCCTGCCTCTTCGGTTAAAATGCCCTTGTTGTTGACCGGCACGACCACCTCGAGGAAATCGTAATTTTTGCAGACGTCAAAGTCCTCAACACCGAATCCGGGAGCGGTATGAACGCATCCGGTACCGCTTTCGAGGGTTACGTGATCGCCGACAATAACGTGAGAGGTGCGGTCGAGGAAGGGATGAGCGGTTTTCATACCCTCAAGCTCGGAACCGACGATTCTTCCGACTACCTCATAGTCGTCGATCTTTGCGGCCGACATAGCCGATTTGTAAAGTCCGTCGGCCATAACATAATATTCGTTACCCGCCTTAATGAGGCAGTAATCGAAGGAAGGACCAACACAGATGGCCACGTTGCCGGGCAGAGTCCAGGTGGTGGTGGTCCATATTACAAAATAAGTGTTATCAAGGTCGGCGCCGAGAGCTTTAAGCTTTCCCAGGTCGTCGGTCACCTTAAATTTAACATAGATGGAATGGCAGGGGTCCTCGGCATATTCGATCTCGGCCTCGGCCAGAGCGGTATTGCACTCGGGGCACCAGTAGACCGGTTTAAGTCCCTTATAGATATATCCCTTGTCGGCCATTTCGGCAAAGACCTTGATCTGAGTTTCCTCAAAATCGTGGGTCAAAGTGATATAGGGATTGTTCCATTCGCCTATTCCGCCAAGTCTCTTAAACTGGTTGCGCTGACCGTCTATATAGGAAAGGGCAAAATCGCGGCAGATGTTGCGGAGCTCGGTATCGGGAATGGTGGAATCGGCGGAAATTCCCGCCTTTGCGCGTGCCTTAAGCTCGGTGGGAAGTCCGTGGGTATCCCAGCCGGGCACATAAGGCGCCTTAAATCCGGACATATTTTTATAGCGGACGATAAAATCCTTTAAGACCTTGTTGAGCGCGGTTCCCATATGGATATCGCCGTTTGCATAGGGAGGGCCGTCGTGAAGCACGAAAAGCGGTTTTCCCTCGTTCTTTTTAAGAACGTTTTCGTAAACATTTTCCTTGTCCCACTCCTCAAGCACGACAGGCTCGCGCTGGGGCAGTCCCGCCCTCATGGGAAAATCGGTAGAAGGCAGGTTTAGGGTCTTGTTATAATCCTGAGACATTTTTATTGGTTCCCCTTTTTTAAGCTCAAGCGCCGGGCAAAAGCACGGTGCTTTGCTTATTATAATTTTTATTTTTGTGATATGTCCGACACATCATCCGTCCTGCAAGGGTTTTATCTTTAAGCCCTCCGCAAAGGCGCCGTTTATCGAACACGTATTTACTTTTATAATGCGCTGCTGCACTGCATCAATGTAATTCTTTTAAAAGTCACACTGCTTCATCGGTAAATTTCCGCGCGCGTCCGATATACAGAACAGATACACCGCCTCACCGTTTGAGCAATGCCGCTGTGTCGCAACGCTTTTATTTCTCTTTTCTTCTGAAAAATCCGACTTTTTTTCCGCTGTCATCGTCGTCATCGTTATCCTTGGAGATATCGTAATCATCGCCGAATTTAAGATCGGAAAACTTATTTTCCGCCGGAGCTGCGCTTATTTTAAACCCGTCCGAAACGCTCTGTTCTTCACCCTTTCGGCCGCTTTCGCCGTCCGCATTACCTTGTTCCGACGATGACGCATTTTCGGCGGTCTCATCGGCTTTATCGGCCTTGTCGGTCACGGTCTGCGCCTCCGGCCGGGTAATTCGCGAAGCTGTGGGCTCGTTTTCCTTATCGGCGGGATGTTCGGTATCTTCCTCGGCGGCCTTGCGGTCGTCGATATCGGCAAAATTATCTTTTAAAGGCTCATCGGACTGCTCGATTTTCTGCTCAGTTGTCTGTTTATCGCTCTGTGCCTCTTCCCTTTCCGGCTTTCCGTCGGCGGGTCTGTCAAAAGGGACGGCTGTTTCTTCCTCCGCGCAGTTTACCGCCTCGTCGGCCTTTAAAGACTCATCGGTTTTTTCTCTGATGAATTTGCCGTCCTTAATAATTTCAAACTGCTCCTTATAAAGCTGAAGAAGGGCGCTTCTGAACTCCAGTGCCTTTTTCTTCATCAGTTCAAACCTCTCGGTCTCGGCTCTGCTTCCCTCTCTGGCGTCGGAAATCATACTGTCGGCCTTGGTCTTGGCCTCAAGCAGCACCGATGCTGCCTTTTTCTTTGTTTCCTCAACAAGGGTCTCGGCCTTAAGCCGAGCCTGAGAAAGAGCGGCTTCAGCCTCTGCGTTGGCCTTTGCAATCACACTGTCAGCCTTGTTTTGAGCATTCTGAGTAATGGCGTCGGCATCCTGCTTTGCCTGTGCAAGCTGTCCCTCAACCGAGCTGTTAGCCTCTTTGATAATGGAATCGGCCGAGCGCTGAGCCGTAACAAGGGCTGCGCGTATACTGTCCTCATCCTCGCGGTATTCCTGAACCTTGGCCGCAAGAATTTCAATCTTTTTGACCAAAGAACGGTTTTCCTCGGTAAGCTTTTCTATGGTGTCGGCAACATTTTCAAGGTATTCGTCGATCTCGTCGACCCTGTATCCCCTTGCCGAGCGGGAAAAAGTCGATTCTCTGACCTCTTTGGCGGTAAGCATAGTGTTATCCCCCTCCGAAAATTAATAAAGTCCGTTGCTTTCGAGTTCGTCAATAAGCATATCACCCATAATGTCCACATTATAGGGAGTGATGATAAAGGTGCTGTTGGCCACACGCTTTAAGGTGCCGTTGTTGGCATAAGCGACGCCGCTTAAAAAGTCGACAAGTCTCCTTGCAACGTCCTTGGGGGTGGATTCGAGATTGAGCACCACCGTGCGCTTGTTGTTGAGATGGTCGCCGATTGCCGGAGCCTCGGAAAATTCCTCGGGTTTAACAAGTACAACCTGAAGCTGTGTTGTGGCGTGTATGTTTACAACCTTGTTGTCCTTGGAAGAACTGCTTCTTTCCGAACGTGTCGATTCCGAGCGTGAAGAATAATTCATAAAGTCGGAATCCTCATTTGTCTCCTCATAATCATCCTCATACTCGTAATCGTCGTCACCGGGAGCGTTCATAACCTCTTTAATCTTATCAAAAAATCCCATAACCTATTTCCTCCGTTTTATATTTATATTTTTTATCTGTATATTCTCTGTCCGAAAAGCGCCGATCCTATGCGGACAATATTAGCGCCCTCGGTTATTGCCTCAAAGTAGTCGGATGACATACCCATTGAAAGCAGATCAATATCTTTATTATCCCTGTTTTTTTCCCGTATGTCAACAAACAGTTTGTAAATAATCGAAAAAAATCGTTTTGCGTCGTCGCCGTTTTCGCAAATGGGCGGAATGGTCATCAGTCCTCTGACCTTTATTCCCTCAAGACACATAATTTTTTCCACCGTGTCCACCGCCTCTTTTGGGGCGATTCCCGATTTTGAAAGTTCCTCCCCTGCGTTTATTTCCACAAGCACGGGCATAACAGTACCTTTTGCGACCGCCTTTTTGGAAATTTCCTCGGCAAGATGCAGGCTTCCCACCGATTCAATCATCGAAACAAAGGGCAGCAGCTGAGAGATCTTGTTGGTCTGCAAATGGCCGATAAAATGTGTGTGCTGCTTGTCAATATTAAGGCTGTCCTTTTTAGAAAGCAGCTCCTGAACACGGTTTTCGCCGATCAGGCTAATGCCCTTTGAAATGCCGTAGTTTATAAGTTCGGGACTTACGGTTTTTGTGGCCGCAAGTAGGTTTATATCCTCGTATTTTCTGCCGGAAATTTCGGCCGCCTGTTTAATGCGCTCTTTAATTATTTCATAGTTATGGTCAAAATCCCGCTTTTTACGTTCAAAAATTTCGGGAGATAATTTTTCAGATTCCATATGGGTTTGCTCCTTTTTTGTCGGTTGTTTTGGCGGCGGAAAATCCGATGTTTACATATCAGACTGACATTTGTTTAAATCCGCACAGACTGAATTTTGCAATCCGTCCTTCAAAGCCTCACAGCTTTTAAAATCCTTGCCTCGCAGGTATTAAAAACGTTCAGCCGTCTGCCGTATCTTACAGGCCGTTTTTTCCTTCTTTGCCGCTATTTAACCGTTTTTCCGTCGTAAAGGTCGTTGCCTTTAACAATTACCTCGTCGTATATTCTCAGTCCCGAGGAATTTTGCACGTCGTTTTTGCAGATTACATATGCCGAATCGGAATAGAGTATTTCGATAGGCTTAAAAGCCGCATTTATTCCCGACAGCACATAAACCCCGGTCACCCCGTCGTTTACCCTGACCGCCGTACTGGAAACCTTAAGGCCGTCGTAGCTTCCGACGCATATTTCCACCGTTTCTTTTCTGATATTTGTAAGGTCGATATCCATACGGTCGCACATAAATGCAACCATACATCTGTCGGACGAATAATCCTGATTTATTGCAGAAACACTGCAAAGCAGCTTTTCGGAGGTTACCATAGGCAGATAAATGTTTACCTCCTGGCCTTTCTGCAGCTTTTTGGCCTGTTCGGTTTTCATATTAACAGCCACATACCACTCGTTTCCCGAAATGATTTTTCCGATGCTGCCGTCGTTTTTGTCGGCCTCAAAATTAAGCTCACCGTCAAGCCGATCGGCCGTCAGTTCGCTGATATCGGAGCTTTTCAGCCGTCCCTCGTATCCGTCGGTAGAGCTGACAAAATACCCTGCGCTCTCGCAGGTGATCGATTGCGCCGATCCCACCGCCGAAAGCAGCGATTCCCTTTCGGTAACAAGGGATGCAATGCTGAGATTAAGGTCGGAAGAACCGCCCGAGGCCATCTGTTTCTTGTCGATGTATTCAAGCAGCTGCTCGGCAAGCTCGCTGTATCCTCTCATTTTGCCGGTATCGGTTATTTCCAGCATATCAAAAATGTTTTCTCTGATCTTAGAATCGATAAATTCCGCGCCTGCGTTCATCTGCCGATTGGAGCTTTGCAGCTTTTCCATACGGGTCAGAATTTTATCGATGTCGTTTATGCGGCTTTTGGCCGCGGCCTGTTCCTCGGTGGAAAAGGCCTCGGCCACAACGCTTTGAGCCGCAACCTTGTCTCCGCTTTGCTGACAGTATCCGATAACGCCGCTGCCCGGAGAAGCAATGGTCTCCTCATCGCGAATGATGTATCCGTCGGCGGTTATCTTGTTGTCGAATTCATAAGCCGAGGCAAACTCGGTGGTGATGTTTTTGCTCAAAAAGTTGCTCAGCTGCAAAATAAGATAAATAAGCACAAGAATCGACAGTAATGCCGAAAACAGCGCCCTTTTCTTTCCCTTTTTAAGCATCAATATCACCCCTTTATGTCCTTAAAGTTTGAAACGTCTGTTTAAATATGTGTTTGAGCCATCCCTTTAAATGCCCGTCAAAAAGTAATGCCTGTCCGCTGAAATTTCTTAAAGCTTCCCTTTCGTCATTACGCATTTGCAGCCGCCGTCCGATTAAAAGGTTCTGCAATCCCCTTCAAAAAGGCCGTCAATGTTTTCGTGGGGCACGATGGTGGAAATGGCGTGCTTGAAAACAAGATTCTGCTTTTCGCCGTTCATCATAAGAACGGTAAAATTGTCGTATGCCAGCACCCTTCCGTCAAACTGGAATCCGTTTGTCAGAAATATCGTCACGGTTTTTCCGCTTTCGATAACGCTGTCGAGTAATTTTCCCTGAAGATCAATGTTTTTTGCCATAATTAAAAATCCTCTCTTTTTTCGGCGCTGCACCTAAATATTTTTTTGTACAACCCCTTGATAAGGACATTATATCATGTTTTTACAAATTTTTCTATAGGAATCTCAATATTTTCAAAAATATTTTTTAGCCCCGCCTCATCGGCATAAATCCAGTGTATCCGCTCGTCCCTTCTAAACCAGGTCAGCTGCCGCTTGGCATACCGTCTCGACTCCATCTTTATGGTCTCGACCGCCTGCTCAAGAGACACCTCTTTGCGGAAATACGGGTAAAGCTCCTTAACTCCGATGGCCTGCATACCCGTTCCGGCGGGATTCTTTTTAAATATTTCATAGGCCTCGTCAACAAGCCCCTGTTCAATCATTTTGTCGACCCTGAGGTTTATTCGGTCGTAAAGCTTTTGACGGTCACGGTAGGTTATTCCGATTGCAAAAAGCTCATATGGCGACGGTTCGGCCCTTGAAAGGGCGGTTTGCTCGGAAAGTGTTTTTCCGGTGGAATAAAATATTTCAAGCCCTCTCAAAATGCGCTTTTTGTCGTTTTTTTCGATTTTTTTTGCCGACACGGGATCGATTTTGCAAAGCTCATCATAAAGGGAGTAAAGCCCTTCCCTTTCGGCTCTTTTTAAAAGGCCGTTTCTGATGCTCGGATCAAATCCATCCTCAAAAAACCTGATATTATCGACAACAGCCGAGTAATAAAGCCCCGTTCCGCCGCAAAGTATGGAAAGATGCCCACGCTCTGATATGTCGCCTATGACCTGTCGGGCGGCATCGGCATATTTCGAAACCGAGAAGCTTTCCCCCGCCCTGAGTATTCCGATCAGATGGTGGGGAGCGGCGGCTTTTTCCCGATCGGTGGGAGCGGCGGTGGCGATGGGTGCAAAATCGTAGAGCTGCATGGAGTCGCAGGAAACGATCTCACCCGAAAACTTTTTTGCAATGTCGATGGCAAGGGCGGTTTTTCCGCTTGCGGTGGGTCCTACAACGGCCACAAGCTTTATAGGTTTCACTCTACCGTCCTCCTTTTCGGCAATACTGTGTCAATATAGTTGTCAATGTAACCGTAACCGTAACTGTAATTACAACAGGTAATGAAATTATAATCAGCAATGAAACGGTGGTTGCAATAGATGATGTAATGCAATCGGCGGTGTAATGCTGATGCAATGGCTGATAAAATGTTAACATCAGCGCCTGCAAAAGCCGCTATGCCCTGCCGAACTGCTTTTCCAGCTCATACTTTGAAAGCCACACAGCGACAGGTCGGCCGTGAGGACAATACCGTATGCTGTCGTCCTTGACAATGCGCTCGCAAAGGGCCATAAGCTCGGCCTTGTCGGATTTATCTCCCGCCTTAATGGCGGCGCGGCAGGCAATGGAATGATATATCCACTCCTGCTTTTCGGTGGAGACACGATTGGGATTTTTCAAAAGCCGGTCGGCCACTTCCTCAACAATTTCGCAAACTCCCTGGGAATCGAGATTCATAGGCACCGACCGTATGATTATCGAATTCATTCCGAAATCCTCAACCAGTATGCCCGCCCTTTCGAGCAGATCGGCGTTTTCGAGAAGCACAGTGTGCTCGGTCTTTCTGAGCGTTACCGTAACCGGCTCAAGAAGCATCTGAGCCGACGGCGCGCTGTGATTTTCGCAAAGACTGTCGAATAAAATACGTTCGTGGGCGGCGTGCTTGTCGATAAGCAGCAGCTTTTTGCCCACCTGCACGATTATGTATGTTGCAAAAACCTCGCCGATAAAAATGGGTGAATCGGTTTTGTCGTCGTCGATTACCCGGGCGGCAGTGCCGACCGATGTATTGCCGGATGTATTGTCTGCGGCGCTTTGAAAGCCCTCACCTGCAAAAGCAGCCTTTTCCGACATACCGTCGTCGGGGCTTTGGGCAAAATTATCTGCTACAATGTTTCCCGCCGCACCGATGTCGGAAGATGCACCTGACACGGGGTTTTCGACATCCTCGTCGTCAACCGTAACGTTGATGTTGACGGGAGGGCGGTAATATTCAAATGTACCGTTAACGGCCTGAGGCTCGCGGAAATATGCCCCGCTGCCCTTTTCCGAAAAGCCTTGATCGGAAGTGTTGCCGTTTGCAGGGATGTTTTTATCATTTTCATCATTTGCAAAAGCTACTGTGTTCTGTCGGCCGTCAGGGGTCATTGCTCCGCTTGACTGATAGCTTGTGCCCTGTATTTTTGAAGAATCGATACCGCCGGTTGACGAACAACCTGTCCCCTGTTGTTTGGAAAAATCTGCTTCTCCCTTATCCATCACCGCGGGGCGGTTGAGGGCCGAAAGATCGCCGCTTTTCTCCCTTTTATTTAAAAGAAATTTTTGCTGAGCAAACATATTGCTCTTTTTATAAAGGCTCTCGGGACGGGCAAAGGGTGCTTTCTGCGTCGGGAATTCCTTGTCCGAAAGCTTGGCCTCAGGTCGGGTATCACCGGTAATCAGGGCGTTTTTGACCCCGTAATATATGGCGTCGAAAACCGGCTTTTCGTTTTCAAAACGCACCTCCAGTTTTGCGGGATGGACGTTGACATCCACTGCCGAAGGCGGGAATTTTATGTGCAGCACGCAGGCGGGAAATTTTCCCACCATAATGGAATTGCGGTAGGCTTCCGAAAGGGCGGCCGACGCCGTCCCGCTTCGCACAAATCTGCCGTTCAAAAAGAAGAGCTGCATACTTCTCGATTTTCTCGACGCAAGGGGCTTTGAAACATACCCCTCTACCCTAACGCCGTCCGATTGATATTTAACCGGTATAAGTCCCGATGCAAATTCCTTGCCGTATACGGCGTATATGGCCGAAAGCAGGTTTCCGTCTCCGGGAGAGCATAGGGTTTCCTTTCCGTCTCTGATGAGCTTTACGGAAACCTCGGGATGGGAAAGAGCCATTCGATCGGTCGCATCGGCCACGGCATTGCCCTCCGACACATTTTTCTTTAAAAACTTCATTCTCGCAGGGGTGTTGAAAAAAAGATCCTTAACCACAATGGTGGTTCCCACCGGACAGCCGGCATCGTCAAAGACCTTTTGCTCTCCCCCCTCAAGGGAATATCTTGTTCCGAAGGTCTCATCGGCGGTCCTTGTTAAAATGTCCACCTTTGAAACGGCCGCAATGCTGGCCAGCGCCTCTCCGCGAAAGCCGAGGGTCATAATGGAGTTAAGATCGTCTTTTTGCTTGATTTTGCTTGTGGCATGGGGCAAAAAGGCGGTTTTAACGTCCTCACGGGAGATTCCGCAGCCGTTGTCGGTTATGCGGATGTAGGAAATGCCGCCGTTTTGAATTTCCACCGTCACCGACGTTGCGCCGGCATCTATGCTGTTTTCCACAAGCTCTTTAACCGCCGATGCCGGCCGCTCAACAACCTCTCCCGCCGCAATAAGATCGGCCGTATGTTTGTCGAGTATGTTTATCTTGGGCATTCCCCACACCTCACTTTTCTTTTGGCTTTTGCTGATGCTGATGATTACTGATTATCAATGCAGAGATGTAAATAAAAGTATCTTTTTGCTTACTTAGTTGCAAATCAAACGCCTGTTTTAAAGGAATTTAAACACTCTCGGCCTGTTTTTTTAGCTCGTAAAGGGCATTCATGGCCTCAATAGGAGTAAGAGTGTCAATATCAAGAGCTTTAAGAATCTTTATAACGGGATTCTGCTCACCCGACATAAGCGACATCTGCACTCCTTCGTTCTCGGTCTCATCCTTGGCGCTTTCTGAATAAACGGCAGTGTCTGCGGTTTCTCCGGCGTATTTGCCGACGGCACCGTTGCAGCAGCCGGGATGCTGCCCGCTTTCAAGCTCGGCTAAAATTTCCTTTGCCCGCTTAACAACGCTTTTCGGCACTCCCGCAAGAGCCGCGACTTCGATACCGTAGCTTCGATCGGCGCCGCCCTTAACAATTCTTCTAAGGAAGGTAATCTCGTCACCCCGCTTTTTAACGGCGATGCTGAAATTATCAACCCCCTTAAGGCGGTCGGCAATAAATGTCAGCTCGTGGTAATGGGTGGCAAACATAGCCTTTGCACCAAGCTTGTTTGAAACGATGTACTCAAGTACGGCCTGAGCGATGGACATTCCGTCGAAGGTTGATGTACCTCTGCCGATTTCGTCCAAAATAACAAGGCTGTCCTTGGTGGCACTTTCGAGAATCTCAGAAACCTCGTTCATTTCCACCATAAAGGTAGACTGACCCGAGAAAAGATCATCCGATGCACCGACCCTTGTATAAACCGCGTCGACAATGCCTATCTTGGCCGATTTTGCGGGCACAAAGCAGCCCATCTGAGCCATTATGGTAATAAGAGCCACCTGCCGCATATAGGTCGATTTTCCGGCCATATTAGGGCCGGTTATAACGGCGCAGCGGTGATGCTTCATATCAAAATGCGTGTCGTTTGAAACAAAGGGCGTGTCGTTGACCGTCTCAACCACGGGATGACGTCCCTCGAGTATCTCGATGCGTCCGTCCTCATAAATTTCCGGGCGGCAGTAGTGATTGTTTCTGGCCACCACGGCAAAGCCGGTAAGCACGTCAAGCAGCGCAACGGCCTTGGCCGACGTCTGCACTCTCGATTGCTGCCTTGCAATACGGCGTCTCACGTCGGCAAAAAGCTCCTGCTCGAGATGAATCGATTTTTCCTTTGCTCCGAGTACTCTCTGTTCGAGGTTTTTAAGCTCCTCGGTTATGTATCTTTCGGCGTTGGTGGTGGTCTGTTTTCTGATATATTCAGGGGGGGTCAGATGTTTAAAGGAATTGGTTATTTCAATGTAATAGCCGAAGACCTTGTTGTATCCCACCTTGAGGTTTTTAATGCCGGTGCGTTCCCTTTCCCTGGACTCCACCGACGAAATAATCTTGCTTCCGCCGTTCATATCGTCTCTGAGGCTGTCGAGATCCTTGTTGTATCCCGATTTTATGATTCCGCCGTCTCTGAACAGCTGGGGAGCATTGTAATCGATGGCTCTGTTGACCAGACTGTGTATATCCGAAAGCTCGTCCAAATCGTTGTAAATGGATCTGATCATCCTCGACTTGCAGTCTTTGATAAGTCGCTTAAGCTTCGGAAGATGTCCTGCAGCCGATGCAAGGGCCAAAAGATCCTTTGAATCGGCAATCTGATAAACCACCCTCGACATAAGTCTTTCTATGTCGAATATTCCCGAAAGGCAATCGGTTATCTCAAAGCAAAGAGCGGTGTTGGAATGCAGCTCCTCGACCGCCGAAAGCCGCGCCTCGATCTCGTCCTTATTAACAAGGGGCTGCTCAAGGTATGATCTGATCAGGCGTTTGCCCATAGAGGTGTTGGTTTTGTCGATAACGCCCAGCAGCGATCCCTTTTTCTCTCCCGAACGCAGCGTCTCGAAAAGTTCGAGATTTCTTCGTGCGGAATTGTCCAGTCTCATAAACTGGCTGCTGCTGTAAAGGCTTATGCCGTTGATGTTTTCAAGGTTGGTCATACGTGCCGAAAAAAGATATTCAAGGGCCGCTCCCGCCGCCGAAAGGCCGGCAGTACCCTCTTTAAGACCGGCTTTTTTCAGATCATCAATTTCAAAATGCTTTTTAACCGCCTCTTCGCACACCTTGGAATCAAAACTATTCTCTTCGAGAAAATCAAGGCAGCAGGTCAATCTGTCGGTCAGATATTTCTTGACATCCGGGGTGATGGCCGCCCTGTTTGCAATGATCTCCTTGGGGGTGTTTTTCCCAAGCTCGTTGATTATTTTGGCGTCGATGCCATCTCCCGAAAACTCGGTCAGCTTAAACTCGCCGGTGGACGAATCTACAAACGCAATGGCGGCGGTTCCGTCATCTTTTCGATAAAGGGAGGCAAGGAAATTATTTTTTCCTTCCTCAAGCAGCAGTCCTTCGATGGCGGTACCCGGGGTCACGACCCTGACGATACTGCGGTCGACAAGTCCCTTTGCCTCGGCAGGGTCCTCGGTTTGCTCGCATATAGCGACCTTATAGCCCTTTCCCACAAGTCTTGCAATATAAGCCTCACAGCTATGATAGGGCACTCCGCACATAGGTGCTTTTTCCTCTTGCCCGCAGGCCTTCTGGGTGAGGGTCAGTTCAAGCTCCTTAGAGACAAGCTTGGCATCGTCGAAAAACATTTCGTAGAAGTCTCCCAATCTGAAAAAGAGAATGGTTCCGGGATTTTCTTCTTTGATTTTTAAATACTGGTTCATCATCGGAGAAAATGACATTGGTCTCACCCGCCTTTCTTAAGGTTTGTTTTGATAAATGAGATTTAATGTAATCATTTTTTAAAGGCTTCTTTTTGTCAAGAATTTAAGGAATAACAAAATAGGATTAAAAGCAATCACTTTTTTCATACTGTGGTTTGATAAGCTTTTTGAAAGCCGCAGATCGGCAGCCATCCTTCAACAGGATCGGCGGCGGTCTTCATTCAATAAACTTAGCGACAACCGCCGTTTAATAGACCCGGTAACGATCAATGTTCGACAAACACAGCGGCAGACTTATTTCAATAGACTTGGTGGTATCTAAAGGACGCTAAACTCAGTGGCAGCCTCCGCAGGTCGAGCAGCTTCCCGAGCAGCCGGCAGGCTCGCAGGTCTCGGGATCGGCACCCTCGATGCACATGGCGATTATCGAAGTAACGCGGTTGGAAACCTCGTCCATAGCCTGTTTTGCCTCATTGTATTTCTGCATACTTTCGTTGCTCATAACCTGATCATAGAGCTTCTGAAGCTGATTGTTAAGCTCCTCGATCTTGCTGCGGCTTCTCTGATCCTCGGGCTTCTGAAGCTCGGCGGCAAGAGACATTCTCTGAAGATTAAACTCCCCGATAAGACCCTGGAGAGCCTCGTCGGCATCGTTGGCCTCTTTTGCGGCGCGATAGTCGATATATGCCTGCTCCTTCTGAAGCTCGGCACCCAGTTTTCTTGCAAGTTCAATGATATCCATTTTTTGTTCCTCCAAAAGTTTTGTAAAATAAATAAAGTTAAATAACTAAATTTGCCTGTTTAAATATTTGACCGTTATTCTGCAATCTCGCCCTTGAGCACAAAGGACAGCGGCTCGGTAATTTTAACATTGACAAACTCGTTAACAAGGGTCGCATCCCCTGCAAATTCAACGCTGATATTTCCGCCGCTCCGTCCGTTTAAGTACCCTTCCTTTTTGGAAGGTCCTTCGCACAGCACCCTTAAGGTTTTTCCGAGATACTTTTTGTTCTGCTGCTCGGAAATCTTCTCCTGAATGGATGAAAGGACGGTCAGCCTGCGTGATTTTTCCTCGGCCGGAATCTGATCTTCCATTTTTGCGGCGGGAGTGCCTTCTCTCGGTGAATATGCAAAGGTAAAAAGGGCCGAATAGCCAACCTCTTCTATGAGCGAAAGGGTATCGGCAAAATCCTGCTCGCTTTCTCCGGGAAATCCGACGATAATGTCGCTTGTCAGCGAAATGTCGGGTATCCTCTTCCTGACCTTTTTGACAAGATCGAGGTAATGCTCCCTTGTATAGACCCTGTTCATACTTTTGAGTATACGGTCGCTTCCCGATTGCACCGGCAGATGAAGATGATGGGCAACCTTTTCGCAGTCCGCGAGAGCGTCGATAAGCTCGTCGGTCAGGTCCTTCGGATGGGAGGTCATAAACCTGATGATAAAATCGCCCGAAAGCGCATTTATGTCCCGCAAAAGATTTGCAAAGGAATAGGGCTTTTCAAAATTTTTACCGTAGGAATTGACATTCTGACCCAGCAGTGTTATTTCCCTGTACCCTTCCTTTATCATTTCCTTTGCTTCGGCAATTATGTCCTCGGGATTGCGGCTGCGCTCCCTTCCTCTGACATACGGCACGATGCAGTAGGTGCAGAAGTTGTTGCAGCCGTACATTACCGGAAGCCAGCCTTTAACGCCGGTTCGGCGGGTGGGAATGTGCTCGGCAATGGTGCCCTGCCCCGATATATCGAAAACGCGGCTGCCCTTTGAAAGCACCTCGTAAAGAAGCTCGGGAAATTTGTGCTGCACGTGGGTTCCGAAAAGCAGGTCAACGTGGGGATAGGACTTTTTGAATTTTTCGGCCACAAAGCTTTGCTGCACCATACAGCCGCACACCGCCACAATGCGGTTTTTGCGCCGGGCCTTAAAAGCCTTCAAGGCACCGACGTTGCCGTATATTCTGTCCTCGGCGTGCCCTCTGACGGCGCAGGTGTCGAAAAGCACCAGATCGGCGTCCTCGGTGTTGTCGCAAAAATCAAAACCCATTGCCTCAAGAAGTCCTTCAATTCTCTGCCCGTCGCTGATGTTCTGCTGGCAGCCGTATATCTTAACAAGCGCCTTAGGTCTTGATCCGAATCGCTGCAAAAGCAGCTCGGCGTTCATTTTGCAAAATTCCATCTGGCGGGAGATGAGACTCTCATCTATGTGAATGTTGTTTTGTTTTTGCAAAGAGGCCATCAAAAAATTCCTTCCAAAGCATAATAAGTCACTATAAAGTCACTTTAAAGCAAATTATACAACATCTTGTAGAAACATTCAAGTAAAAATCCTTATTTTATAAAAAAAATTCCCGCAAAAAAAACGTATTAAATGAACAGACGGGGGAAAATTAAGTATGTGCTGCGCGCGAAGGTTAAAACACGGCACTTAAAACCTTCCTACATCCTTAAAAAAAGCGGTTTTCGGCAGCAAAAAAAACATTTGGAGAATCCCGTATGAAATCTGTTTTGATAGCAAAAAGCATCAGAAAAAATCTTAAATATCTTCGCAAATACACCAAAAATTCCGAAAACTCAAAAAGCGAAACGGCGGCGTGGATATGCGATAATTTTTATACCGCCGAGCAAAGCGGGAAAAGCGCCGCCGAGTTTTTTAAAAGAAAATTCAGGCTGTCCGACGAGATTTTTGACATATGTAAAAAAGAGATTCAAGAGCAGCAAAACGATCGGGAGCAGGATATCGAAAAGCTGCTGATAAAAGGGCTTTGTTCAAAATCCGAATGGTTCGACTGTCAGAGCCTGACCGCCCTTCCCGCCGTTCTCACCGCACTTGCAATTGATTTATGCAAAGAGGGAGCGCAAAAAAACGATCCTTCAAAAGCTGCAAAGGGCATAGAACTGCTTGCCCGGCTTAGAAACGTCGATTTTGAAACCATAATAAGCCGCTTTTCTGCAAGCGAAAAGATTTTTTCTGCCGACCCCGGCGGTGAATATCTTAAAATGACGGCCGAAACGCGCGCCTACTACCGCAGGGTGTGTGCCGACCGTGCCGCCAAGCGGGGCATTCGTGAAGAGCAGTTTGCCAAAACGATACTTGAAAAGGCCAAGAATGAGACCGACCCCCGCAAGCGCCACATAGGCTATCATCTCATCGAGCGCTCGGAACAAAAAAGGCGGCTTTACACCTTAGGATGGGTATTTGTCGCGGCAAGGGCGGGACTGCCCTTTGTCATTTCCGCCCTTATCGGGATTTTAACCGGTCTTTGGTGGATAGGATGGTTTATATACATTCCCATTCACGAGCTGCTGCGCCCCTTTTGCGAGCATTTTTTTGCCCGTTTAAGTCATCCCTTCTTTATGCCGAAAATCGAGCTTTACGGCCATATTCCCAAAGCCGAACAAACCCTTGTTGCCGTACCCTGTCTCCTGCCTTCCCCAAGCGGTGCAAAAAAGCTTTGCGAGCATATGGAGGAGCTTTTTTCGGCCAACGAAAACGAGCACATCGGCTTTTGCATTCTGGCTGATTTAAAGGAGGCCGCAGGGGAAAAAATGCCGGACGATGACGCAAGAATAAAGGCCCTTAAAAGAGAAGTGAAAAAGCTTGGCGAAAAACACGGCGGCAGATTCTTTTTGATAATAAGAAAGCGCGTGCTTTTAAAAACACAAAACGCATATGCCGGTTGGGAACGAAAGCGGGGCGCCGTAACCGAGCTTATACGCTATATAAAAACCGGTAGGTCTCAATTTATCGAGCTTTTGGGAGACAGAAAATTTTTGCGGGAATGCAAAAACCTGCTGGTGCTCGACAGCGATACAAGACTCAGCTTCTGCGCGGCGGCCGATCTTGTTTCGGCGGCGGCTCATCCCCTGAACAAGCCGGTGGTATGCAGAAACAAAAAGATAGTAACGGCGGGATACGGCATCATCGCTCCGATTGTTTCGACCGAAAGCGCCGCCGCCTGCAAAAATCTTTTCACAAGGATAATGTGCGGCAGAGGCGGCATAAACGCATATAATTCTCCCTGCGCCAATGCCTATCAGGATATGTTTGCGGTGACGGTTTTTTCAGGCAAGGGACTTATAAATATCGATGCATTTTACGAGTGTTTAAACTCTTCCCTTCCCATCGAGCGCATACTAAGTCACGATATTTTAGAAGGATCATATCTTCGCTGCGGTCTTTGCACCGATGTTGAGCTGCTTGACGGCTGTCCCTCAAGTATGGCAGGTTTCAACAGCCGCTTAAACCGCTGGATAAGGGGCGATTTTCAAAATCTTCTGTGGCTGCTGCCCTTTATAACGGTGGGCGGCGAGAGAGAAAAAAACAACATTTTCTTTTTAAACAAAATCTTTCTGTCCGACAATGTAACAAGGGCACTCAATTCCTTCACCTGCCTTGCAACGATTATACTGTCGGCCTTTGTTCCCCTGCCGTATATGTATTTTGCTTTGGGCATTTTGGGGGTTATTTCAAAGGAGCTATTTGAATTTTTAAAGGCAACTTTAACCGGCAGCTTTTCTTCCCTTTCGCAAAAATATCACTGCCGCGTGCTGACAAAGACCTCATACCTTATTTTAAAATCATTTTTCGGCATAACCACCCTTGTGACCTCGGCGGCAGTATCATTATCGGGGGCTGCATCGGGACTGTATCGCCAGCTTTTTTCAAAAAAGCGGCTGCTCGAATGGACGACGGCGGCCGAGGCCGAGAGAAATTCCAAAACATCCCTTCCTTCCTGCATTGTGCAAAACGCCGTTTCACTGATCATAGGACTTTTAATGATCGTATTTTTGCCCCCTTTGCACAAAATCGTGGGCGGGCTGTTTGTGCTGTGTCCCTTTGTCGTTTACGCATTCGGCAAAACAGGCATTTCGACAAAATATATTCCAAGTCCTCAAACGACCGAGCGTTTAACCGAATATATCGCCGCAATGTGGAAATATTTCGAGCAGCACTGCAGCGAGCAAAACAACTACCTCCCGCCCGACAACATTCAAAAGACCCCCGTTTTTTGCATTGCCGACCGCACATCGCCCACAAACATCGGATTTATGATGCTTTCCTCCCTTGCGGCCTGCGATTTGAACATCATAAGCAAAGAGGATATGACAGCCCTTCTTTCAAACACCCTTTCGTCGGTGGAAAAATTAGAAAAGTATAAAGGTAATCTGCTCAACTGGTATAACATCAAAACCCTTGAACCTCTTTACCCTAAATACTGTTCGTCGGTGGATTCGGGAAATTTTGCGGCCTGCCTTTTTGCACTTAAAAACGGGCTTTGCGAATATGAAGGAACAGAGCAGCTCGTTTCCCGCATAGAAAGCATCATAAAATCCACCGATCTTGGGGTATTCTACGATTCAAAAAGGCATCTTTTCCACATCGGCATAGACATCGAAAGCGGAAAACGTTCGTCCTCATATTACGACCTGCTTATGAGCGAATCGCGGCTTTTAAGCTACTTTGCCGTAACAAGCGGGCAGGTGGAGAAAAAGCACTGGGGCGCCCTTTCGAGAAGTCTCGGACGGCAAAAGGGCTATTGCGGGCCTCTTTCCTGGAGCGGTACGGCCTTTGAATATTTTATGCCTTCCATCCTTCTGCCCGCATATAAGGACACATTAACCGATGAGGCACTGAGTTTTTGCATATTTTGCCAGATTCTCGAAGCCTCCCGCAAAAAAGCCCCCTTCGGCTGTTCGGAAAGCGGATATTACGCCTTTGATCAAAATCTTAATTACAGCTATAAGGCCCACGGAATCCCTGCTCTCGGACTTAAAAGGGGGCTTGAAAGGGACTATGTCGTTTCTCCCTATTCCTCGTTTTTGATGCTGCCCTTTATACCCGAAGAGGCGCTGAAAAACCTCAAGAGACTTCAAGGCATCGGGGCGGTGGGGCAGTATGGATTTTACGAGGCGGTGGATTTCACAAAATCCCGTATAGGCAAGCTTCCCTTTGCGGTGGTGAGAAGCTTTATGGCCCACCACATCGGTATGAGCATATGCGCAGCCGAGAATCTTTTAAAGGACAACATTATGTGTAAAAGATTTATGAGAGGGACGGCCAAAAGAGCCGAGATTCTTCTGCACGAAAAGATTCCCGAAGGCAGCGACATCTATAAAAGCGCCGACGGCAAAGACCGCCTGAATATTCCCGAAAAGGCAAGATATTTCCCTGTACCGGCCGGTCCTGCCTTCAAAAGCGGCAGCATTTCTCCCATTTCTCCAAAGGGACATCTCATCTTTTCGGGGGATCTGTCGCTTTGCGCTTTTGACAGCGGCATTTGTTCCCTTAAATACGGGGACTATGAAATATTCCGCCCGACCATCGACCCTCTTTGTGACCCTCAGGGAATTTTTGCGGTGGTATCGGTCAAGGGAAAAGGAACCGACACAGGCTTTTCGATAACCGCCGCTCCCGATTATGCAAATTCTTCATCGGTCCGCAGAGAAGCCAAAGCTGCCGCTGACAGCATATTTTTCAGCAGCTCGGCAAAAGCGGTATCGGCATCTCTAAGTCTTTCTTTAAGCGCCCTTTTCCCCGTTTTCTTTGCCGATATAAATGTCAGGAACAACGGAGCAATTCCGCTAAAGGCAAGGGTTAAGGTGTATTTTGAGCCCTGTTTAAATCTTGCGGGGGATTTTCTTTCCCATCCTGCATTCAGTAGGCTTTTTGTCAGATCGCGGTATGACAATGATCTTAATGCCGCGATTTTTGAGAGGAATCAGCGTGATGCGGGAAGAAAGCTTTCCATAGCGGCGGGGCTTTTAAGCGGAAAGGATTTCAAACACGATTTCAGGAGGGAGCAGGTGCTCTCCCGCCCCTACGGAATTTTCTCGCTGCCAAAAGACAGCCAAAGAAAGATTTCCGTTTCCGATAATACTATCAAGGCATCTTCTGCCGACATTCAAGAAAGAATCCCTTCAACATCCGACATTACGGAAAATTCTTCACGAAACGCTCCAACCGACGACGGCCTTCCCGACTGCTGTTTTTTTGCCGACCTTGAATTTGACCTGCCCCCCTTTTCAAAAAAATCCGAGACTCTTGTCATAACCGCCGCTCCCGATGCTTACGAAGCAGCAGGGCTTCTCGAAAAAGCAAGGCGGCAGAAAAGTTTTTGCCGCAAAAGGGCGGTTTCCCCCTTTGACAGCTCCCCCGTCGGCATAATCGGACGGCAGATAATCTCCTCTTACAGCCTCTTTTATTTCGGCGCTCCCCAAAAGCAGTATGAGCAATATGATACGGGCGATCTATGGGCACTCGGCATATCGGGAGACCGACCGATCGTTCTTGCAAAAGCGCAGGGCAACAGTCCCGCCGCATCCCTTTTTCCCTATACAAAACTTTTCGATATTTTTCGTCTGGCAAAACGTCCCTTTGATCTGTGCGTGCTGTGCGGAAAAAAGCAGAGGGCAGCCTTTAAAGCCTTAAGCAAAGACGGCATCTATATCGTCTGTCCGGCGGAAATTTCCGAAAAAAGCCTTAAAGCGGTGTGCAGCGCGGCGGTTTTCACTTCTCCCGAAAGCTCAAGCGACCTAAGCACCCCGTTTATTGACTATGCGCCGGTTAAAATATCGCCTGTTTCCCCTCTTGTTCCTTCCTATAAAAAGGAGCTTGAAACGCCCTTCGGATTTTTCAGCTCAGGCAGGTTTATCGTTACAAAAAAGCCGCCGCTCCCCTATTGCCACATCCTTTGTACAAAGCATTTCGGCACCCTGCTTTCCGATTGTTCCTTAGGATACACCTACGCCTTCAATTCCCGCGAATGCCGCTTAACACCCTGGTCAAACGACACGTCCCGTGATTTTTACGGAGAGCAGCTGATGGTCAAAATGCTCGGCAGATACTATGACCTCATAAACGGATCGGCGGCCGTCTTTTCCGACCAAAGGGCGGTGTATTTTTCAAGCATAAAAGATACCGTTTTCCGCACCACCGTTTTTGTCACCGATAATTTTGAAAAATGCATCTCGGTGGACATCATTTCCCCGAAAGAAAAATCCCTTGATATTTCCTTCTGCGCCCTTCCCGCCCTTGGATTTGACAGACGGGGATGCAACAAATTTTTCTTTAAAAAATCTTTTCGCTGCATCACGGTATATAATCCGAAAAACACCTCGGTAAAGGGTTTAATGCGGGTGAGCTGTTCAAGGGATGAAAAGGACTGCTGCGTAGATTTTTCCGACTTTTTATCGGGACGGTGGGAATTTAACGACCACGAGATTAAAAATCAGCTGTGCGCCGCTTTAACGGTACCGGTAACCCTAAAAAAAGACAAGGCCGAAAACATTACCTTCAGTTTGAGCTTTTGTCCCGACAATCCGCACCTTAAAGACAGTCCCATTGTCTTTTCAAACAAATTTATTTTAAAATCAAGTCATCCCGCCCTTGACCTTATGTTCAACACCTGGCTGCCCCATCAGATTTTCTGTTCCCGTATTTTCGGACGCACCGCCTTTTATCAAGCTTCGGGCGCATACGGCTTCCGGGATCAGCTGCAGGACATTTTGGCCGCTCTATATCTTTCAAAAAGCACGGCAAGGGACCACATTCTGCTATGCTGCGCCCGCCAGTTTGAGGAGGGCGACGTGCTGCACTGGTGGCACGAAAGCGAGAACGGTCCCTTTGGCGTGCGCACACGGTGCAGCGACGATTTTCTTTGGCTTCCCCTTGCCGTATCGAAATATATAACTGTAACCGGCGAAAAAGATATTTTAAATCAAAAGGCACCTTTTTTGACCGCCGCACCCCTCGATCCGAAAGAAAATGACAGATACTTTTCCCCGAGCAGCACCGCCGAAAAGTTTACCGTTTACGAGCACTGCAAGCGCTCATTTTTGCGGGTAAAATTCTCAAAACGGTTTTTACCGCTGATGGGCAGCTGTGACTGGAACGACGGCTTTTCGGGATTTTCAAAGGGCGGTGAGAGCGTGTGGCTGGCCGAGTTTTATGTTCTCGCCGCCAAAAGCTTTTTGCCCGTTTGCGATATAATGGGCGACAGACAGCTTTCCGAAGCCCTTAAAGAAAATATAAAAAGACTTTATGACAGCATCTGCACACACTGCTTTGAAAAGGACCGATATCTGCGGGCGTTTTTACCCATAGAAAATCCCATCGGCTCAGAGCGCTCGCCCGAGGATAAAATCGACCTGCTGCCTCAGGCCTTTGCAACCCTCTGCGGCCTGCCCTTTACCGAATACAACAAAATAGCACTCGATACCGCCTACAACCGCCTTTTCGACAGGAAAAACGGAATTATCAGGCTTTTTGATCCTCCCTTTGAGAGCATACCGGTGGGATATATCGCCGACTACCCAAAAGGAATCAGGGAAAACGGCGGGCAGTATACCCACGGAGCAGTGTGGCTGATCTCGGCCCTGTTTAAAGCGGGAGAAACCGAAAGAGCAGCCGAGCTTTTGCGGGCGGTGCTTCCGTCATACAAATGCACGGACAAAAACCTTGCCGAAAAATATAAGGTTGAGCCTTATGCCCTTTCAGCTGATGTTTACGGCGGAGAGCATACGGCGGGACGGGGCGGCTGGACCCACTATACCGGCGGGGCAGGATGGCTTTATCAGGTCATTTTGGAACAGCTGCTCGGAATAAAGATTAGCGGAAACAAGCTGACAATTCACCCGCAGCTGCCCAAAGACTTCGGCGATTTTACGCTGAAAATTTTATACGAAAGCACCGACATCACAATTACCCGCCGCCACAGCAAAAACGGCAGCACGGATAGCGGGACAACAACCGTTTTGTTGGACGGAAAAACACACAGAACAGAGATATAAAGCAGGAGCTTTATATGGCGAAGAGAGAAGAGTGAAGAGAGAAGAGTGAAAAGTGAAAAGAAAAAGTATCCGCTGCGCGGATGATTGAAAACGGGCGGAGTTTTAATAGTGAAGAGAGAAGAGTGAAAAGAAAAAGTATCCGCTGCGCGGATGATTGAAAATAGGCGGAGTTTTTAATTAAAGCTGCCGTCATTGACAGAAACCCGATGCGCATCAGGCACAGGCATGTAGTTACAGGTAACAGCGAAGAAGTTAAGAGGTAACAATGCGGTATATCTTTTATCAATAAAGCCTTATACTATTTTTTTCTTGATAAAATCCTGCATTTATTGTATAATGTTACGGAATAGCGTTGGGCAGTTTTTTCCTTGCCTTTTCCGCGCCGTTTATTTAAGAACAATTTAACGATCGGAGGAAACGAATTTGCAAAACACCGATTTAAAAATCACCCTTGACGAAGGTCTCTACGGCATAAATGTCAAGACCTCCAAATTCAAGACCGAACGTACCGCCATCTGCTTTGCCCTTCCCATAACCAAGGAAAACGTGGCCTGTACCGCTCTTCTTTCAAGACTTCTCTGCCGTTCGACGGCCGACTATCCCACCCCCAAAGCCCTTAAGGACAGATTAAACCTTCTTTACGGCGCCGAGCTTACGGCCACCGTCACCCGCTGCGCCGACAGTCTTTTAATGAAGCTGTCCTGTATCTCCCTTTGCGACAAATACGCCCTCACCGACGAGAGCATATCGGCGCAGGCGGTGGAGCTGCTCAAATCGGCGGTATTTAATCCCAACCTGCAAAACGGTGAATTTTCAATTGCCGATTTTACGATTGAAAAGCGGCTGGTTATCGAGGAGATAAGAGGCCTCATAAACGACAAACGCAGCTACACCGTCACCAAAGCCCTTGAAAAGATGTGCAGCGGCGAGCCTTTCGGCATAATGCGGGACGAGCAGACGGTCGAAAGCCTCACCCCCAAATCGCTTTATGATTTCTGGCAAAACCTGCTCAAAACCTCCCCCACATACATCATCCACGTGGGAAAGGACGATGAGCAGCCCATTTTCGATTGCTTTAAAAAGGCATTTTCGGCCGTTTCAAGGGATGTTAAGGTAATCACCAACGACTTTTCCCCCGTTCATCCAAAAGAGGTCAGAGAATTTTCCGAACAGATGGAAATTTCCCAGGGCAAGCTGGTTCTCGGTTTCCGCACCTTCCACTCCTCTCTTTGCGAAAACATCGCCGCCCTGCGCGTTATGACCGACATTTTCGGCGGATCGCCCTATTCCAAGCTCTTTACGGTGGTCAGAGAAAAGATGAGCCTTTGCTACTACTGCGCCGCCCGGCTTTACGCCGCCAAGGGCCTGATGCTGGTGGACAGCGGTATCGAGATCGAAAACGCAGCCGCCGCAAGAAAGGGCATTCTCGAGCAGCTCGAGCTTATGAAAGAGGGAAAAATTCCCGATGAAATTCTCGAGGCTTCAAAAATCGGCCTGACCGACGCCATCCGTTCGGTTGAGGATACAAGCGGCAGCATCGAGGTATGGTATACCTCCCGCCTGCTTGAAAAAGAGCTTCCCACTCCGGCCGACTTCATAAACGACATCGAGTCGGTGACAAAGCAGCAGATTGTTGACTTTGCAAAAGACATAGAACTGGATACGGTCTATCTTCTTAAAGGAAAGGAGGGCAAAAACTGATGGAAAAGCAGATTTTTGAAAACAAAAAGATAGGCGAGAAATACACCCTCGCCACCCACCAAAGCGGCCTTAAGATTTACCTTTGCGAAAAGAAGGATTTCCGCGGAGCCTACGCCGTTTACGGCACGAGATACGGTTCCATCGACAATGTTTTCCGCATAAAGGGCGAAAAGGAATGGACAACGGTTCCCGAGGGAATTGCCCACTATCTCGAGCACAAGCTTTTTGAAAGCGAGGACGGCGACGCATTTGAGCGGTATTCAAAAACCGGCGCATCGGCCAACGCATACACTTCCTTCGACCGCACCTGCTATCTTTTCTCCTGTACCGACCGTTTCTACGATTCCTTCGACATTCTTCTCGATTTCGTACAGCATCCCTATTTCACCGAGCAGACAGTTCAAAAGGAACAGGGCATAATCGGCCAGGAAATCAGAATGTATGACGATTCTCCCTCCTGGGTGCTGCTTTTAAATCTCTTTACAATAATGTATAAGAACAATCCGGTCAGAATAAATATTGCCGGAACGGCGCAAACCATCGCAAAAATCAACGCCGACCTGCTTTATAAATGCTACGACGCATTTTATAATCCCGCCAATATGTTTATAACCGTCTGCGGAAACGTCGACACCGAAAGGGTGCTTGAGGCGGTGGAAAAAGGACTCAAACCCGTAGATAAAAAAGAGGTTGAACAAAAACCTTATGACGAGCCGGCCGAGGTTATGGCTCCCTACATTTCTCAGGAAATGCCCGTTTCCCTTCCCCTTTTCGCACTGGGCTTCAAGCAGGACTGCGAGGGCTACCGCTCGGTTAAGGAACGTGTGGAAACCGAGATGCTGCTTGAGCTTATCATCGGCTCCCAGACCGATTTCTATAACGAGCTGATGACCGAAGGCCTTATAAACAAAGAGTTTTCGGCCACCTATTTCGAAGGAAGAAACTACGCCTGCATTCTCTTCAGCGGAGAAAGCCGCGATCCCGCAGTCCTTGCCGAAAGGATCAAGGCCCGCATTAAAGAGGTACTTGAAAGCGGCATTGACGAGAACAAATTTGAATCGGTGCGCCGCCAGTTCTACGGAAGCTATGTTATGAATTTCAACAACGTTGAAACGGTGGGAGATATGCTGACCGGATGCGCCTGTTCCGGAGCAGGACTGTTTGACGAGGCCGAGATATACGAAAATATGACGGCAGAGGATTTAAACAAGCGTGCCAAGGAATCCTTTGATTTTGACCGGCTTTGTTTGTCGGTGATCGAGCCGGTAAAGGACGACGAGGACGGCAGCGAGGATTACGGTGAGGACAGCCAAGAGGCTGACGACTGATAATCATATTTCAAGTCTTTCGTCCGGCAGATAAAAGAAGCATCCCCATAAAAAGCTATATACCCCCACACTTTCTTCCCCTAAATAAGCAAAAACATTCCAAAAAGCGAGGAACCAAAATGGACACTGTTATGACAGGAGAAATACTGGGAATAGAATTTACCTTTTCCCGCGTTGCCTTTGAAATCGGCGGATTTCAGGTATATTGGTACGGCATTCTCATTGCGATGGGATTCCTGCTTGCCATAATCTACGCCTTCCGCCGCGCACCCTATTTCGGAATAAAGCAAGACCCTATGATAGACGTTGTGCTGGTGGGCTCGGTGTGCGCCATAATCTGCGCCAGAGCCTACTATGTGCTGACCTCTCTCGACAGCTACCACTCCTTTAAAGAGGCCATCAGCATACACGACGGCGGTCTTGCAATATACGGAGCCGTTATCGGTGCCGTTGTTTTCGGCGGGCTGATGTGCAGATTTAAAAAGGTCAATATGCCGGCCATGTTCGATCTTGCGGGCATAGGCCTGCTGCTCGGACAGGCCATAGGACGTTGGGGCAACTTCATCAATCAGGAGGCCTTCGGCAACAACACATCCTCGGTTTTCGGAATGATAAGCAACGGCACCATAGACTATCTTTCAAAGCCTTCGGTGCAGGCCACACTTGCCGAACAGGGAGTCACGGTTGACCCTCTCTCCCCTGTTCACCCCTGCTTTCTTTACGAATCGATATGGTGCTTTGCCGGATTCATTCTGCTGCATTTTCTCAGTAAGCACCGCACCTTTAAGGGCGAGACCTTCCTGCAGTACATAGTGTGGTACGGACTGGGCAGATTTTTTATCGAATCGGTCAGAACCGACAGCCTTATGATCGGCAGCTTCAAGATTTCTCAGCTTGTTGCGGCAATATGCGTTTTCGGCGGCGCTTTGGCCATTGTTATTATCCGTTCGAAGGTTAAGAAAAACGGCACCGCCCTTGACAATTCAATGAAAGTGCCCGCCCCCTTTGCAGCAGATGAAGTCTCAACCCATTTGATAATAGCAGACGAAACCGCCGGCGAAGCGGTATCAAACAAGATTACGGCCGACACCGTTACCGATACAGCAAACGCCGCTGACGCAAGCGATTCAGGCAATCAAACAGATCCAACCGACGCTGAAAGCAGCGCACAATCCACGGAGGAAAAAAACCAATGAATATTATAGACGGAAAGGCCGTTTCCGCGGCCGTTAAAGACGAGGTAAAGGAGCAGGTTGCCGCTCTTAAAAAAGACGGCGGTGTGCCCTGTCTCGCAGTGGTACTGGTGGGAGACGATCCCGCATCCAAAGTGTATGTCAGGAACAAAAAACGCGCCTGCGAGTATTGCGGTATAAAATCTCTTGAATATATTCTCGACAAAACCGCATCCGAGCAGCAGCTTTTGGACCTTATCGACGTGCTCAACAACGAGCCGACGGTACACGGAATACTGGTGCAGCTTCCCCTCCCGCCCCACATAAACGAACAAAAGATAATAAACGCCATAAGCGAGCAAAAGGATGTGGATGCCTTTCATCCCGCAAACGTGGGCAGGCTCATGACCGGCAATCCCGATTTTCTGCCCTGCACACCCGCCGGCGTTATGGAAATGCTCAAAAAATACAATATCGAAACGGCCGGCAAGGACTGCGTAATAATCGGGCGAAGCAACATTGTCGGAAAACCCATGGCTATGCTTATGCTTTCTGCAAATTCCACCGTCACCATATGCCATTCAAAGACAAAAAATCTAAAGGAAAAATGCCTTTCTGCCGACATTCTCATTGCGGCCATAGGAAAGCCGAAATTTGTCACGGCCGATATGGTCAAGGATGGCGCGGTGGTAATAGACGTTGGCATAAACCGCACCGAGGACGGCAAGCTGTGCGGCGACGTGGATTTTGACGAGGTATCGAAAAAAGCCTCATACATCACACCCGTTCCCGGCGGCGTCGGCCCCATGACCATTGCCACGCTGATGAAGAATACACTCACCGCATACAAATTAAAAAAGTGAAGAGTGAAAAGAAAAAAGCACCCGGCGCTCTTTATATAATAATGCCGTCGTTTTATCCGCTTTTTGAGGCTGTCTGCGCTGTGTCCCGGCACAGTGCGGACAGCTTTTTTATTGTCAGCATAGATTCCGGTTTCCACATCCTCATTGTATTCCCGGATATGGTTAAGCAGCTCGTCCCGTGAAAACGCTTTTCTCTCGCCACACATCAGAAAGAGGAACATCTTAAGCTCATTCGGAGAAAGTGCAAGAGGTTTTTTCTGCAGAAAAGCTGTTTCATGATGCCTCCCAAAGCCTATACAGAGCCGTCAATTATTTCCCCAAAGCCGCCGAAATCTGCTCCCTGTCCGATGGCAGCTTTCTGTGCCCGGCAAAAAAAGCCGTCTTTGGGCGTATTATTCTATAGGCAGTTACCGTTTAATTCTCACTTTAAATAAATCCGAAGCCTGCCGCCTCAGAAATGGGAAGTGAAAAAACAAGTGCTCCTGCCGCACTTCCCGGTCCTGCCTTTTCAAGAATCGAATACATGACGGCCGATTTGATTTCTGCTGCGGCAACGATCAAAACAACCTCTTTTTCGTCCGCTATCGAAATGTGATGAAACTTTTGCGCGTCTCCCGAGCCGGTTCCTTTTCCGTGTATCACCGTCCCTCCCCGCGCCCCCGCGGCACGCGCAGCATTCATCACAATATCCGTAGTGCCGGCATTTGCGATCGCCACGACCAGTTCATAATCAAATTTTTCCGGCCTTGTGTATTTTGCTCCCGTGTTTCTTCCGTTCAAATAACTCACTGCCTGTCCTCCTCCGACACTTTTCACCGGCACAGTAACCGTAATGCCGTGCCCCGGCACTCCGAGATGGAGTTTTTTCTTTTGCTCCTCTATATATCTTTTGCTCTTTTCCCCATCGGCAATCGCTATAAAAACACGTCTCTCATGCGATTCTATTCCGAGAAGATCCAGCATACTTTTTATCGCTGTCCCCCGTCCGCGAAAGACAATTGATACAGGCATTCCCAGTTCCACGCATATCTTGGTGAGCAAAGACTCTGCTGCGGGATCTGTTATTGTCAGTATATAATTCATGCGACTTCCTCCCAAAGCTCAACGATTTCCATATCTCCGTAGTGTTCTTCCCGAGGTGCGGTTTTCTTTGCTTTTCTTTCATAGACGAAGCCCACTGTCTGTATAGAGATCAGCGGCATCATCGCCACCATTGCCACGACACCAAAAGCATCGCGCAGGACGCTGCCTCCGTAGGCCGTGCTTGCTCCCATAAAAAACTGCAGCATAAAGGTTGCCGTCATAGGACCGGACGCAACACCGCCGGAGTCAAAGGCAATTGCTGTGTATATGTCGGGAACAAAAAAAGACAGCGTAACAGCAATGATATAGCCGGGAACAAGAAACCAAAGAATCGATATCCCCGTCAGCACACGAAATGCCGAAATACCCATAGCGACAGCAATAGCCGCAGACAGGCTGATTCTTATGGTCCGACCGGGTATTGCTCCTGCACTTACCGTCTCGATCTGCTTTTCCAGGACGGCTACCGCCGGCTCCGCAGATATAATAAACCAGCCAAGCAACGCCGACAGCGGAACCAGCAGATACTTTGCATCCGATAAAACAATTGCACCTCCAAGCTGTGCTCCGAGAGACGAAAAGCCAACATTTACTCCGGTGAGGAAAAGCACAAGCCCTACATATGTATAAAGAATGCCGAACAGTATTTTTGCAAGGCTTCGGCGATTCATCCTGATCAAAGAAAGCTGAAACAGAGAAAACATCACAATAATCGGGAAAAGCGCTGTTGCGGTCTCCGCCATATATTCGGGAATTGCCGACAGGAAGGCCTTTCCTATCTCTGTACTGTCCGCAAAAACGGCATTATTCAGATCGGCTACGGCATCGCTGCCGGGATTGAAAAAACCGAGAATCAGCACGGCAAGTATCGGGCCTACAGAGCATAATGCAACAAGTCCGAAGCTGTCCGCCTCTGCTCTGCGGTCACTTCGTATATTGGATACACCGACCCCCATAGCAAGAATAAACGGTACGGTCATCGGTCCTGTCGTCACACCGCCGGAGTCAAAAGCAACACCGAGAAAATCCTTGTCGCAAAAGCCTGCAAGGAGAAAAATGACTGCATAACATCCCACAAGAAGCAGCCGCAACGACGCACCCGTGATAATACGCAGCATACAAACCGCCATAAAAAGTCCTACTCCCGCGCCGACAGTTATAAGCAGCAGAAAAGAGTCTATATGCGGTACCGTCTTGGCAAGGACCTGAAGATCCGGCTCCGCTGCGGTTATCGCAACGCCAAGCACAAAACTAACCGCAAGAATAAGCGGCATTTTTTTCGTTTTAGTGAGCGCAGTCCCTATTTTATTTCCAATGGGCGTCATTGACTGCTCGGCTCCCAGCGAAAAAAGCCCCATTCCGAGGATAATGAATGCAGCACCCACAAGAAAGGCTAAAAGGAGTTCCGATTCCGTCGGGATGATGCATAAACAAAGCAATAAAACGATCGACACAATCGGCGTTACGGAAACTGCACTTTCTTTTATTTTTTCAATCATTGATGTAGACCCAAGTCTACCGAATAGCTGTTTTATGTGGTTTCCCTCCCGAATACTATTGACGAAAAAATGATCCTTCTATACATTCGGACCTCAGAATTTTTCAATATTCTCGATAAACATCGTCCTGTTCCCTCAAAAGCTCTCTCAGTTCAAAGATGTGTTTTTTGTGGTGACAGTTTTTCTCCCAGACAAGCGTCTTTTCGTTTTCCGCTTCTCCGAGAATCTGATTTGCCATGGCTTCGCAATATTCTCTGTCCCGCGTCTGCCAAAGTGCTTCCGTCAGGACCAAAAGTTTCTGCTTAAGCGGCATATTCTCTTCAATCAGATACGATAACTTTTCTTCAAGCTCCTTTATGCGGTTGATTTTTTCGTTCGTCATGGTTTTCCCTCCTTTTGGTCGTTGCCGGTTGTGGTTTGTTTCCCGATTACGAATTCCCCTTTTTTAAAAAGCGAAAGCAGAGAACCCCGTGAACCTAAGGACGTGCAAATACACATTGATCGGCATTATTAAATGTGCATATGCCGATTTCTCGAAAGGTCGTTTTCTCTGCTTTTATTCTATATTTAATTATATCTGTTTTCCCGGACACATCATGTATGCGACAGCAATACAAATTCGGCGGAACGCCATCAAGACGGCTGAGAAACAGGGTGCCGAAAAGCATTTGTTTTTTCAAATTCAAGGCGTCAAAAACCTGACCATCCCGCAAAACAAGATTGCCACAAGCGCCATATATTCCGCCAAAAACAAATTTCGGCGGATATTTGGTTTTTCTATGGATGCTTTTCATTTCAGCACACCTCTTTTTCATCGGCTCATATATACAGCAACGGAAAAATACAAAATCATTCTTCTGGCTGACTCTATACTTTTTCTTGCGCAAAATCGCAGATGTCACCGATGTCTGCTGTAACTGATTGACGGCTTGATCATTATATCCGTCTCATATACTATGTTTTTGTTAACATACCTGTATTGACGAATATAGTATACCATATTTTTTCCCTTTTCGCAATATACTTTCACTGCTTTTTGCATTTGACTCGCTTGTTTGAAGTTTAGTTTTGCGATAGCTTGTGAATTACAAATGAAAAATAAAAGGTAAAAAACAACCCCGGTAAATCGCGGAAAGCCGCATATTTACCGGGGTTTAAGCTTGGCGCGCCAGGAGGGACTCGAACCCCCGACCCACTGCTTAGAAGGCAGTTGCTCTATCCACCTGAGCTACTGGCGCATAAATCCATAAGATTATAAAGATTATATAAATTTTTATCGGCTCAAAAGCCTTATATAAAAATTGTGTTGCGAAAAAATGGAGCGGGTGATGGGAATCGAACCCACGTATCCAGCTTGGAAGGCTGGTGTT